>NZ_JBWKOL010000002.1:0-517628 GCF_059416065.1 Brevundimonas sp. GW821-FHT09G01
GCGCGGGGCCGGGCTAGGCGCGGCCGGACGCGGCGTGGGTGCGGGTGTCGGCGCCGCCGTGCGAGGAGCCGGGGTCGGCGCCGGAGTGGCGGTCGGCGCCGCCGTGCGAGGAGCCGGGGTCGGCGCCGGAGTGGCGGTCGGAGCCGCCGGACGCGGCGCCGGGGTCGCGGGAGCCGGCGTGACGGCGGCGGGCGGAGGCGTTGTGACCGGGGCCGGCGCCGGGGCCAGATAGGTCGCCGGGCGCGGCGGACCGGCGTTCAGGTCGCGGGTGAAGTCCGCGCCGGGCGCGGCGGCGGGCGCCGGGGTCTGGGCTTGCGGCTGGGCCCCGCTGGGGGGCGCCGTCTGGGCCTGGACGGCTCCGGCGAGGAGAAGGGCGGCGGCGGCGGACGCGACAGAGACTTTCATGACCGCGACCTTCGCCCTTCAGCCCATGAACGGCAAGGCCCTGAGACCATAGGCGACAATGGCGGTCACCGCCGAAGCCGCGACCGCCAGGGCCACGAACCACGCCAGCTTCTTCCACAGCGGGCCGCCGGCTTCGCCGGGCCCGGGCGGGGGAACGGGTTCAATGATGATAGCCGGACTCCTCATCGACCTTGCCGCGGAAGACCCAGTAGACCCAGGCCGTGTAGATCAGGATCAGCGGCAGGATGAACGCCGTGCCCCACAGCATCAGGGCCAGCGCGTTGTCGGGCGCCGCCGCCTGCCGGTAGTCCAGCGCATAGGGGGCGACATAGGGCACGAAGCTGGCCGCCAGTCCGAGATAGCCGGACAGGAAGACCGCGATCGCGCCCACGAAAGGCCAGCGGTGCGAGCCCTTGCGGGCCATCACGAAGACCATCGCCAGCCCGGCCAGGCCGACCGCCGGGATGACCAGCAACGGCGCCAGCGCGGCCCAGTCGATGGCGAAGCCGTTGCTGAGATCGAAGCCCCAGCGGCTGGCGATGCGCGGATGGATGTACAGGGTCGCCAGGCTGACCGCCGCCAGCAGGGCCGCGACGGCCCCCGCCGAGATCAGGGTCCAGCGCTTGGCGTCGCCGTGCAGGTTGTCCTTGGTCTTCATCATCAGCCAGGCCCCGCCCAGCAGGGCGTAGCCGGCCACCAGGCCCGCCGCGACCAGCAGGCTGTAGGGCGTCAGCCAGTCGAAGGTCCCGCCCGCGAACCGGCCGTCCTGGACGGTCACGCCCTGGATGAAGCCGCCCAGGATCAGGCCCTGCGCCACCGCCGTCAGGATCGAGCCGCCGGCGAACATCTGGGTCCAGAATTTGCGGCCCCGATCCCGGGCGCGGAAGCGGAACTCGAACGCCACGCCGCGCAGGATCAGGCCCGCCAGCATCAGCAGCACCGGCAGATAGAGGGCCGGCATCAGCACCGAGAAGGCGCCGGGGAAGGCCGCCAGCAGGCCGCCGCCGCCCAGCACCAGCCAGGTCTCGTTGCCGTCCCAAACGGGGGCGACGGTGTTCATCATCACATCCCGCTCTTCCTTGCGCCTGGCGAAGGGGAACAGGATGCCGACCCCGAGGTCGAAGCCGTCGAGGACGACGTAGAGGAGGACGGCCGTGGCGATCAGCCCGGCCCAGATCAGCGGCAGGTCCAGCATCACGCGTCCTCTCCGGGAGTGGTGTCCGCCGGCGCCTTGGCCAGGGCCGAGCCGGGGGCGCGGTCCTGACGCGGATCAGGCTCGGCCGCGGCGGCTACGGGGCCTTCGGCCATCAGGCGCAGGATGAAGATGGCGCCGGCGGTGAAGACCACCGCATAGACGCTGATGTAGGCGATCAGGCTGGTCGCGACCTCGGCGGTCGTGACCGGCGAGACCGCGTCGCGGGTGCGCAGCACGCCGTAGACCAGCCACGGCTGGCGCCCGACCTCGGTCACCATCCAGCCCGCCAGCACGGCGAGGAAGCCGGACGGCCCCATGGCCACGCAGAAGCGCAGGAACCACGGACTGTCGAACAGCCGCTTGCGCCAATGGAGCCAGGCCCCGCCCAGTCCCAGGGCGATCATCAGCAGGCCCAGGCCGACCATGACGCGGAAGGCGAAGAAGGGGATGGCGACCGGCGGCTGGTCGTCGGGCGCCCACTGGTCCAGGCCCTTGATGACCTCGTCCTTGGGCACGTTCTGGATCATGTTGCCGATCCCCGGGATCGAGACTTCCAGATGGTTCTTCTGGGCCGCGCGGTCGGGGATGCCGAACAGGTGCAGCGGCTGGTCGGCGCGGGTCTCCCAATAGCCCTCGATGGCGGCGGTCTTCAGCGGCTGATGCTCGTGCGCGACCTCGCCCGACCAGTGGCCGGCGACCAGTTGCAGCGGCGCGACGACGGCAACCAGGCCGATGGCCATGACCAGTCCGATCCGGCTTTCGGTCCAGCCCTCGACGGGGCCCTTCGCGCGCTCCTTCAGCACCCGGTAGGCCGAGGCCGCGCCGACCACCAGGCCGGTGGTCAGGAAGGCGGCCAGCAGCATGTGCACGAGGCGCGAAGGGAAGCTGGGATTGAAGATGACGGCGGCGAAGTCGGTCGCCCGCATGGTTCCGTCGGCGAGGACTTCGAAGCCCTGCGGCGTCTGCATCCAGCTGTTGGCCGACAGGATCCAGAAGGCCGAGATCGAGGTGCCGACGGCGACCAGGACGGTGGCCAGGAAGTGCAGCCGCGGCCCCACCTTCTTCCAGCCGAACAGCATGACGCCGAGGAAGGAGGCCTCGAGGAAGAAGGCGGTCAGGACCTCATAGGCCAGCAGCGGCCCGATGACCCCGCCGGTGATGCGGATGAACTCGGACCAGTTGGTGCCGAACTGGTAGCTGAGCACGATGCCCGAGACGACGCCCATGCCGAAGCTGATGGCGAAGATCTTCACCCAGAACAGATAGAGGGTCTTGAAGGCGTCCCGTTTGGTCCAGAGCCACAGCCCCTCCAGCACGGCCAGAAAGGCCGCCAGGCCGATCGTGAAGGCCGGAAAGAGGATGTGGTACGAGACGGTGAAGGCGAACTGCAGGCGCGAGAGCAGCAGCGCGTCAATTTCCACGGCCGGATCCTTCCGAATAGCCCTACCTTGCTTGTGGCCTTAAGCCCACGCCGAGGCAAAGTCGATGCGCGTTCGGCCGCGCGTCGGAACGTCGCAAAGACCCAGTTGGCCGGTAGGAGACGGCCGTCGGCGCGATCAGGCCGCGGGCAGTTCGACCCAGAAGCAGGCGCCCTCGCCCGGGGTCGAGGTCACGCCGATTGAGCCGCCCTGCAGTTCGACCAGACGCTTGGCCAGGGCCAGGCCGATGCCGTGCCCCTCGACCGTGGAGCGTTCCAGGCCCAGCCGGTTGAAGGGCTCGAACAGCTGGGTCTGCTTCTCAGCCGTCAGGCCCGGACCGTGGTCGATAACCTCGATGCGGACGCCGTCATGGATGCGGCTGGCGCGCAGGACGACCACCCCGCCGGACCCGCCGTACTTGACCGCGTTGGAGGTCAGGTTGCCGATCACCTGGACCAGGCGCTGGGAGTCGGCCAGGGCCACCAGACCGTCGCCTTCGCTGACCAGATCGATGCGGATGCCCTGGGCCTCCGGACGCAGGGCCGTGGCGCGGCGGACGTCGTCCAGCACGCCGGGCACGTCGGTGGGCCGCAGCTCGACCTTCACGGCGCCGGATTCGGCGCGGGCCACGTCGAGCAGATCGTGGGACAGGGCCTCGACCTGACGGGCGGTCTTGACCAGCATCTCGGCCATCTCGCCCTGGGTCGGGGTGACTGGACCCAGTTGGCCGGCGCGCCACAGTTCGCCGATGCCGATGATGCCGCCGACCGGGCTCTTGATCTCATGCGCCACATTGGCCAGCAGGCGGGACTTGGCCTCGGACGCGCGCTCGGCGCGGACCTGACCGGCCTTGGCGCGGTCGGCCAGGCGATCACGTTCCTCCAGGAGCGCCGCCACCAGCAGGATGGGCAGGTAGCCGAACAGCACCAGCAGCTGTGCCATCATGGCGCGGTCGGCCCCGCTGAAGGCGCTCGCATAGGGACCATGCCCCAGCATGCTGCCGCCGATGGCCAGCACGCTGATGATCAGCAGGGCCGCCGTCACGCCGAGCAGGCGCAGGCGCACGGCGATGAGCAGCAGCAGAGGCAGGGTGACGAAGCTGATCGGCAGCGACTGCATGCCGAAGATCAGCACGTTCACGACCGTCAGCAGGCCCAGCAGGACCACCGCCTCCGTCGCCCGCGCCGGAGACCGCAAGCGCAGGACCTCCCGCTTGGTCAGGGCCAGGCCGAAGCTGCCGACCACGGCGATGCTGAGCGCATGCCCGAACCACCAGGTCTGGGCCGTCTCCAGGAAGTCGGCTCCGTTGATCCACCACAGCATGCCGCCCACCATGGCCGCCGCCGGCAGGGGGGCCAGCACCGCGGCGCTGACCAGGAAGCGGCTGGCGCCCTCGACCGAGGCCAGATTCAGCGTCGGGGCGAACCGGCGGGCCATCAGGACGGCGCAGTAGATGTCCATCATGTTCGCGACGGTGAACATGAGGGTGGTCTTGGTCGAATTGCCCGCCAGCAGGTTACCCGCGGCCAGACCGCAGGCCAGCAGGCCGCCGAAGCAGGCGTCGTACAGCGGACCGCGCGAGGTGCGCAGCCAGACCGCGACCGCCAGGCCGCCGGCGCCCCAGAGGGCCGCGACCATGTCGGCGGTGCGGGCGAAGGTCAGGGCGATGATCGTCAGGACCATCACCGCCATGGCGGTGAAGATCGGCGCCAGGGGCTGGCCGATGCCGCTCGTCGCAGCCACGTCCACGGGGGCCGCGCGCGAACGCGTCGCGGTCTCCACCACAGGAACGGGCTGGGGATCGAGCACGCGGCTCATCGTCATAATCTGGTCCGGCAGGCGAAAAGTCTCATCGCTACCTAACCGGGCGCTTCCTAACATCCCCTGAAGGTCAGAAGGCCGCCGCAAGCACCTGATCAAGCTCACGAACCGCCGCCGCCGGACCATCGGGATGGCCCCAGACGGCCCCGCTGACGGCCACGAAATCGGCCCCGGCGCGGGCCAGGTCGGCGGCGTTGGCGGCCGTGATCCCGCCGATGGCGACGCAGGGCGTCTCCACCGTCTCCTGCCAGATGGTCAGGATTTCCGGCTCGGGCCGGTGCGCCGTTTCCTTGGTCGCGGTCGGGAAGAAGGCCCCGAAAGCGACGTAGTCGGCCCCCGCCTCGGCGGCCTCCATGGCCAGCTCGCGGCTATCGTGGCAGGTCACGCCGATCATGGCGTCCGGCCCCATGGTCCGGCGCGCCTCGGCGTAGGAGGCGTCGCCCTGCCCCACATGCACCCCGTCGCAGCCCGAGCGGGCGGCGAGGTCGGGCCGATCGTTCAGGATCACCGCCACGCGACGCGCCGCGGCCACCGGCTTCAGCACGGCGACGGCTGCCAGGACAGCGGCGTCATCGATATCCTTGAGCCGGATCTGCAGGGCCGCGACGGCGCCCGCGTCCAGCGCCTCGCCCAGCGTCCTGGCGAAGGCGGGCAGGTCGGGGATCGCCGGCGGCGTGATCAGATACAGCGCACACGGCGGACGCGGCGGGACGACGGGTTCTCTGGCCATGTCCGGGGAGTGCGACGAACCGGGCCCAAGGTCAATCGATGTAGTAGGGCCGCGGCCCCTCCGGCGGCGGCGGGGTCATGTCGATGCGGCGCACCTCGCGGATGCGGCCGTTCCGTTCGCGCCCCTCGATCACCTCATAGCCGAGCAGGGCGAAGATGCGGTCGCCGAGGAAGATCGGGCGCGCGTCGCCGTACCAGCCGTAGCAGGAGGCGATGCAGCCGTCGTCGATCCGGCCGTTCAGGGGCGTGGCGTCCAGCGAGCCGATCTCGCCCAGCCGCCCCAGGCCGTTGCGGCGAATGTAGGTGATCGTCTCCAGCGTCGGGCGCTCCTCCGTCTCCGGATCGACCGGCCCGGTCCCGGCGCGCGAGACCGGCAGGCCCAGCACTCCGGTCGAGCCGTCGGCGCTGGACGGGTCAGGCCGGTAGAAGAAGGCGTGGCTGCGGCTCTCGGTCTCTTCCGAGCCGGGCATGACATACTGGTCGCCGATGGTCGGGCGCGGGGTCTGAAGTTCGAAGGTGGTGAAGAAGGCGTCCGTCTCCCCCGACACGACCAGGGCGTCCGGCCCCATCGCCTCGATCCGGTTGACCCGGCCCGGCACGCCCCAGATCAGGGTCGGTCCCGGAGCCAACGGCGTCACGATCAGGCGGCTCTCGTAACGCGGCAGGTCCTCGGCGTACGGGAGGTCGCTGTAGACTTGGGCGGAATAGAGCAGGAAGTCGCCGACGAACCGGTTCTGCGCCCGCCCTTGCTGTCCGACCCCGGGCAGGATCCGGTAGTCGGAGAGGTCCGCCTCGCCCTCGCCGGTCCCGAAGCGCGAGAAGGGCAGTTGCAGCAGCGCCGCGCCGCCCGCCACGGTCTCGGGCCGCCCCATCCCGTCGCCGTCGTTGTCGGCCACCACCAGCACATTGATGCGGCCCAACTCCGGCTGTTCGAGGAAGGAGAACTGGTCGATCGGCGCGCCCACCGTGGCCGCCGCCTGCGGACGGCCGCCGTCCAGCGGCATGCGATACAGCCAGCCGCGGGGCTGCTCCCCCTTCGGAAGCCCCCATCTCTCCTCAACCATCCAGACGTAGACCGCCGTCGGGGCGACATAGAAGCTGCGCGAGTCCGGCCCCAGCACCGCCGTCGCGCGGCAGCTCAGCTCGGGCGCGGACAGGGCGCAGCGGATGGTGGTGTGGAAGACGAGGCCGCGCGCCCCCTCATCCAGGCCCGGCGCGCGATAGACGTCGCCCACCGTGACGATGGGACGACCCGGCATCGTCTCGTAGTCGTCGTCCTTGTCTTCCTGCCCCACGGCGTCGGGCGTCCAGCGGGTCAGGCGCGGCAGGTCCTTCAGCGGATCGCCGGTCGAGGGATCGACGGGCGAATAGACCACCAGCTGATCCCCCACGAGCCGCGAGGCGTAGTTGCGGGACGAATAATAGTCGTCGGACGCCAAGTGGTGGCTGTCCTCGAAGGTCAGGTTTCCCGCCGCGTCCAGCCGGAAGCGATTGATCTCGGTCCCGCCGCGTCCGTAGCTGTAGCCGATGACGATGACGCGGTCGCCCGAGACCAGCATCTCGTCGTACCAGTCGTCCTCCCCATCGACGCCCGGCGGATAGGCGTCGATCCGATCGACGAGCCGCAGCCGTCCCTGGCCGGTGTCGATGGTGAACAGACGCCCCCGGCGCAGGATGATCAGGGTGTCGCCGCGCGCCTTGACGATGTCGCCCTCGTCGACCCCGGCTTCCTGGTTGTTGGTGATGGACGGCGCGGTAATCCGCGATCCGGTGACGACGATATCCTCCACCTCGGTGTTGTCGGGACAGTCCGGATGCTCGGGCGGGCAGACCTCCTGCCCCGCCTCCTGCGGCGCATGGGCGTCAAGGAAGGCGCTGAGCTCGGCCATGGAGGTGAAGGCGGGAAGCCCCGGCCGGTCCGAGGCCGTCGCCGACGCCGCGCTGAACAGCGCCGCGGCCGCGCCCAGAGCAGCGAACAGAGTCCTGATGGTCACGGCGCCCCTCCTGTCCCGAAGCCGATGTGATCAGAGAACCGGCGGTGCGGCAACGACGCACCCATGCGAACGACTTGCATTCGCCGCATTCCCGTTGCTATAGCGAACCATTCGCATTGAGTGGGTTCGCCTCCTTGTACGTCTGCAACTGCAACGGCCTTCGCAAACGTGACGTCGCCTCGGCCATCGAGGCGGGCGCGACGCGTCCGCGCGACGTCTTTATCAAGCATCAGTGCCAGGCCCAGTGCGCCAAATGCGTCTGCGAAATGCGCCAGATGATCCAGGAAACCCGGCAGGCCTTCGCCCTCGCTGCTGAGTAGCATTCTCAGCCGCGCTGCGGGCGATTTTTACTCGCAATTTCAATGTCGTGATAAGTGTTCGCAAGTGAACACAGGGCCTTCGTTCGTGTTATGAACGGCGGGAAATCAGGCGACTCCGGACTTGGAGCCGCCGCCGCTTGAAGGACCGAGGCCATGAAGGGCGACCCCGCGATCATCCGGACGCTGAACGCGATCCTGACCAACGAACTGACGGCCGTGAACCAGTATTTCCTGCACGCCCGCATGTTCGAAAGCTGGGGCCTGAAGCACCTGGGCCAGATCATCTACGACGAGAGCATCGGCGAGATGAAGCACGCCGACATGCTGATCAAGCGGGTGCTGTTCCTGGACGGCCTGCCCAACCTGCAGGACCTGCACAAGCTGAAGATCGGCGAGAGCGCCATCGAATGCTTGGGCGCCGACCTGCAGCTGGAGCTGGGTTCGCGCGACGTGGTCGTCGCCGCCGTCACCCAGTTCGAGGCCGCCAAGGACTACGTCAGCCGTGACCTGGTCATGCGCATCCTGGCCGACACCGAGGAGCACATCGACTTCCTGGAGGCCCAGCACAAGCTGATCGAACAGCTGGGCGAGCAGAACTACCTGCAATCGGCCATGACCGAGATCGCCCCGGACAAGAGCGCGACCGGGAACTGAGGCTAGCCCAGGTAGAGGCTCCAAGCGCCATCTTCGCGCCGCGCCATGTCGCAGGTGTAGGGATCATTGATGGTCGGAGCGTAGACGCTGATCGTTCGCTCCGGCCACTTCCCGGAACAGTCGTCGATCTGGCAGGTGCAGGCCCAGGCGTCGTTGCTGGTTCCGCGCTGGAAATGGCCGGATATCACCAGCGCGACGGTCTGCCCCCGCCTCGGCTCGAACGTGTGCCCATACGGGCGATAAGCCGCCGCTATCTCCTGTGCGACCCGCGCCGGCGCGGGCTCAAGCCGATCAGTATAGCCATCGGTCGCCACGCCGTCGTTCGACGGAATCCGGCGATGCAGGGCCTGAACCCGCACATCGCGCAAGGTGACGCCGAGACGCTCGGTCAGCTGATCTTCATCCGCATCGCCGCGCCTCGGCCAGAAGTCGCCCTCGACCGTCACAAGGGAAAACCGGAACGCCTCCTCAAAGGGACCCGCGCCGTCCGGCCGTGTTCTGAACCCGACGGAACCGCGCGGTTTCCAGTCGAACCCATCATCCCGATAGTCCTCGGCCTCGAGGTCATCGAACGTCATCACGAGGCAGCTTTGGCGGGCGTCCACCCTGCCCGCCAACTCTTCCGGGCAGAGACTGCACAGATCAGCGTAACAGGCGTCGACCTGCCCCCGCAGACGGAGCGTGCGCCCCGCGTAGCGCTCGGGATCGGCGATCACGTCAGCAATACGGGCTTCGACCACCGGCTCGGCGGGACCGGACAGCGCCAGCATGGCGGCGAGAATGTGCAGCATGACGTCCCCCTCGGCGAACGATTGCGCGGCGGGCGCGTGCAGACAAGCCTGAACACGGAACCGCTCCCCCATCCGGCTCATTCCCCTCTCAAGCTGGAGACCCGGATGACCGACATCGATGACGTGTTCGACGACGTTCAGGACGCCGCGACCGACTTCCTGAACGCCGAGGGCCGCAACGCCTCTCATGTCCTGCTGGGCGTCGCGCTCACGGTCGGCTTCGCCCTGGCCGCCACCGCCTTCGCCAAGCGGACCATCCGCCCCCGCCCCGTACATCTGACGGAAACCGACGCGCCGATCACCGAGCGGCCGCGCGGCCCCCTGAGCCTGATCCTGCCCGCCGTCTTCTCGGCCACCACCCTGTCGGCGGTCCGGGTGTGGAATGCGCCCCGGGCGCCGGAGCGCAACCTGGCCATGGGCCTGTGGGCGGCGGCCCAGGCGCTGAACGCCGTCTGGATCGCCATGCGCCCGGCCAGCCGGGGCCTGCAGATCGCCGCCGCCATGTCGTCCGCCGGCATGGCCGCCGCCTTCGCCCACGAGGCGCGCAAGCTGGACGCGCGCGCCGGCAAGCTGGCCGCCCCGGTGGGCGGACAGGTGGCGCTGGCCAACATGGTGCAGAAGAAGGCCGACTCCAGGGCGACCCTCCACTAGCCTCAGTCGGCGGCGCAGAGGGTGTCGAGACCCTTCTTGATGGCGATCTTGACGATCAGGATCGCGATGGCCGAACCGACATTGATCAGGGCCAGCAGGGCCGTGGCGGCCTGCTCGATCCACGCCTTGTTGTCCTCGCTGTAGGCCTCATAGGCCTCGCAGACGACGGATTTCACCGTCGGCCAGATCCGGTTGAAGTAGTTCATCCCGGCCTGGATGAAGTTGGGCCACGAGAAATCCAGCGAGGCCGCCTGCAGGCTCTTGAGCGACGCGGATTCACCTTCGCTGCCCATGACCGCAAGCCCCAGCTGGCCGAGCAGATCCTCTTCGCTGGTGCTTTGCAGCGTGGCGAAATCTTCCTGAGTCAAGCTGACCATAGCACCCTCCCATAACGGCGATTTTCAATTCCTATGGTTGCTTAACCAAGTCAATACAACTTTTTATGCCCACCTTGCCGGATGACGCGGCTTCCTTTAGGGACTGCGCCCGCTCGCGCGCGCCGCAAGGGCTGCGCCTCAACCCCTCCGAGACATCATGGCCAAGATTAACGGCAACACCATCAAGCCCGGCATGGTCCTGCAAGTGAACGGCGGCCTGTGGGTCGTCACCAAGGCCAGCCACGTCAAGCCGGGCAAGGGCGGCGCCTTCGCCAACGTCGAGGCCAAGAACCTCGAGACCGGCAACAAGCTGAACGAACGTTTCCGTTCGGAAGACAAGGTCGAGCGCGTCACGCTGGAGCAGCGCGACTTCTCCTATCTGTTCGACAACGGCGACAGCCTGGTCTTCATGAACGACGAAAACTACGAGCAGATCGAACTGCAGAAGGACTGGGTCGGCGAAGACCGTATCCCTTACCTGCAGGAAGGCATGAAGGTCGTCATCGAGCTGCACGAAGAGCGCCCGATCGGCCTGTCGCTGCCCGACCAGGTCAATCTGGAAGTCGTCGAGACCGAGCCCACCGTGAAGGGCCAGACCGCCTCGTCGTCCTACAAGCCCGCCATCGCCAACAACGGCGTGCGCATCATGATCCCGCCGTACATGGGCGTCGGCGAAAAGATCGTCGTCGACACCACGACCGGCGAATACGTCCGCCGCGCGGACTGAGTTTTCATCGGCTCCGTCCGGGGCCGATCAGCGTTTGAACTTCTCCGCATGTCCGGGCCAGAGCGCCTTTTCAGGACATGCGGACCAGGAGATTCCCGATGGCCCTCGCCTCCGCCCTGCTCACCGTCATGATGGACGCGGTCCGCAAGACCGCCCGCCCGATGCTGCGCGACTTCGGTGAAGTCAGCCAGCTGCAGGTGTCCCGCAAGGGCCCCGGCGACTTCGTCAGCGCCGCCGACATCAAGGCCGAAGAGACCCTGTTCGAACTGCTGACCAAGGCCCGGCCGGGCTACGGCTTCCTCGGCGAGGAACGCGGCATGATCGAGGGCTCGGACAAGTCGCACCGCTGGATCGTCGATCCGATCGACGGCACCACCAACTTCCTGCACGCCATGCCCCACTTCGCCATCACGGTGGGGCTGGAGCGCTACGCCCCGGACGGCTCGTCCGAGATCGTGGCGGGCGTGACCTACAACCCGGTCATGAACGAGATGTTCTGGGCCGAGAAGGGCAAGGGCTGCTACCTGAACGACGGGCGCATCCGCGTCGCGGGTCGCCGCGACCTGTCGGAAAGCCTGATCGCCACCGGCCTGCCCTTCATCGGCAAGACCGGCCACGCCCAGGCCATCAAGGACATCCACGCCGTCGGCCAGCGCGTCGCGGGCATCCGCCGCCTCGGCTCGGCCGCCCTGGACTTCGCCTGGGTCGCCGCGGGCCGGTACGACGCGTATTATGAGCGCAATCTGAACCCGTGGGACGTGGCGGCGGGCATCCTGTTCGTCACCGAGGCGGGCGGCATCGTCACCTCGATCGACATCGACGGCGATCCCAAGAACGGCAAGCAGATCCTGGCCGGCAACACCGACATCCACGGCGCGCTGCGCAAGGTGCTGCAGGCCAGCTAGCCGATCAGCGCCCGCGCCGCGCCGCGCGCTTCATCCGTGATGGTGGCGCCGGAGAGCATGCGGGCGATCTCCTCCAGCCGCTGATCCTCGTCCAGCGTGTCGACCGTGGTGGCCGTCAGGCCGTTGTGGTCGGACTTGCGCACCTTCCAGTGGGCGTGGCCGCGCGCGGCGACCTGCGGGCTGTGGGTGACGACCAGCACCTGGGCGCCCTGGGACAGACGCTGCAGCCGCGTACCCACGGCCTCGGCCACGGCGCCGCCGACGCCCTGATCAACCTCGTCGAAGATCATCACCGGCTGGCGCTGGTCCTCGCGCCCCGCCAGCGCCGCCTTCATGGCCAGGGCGAAGCGGGCCAGCTCGCCGCCCGACGCGATGGCGTCCAGCGGACCGAAGGCGGTCCCGGCGTTGGTGGCGATCTCGAAGCGGACGGTCTCGACGCCCAGCGGACCGCGGCGACCGTCGGCCACCGGCTCGAAGGCGACGCGGAAACGGGCGCGCTCCAGCTTCAGCGGACCCAGCTCCCCCATGACGGCGGCGGTCAGGCGCTCGGCGGCGGCTTCCCGCGCCGAGGTCAGGAAGGTCGCGGCCAGGTCATAGGCCTCGCGCGCGGCCGAGGCCTCGCGTTCGGCGGCGGTGATGGCGTCGGCCCCGTCCTCGATCAGGCGCAGCTGCTCGCGGAAGCGCTCGCGCAGCACGGGCAGCATCTCGACCGAGGTGTTCAGCTTGCGGGCCGCGGCGCGCAGGGCGAACAGCCGCTCTTCGGTCTTGTCCAGCCGGCCGGGCTCGACGTCGAAGGCGTTGGCCGCGGCGTCGACGCAGGCCAGGGCCTCCTCCGCCTCCACCAGCGTCCGGTCGATGGCCTCGGCGGCGGCGGTCAGCTTGACCAGCAGGGGGTGGTCGCCCTCGGCGCCCGACTGGGTGGCGCGGGTGCGGGCGTGCTCGACCGCGCGCAGGGCGGCGGACAGATTGCGCGACAGCTTGTCCCCGCCTAGCGAGGCGCGGGCGTCGGTCAGGTCGGCCATGGCCTTTTCGGCGGCGCCCAGCAGGGCGCGCTCCCCGGCCAGTTCAGTCTCCTCGTCGGCCCGGGGATCCAGGGCGTCGAGGTCGGCGAGGTTGAGGGTCAGCTCTTCCGCATGGGCGGCGGCGTCGGCGGCGGCGGCCTTCAGATCCGCGACCTTGCGCTCGGCGGTCTTCAGCGCGTCGGCGGCGGCGGCTACGGCGTCCAGCTGCGGCTGCAGGCCGCCGTAGTTGTCCAGCAGGGCCCGGTGGGTCTTCCAGTCCAGCAGGCCGACGGTCTCATGCTGCCCGTGGACCTCGACCAGGGCCTGGCCGATCTCGCGCAGGGCGGCGACGCCGGCGGGCTGGTCGTTGACGAAGGCGCGGCTGCGGCCGTCCGCGGCGACGATGCGGCGCAGGATCAGCTCCTCGCCCGGCGTCACGTCGAAGCCCCGGTCGGCGATCAGGGCGATCAGGGCCGGGTCGTCCGGAGCGGTGAAGACGGCGGTGGCGCTGGCCTGCTTGGCCCCGGCGCGCACCAGGCCGGCGTCGCCGCGTGCGCCCAGGGCCAGTCCCAGCGCGTCCAGGATGATCGACTTGCCCGCCCCGGTCTCGCCGGTCAGCACGGTCAGGCCGTCGCGGACATCGAGGTCCAGCACGTCCACCAGCACGATGTCGCGGATCGAAAGCGCGGTCAGCACGGCAGGCTCCCCGAAAGAAGCGAACGGCCGGAAACGCGGTCAGGAAGCTGGAGCAAGGCGAATCGTTTTCTCAGGCGACGCCGGAGAATGCGGAGCAACCGCCTCCCGGGACAACCCCGGGAATAGCGGAACAAAGCGAAAACGTCAGCCCGGGATCAGGCGGCGCAGCCAGCTTTCGCGCGGACCGGTGGGGGCGGCGTCCGGACGGGCGCCTTCCTCGGACAGCAGGGCGTAGGCTTCGGCGTACCAGGGGCTGCCCGGATAGTTGAAGCCCAGCACCGAACCGTTGCGCATGGCCTCGTCCTTCAGGCCGAGCTGCAGGTTGACCTCGACCAGGCGGTACAGGGCTTCCGGCGCGTGCGAGGTGCGCTGGAAGGACTGGTTGTCGATGACGGTCTTGTAGCGGTTGATGGCCGCCAGCGGCTGGTTGGCGCGCTGATAGTAGCGGCCGATGGCCATTTCCTTGCCGGCCAGCTGGTCGTTGACCATGTCGATCTTGACCGTGGCGTCGATCGCGTAGGACGTGCCCGGATAGCGGCGGGCGACGTCGCGCAGGCCGTCCAGCGCCGCCTGGGCGTAGCCCTGGTCGCGGCCCACGTCGGTGATCTGCTCGAAGTTGCAGATGGCCTTCATGTAGAAGGCGTAGGGCGCGCTGGGATTGCCCGGGAACAGGGCGATGAAGCGGTCGGCGGCGGCGATCGCTTCCTGGTAGTGATCATCCTGATAATACGCGTAGATCTGCATCAGGATCGCGCGGCGCGACCATTCCGAATACGGGTGCTGACGCTCCACTTCCTGGAAGTAGTCGATCGCGTCGGCCCAGCGGCGCGCCTGCAGGCGCGTATAGCCGGTATTGTAGAGCGCCTCGACCGGGCGCTCCTCATAGGCCAGGCGCGGACGGGCTCCGCCGCGATTACAGGCCGAAACGGCCAGGACCGACAAGGCAACGGCCGAGAGAACAAGGCCGGTGCGAATCTTCGAAGCAGGCAAGGACGACCTCAACATGACAGGCCGGCGGGCGCTCACCCGTCGGCGCCCCCGGAATTCAGACGCGATCTCTACACCAGCGGATCGATGCGCGCCAATGCGACGCGAACGGGCGAGAAATTCGTCCGCGCGCCTTGTGGCTGAGCCGTCCCCTGATATGTAGCGCGCCAGCGCAACGGCGGCATTGTCAGCCGGGCGATGACGGCGAAAGGATGACCGGACATGAAGCTGCTCTCTGGCAACTCCAACCGGACGCTGTCCCAGGCGATCGCGACCCACCTCGACATGCCCCTGACCAAGGCCCAGGTGAAGCGGTTCGCCGACAACGAGGTCTTCGCCGTCATCGAAGAGAACGTCCGCGGCGAGGACGTCTTCATCATCCAGTCGACCAGCTATCCGGCCAACGACAACCTGATGGAGCTGCTGATCCTCACCGACGCCCTGGTGCGGGCCTCGGCGAAGCGCATCACGGCAGTCGTCCCCTACTTCGGCTATGCCCGGCAGGACCGGAAGACCGGCGGCCGCACGCCGATCTCGGCCAAGCTGGTGGCCAATATGATCACCCGCGCGGGCGCCGACCGGGTCCTGACCATGGACCTGCACGCCGGCCAGATTCAGGGCTTCTTCGACATCCCGACCGACAACCTGGTCGCCACGCCGGTGCTGGCCCAGGACATCAAGGACCGCTACACGCGCGGCAATCTGATGATCGTCTCGCCCGACGTCGGCGGCGTGGTGCGCGCCCGTTCGCTAGCCGAGCGCCTGAACGTCGACCTGGCCATCGTCGACAAGCGCCGCCCCAAGGCGGGCGAGAGCGAGGTCATGAACATCATCGGCGACGTGGCGGGGCGCGAATGCATCCTGTTCGACGACATCGTCGATTCGGGCGGCACCCTGGTGAACGCCGCCAAGGCGCTGATCGAAAAGGGCGCAACCGAAGTCTCGGCCTACATCAGCCACGGCGTGCTGTCGGGTCCGGCGGTCCAGCGCGTGGCCGACGGTCCGCTGAAGGAGCTGGTGATCACCGATTCGATCGAGCAGCCGGACGAGGTCCTGAACTGCTCCAAGATCCGCCGCGTGTCGGTCGCGCCGCTGATCGGCGAGGCCATCCGGCGCATCGCCAACGAGGAATCGGTGTCGAAACTCTTCGACTGATCGAGGGAACGTCCACGGTCTCGCCCCATTAGCGCCTGAGACTTCGACGCGGGGCGTCGTTTTCGAAGGAGACTTGATGGGTTCGCTCGTCCAGCGCCGCGGCCTCGCCGTGGCCGCACTCGCCGTCGCCGCCCTGCTGGCCGGCTGCGCATCGCAGAACGCCGCCGAGAAGGCCGCCGAGATCGAGGCCGCGCGGCAGGCGGCCGAACTGGCCGCGCGCACCCCGCCGCCGATCAGCCTGAACCAGAGCGTCGCCGAGGCCGCGTCCGTCTATGTCGCCTTCAGCCGCGAGATGGCCGCCATCGAGGGCGGCTTCCAGGACCCCGAGGCGATCCAGGCCGCGATCCGCCGCGGATCGGCCTATGACCCCGCCCAGCTGTCGCGCGGTCTGGTGGCCTACGCCTCGATCATCGCGCTGCAGTCGCCGGAGTTCGTGCAGGGGGTGCGCCAGTACGCCGTCGACCGCGCCACCCGCGAGCAGCTGGCCGCCAACCTCGCCGCCGATCCGCGCTGGGCCTTGAACCTGCCGGGCGCCGACGCCGCGGCGGGCCTGATCGTGACCACCCTACGCGCTGACATCACCAGCCTGAACCGGGCCGCGGATTCCATCGAGAACGACGCCTACGCCATTCAGGCGGACTCCCGCCGCTCCTGGGCCGTCGCCCAGGTCGTGGGCCGTGACAGCCGACTGGCGGACGCCAAGGCGCGCTCGACCCAGACCATGCTGCCCTCCGCGCCCGAGGCCGCCCGCCTGCTGGCCGCCGCGCACAGCGGGTCGGGACTGGGCGTCTCCGGCAACCGGCGGCGCGATCCGCCCTATCCGCCGGTCGTGGAGCGGGCCCTGGCCATCGCCGCCCTGGCGGCCCTGGGCGAGGCGGCGGACGCCGCGCGGACCGATCCGCTGCAGAACGATCCGGTCAGCCAGACCTGCCTGACGGAGTCCAAGCTGAACCTGTTCCAGTGCCTGGCGGCCTCCCGTCCCAGCTATGAGGACGTCTTCTGTCTCGGGCGGCACATCGTGCGGGACATCGCCACCTGCACGCGCGGCGCGGCCATGCCCGCCGGCTCCGTCATCGTATCGCCCCTGAGCGTCGCCGACCCGGAGCCGCCGCGCATCCCCGTGTCGCCCCTGTCCGATCCGCCGGCCGCGCCCCCGGTCCGCACGCCCGTTCAGCCGGCCCCGACATCGACGCCGCAGACCGCCACCGAACGCCTCAATACAGGGCCGGGATAAACTCCCGAGCGAGGAGAATCATCTCCTTGTGATGGCGGACTTCCTGCAACGCTGGGATTAACGCTCGGCGAACCCTTTTCGCCGCGATATATGTGCCAGTCAGTCGTCTGCGCCCTGCCGGATGGGCGCCGTGGGTCGGGGTTTTTCATGTTCAAGGGTCAAATGCGCCGCGGGCTCGCGCTCGCCGCCGTCGCCGCCGCCGCCGTGCTTGCGGGTTGCGCCACCGACGAACCGGTCGCGCCCCCGCCTCCGCCCCCTCCGCCGCCCCCGCCGCCGGCCCTGTCGATGAACGAGGGCGTGGCCCAGGCCGCCTCCATCTACGTCTCGTTCATGCGCGACGTCGGCACCATTCCGCCCGGCGGCTTCACCGACGCGGAAGCCATCCAGGCCGCCATCCGCAAGGGCGCCGCCTATGAGCCGGCACAGCTGTCGCGCGGCATGATCGCCTACGGCTCGATCCTGGCGCTGCAGTCGCCCGAGTTCGTGCAGGGCGTGCGCACCTACGCCGTCGATCCCGCCGTCCGCCAGGAGCTGATCGCCCGCATCATCGCCGATCCGGCCACCGCCGCGACCCTGCCGGGCGCCGACGCCGCCGCAGGCCTGATCGTCAGCACCCTGAGCCGCGACGTCGCCGCCATGCTGGTCATCGCCGAGGGCGTCGAGGGCGACGCCTACACGATCCAGGAACGCCGCGACCCTCGCCGCCGCTGGGCCACCACCCACATTCCGAACCGCGAAGTCCGCCTGCAGAGCGCCAAGACCCTGTCGGCGGCCCAGATGCTGCCGTCGTCCGAAGAATCGGCCCGCCTGTTCGCCGCCGCCAACTCGGGCAGCGGCCTGGGCGTGACCACCAACCGCTCGGGCCCGCCCTACACCCCGGCGGTGGTCCGTTCGCTGGCCCTGGCCGCCCTGGCCGCCCTGGGCGCCGGCGGCGAGGATTCGCGCGCCAACACCGAGGCCATGACCGTCGACCAGAACAGCGAGTTCTGCCTCAACATGTCCAAACTGATGCTGTTCCAGTGCCTTGCGGCCTCGCGACCCAGCTATGAGGACATGTTCTGCGTCGGCCGCCACATCGCCCGCGACCTGTCGACCTGCACCGCCCAGAACATCACGCCGATCCCGGCTGAGCTGACCCCGACCGCCGTCGCGGGGGCCGAAGGACCGGTCCAGTCGCCCGTCGCCGCGGAGGCCGCCGCGGCCTCCACCTCGGCCACGGCGGCGCTGAACAGCGGTCGTTGAGTCGATCAGGGCGCGACAGCGGTTGCGTCCTCCGGCGCTAGCGTGTAATAGCCCGCGCTCTTGAATTCGAGGGTTCATGACCCCCGCCGCGCGGGCCCCGGTTGGCGCGGCGTTTCTGTTTCTGTTGAGGCGAGCCAGATGGCCGAGATCATTCTGAACGTGGACGTCCGCGACGGCGTCGGCACCGGCGGCGCCCGCGCCGCCCGTCGCGCCGGCATGGTGCCCGGCATCCTGTACGGCGGCGACAAAGCCCCCGTCGCCATCTCGGTGAACGAGAAGGACTTCCGCAAGTCCCTCTACACCGGCAAGCTGCTGGGCCACCTGGTGACCCTGAAGTACGGCAAGGAAACCCAGCCGGTCATCGCCCGCGACGTGCAATTCGACCCGGTGTCGGACCGCCCGCTGCACTTCGACCTGATGCGCGTCGATGAAAATCAGACCATCAAGATCGAAATCCAGGTCCGCTTCATCAACGAAGACCAGTGCGCGGCCTTCCGTCAGGGCGGCTCGCTGGAAATCGTCCGTCACTCGGTCGAAGTGAAGGTTCCGGCGAACCACATCCCGGAAGACCTGATCGTCGATCTGGCCGGCCACAAGCTGGGCGACACCATCCGCTGGTCGGACCTGAAGGTCCCCTCCGACGTCGAGCCGACCATCGCCGACCGCGACTTCGTGATCGCTTCGATCAAGACGTCGTCGGCCGCCATCTCGGCCGCCGCTGACGAAGCCCACGACGCCGAAGTCGCCGCCGAGGCCGAAGTTGAAGCGACCGAGCAATCGGGCGACGCCGCTGAAGGCGAAACGACCGAAGGCTGATCGCCCTTCGATCGACTGTTTCTGGAGCGGCCCCTTCCGGTTACGGATGGGGCCGTTTCCTTGTCTGGACCTGAGCCATGATCATCGTCGCCGGCCTGGGCAACCCGGGCCCGAAATACGAGAAGAATCGCCACAACATCGGCTTCATGGCCGCCGACGAGATCGCGCGCCGCTGGTCGTTCGGTCCCGAGCGGGCCAAATTCCAGTCGGTGATCCGCGAAGGCGAGGTCGCCACCGCCGCCGGGCCGGTGAAGGTGCTTCTGATGAAGCCCCAGACCTATATGAACGAAAGCGGCCGGGCCGTCGGCGAGGCCGCGCGCTTCTACAAGATCAAGCCCGGCGAGGTCATCGTCTTCCATGACGAGATCGACCTGGCGCCGGGCCGTTTCCGTATGAAGACCGGCGGCGGGGCGGCGGGCCAGAACGGCGTGCGCAGCCTGATCAGCCACCTGGGCGCCGACTTCCGCCGCGCCCGCATGGGGGTGGGCCACCCGGGCGAGAGCCACCTGGTCATGCCGCATGTGCTGGGAGACTTCGCCAAGGCCGACCAGCCGTGGCTGGAAGCCATGCTGAACGCCTGCGCCGACGCCCTGCCCTTCGCCCTGGCCGGCGACGACGAACGCTATCAGGGCGAGGTCATGCGCCTGGCCCCCGCCCCCAAATTCAGCCCGCGCCAGACGGCGCAGAAGGGCGAATAGCCGCGCTTCCCGTCAGCCGTCTTCACGGCTATGGACCGCGCGTGACCCGTCCGCAGACCGAATCCTGGTCGATCTGGCGTTCGCTGGCCCTGATGGCCGCGACGTTCGCGATCGTGCTCGGCTCCCTGCTGCCCTACGCCGCCATGGCGGCGGCGCGGCCGGGCGAGACCCTGGTGCTCTGCTCCAGCGACGGGCCGCAGACCATCCGCGTCGGCGCCGACGGCCAGCCGGACCGCTCGGTCCCGCCGCCGAAATGCGCCGCCTGCGTCATGGCTGTCGCGGCGGTCCTGCCGACACCGCCGGCGCCCCAGCCCTGCGCCACGCCCGCCGTCACCCCGGCGTCGACCTTCACCGCCCTGATCGCCGGCCCGCCGCCACCCGCGCGCGCGCCGCCGCGACCGCCCTCGACCGCCCCTCCCCACGCCTGAAGCAGACCCGGCGCTGACCTGCGCCTGACCCCGCACGCCGTCCGGCGGCGCGGGCCTTTCTCTGTTTCAGGATCGAATTCCCATGTCCCTTCGGACCACTGCGGCGCCCTGCGCCCTGCTGCTCGCGGCCCTCGCCGCGCCCGTCTTCGCCCATGCCTCCGAGCCCGCCGCCGGGCCGGAAGACCCCGCCACCCTCGACACCGTCATCGTCACCGCCCGACGCAATCCCGAAGACCCCGCCGTGGTCGCGGAGGCTCGCGACCGCCTGTCACGCACGCCCGGCGCCGTGGCCGTGGTCTCGGCCGAGAGCTACGCCAACCGCTGCGCCCAGACCTTCGCCGACACCCTGCGCAACGTGCCCGGCGTGCTGGCGCAGAAGCGCTATGGCGAGGAAGCCCGCCTGTCGATCCGAGGCTCGGGCCTCGCCCAAGGCTTCCACCAGCGCGGCGTGCTGTTCGCCCAGGACGGCGTGCCCTTCGCGGACGCCGACGGCTTCTCCGACTTCCAGGGCGTGGATCCGCTGAGCGCCCGCTACATCGAGATCTACAAGGGGGCCAACACCCTGCGCTTCGGCGGAGCCCAACTGGGCGGGGCGATCAACCAGATCACCCCGACCGGCCGCACCGCCATGGATGATACGGTGCTTCAGCTGGAAGGCGGGTCGTTCGACAGCCTGAGGGGCAGCGTGCAGCTGGCGCGCACATCCGGCGACTGGGACGTGTTCGCGGCCGTTTCGGCGATGGAATCGGACGGCTATCGCGACCGCAGCGAACAGAGCCAGGCCCGCCTGACCCTGAACCTGGGCCGAACGTTCGGCGAGGACCGGGAGGTGCGGCTGATCTATCAGGCGGCCGACATCAAGCAGGACATCCCGGGGTCGCTGTCGCTCACCGACGCCCTGACCCGCCCCGAAATGGCCAACCCCGGCGCGATCAGCGGCGATCAGGCCCGCGACCTGACGCTGAAGCGGCTGACGTTGCAGACCCGCTGGCGGCTAAACGATTCGACCGTGTTCGAAGGCGCTGTCTGGGGCTGGGAAAAGGAACTGTGGCACCCGATCTTCCAGGTGCTGAACACCAATAGCAAGACCGTCGGCCTGTTCGGACGCTTCGACTGGACCGGTCAAGTCGCCGGTATGCGGGCCGACCTGTTCTACGGCCTGAGCTATCGCGACGGTCAGGTCGATGGCCAGCGCTACGTCAATATCGCCGGCCAGGCGGGCGCCCTGACCGCCGACAATCTTCAGAAGGCGACGGGGCTGGATGTCTTCGCGGAAGGCCGGCTGTTCGTGACCGACCGGCTGGCGCTGGTGGCGGGCGGCTCGTTCGGCCGGGCCACGCGCGACTACTCGGATCGCGTCAACGCGGCCAACAACGACGACATCGACTACGAATGGTTCTCGCCTCGCCTGGGCCTGCTGTGGGAGACCGAGGACGGCGCTCAGGTGTTCGCCAATGTTACCCGGTCGGTCGAGCCTCCGACCTATGGCGCGCTCGTTCAGGCGCCGCTCGTCGGCTTCACGCCGGTGAAGGTGCAGGACGCCTGGACCGCCGAGATCGGCACGCGCGGCCGTCATGGCGCCCTGGCCTGGGACGTGACCGTCTATCGCAGCGAGATCGAAGGCGAACTGCTGAACTTCATCACCGGCCCTGGTATTCCGGCCGCGACCTTCAACGCCGGCGAGACCGTGCACCAGGGGATCGAGGCCGGACTGGACTGGCGCCTGCCGACCGGCCCGGCGCAGGGTTCGCTGCTGCTGCGCCAGACCTATGCGTGGAACGACTTCCGCTTCGTGGATGACGCGCGCTGGGGCGACAACCGCCTGCCGGTCGCGCCGGAACACGCCTACCGGGCCGAGCTGGCCTGGCGGCATCCATCTGGCCTGTCGCTGACTCCGTCGGTCGAATGGCGGATCAGCGACGCCTGGGTCGACTACGCCAATACGAGGAAGGCGCCCGGCTATATGCTGCTGGGACTGAACGCGAGCTGGGAGGTCAAGGACGGGCTGACCGTGTTCGCGGACGCCCGCAACCTCACGGACGAGCGGCACGTGAACGAGTTCTCGGCCATCACGGACGCCCGCACCGCCTCGACCGTCGTGTTCAATCCCGGCGAGGGGCGCGCGTTCTTCGTCGGCCTGCGCGTGGCCCTGTGAGTCCGATGACCGAGATTCAGACCCCGGCCGCCACGCCCCTGTCCGGCGCCTACCGCGCCGTCTGGCGCTGGCATTTCTATGCGGGCGTGCTGGTCATGCCCTTCCTCATGCTGCTGGCCCTCACCGGCGGCCTCTACCTGTTCAAGGACGAGATCGATCAGGCCGTCTACCGGCGCATGATCGAGGTTCCGCCCGTGGCGCAGCAGGCTTCGCCCGACGACTGGGTCGAAGCCGCGGTGCGGGCGGGCGGCGGCCGCGTGGCCAGCGTCCTGATGCCGGACAGGCCGGATCAGGCCGTCCGCGTCCGGGTGGACCGGGCGGACGGCGGACAGCGCACCGTCTTCGTCGATCCCCACACCGCCGGGATCACCGGCGTGACCGGCTACGGCGGCGTGATGGAGACCATCAAGGCCCTACACTCGCTGACCTTCTTCGGGTCCGTGATGAACATTGTGGTGGAGATCGTGGCGGGCTGGACGATCGTCCTGTTCGCCACGGGCGTTTATCTGTGGTGGCCGCGCAAGCGGACCGCGGGTGTCCTGACCATGACCACCACGGATGTGCGTCGCCGCCCCTTCTGGCGAGACCTGCACGCCCTGACCGGCGTCTACGTCGGCGGGGTGGTGCTGTTCCTCGCCGTCACCGGCATGCCGTGGTCGGCGGTCTGGGGCGATCAGGTCATGGGCGCGGTCAAGGCCGGCGGCTGGGGACGGCCGCCGGCCCCGGTCGCGGGCGCCTGGCAGCGGGCGGAACACCACGACCATCCAGCCGGCGCCGGCTGGACCATGGAGGGCGTCGTACTTCCCGCGCCGTCGCACCATGCCGCCGGTCCCCTGTCCGGCGTCATCGCCCGGGCCGAGGCCGAGGGTCTGGCGCGCCCGTATGCGATCTCCATTCCCCAAGCGGCGAACACCGCCTGGACCGCCACCGCCCAGGTGCGCCGCGTGCAGGACAGCCGCGCGCTCTACATCGACGCCGGTGACGGCAAGCTGCTGGGCGATATCGGCTTCGATCAGTTCGGCCCCGGCGCGAAGGCGATCGAATGGGGCATCTACACCCACCAGGGGACGCAGTTCGGCCAGATCAACCGCTGGATCATGCTGGCCGGCTGCATCGGGGTCTGGCTGCTGGCCGTCAGCGGCCTGATGATTTGGTGGAAGCGCCGTCCGCCGCGCCTGTCGCGGGGCCTGATCGGCGCGCCCCCGGTCCCGGACGGCCCGCGCCTGCGCGTCGCGGTTCTCGCCATCGTTCTCCCGCTTTGCCTTCTCTATCCCCTGACCGGAGCCAGCCTGATCGTCGCCCTGGCGACCGACCGGTTGATCCGCAGCCTTTTCCGTTCCAGACCTGCCGCCGCCTGAGAGACATCCGACCCATGAACCGTACCCTGATCCCCATCGCCGCCTTCGCCCTGCTGGCCGCCTGTTCGAACGAGCCCAAGCCTGTCCCGGCGGGTGAACAGAGCGCCGTCGCCGTAACCGACGCCGTCTGCCGCCCGACGCCCGTCGGCCGCAAGATGACCGGCTGCTACCTGACGCTCACCGCCGGGGCCGACGACAGGCTGCTCAGCATCGCCACCCCCGTCGCCGGGCGCGTGGAGATCCACGAGAGCAAGATCGAAAGCAATATGATGATGATGCGCGAGCTGAAGGAGGGCTTGCCCCTTCCGGCCCGGCAGGTGGTCGAGCTGAAGCCCGGCGGCAACCACATCATGCTGCTGGCCGTCGAGAACCCCTTGGTCGCGGGCCAGACCGTGCCCCTGACCCTGACTTTCGCCTCGGCCCCTCCGGTGGTGGTGCAGGCCGCCGTGGGCCAGCCGAAGACCACCGAGGACGACGTCTACGCCGCCCACTAGAGCCGTTCGACGCGCGCGAGCCTGACAAACGGGACTGAACCCGCTAAAGGCTCGCGCTCATTGAAAGCTGCTGAGACCCATGGCCCTTAAAGTCGCGATCGTCGGCCTGCCCAACGTCGGCAAGTCCACCCTGTTCAACGCCCTGACCAAGACGGCGGCGGCCCAGGCGGCCAACTACCCGTTCTGCACCATCGAGCCGAACACCGGCGACGTGGCCGTGCCCGAGCCGCGCCTGGACGCCCTGGCCGCCATCGCCGGGTCGAAAGAGATCATCCCGTCGCGGATCACCTTCGTGGACATCGCCGGCCTGGTGCGCGGCGCGTCCAAGGGCGAGGGCCTGGGCAACCAGTTCCTGGCCAACATTCGGGATTGTGACGCCGTGGCCTTCGTGGCCCGCTGCTTCATCGACGACGACATCACCCACGTCGAAAACCGCATCGACCCGATCTCGGACCTCGACATCATCGAGACCGAACTGATGCTGGCCGACCTCGAAAGCCTCGAGAAGCGGGTCGTCAACGTCGAGAAGAAGGCCAAGGGCGGCGACAAGGACTCCCAGCAGACCTTGCGCCTGATCAACATGGCGCTGGAGCCCCTGCGCGCCGGCAAGCCCGCCCGCGTGGTCAAGGTCGACAAGGAGGACGAGAAGGCGTGGCACATGCTGCAGCTGCTGACCTCCCTGCCCGCCCTGTACGTCTCCAACGTCGATGAAGGGTCGGCCGACAAGGGCAATGAGCTGTCCGACCTGGTCGCCAAGCGCGCCGCCGAGGACAACGCCAACGCCGTCGTCATCTCGGCCAAGATCGATTCCGAACTGGCCGTCCTCGACCCCGAGGAGCAGGCCGAGTTTCTGGAAAGCCTGGGCCTGGCCGAGCCGGGCCTGAACCGCCTGATCCGCGAGGCCTACAAGCTGCTGGGCCTGCAGTCCTACTTCACCGTCGGTCCCAAGGAAGCCCGCGCCTGGACGATCCACGTCGGCGACACCGCCCCGCAGGCCGCCGGCGTGATCCACACCGACTTCGAAAAGGGCTTCATCCGCGCCGAGACCATCGCCTACGAGGACTTCGTCGCGCTGAAGGGCGAAGCCAAAGCCCGCGAGGCCGGCAAGCTGCGGGCGGAAGGCAAGGCCTATGTCGTCAAGGACGGCGACGTGATGAACTTCCTGTTCAACTGATCAGCCGGGCGGCTGGCCTTCGTCGACGACGGGGGCCGCCGGGCAGCGCCTGAGCAACAGCACCGCCTCGTTCCGGTTCAGCCAGGTCAGGCGCAACACATTATCCTGCACCGACAGGCGCACGCGCTCGCGCGAGGCCCCGCCCTCGGCCTGACAGGCCAGGGTGACCTCGTAGCCGTCCACCACCTGCTCCAGCGAGGTGATGGCGCAACTGTTCTCATAGCCTTCGAACCGCAGCGGCGTAAGCATGACGGGCTGGTGTGCGCCGCTGGTGTTGGCGCACCAGGCCAGGTTCCCGGCCCAGCGGCCGACGAAGCTGGCCGGTCCGGCTCCAGGCATGACCGTGCCGACCCCGGGCGGCTTCGGGGCGGGCGGAGCGGCCTCAGGCGTGGCGATCGGCGCGGCCGGTTCGGTGGGCGGATTGACGGTCTGGCGATCACAGGCGGCGATCAGCAGGACGGCGGCGAAGGCCGGGATGAGAGCTCGGGTCATGACGGAAGAACGCCGTGCGCCCACAGGGGCTCCCCGCTCGCCCTGATCACGAATTCGCGGTCACGCTTGCATCCCACGCAGGTTTTTGCGACCGGTTCGCCAGTGTTGAGAACAAGGGGTGTCCCGCATGGCTCAGAACACCAATCCCTGGAGCAAGGCCGTCGATCCGCTGGCCCTGGATATCGCCGCGGTGCTCAAGCGCATGGGCGGTTCGGCTCACCAGCAGGACGTGGTCCAGTGCGTGGCCGCCATGAAGCGACAGCGCGGCGAGACCGTCGCCCAGGACCTGGCCTCCAAGATCGTCGAGGCGTTCGAACGCTACCGCGACCTCTTCTTCCGTCCGTTCGGCGAAGGCTCGATGCGCTGGGCCCTGCAGCCCGGCGTCGCCTGACCCCGGTTCAGGACCACGAAAAAGGCCCGCGGCTTGCGCCGCGGGCCTTTCGTCTTTTCAGGACCTAGTCGTCTTAGAAGCGACGAACGTAGCCGAGGCCCCAGGTGTCGGCTTCGATGCCGTCACGGCCGCGGAAGTCCCGACGGGTCCAGTCGGCGCGGACGCCGTTCTGGCCGTCGAAGAAGTAGTTGGCGCCGGCGCCGTAGTTGACGCTCTCGGTGCTGTCCGACCCCGAGAGGCCGGCCGCCGAGGTCTTCAGTTCGGTGGTGCCGTAGCCGAGACGGCCGAAGAGCTCGAAATTCTCGGTCACCGGCAGGGTCGCCACGCCATAGGCGGCGGCGTCATAGCGGTGCTCGACCTTGCCCGGGATGGCGCCGAAGTTGACGTCGTCATCCTTGACGCCGACCGACAGCTCGGCCTCGGCCCCGAAGTAGCGGCTCAGCTTGGCGCCGCCGCGCGCGGTGATCGCGCCCAGGGTCGCGCCGTCGGCGTCGATGCCCGTGTAACCGATCGACCCTTGATACTGAGGATTCGAAATGCTTTGCGCCATAGCGGGCGCCGAAATCAGAGTAAGAGCAGCGGTTGCGAGAAGAACGTTACGCATAGTTTATGTATCCTCTAGATGCGGTGACTTCTGCGGTCACCGGCCCCATCCAGCGAGGATACAAATGGGGTGAGAACGGTCGAGTTCCAGACCGCAGACGCGACTTGCCAACGACTGTGGACCAACAGGCACAGACGTCGTTCTACTAAAAATGACTAAATATTGGCGATTCCAAGGACGCTCAGCCACACCAGCAGGACGGCAACCGTCGCGACGGCCAGCCGCCCCAGCCGGCCGATCGCCGAGGCGCGGAAGCTGAACGCAAGACAGATCAAGGCCACCGGCGTGCCGATCAATCCCCAGCCAGTCCATCTATCGCTGTCTCGGCATTGCCGGTCTCAGCCACCCGAGTGCAATAGCCGACCACGGGCGCGATAACCGCAGCCGCGAAGAGCAGGCCCCTGACGATCCAGGCCTTGGCTCCGGCCACCAGCGTTACCGGTCTTTTTCGCGCTCGGTCCCCGCACGGGCGTGCAGGGCGGCTTGCGCCGCGGCCAGCCGGGCGATCGGGACGCGATAGGGCGAGCAGCTGACGTAGTTCAGGCCGACCTCCTCGCAGAAGGCGATCGAGGACGGGTCGCCGCCGTGTTCGCCGCAGATGCCCATCTTGATGTCGGCCCGGACCGCCCCGCCCCGCTCGGCGGCGATGCGGATCAGGTCGCCGACGCCCTCCTGATCCAGGCGGACGAAGGGATCGGTCTCGAAGATGCCCTTGTCCATATAGGCCTGCAGGAAGCGGCCGGAGTCGTCGCGGCTGATGCCGAACGTGGTCTGGGTCAGGTCGTTGGTGCCGAAGCTGAAGAACTGGGCGTGCTCGGCCAGGTCGCCGGCGCGCAGCGCGGCGCGCGGCAGTTCGATCATGGTGCCGACCAGGTATTCGACCGTGTCGCCGGCTTCGGTGAAGACCGCCTGGGCCGTGCGGTCGGTCAGCTCGCGCAGGTATTTCATCTCCAGCCCGAGGGCGACCAGCGGGTGCATGATCTCCGGAATGGGGGCCACGCCCGAGCTCTTCTTCACCTCCAGCGCGGCCTCGATGACCGCCCGGACCTGCATCTCATAGATCTCGGGATAGGCGACGCCCAGGCGGCAGCCCCGGTGGCCCAGCATCGGATTGGTCTCGTGCAGCTCCTTGGCGCGGCGCTTCAGCTTGGCGGCGTCCAGGCCCGATCCGGCGGCCAGGGCGTCGATGTCCGCGTCGGTGTGCGGGATGAACTCGTGCAGCGGCGGGTCCAGAAGACGGACCGTCACCGGCAGCCCCGACATGATCTCGAACAGCTCGACGAAGTCGGCTTTCTGGAACGGCGCGATCTTGGCCAGCGCCAGGCGGCGTCCGGCCTCGTCGTCCGCCAGGATCATTTCGCGCACGGCGGCGATCCGGGTGTCGTCGAAGAACATGTGCTCGGTCCGGCACAGGCCGATGCCCTCGGCGCCGAAGCCGCGCGCGGTACGGGCGTCCAGCGGGGTCTCGGCGTTGGCGCGGACCCGCAGGCGGCGGACCTTGTCGGCCCACGCCATCAGGGTCTGGAAATCGCCCGTCAGCTCCGGCTCGATCATCGCGACAGCGCCCTCGAGCACCTCGCCCTTCGAGCCGTCGATGGTGATGATGTCGCCCGCCTTGAAGGTGCGGCCCCGGGCCGTGAAGGTCCCGGCCTTGTCGTTGATCGACAGCTCGTTGATGCCGCAGACGCAGGGACGGCCCATGCCGCGCGCGACCACCGCCGCGTGGCTGGTCATGCCGCCGCGCGCCGTGACGATGCCCCGGGCGGCGTGCATGCCGTGGATGTCCTCGGGGCTGGTTTCCTCGCGCACCAGGATGACCGCGTCGCCCAGCTGGGCCAGGCGTTCGGCCTCGTCGGCGTCGAAGACGATCTTGCCCGTGGCCGCGCCCGGCGAGGCGGGCAGGCCGGCGGCGACCACCTTGCGCTCGGCGTTCGGATCCAGGGTCGGGTGCAGCAGCTGGTCCAGGGCGGCGGGCTCGACCCGCGACACGGCCTCTTCCTGCGAGATCACGCCTTCGCTGGCCAGATCGACGGCGATCTTCAGCGCCGACTTGGCCGTGCGCTTGCCGTTCCGGGTCTGCAGCATCCACAGACGGCCCTGCTCGACCGTGAACTCGATGTCCTGCATGTCGCGGTAGTGGCTTTCCAGCCGCCCGACGACCTCGACGAACTGGCCGAAGACGACCGGCATGGCCTCTTCCATCGACAGCGCCGTCTCGCCCATCTCCTCGCGACCCGCCTTGGTCAGCGACTGCGGCGTGCGAATGCCGGCGACCACGTCCTCGCCCTGGGCGTTGATCAGGAACTCGCCGTACAACCGGGCTTCACCGGTCGACGGGTTGCGGGTGAAGGCCACGCCCGTCGCCGAGGTCTCGCCCATATTGCCGAACACCATCGACTGGATGTTCACCGCCGTGCCCCAGCTTTCGGGGATGTCGTGCATGCGGCGATAGAATTTGGCCCGGTCGTTCATCCAGCTGGCGAAGACGGCGCCGACGGCGCCCCACAGCTGGTCGTGCGGGTCCTGCGGGAAGGGCTGGCCCAGTTCGCGCTCGACCACAGCCTTGTAGTCGGCGACCACCTTCTCCCAGTCCTTGGCCGTCAGGTCGGTGTCGACCGTGACGCCCAGGCGATCCTTGTGATCGTCCAGCACGCCCTCGAAATCGTCATGGCCGAGGCCGAGCACCACGTTGGAGTACATGGTGATGAAGCGGCGGTAGCTGTCGAAGGCGAAGCGGCGGTCGCCGCTCAGCGCGGCCAGTCCCTCGACCGTCTCGTCGTTGAGGCCCAGGTTCAGGACCGTGTCCATCATCCCCGGCATCGAGGCGCGGGCGCCCGAGCGGACCGAGACCAGCAGCGGGTTCTTCGCGTCTCCGAAGGTCTTGCCGACGATGCCCTCGACCTTGGCCAGCCCAGTCTTCACCTGGGCGGCGAGGTCGGCGGGATACGATTGCCCCTGCGCATAATAATGATTGCAGGCTTCGGTGGTGACCGTGAAGCCCGGCGGGACCGGCAGGCCCAGCGAGGACATCTCGGCCAGGTTCGCGCCCTTGCCGCCGAGAAGGTTCTTCATCGAAGCGTCGCCGTCGGCCGAGCCGCCGCCGAAACCGTACACCCACTGCGTCATAGACAGCCCCTGAACCGTGGTCTGTGCGCGGCGGATTCGCTCCGCTCGCGGCGTATGCGCCCCGCTTACCCCGCAAGGCGCGGCAAGGCGAGGCCGAGCGCGTAACAAAACGTGAGCGCCTGTGACGGTTCCGCCCGCAACGCGGCTCGCCCGCACTTTCCCGATACGGTGAAGATGCGGGCTTCCGCGCGGCCTCAGGCGAGCATGCGCACCTTGGGCTCGCGTTCCCATTGGCGGGTGCGCGCGGGTTCGAGCCAGGCGTCCACGCCATCCGCCAGATCGATCACCCCCGCATCCGCCACGACGCCGGCCCTGTCCAGCAGCGGCTGGGCTTCAGCCGTATGCCCGATCGCCTTCAGGTGGCCGAAGGCATGGGCCGCGAAATCCACGGCGGCGCCTTCGTTCAACAGCGCCGCGCAGCCCGCCTCGGACAGCACCAGCGCAACGGCGTCGAACACGACGGACGGCGTACCCGCCAGCTGTCCGTCGGCCTTCAGTTTCTTGCCGCCCTTCAGCTTCACGCCGCCGATCTTGGGAGCGACGATCTTGACCGTCGCGCCCTCGGCCTCCGCCGCGGCCTTGACCGCGTCGATCACGGCGCCGTCCGCGCCGTCGGTGACGAGGATACCCACGGCTCGCCCCTTCAGAGTATCGGGATATTTGCCGACGATGCGTAGGGCGGGCGAAGCGTCCATGTCGAACGGCGCGCTGGCGGCGTCATTGGCCCCCGGGAGCGGAACGTTCAGACCATCCGCGACCCGCGCGGCCAGGGTCTCGTCGATGTTGCGCAGGTTGCCCAGCACCCGATTGCGAACGTGGTCCATCGTCACCTTGGACAGTTCGAAGACCAGCGCGCTGGCGAGGTGGGCCTGCTCGATCTCGGTCTGTGACCGGAAGAAGAGGCGCGCCTGGCTGTAGTGATCGGCGAACGTATCGGCCCGGATACGGATCTTGGCCGCCTCAACCGGCGCCGCGAAGCTGCGGAAGCCGCCCTTGGGGTCCTCGCGCGGGCCGCCCTCTTCCCCGGCGTCCGCCAGGCTATTGGGCTCATAGTTGGCGCGCCCCTTGGGCACGAAAGTCTGCATCTGACCGTCGCGCTGCAGGTTCTGGAACGGGCAGCCCCGGGCCTGATTGATCGGAATCTGATGGAAGTTCGGCGTGCCCAGCCGCGACAGTTGGGTGTCCTGATAGGAGAACAGCCGCCCCTGAAGCAGCGGATCTTCCGAGAAGTCGATGCCCGGGACGATATTGGTCGGCAGGAAGGCGACCTGTTCCGTCTCGGCGAAGAAATTATCGGGGTTCCGGTCCAGCACCATCCGGCCGACGATCCGTATCGGATAAAGCTCCTCAGGGATCAGCTTGGTCGCGTCCAGCACGTCGAAAGGCAGGGCGTCGGCCTCTTCCTGCGTCAGCAACTGGACGCCGAACTCCCACTCGGGGAAGTCGCCTTTGTCGATGGCCTCGAACAGATCGCGGCGGTGGAAGTCGGGATCGGCGCCGGCGATCTTCACCGCTTCGTCCCAGCAGGTCGACTGCGTGCCCAGCTTGGGACGCCAGTGGAATTTGACCAGCGTCGCATCGCCCGCCGCGTTGATCAGACGGAAGGTGTTGACCCCGAACCCCTCCATCATGCGCAGCGAGCGCGGGATGGTCCGGTCCGACATGGCCCACATGATCATGTGGCTCGATTCCGGCATCAGGCCGACGAAGTCCCAGAAGGTGTCGTGGGCGCTGGCCGCCTGCGGGTAACCTCGGTCCGCCTCCATCTTCACCGCGTGGATCAGATCCGGAAACTTGATCGCATCCTGGATGAAGAAGACCGGGATGTTGTTGCCCACGAGGTCCCAGTTGCCCTCGACCGTATACATCTTGACCGCGAAGCCCCGGACATCGCGCGGCGTGTCCACCGATCCGGCCCCGCCGGCGACCGTCGAAAAGCGGGTGAACAGCTCCGTCTTCTTGCCGACCTCCGTCAGGATCTTCGCGGTGGTGAAGTCGGCGAGACTTTCCGTCAGTTCGAAGAAACCATGCGCGGCCGAGCCCCGAGCGTGGACGATCCGCTCGGGGATCCGCTCGTGGTCGAAATGCTGGATCTTCTCGCGCAGGACGAAGTCTTCCAGCAGGGAAGGGCCCCGCGGACCGGCCTTGAGGGAGTTCTGGTTGTCGCTGACCGGCACGCCGTGATTTGTGGTCAGGCGGGTCTCGGGCGTGGACGCGGTCTGATGGGTCTCGCCCCCGGTTCCGGGCGAGAGGGTTTTCGAAGCGGCCATGTCGAGAAGTCCTGACGGTAAGGGATGAGCTGACAGCCCAACGCCCCCGCGCAGGCAAAGCCCCAGCTTGGCCTTGGCTTATTTCGAGGCGACGAGCCGACCCGCCGGTTACCCCGCCTTAACCGTAAGGATTCACCCTGTCGGTTCTCATTGTGCCGGGGCCGCGTTTCCATGTCCGAACTCAAGACCGACGTCATCCACCGGGGCGACTGCATCGAGGTGCTGCGTTCGCTGCCGGACGCCTCGGTCGACATGGTCTTCGCCGACCCGCCCTATAACCTCCAACTGGGCGGCGACCTGCTGCGCCCCGACAACTCCAAGGTCGATGCGGTCGATGACGACTGGGACAAGTTCGACAGCTTCGCCGAGTACGACACCTTCACCCGCGCCTGGCTGAAAGAGTGCCGCCGTGTGCTGAAGCCGGAAGGCTCCATCTGGGTGATCGGCAGCTATCACAACGTCTTCCGCCTGGGCACCGCGATCCAGGACCTGGGTTTCTGGGTGCTGAACGACATCATCTGGCGCAAGTCGAACCCGATGCCGAACTTCAAGGGCACCCGGTTCACCAACGCCCACGAGACCCTGATCTGGGCCGCCCGCAGTCGCGAGCAGAAGCGCTACACCTTCAACTACGACGCCCTGAAGGCCTTCAACGAAGACACCCAGATGCGCTCGGACTGGACGCTGGCCCTGTGCACCGGCGACGAGCGGATCAAGGACGCCGACGGCAAGAAGGCCCATCCGACCCAGAAGCCCGAGGCCCTGCTGCACCGGGTCCTGCTGTCGGCGACCAAGCCCGGCGACGTGGTGCTGGATCCCTTCTTCGGCACCGGCACCACCGGCGCCGCCGCCAAGCGGCTGGGCCGCCACTTCATCGGCATCGAGCGGGACGAGACCTACGCCGACGTCGCCGAGAAGCGCATCAAGGCCGTCATCCCGGCCGCGCCGGAAGACCTGGCCGTCATGGGCTCCAAGCGCAACGAGCCCAAAGTGCCGTTCGGCGCCCTGGTCGAGGCCGGCCTGCTGCGTCCGGGCGACCGCCTGTACTGCCCCAAGGGCGAGCGCGAGGCCCGCGTCCGCGCCGACGGCTCGCTGGTCTCCGGCGAACTGAGCGGCTCGATCCACAAGATGGGCGCCCTTTTCGAGAACGCCCCGGCCTGCAACGGCTGGACCTACTGGCGCTTCAAGTCGGACCAGGGCCTGCGCTCGATCGACGCCCTGCGCGCCGAAATCCGCGCCGGGATGCAGTAGGCCGCTCGCGCCGAGCCGCTCCGGAAACGGGCGACCCGCGTTACGAGACTGTAAGTTGACCGGTCGTCACGGCGAGCGCCTGCTCGCCGCGGGAGGACGACATGGACAAGGTGTCACTGTCGCGGCGCGCGTTCGCCGCCCAGGCTGCTGCGCTGGGCGCGGCGCTGGCGTTCCGACCGACGTCCGCGCGGGCTGCGCCGGTCCCGCGCGGCGAACGTCGCGACCTGTTTCCCCACGGCGTCGCCTCGGGCGATCCTCGGGCGGACAGCGTGATCCTGTGGACGCGCCGCCAGCCGGACGAGGGCGCGGCGTCCCACCGCCTGACGGTCGAGGTCGCCGACGATCCCGCGTTCGCGCGGGTGGTCGCGCGCGGCGACGTCGCCGTGACCCCCGCGACCGACTGGACCTGCCGCTTCCTGGCCGCGGGACTGAGGCCGGCGCGGGAGTACTGGTACCGCTTCATCGACGAGGCGGGGAACGCCAGCCGCGTCGGGCGCACCCTGACGGCGCCGGCGGACGACGACGACCGGGCGGTGACGTTCGCCTTCGTCAGCTGCCAGGACGTCACCCAGGGCGCCCTGAACGCCTATCGCCGCATGATCCACGAGGACGCGCGCCGACCGCGCGCCGAGCAGCTGGGCTTCGTCCTGCATCTGGGCGACTTCATCTATGAATTGGTCTGGTATCCCGAGGAACGGCCGAACGGCGTGGAGCGCGGCCGGCGCCTGCGCGACATCGTGCGCTACCCGACCGGCGAGAAGGTCAGCACCTTCCACATCCCGGCGGACCTGGACGACTACCGCACGGCCTACAAGGGCTATCTGTCGGACCCCGACCTGCAGGACGCCCGGGCCCGCTGGCCGTTCGTTCCCGTCTGGGACAATCACGAGTTCAACTGGCGCTCCTACCAGAGCCAGCAGATCATCAACGGCGAGATCCGGCCGGCCCAGACGCTGAAGGTCGCGGCCAGCAAGGCCTGGTACGAGTACCAGCCCGCGCGCGTCCGCAAACCCGGCGCCGGCGACGTCTTCGAGGCGCCGCCGGTCGAGAACAAGCCGCTGGCCGAGCTGGACGCGCGGGGCGTCGGGCTGGAGCCCAACAATCTGGCCGCGATCAAGGCGCTGCAGATCCAGCGGGCGTTCCGGTACGGCAAGAACGTCGACATGATCCTGACCGACAATCGGTCGTTCGGGTCGCCGGGCGGCAGCTATGAGGGACTTCCGGCGATCAAGTTCGGCGCCATGCCCGAACAGATGCTTGAAGCCCTGGACCAGGCCCGGGACTACGCGGGCGGCCATCCGCCGGCCGTCATTCGCGTCGGCGACGATATCGAGTTTCCCAATCCGCACGTGGACGCGCCGCCGGAAGCCTACCTCGGCCTTGAGCAGATGGCCTGGTTCAAGGACCGGCTTCGCGCCGCCCAGGCCCCGTGGAAGATCTGGGGTCATTCCTTCGGCACGCTGACGGGCCGCACCGATCCCCAGAACCTGCCCGAAGCGTTCGCGGACCAGTGGCCGAAGGGCGCAGGGTATGGCGTGACGACCGGCGCCTACGGCCTCGAGCACGGCGAGGTCTTCGACATGGTCCGCCAGGAAGGGATCACGGGCTTCACCATCGTCGCGGGCGACCGGCACGCCTTCTGGGCCGGCTATCCCTCCAAGACCCTGCCGCCGCGCGCCTTCGATCCGGTCGGCGTGGAGTTCGTCACCGGCTCGATCTCGGCCCAGACCCTGAGCGAGGTCCAGCAGCTGACCATGCCGAAGGACCGTCCCCTGCGGGCGCTCAATATCCACGACCGGCCCGACGGCGCGATGGAGTGCAGCTGGAACATGACCCTGATGCACGGGGTGCGGTCGTCGCTGGTCCTGAAGGAGACGGGAGACCCCGCCCAGGCGCGGGCGGCGAGCAATCCCGAACTGGCGCCCCACCTCGAATTCCTGGACTACGCCGGCCACGGCTACACGACGGTGCGGGCGACGCCGGATGAACTGGAAACCGAATTCGTCTGCATGCCCATACCGCTGGAGCGCGCCGAGACGGACGACGGCGGACCGCTGCGCTATCGCGTGGTTCACCGCGTCTCGCTTTGGAAGGCGGGGGAACGTCCAGAGCTGAGGCAGGACGTCCTGGAAGGCGACCCGGGGCTGGCGGTCTAACCGTCGGAGAAATGTGCGGTATCCGACATTGAGCGCGCCGTAACCTGCGCAGTTTGCACAGGAAAAATCCGCGTTCGGGGAACTTCGCACTTGCGAGACAGTTGGACAATCCGGCGCCCCGTCGGGTGTCGGGAACCTGAGCCATGAAGATCGCGCAAGTCACGCCGCTGTACGAAGCCGTGCCGCCCAAGCTCTACGGCGGAACCGAACGGGTCGTCGCCCATCTGACCGACGCCCTGGTCGATTTGGGGCACGACGTCACCCTGTTCGCCTCCGCCGAGGCCGAGACCCGGGCGCGGCTAGTCCCGGTGCGCGACCAGGCGATCCGCCTGGACCCCGCGCCGCTGAAATCCGACCTCGCCGCCCACATGACCATGCTGGCCGAGGTGCTGAAGCGCGCCGACGACTTCGACATCATCCACTTCCACACCGACATGATCCACTTCCCGTTCTTCGAGCGGTGGGCGGACAAGACCATCACCACCCTGCACGGACGGCTGGATCTGAAGGACCTGGCCGGGGTCTACCAGCGCTGGCCGCAGTTCGGCCTGGTGTCGATCTCCGACGACCAGCGCCGCCCCCTGCCCTTCGCCGGCTGGAAGGCCACGGTGCATCACGGCATGCCGGCGGACCTCTACGTGTTCAACGACAGGCCCGAGGGCTATCTCGCCTTCCTCGGCCGCATCTCGCCCGAGAAGCGCCCGGACCGGGCCATCGAGATCGCCACGCGGCTGGGCAAGCGGCTGAAGATGGCGGCCAAGGTCGACGCCGCGGACGCCGCCTATTGGGAAACCGTCATCCGGCCGATGGTCGAGGCCAACCCGCTGGTCGAGTTCGTCGGCGAGATCGGCGACCACCAGAAGTCGGCCTTCCTGGGCGGCGCCGAGGCCCTGCTGTTCCCCATCGACTGGCCCGAGCCCTTCGGCCTGGTGATGATCGAGGCCATGGCCTGCGGCACGCCGGTGGTCGCCTTCCGCTGCGGCTCGACGCCCGAGATCATCGAGGACGGCGAGACCGGCTTCCTGGTCGACACCCTGGAGCAGGCCGTGGCCGCCGCCGGCCGTGCGCACCTGCTGGAGCGCGAGGCCATCCGGGCGCGGTTCGAGCTGCGCTTCTCATCCACAGCCATGGCGCGCCGCTATCTGGACGTCTACGGCGACCTGCTGGCCCGCCGCCCCTTCGCGGAGCCGCCGCTGGACGACGTGGTCAGGCCGCTTCGCCTGACCGAGGACCGCACTTTCGCGGCCTCCGCCTGAACCCCGACGCGGGTTCGTCCATTATCCCAACCAGAGCCTGATCGGTTGAGAGGGATCGCTTCGCGGTCCATCGATGCTGTGAATCAGGCTCTCGCTTGATGCTGGAGCGAAATCTGAACTCGGATGCGAACGCATCCGAACCGATTTCGCTCTGGCGGCCATCAAGCGCCCGCATTCGGATGGAAGGCTCGGGACTGACCTGAACCGCCGTCGAGGAGCCTCATGGACGACGCCTATTCGGTGCAGACGACCGCCGCCGACAGCGGGGAAGCCGACGGCCTCGAGCAGTTGATGGCGCTCAAGGACGCCGACACCTTCTGCGTGGCCGATCACTGGGGCGACCTGAAGGGCGGGGCCGACGGCCTGTTCGACCATGACACCCGCCTGCTGTCCCGCTTCGTGATGACCGTGGGCGGCGTCCGGCCCTCGCGGCTCAGTTCGGGCGTCAGCCAGGACAACGTCTTCTTCATCTGCCACACGACCAACCGTCCCCTGCCCCCCATGGGCGGGCGTTCGGCCCCGGCGGGGGTGCTGCACATCGAGCGGCGGCGCTTCATCTGGGACCGGCGGCTGTTCGAGCGGGTGCGGATGGTCAACCACGGCGTCGAGGACGTGCTGCTGCCGCTGGGCTTCGAGTTCGGCGCCGACTTCGCCGACATCTTCCAGGTGCGCGGCACGCCCCGGCTGAAGCGCGGCGCGTCCGAGGCCCCGACCCACGACGGCCGCCGCGTCACCTTCGCCTACACCGGGTTGGATAAGGTCGAACGTACGAGTTGCCTCGCCTTCTCCGAGCCGCCCGCCCGGCTGACCGGCGCCCGCGCGGACTTCATGTTCAGCCTGCCCATGGGCAAGCGGGTCGATCTCTACATCGAATGCGGCCTCGACAGCTGCGACCAGCCGGACGAGGCGCGGTTCCGCCTGAACGCCATCGAGGCGCGGCTGGCGATGCGCCGCCGTCGCCGCCGGGGCGCCTCGCTGCGGGGCCCACGCAGCCCGCGCTTCAACGACTGGCTGGACCAGAGCCGCGCCGACGTCGCCCTGCTGACCACCGACCTGCCCACCGGCCCCTATCCCTATGCGGGGGTGCCGTGGTTCTCGACGCCGTTCGGACGCGACGGGATCATCACCGCCTGGCAGATGCTGTGGCTGGACCCGTCGCTGGCCAAGGGGGTGCTGACCTATCTGGCCAAGCGGCAGGCGACCGAGACCTCGGCCTTCCAGGACTCGGCCCCCGGCAAGATCATGCACGAGACCCGCGGCGGCGAGATGAGCGGCCTCGGCGAGGTGCCGTTCGGCCTCTATTACGGCGGGGTCGACACCACCTGCCTGTTCGTGGCCCTGGCCGGCGCCTATGCGCGACGCACCGGCGATTTCGAGCTGATCCGGGAGCTGTGGCCCAATCTGATCGCCGCCATCGGCTGGATGAAGGACTACGGCGACATCCAGAAGAACGGCCTGATCAGCTACCAGCGCGGCGCCGACACCGGCCTGTCCAACCAGGGCTGGAAGGACAGCGAGGACTCCATCTTCCACGCCGACGGCCGCTTCCCCCAGGGGCCCATCGCCCTGCTGGAGGTGCAGGGCTACGCCTACGCCGCCTGGCAGGCCATGGCCGATCTGGCGAAGACGCTGGGCGATGACCGGCAGGCCGAATGGGTCGCCCGCGCCGAAGATGTGCGCGCCCTGGTCGAGGACCGGTTCTGGATGGAGGACGAGGGCTTCTACGCCATCGCCCTGGACGGCGACGGGGCGCAATGCCGGGCCATCGGCTCGAACGCCGGGCATCTGCTGTTCACGGGCCTGCCGTCGCGCGAACGGGCGCTGAAGGTGACCAGACGGCTGCTGTCGGCCGAGTTCCGCTCGGGCTGGGGCGTTCGGACCCTGGCCACGGGTCAGGCCCGCTTCAATCCGATGAGCTATCACGACGGCTCGGTCTGGCCCCACGACACCGCCATGGCGGCGGCGGGCATGGCCCGTTATGGCGAGCGCCGCGCGGTTGCCCTGCTGCTGGGCGAGATCTATGCGGCGGCGGCCCATTTCCGTCTGCGCCTGCCCGAGCTGTTCTGCGGCTTCGAACGCGCGACGGGAGAGCCGCCCATCGCCTATCCGGTCGCCTGCCTGCCCCAGGCCTGGGCGGCGGGCTCGGTCTTCCTGATGCTGCAGGCGGCGCTGGGAGTGAACATCGACGCCGTCGAGGGCGTGGTCGAGATCGACGATCCGGTCCTGCCCGCCGGCATCGACCGGCTGAACGTCACGGGCCTGCAGGTCGGCGACGGCCTCGTGGACCTGACCTTCCAGCAGCTTGGAAACCGGACGGTGGCCATGCCCCGTCGGCGCGAGGGCGCTGTGAAGGTGCGGACCCTGGGCTAGGCGGGCGGGCCGAAGACCACCTCGTCCGCCGCGCCCGGGATCACGATCTCGTCGCCCAGCGACCATTCGGCGGCGCGGGCGGCCAGGGCCGCGGGCACGCCGGGCGATCCGCCGGGACCGGGCGGCACGTCGTAGGTCGCGTGCGCGTCGTGGGGCAGCAGCACCGTGAAACCGCGGTCCAGGGCGGCGCGCGCCGTGGCCGCCACGCACATCTCGGACAGCACGCCGCACAGGGCGATCGCCTCGACGGACCGTTCCCTCAGCAGGGCTTCCAGCGCCGTCCCTTCGAAGCCGTCGTCGTCCGTCTTGCGCAGCACGATCTCGCCGGGCCGGACGTCGAGGGCCAGCGCCCAGCCGTCGGTCCCGGGCTGATCCGGCGCGCCCTCGGGGCCGTCGTTCTGCAGGAAGATCACCGGCGCGCCCGCCGCGCGGGCTCTCTCCAGCAGCACGCCCACCGCCCCCATGAGCGCCTGATGCCCGGGAACGGCGTCGGCGCCGATCACAAAGGCCCGCTGGACGTCGATGACGATCAGGGCGTGAGCGGTGTCGGTCATGGTGCGCCCAATCCTCTCTCCAGCGCCTTCCGGAACACGGTCGGCAGCGCGCCCAGCGCCTCCTCCACCGGCGTCCAGACGAAGTCACCGCTCCCCTCAGCGACCCGCACCTCCAGCGTCAGGCTGAAATGGGTGAAGACATGCTCGACGAACCCCGCCTCGCGCCAGTCCGCCGCCACCGGCGGCGCCAAGCCCGGCGCGGCGCTCCAGTCCGAGGTCGGCAGGCCCAGCATTCCGCCCAGCAGTCCCTTGTCCGGCCGCCGGACCAGCGCCACCCGCCCCCGCCCGTCGCGCAGCACCCAGGCGACGCCGGACCGATGCGGCCGCTCGGCCTTCTTCAGCTTCAGCGGATAGCGCTCCGGCTGACCGGAGGCATGGCCGGCGCACCAGGCCGTCACGGGACAGTCCCCGCACAGCGGCGACTTCGGACGGCAGATGGTCGCGCCCAGGTCCATCAGGGCCTGCGCCCAGTCGCCGGGCCGTTGGTCCCGCACCAGCGATCCGGCCAGCCTTCGCAGTTCGGGGCGGGCGGCGGGCAGCGGGGTCTCCACCGCGAACAGGCGTGACGTCACCCGCTCGACATTGCCGTCCACCACATTGGCGGCTTCCCCGAAGGCGATGGCGGCCACGGCGGCGGCGGTATAGGCGCCCACTCCCGGCAGGGCCAGCAGCCCCGCCTCCGTGTCCGGGAAGGTCCCGCCGTGCGCCCCCGCCACCGCCCGGGCGCAGGCCAGGAGGTTGCGGGCGCGGGCGTAGTAGCCCAACCCCGCCCAGGCGGCCATGACCTCGCCGTCCTCGGCCGCCGCCAGATCGGAAACGGTCGGCCAGCGGGTCGTGAAGGTCAGGAAATAAGGCGTGGCGTGCGGCGTCGTGGTCTGCTGCAGCATCACCTCGGACAGCCACACCCGATAGGGATCGGGCCGCGCCGCCGTTCCCGGCGGCGACCGCCAGACCAACGCGCGCGCATGGGCGTCGTACCAGTCCAGCAGGGCGCGGCGGATCTCGGGAACGTCTGCGGGGACGGAAGCCATCGTCCGCGCTATAACCCGGAAATGCGCCGCCCGCTGCCCACCGAAGCCGAAGCCCGGGAAATCCTGTCCCGACGCCGCACGCGCCCGGCCCCGCGCCCGGCGCCCAAGGCGGGCCGCGCGCTGCAGGGGCTGATCAAGGAGCTGGACGGCAAGCTTGGGCGCGGCGCCGGCGCGCTGGAGCCCCGCTGGCGCGAGATCGTCGGTGAACGACTGGCCCGCGTCACCCGCCCGCAGAAACTGACCAAGGGCCGGGGCGAGAACGGCGGAACCCTGGAACTCCGCGTCGCCGGTCCGGCGGCCCTGCTGGTCCAGCACCAGTCCGAAGAGATCCTGCAGCGGGTGAACCTGTTCCTCGGGCCGGGCACGGTCGAGAAGCTGCGCATCGCCCAAGGGCCGGTGAAGCCCCTGCCCGACAGTCCAGTCCTCCCCGCCCGCAAGGCCGCGGCCGCAGCCCCCCTGCCCGCCCATCAGGAAGCCGAGCTCAAGGCCTCCGTCGCCGCCGCCCCCGACGCGCTGAAGGGCGCGCTGGAAAGGCTGGGCCGCGTCATTCTTGGGGATCGCGGCGAAGGGCGGCGTTGACAAAACTTCGCCGCACCTGTTCTCGAAAACCACGGCAGCGCGACTTTGCGGGGAATCGCGCGATGCTCCGAAATCCCGTCGAGGTGAGGAAGATCCCATGAAGCTCCGTTACGCCGACATGAGCCGCCGCGCGGCGATGACCGCCGCGGCCCTCGCGGCCATGGCGACCCTGGCCGGCTGCACCGGCAACGCCGGCACCCCGGCCGACGGCGACATGGCCCTGGGCGCCGCCGAAGGCGCCAAGGTCACCGTCATCGAATACGCCTCGGTCACCTGCCCCCACTGCGCCGCCTGGCAGCAGGAGACCTGGCCTGGCTTCAAGGCCAAGTATGTCGACACCCAGAAGGTCCGCTACGTCTTCCGCGAACTGCGCACCCCGCCGGCCAACGTCGCCGGCGCCGGCTTCTCGGTCGCGCGCTGCGCCGGCGAGGACAAGTATTTCGATGTGGTCCACGAGCTGATGGCCAACCTCGCCGAACTGCAGGGCCCGGATCCCCGCAGCACTCTCTACCGGATCGGCAACGGCGCCGGCCTGTCGAACCAGCAGATCGAGGCCTGCATCAAGGACCCGGCCAACCTGAAGGCCGGCGACGACCGCGACCGCGCCGCCCAGCGCAACGGCGTGACCGGCACCCCGACCTTCCTGGTCAACGGCGTGACCGTGATCACCCCCGGCTCGAACAGCGGCGCCTCGCTGGCCGACCTCTCGACGGCGATCGACGCCGCCCTGGCCAAGTAAGGACAGGCCGTGACGGCGCTCCGGCGATCTCTGCTGCTTGCGGCGCTGGCTCTGCTGGCGCCCATCGCGACGGCCTCCGCGCCGTCGCGGGCGGCGGCGACCGAGCCGGTGCCGCCCGTCACGGCGTCCGACCGCGTGCTGGGCCGGGCCGACGCGCCGGTGACGGTGATCGAGTACGCCTCCTTCACCTGCCACCACTGCGCGGACTGGCACCAGTTCGTCTTCCCGCTGTTCAAGCAGCGCCTGATCGACACCGGCCAGGTGCGGTTCGTCTTCCGCAACCTGCCGACCGATCCGGAACAGCTGTCCATGCCCGCCGCGGCCCTGGCCCGGTGCGCGGCGACGGACAAATTCTTCGACGTCGCCTCGGTCCTGATGAGCGGCCAGGCCGCCCTGCTGCGCGGCGGCAAGCAGGAAGACTGGTACGACCCGGCCATCGCCGCCAGCGGCCGCACCCGGGCCCAGATCGACGCCTGCGTGAACCTGCCCGCCACCCGGACGGCGCTCCAGCGCGATATCGACGGCGCCATCGCCGCCGACGCCACCACCACCCCGGCCTTCTTCGTCAACGGCCGCCGCGTGACCGACCGCTCCCTGGGCGGTCTGGAGGTCGCTGTCCGCGCGGCCGCCGCGGCCCGCTAGAGCCCCGCCGCCGGTGCAATTCCAGCGCCTCAGGCTTGTCGGTTTCAAATCCTTCGTCGACGCGTCGGAGTTCCATATCGAGCCTGGCCTGACCGGCATCGTGGGGCCGAACGGCTGCGGCAAGTCGAACGTCCTGGAAAGCCTGCGCTGGGTCATGGGCGCCAACTCGGCCAAGGCCATGCGCGGCCAGGGCATGGACGACGTCATCTTCGCCGGGGCCGCCAACCGCCCGCCGCGCAGCCACGCCGAAGTCCAGCTGACCATCGACAACGCCCAGCGGCGTGCGCCCCAGCCCTTCACCGACAGCCCGATCCTCGAGGTCTCACGCCGCATCGACCGGGGCCAGGGCTCGACCTACCGCATCAACGGCAAGGAGGTGCGCGCCCGCGACGTCCAGCTGCTGTTCGCCGACGCCTCGACCGGCGCCAACAGCCCCGCCCTGGTCCGCCAGGGCCAGATCAGCGAGCTGATCGCCGCCAAGCCGCAGAACCGCCGCCGCATCCTGGAAGAGGCGGGCGGCGTCGCCGGCCTGCACACCCGCCGCCACGAGGCCGAGTTGCGCCTCCGGGCCGCCGAGACCAACCTCGAACGGCTGGACGACATCGGCCGCGAGCTGGAGACCACCCTGACCCGGCTGAAGCGCGAGGCGCGGCAGGCCGAGAAATACAAGAAGATCTCCGCCGAGATCCGCGCCCTGCAGGCCTCCCTGCTGTTCGTCCGCTGGAACGACGCCCGCGTCGCCGCCGAGACCGCCGCTCAGGAGCTGGCCGAGGCCGACCGCGCGGTGCTGGACGCGACGACCGCCTCGGGCCGGGCGCAGACGGCGTCGCTCAACGCCCAGGAAGCCCTGAAGCCCGCCCGCGAGGAGGACGCCGTCGCCGGCGCCCTGCTGCACCGCGCCAGCCTTGAGCGCGACCGGCTGGACATGGCCGAACAGGCCGCCCGCGCCGAGGTTGACCGCCTCAAGAGCGAAGGCGTCCGCATCGCCGCCGACATCGAGCGCGAGACCGGCATGGCCGGGGATGCCGAAAGCGAACTGGCCCGCCTGACCGAGGCCTTCGAGACCCTGACCGCCGAGATCGCCGCCGCCCCCGCGCGCGGGCCCCAGCTGGACACCGCCCTCGCCGCCGCCGAGGACGCCCGCAAGGCCGCCGACGCCGAGGTCGAGCGCGTCGCCGGCGCCGTCGCCGCCGTCGAGGCCCGCGTCTCCGCCGAGAACGCCCGCAAGCGCGACGCCGAAGCCCGCGTCGAACGCGCCAAGGCGCAGCTGGCGTCAGCCCAGCGCGAGCGCGAGGCCCTCGGCCCGCTCGAAACGCCCGAGATCGAGGCCGCCAGGACCGCGCTGGAGCAGGCCCAGGCCGCCCTCGCCGCCGCCCGCGCCGCCGTCGAGAGCGCCGAGGCCGACCGGGGCGACAAGGCCCGCGTCGAGCAGGAGGCCCGCCAGGCCGCCCGCGCCGCCGAGGACCGTCTGGGCCGCCTGCAGACCGAGGCCCGCGGCCTCGCCCAGCTGCTGGTCCAGGGCAAGCGCGAGCATCCGCCCGCGCTCGACAAGGTCCAGGCCGACAAGGGCTATGAAGCCGCCCTCGCGGCCGCCCTCGGCGACGATCTGGACGCCGCGCTGGACGCCCGCGCCGCCGCCCACTGGGCCGGGGCCGAGGTTCCCGCGCCGTCGTGGCCCAAGGGCGTGACGCCCCTGGCCGACCACGTCTCGGCGCCCGACCAGCTGAAGGCGCGTCTCGCCCTCTGCGGCGTGGCGGACAAGGGCGAGATCGCGACGCTGGCCAAGACCCTGCCCGTCGGCGCCCGCCTGGTCACCACCGGGGGCGACCTGTGGCGCTGGGACGGCTTCGTCCAGCGCGCCGAGGCCCCGCGTCCCGCCGCCGTCCGTCTGGCGCAGCGCACCCGGCTGTCGGAGCTGGAAGCCGAGATCGATCAGGGCAAGCCCGCGCTGGAGGCCGCCCAGACCGCCCTGAAGACCGCCGGCGACGCCTTCCGCGCCGCCGAGGAGACGGTGAAGACCGCCCGCGCCGCGCCCTTCCCGCTCGACAAGGCCCTGACCGCCGCCCGCGACCGCGTCGAGGCCCTGGGCCGCGAACAGGCGCGCAAGGAGGCCCGCGCCCAGGCGCTGGACGAAACCCTGGTGCGCCTGACCACCGAGGTCGAGGCCGCCGAGACCGCCCGGGCCGAGGCTCAGGGGACTGAGGCCCCGTCCGAGACCCTGGCCGCCCTGCGCGACGACCTGACCGCCGCCCGCGCGTCGGCCGACACCGCGCGCGGCGCCGCCGCCACCGCCCGGGTCGAGCGCGACGCCGAGGCGCGCGAGGTGGCGGGCCGCCAGTCGCGCATCGAGGGCCTGAAGCGCGAGCGCGACGGCTGGGCCGCACGCGCCAGGGACGCCAAGGCCCGCATCGTCGCCCTGGAGAAGGACGCTGGCGCCACCGCCGCCAAGCTGAAGCAGGCCTCCGACGCGCCCGAGCAACTGGCCGCCCAGCGCTCGACCCTGCTGGACGCCCTGACCGTGGCCGAGACCCGCCGCAAGACCGCCGCCGACGCCCTGGCCGTGGCCGAGGGCGCCGCCGGCGAGGCCGACCGCACGGCCCGCGCCGCCGAGAGCGCGGCCTCCCAGGCCCGCGAGGCCCGCGCCGGCCTGGCCGCCCGCGCCGAGGCCGCCGCCGAACGCCTGGCCGACGCCACCGCCAACGTCCGCGAGACGGCGCAGATGTCGCCGGAAGAGCTGGGCCAGAAGCTGACCGACGACGCCATCGCCCGCCCGCCCGACGCCGCCGGCGCCGAGAGCCTGCTGTTCGGGCTGGAGCGCGAACGCGAGCAGCTGGGCGCGGTCAACCTGCTGGCCGAGCAAGAGGCCAACGAATACGGGGACCGGCTCCAGACCATGAAGGTCGAGCGCTCGGACCTGACCAGCGCCATCGCCAAGCTGCGCGACGGCATCGACGAGCTGAACGCCGAGGGCCGCGAGCGCCTGATCGCCGCCTTCGACGTCATCAACGACAACTTCAAGGCTCTGTTCGAGGCACTGTTCGGCGGCGGTCAGGCCGAGCTGAAACTGGTCGAGAGCGACGATCCGCTGGAGGCCGGCCTGGAGATCTTCGCCTGCCCGCCCGGCAAGCGTCTGGCGGTCATGAGCCTGATGTCCGGCGGCGAGCAGGCCCTGACGGCGGCGGCCCTGATCTTCGCCGTCTTCCTGGCCAATCCCGCGCCCGTCTGCGTGCTGGACGAGGTCGACGCCCCGCTGGACGACGCCAACGTCGACCGCTTCTGCCGGATGCTGAACGAGATGCGCAACCGCACCGACACCCGCTTCATCGTCATCACCCACAACCCGGTGACCATGAGCCGCATGGACCGCCTCTACGGCGTGACCATGCCCGAACGCGGGGTGTCGCAGCTGGTCAGCGTGGACCTGACGCAGGCGGAAACGCTGGTGGCTTAGGCGCCGAGTTCCTCCCCCTGTCGCTACGCTCGGGGGAGAAGCTACCGCTGCCCCAGCACTTCCGTCCTGACGAACCATCCGAAGATCGCCGGCCCCTCGACCACATAGCGGCGGAACATCCGCTTTGGCTGGCTCAGCAGCCGGTGCAGCCATTCCAGCGACAACTGCTGGAACACCTTGGGCGCCCGCTGCTGCCTTCCGGTCAGGAAGTCCACCGACGCTCCCACGCACAGGGTCACGCCGAACGGGCGGCCGGCGGCGCGCAGGGCGTGGGCGAACCGCTCCTGCTTGGGAAAGGAGACGCAGGCCAGCAATACATCCCACTCGGCCGCGCAGGCCGTCTTCACCGCCGCATCCCATTCGGGCGTGCCTGGCGTCAGCATCGGTGCCGCGACGAAGGTGAAGCGACGGCGCGGGTACAGGGCCGCCAGATCATCGAAGGCCGCGCGGTCCGGACCGAACACGCCGAAGGTCAGGTCGTGGTCCGAGGCCAGCAGGTCCGCCGTCATGTCAGAGCCCGGATAGACCGACAGCCGCTTGCCCCGCAGCCGCGCGAGATGGGCCAGGATCCGGCTGTCGCAGGTCATCAGGGCCGCGCCGCGATAGACCTCGGCGTCCACCCGTCCGTCCATCAGCTTGATCACGTGGTCGACGTTGGGCGTGACGACATAGCCGTAGGGCGCGCGCGCCAGGGCGGCGACCTGCCCCAGCAGTCCGGCCCGGTCCCCGTCGGCGAAATCCAGCGTCATGAAGCGCGTCATGCCCGCCTTGTACTCGCGGCGCGGTCAACGTCCGGTTACGATGGCGGGATGAAACATCTCCTGCTGAAGGCCGCCCTGACCGCCGCCCTGCTCGCGACCTCGGCCCTTCCCGGCCAGGCGCGGGACGGCGACGAGGGCGAGCACCGCTTCGTCCTGATCAGCGTCGGCCGGTTCGCCGTGCTGGCCGACATGGTCTCGCTGGAGCGCGACGGCGAGGCGGTGCGCCTGCGCGCCTTCCAGGTGACGGAAGAGGATTTCCACGTCGGCGACCAGGCCTATTGGGGCGGCTGGTCGTGGTGGCGGTTCGACTGCGCCGCCCGCACGGCGGACCGGCTGGACTTCGCCGCGGTGAAGGCCGGCGGCGCGGAAGGCCCCGCGACGCCCGACCCCGCCCCGGCCTATGACGCCGTGCCGGGCGGCGATGCGGCCGAACTTCTGGCCGCCGCCTGCGCCCCGGACTCGGTCGGCCCCTACGGCGTCCGGACGCTGGAAGACGCGGTCAGCGTCGGCCGCGAGGCTTTGGCTCAATAATTTCCGCTCATCCCGGCGAAAGCCGGGACCCAGTCCTGTCCAGCTTGGCGCGAGCGTTTCCGGACTGGGGTTAGGAGCCATCCGCCATAATCACATCACCCAAATCACTGGGTCCCGGCTTTCGCCGGGATGAGCGGATTTATGAGATCCGATCTTCACCCAGCCCCGCATTCAGCTGCCGCTGCTTCGGCAGGGCCTCCGGGCACTGGTCGCGCATGAAGGCCAGCATCTTCTCGCGGATCTCGCAACGCAGATCGAAGGCGGTCGGCGCGTTGCGGGCGCTGGCCAGGCAGCGGATCTGGGCGACCCGGTCGGTGACGTCGGTGACCTGCAGATTGACCACGTCGCCATCCCAGTAGGCGCTGGCCCGGCAGATGCGCTCCAGCTCGGTCCGCAGCCGGTCGATCGGCGCCTCATAGTCCACGTACAGGAAGGCCGAGCCGATCAGCCGGGCCGTCTCGCGCGTCCAGTTCTGGAACGGCTTGGAGATGAAATAGCTCAGCGGCAGGATCATCCGCCGCCAGTCCCACAGCTTGACCACCACATAGGTCGAGGTGATCTCCTCCACCTGCCCCCATTCGCCCTCGACGATCACGGCGTCGTCCAGCCGGATCGGCTGGGCCGTGGCGATCTGCACCCCCGCGATCATGTTGGTCAGCAGCGGCTGCAGCGCCAGGCCGGCGATGATGCCGACCACCCCCGCCGAGGCCAGCAGGCTCATGCCCCACTGCCGCACCGCGCCGATGGTCATCAGCGCCAGCCCCAGGGTCACGATGGCGATCAGCAGGGCCGCCACACGCTGCAGGATGCGCGCCTGCGTCACATGCTTGCGGGCGATGAGGTTGTCTTCCTCGGCCATGTTGAAGCGGCGCAGATAGACCACCGCCCACATGTCGCTGGCCCCGATCAGCATCCAGCCCAGCGTCAGGATGAAGCCGAACCACAGGGTCTGGCGGATCACCAGCGACGGGCCGGGATCCAGCGGAGAGATGGTCACCGCCAGCGCCATGGCCGCGATCATCACCGCGATCCGCACCTTCAGCCGCGCCCGTCCAACGGACCCCCGCCAGAACAGGCTGCGGTTCTTCACCGCCAGCTGCAGCAGCCAGAACACCAGCTGGTTCGCCGCCCAGCCGATGAAGACGCAGCTGACGACGATCACGCTGATCACCACCCATTCGGGCAGCCAGTAGAACTCCCGCCACAGACGGAAGACCTCGTGGGTCAGATCGGTGATGAAGGTCGGCATGGTGAAGCTGTAACGCGCGAAGCCGTCGATCAGAACCGTTCAGGTGATCGCGGCGGCTTCCACCATGTCCGCCAGGTCCGCCGTCGCGTCCGGCAGGGCGGCGGAGCGGGCCCCGGCGCTCATGGCCCTCAGGCGGGCGGGGTCGGACAGGATGGCGTCCAGCGCCGCCGTCATCGCCTCCACCGTCACCGCGTCCTCCAGCATCACCTCGGCCCCGCCGGCGTCGGCCAGGCTGGCGGCGTTGAAGCGCTGGTGGTCGTCCATGGCGATCTTCAGCGGGATCAACAGCGACGGCACGGCCGCCACCGCCAGCTCAGAACAGGTCGAGGCTCCGGCCCGGCCGATGACCAGGTGCGCCGCCGACAGGCGGGCGGCCATGTCGCGGAAGAAGGGGGCCACCTCGGCCTCGATCCCGGCCTCCAGATAAATCTGGCGCGCGGTCTCCAGCGTCTCGGGCCGCGACTGCTGCTGCACCTTCAGGCGGCGGCGCAGGGTCTCGGGCAGGGCCGCCAGCGCGCGCGGCGCGGTCTCGGACAGGATGCGCGCGCCCTGGCTGCCGCCGGTGACCAGCACATGGATGGGGGCCTCGCCCGCCGGGGCGACGAAGGGCCGGTCGCACAGGGCGCGGATGTCCGGGCGCACCGGATTGCCGATCAGGGTCACGCGCGCACCCACCGCCTGCGGGACCTTCTGCAGGTTGGGGAAGGACGAGGCGATGGCCCCAACATAGGGCGACAGCCAGCGGTTGGTGCGGCCCAGCACCGCGTTCTGCTCATGCAGCAGGGTCGGGCGCTTCTGGCTCAGCGCCGCCAGCAGGGCGGGCGCCGACGGATAGCCGCCGAAGCCGACCACGACCGAGGCGTCCAGCCGGGTCAGGGCCGCGCGCGCCTGCATCACCCCCTTCAGGATCGCCACGCCGGCCTTGGCCATGCCGATGGGCCCGCGCCCCGTGGCGGCGTCCAGCGCCAGCCGCTCCTCGGCGGGAAAGCCGTGCGCGTACTGCTCGCCGCGATGATCGGTGGCCAGTACGATGCGCCAGCCGCGCCCCGCCAGTTCGCGCGACAGGGCCTCGGCGGGGAACATGTGGCCGCCGGTGCCCCCGGCGGCGACGACACAGACTTTCACCGGCATTCAGACAAGCTGGTCATCAGCCCCACACGCAATCCGCTTCAGGCTCGGATGGCGGGCCTTAGGCTCAGTAAAAGAAACAGGTCACGCCCGGCTGGGCACAGTTGAACTTGTACCAGTCGGAGATCAACAGATCGTAGTCGATACCATTATAGCACCGGTGACGCGTGGTTTCTGTGAAGGCCGTCACCGTGCCCACCGTCGTGCGACGACCCGAGCAGAATTCGACGTAGGTCCCCGCCTGCTCCTGATGCGTCGCATCGGTGTAGTAGTCGATGATGGTCATGTCGCGCGGCAGGGCCGCGCTGGCGGTGGCCGCAAGGGCCGGAATCGCCGCCACGAGCCCGATGATGGAGAGCCTGTTCAGTCGCATTACATCCCCCAATGGTTGTGTCGAAAAACAACCATGGATTCAGAACTCACTCAAGCCGCTCGCGCTGGGTGAGTCCTAAGGCAGGATGCGGCGGCGGGCGCCGAGGGTGGTTCCGGGCTCGTAGGCGCCCGGGCGACGGCGGGTCAGGCTCAGGGCGAAGCCCATGGTCAGACCCATGGCCAGCATAGACGAGCCGCCGTAGCTGATGAAGGGCAGGGTCATGCCCTTGGTCGGGATCAGGTTCAGGTTCACCGCGATGTTGATGCAGGCCTGCAGCCCGATCAGCATGAACAGCCCGGCGGCCGCCACCTGCTCGAACGGGTCGTTCAGCTTCATCGCCAGCCGCATCCCGCGGATGACGATGAAGGCGTACAGGCCGATCATGGCCAGGCTCAGCACCAGGCCGAACTCCTCGGCCCCGACGGAATAGATGAAGTCGGTGTGCAGGTCGGGCACCGAGCGCTTCATCACCCCCTCGCCCACGCCCCGGCCGACCAGCCCGCCCGCCCGGATGGCCTCGGACGCGCGGTCGATCTGGTAGGTGGCCCCGGCGTCGTCCGAGCCGAAGCGGCTCAGGCGGTCGCGCATGTGGCTGAAGGTGAAGAACAGGCCCACGACGCCCGCGCCCCCGGCGGCGGCCAGCGCCATCACCCACTTCAGCGGCACCCCGGCCATGAAGAAGACGGCCATGAAGGTGGTGGTGATCAGCAGGGTCTGGCCGATGTCCGGCTGGATCAGCAGCAGGCCCACGGTCAGGGCCCAGGCCCCGAAAGCGATGCTGACGCCCGGCACCCCCTGCCCCTTCTGCGCCTCGGCGAACATCCAGGCGGCGAAGACGATCAGGCTGGGCTTGGCGAACTCGGACGGCTGCAGGCTGAACGGCCCCAGGTTGATCCAGCGCGCCGCGCCCTTCACCGTGTCGCCGATGAAGGGCAGCAGGGCCATGATGCAGATGGCCCCCAGCAGGACCAGCACCGCGATCCGCCGCACGCCGCGCGGCGACAGCAGGGACATGGTCAGCATCGCCCCCAGCCCCGCGCCCGCGAACACCATCATCCGCCACGAATAGTGGAACGGGTCCGAGATCGACTGGTCGGCCAGGATGGCGGCGGGCGACGAGGCGAAGCTCAACGCCACCCCCAGCCCCATCAACGTCAGGGCCGCGGCCAGCAGGCCCCGGTCCACGGTCCAGAACCACTGCGCCAGCAGGCTCTGGTCGTTGCGCGAGAAGGCGGGATTGTAGCCCTGCTGGCTCATGAGGCGCTCGCGGGGATCGCGCCGAGGGCCAGGACGGCGGCGCGGAACGCCTCTCCCCTCGCTTCGAAGTCAGGATATTGGTCGAAGCTGGCGGCGGCGGGGCTCAGCAGCACCACCTCCTCTCGACCGGTCGCGGTGGCGGCCTCATAGGCCTGCTGCACAGCACTGGCCATGTCGCCGCTGATCCGGTGCGGCGTCTCGCCCAGCCTTGCCGCGAACGGCCCAGCCGCCTCGCCGATCAGGAAGGCCTCGACCACCCGGGGGAACAGGTCCTCCAGGTCGTCGATCCCGCCCGCCTTGGCGCGGCCACCGGCGATCCAGAAGCTGCGGTCGTAGGACATCAGCGCCTGCCGCGCCGCATCCGCGTTGGTGGCCTTGGAGTCGTTGACGAACCGCACCTTGCCGAGGTGACCCACGGTCTCCATCCGGTGCGCGAGACCGGGGAAGGACAGGAGGCCTTCAATCGCCGCGTCATGCGACACCTCGACGGCTCGCGCGGCCGCATAGGCGAAAGCGGCGTTCTGGGCGTTGTGTCGGCCGGGCAGCGAGCGGGCGGCGGTCAGTTCGGCGATGACGTTTCCCGCGACGGTGAGCTGTCCCGGTACAGCCCCCATCTCTCCGCTCATCCCGGCGAAAGCCGGGACCCAGTCCTTTGGAAGATCGGTAAGCGCGGCCTCGCTCGGGTCGCCGTCCCGACGCGCCTGCGCCTCGCTGGACAGCACTGGGTCCCGGCTTTCGCCGGGATGAGCGGATGTGGAGATGCGAACACCCGAAAGGCCTCGGGCCGTCAGTTCATCCACGACCCTGCGACCCCAATCCTCGTCCACCCCGACCAGCGACAGCGCGGCATGGGCGAAGATCCGCGCCTTCGCCGCGACATACCCCTCCATCCCCCCGTGCCGGTCCAGATGGTCCGGGCTGACGTTGGTCAGGATCGCCACGTCCGGCGCGAAGCGTGTCGTCAGGTCCAGCTGATAGCTCGACACCTCGATCACATAGACGGCGTCCTTCGTCGGCGCCGGCAGGGCCAGCACGCCGATGCCGATGTTGCCGCCGACATGCACCGTCAGCCCGGCCTTCTTCAGCACCCAGCCGATCAGGGCCGTCGTGGTCGACTTGCCGTTGGTGCCGGTGATGGCGATCACCGCCGGCCGCTCCCCCTCCGGCAACGCCGCCAGCGCCCGCGCGAACAGTTCGATGTCGCCGATCACCTCGACGCCGGCGGCCTTGGCCTTCTCGACGGTCCAGTGCGGCTTGGGGTGGGTCAGGGGCGCGCCCGGCGACAGCACCAGCGCCGCGAAGCCCGACCAGTCGGCGACCGTCAGGTCCTCGACCGCGAACCCTTCGGCCTCGGCCTGCATCCGGCTGGAGACGCTGTCGTCCCACAGCACCGGCAGGGCGCCGCCCGCCTTCAGCGCGCGCGCGGCCGTCAGCCCCGACCGTCCGAGGCCGAAGACCGCGATCCTCCGCCCTTCGAAGCCGGGAACCGGGATCATCGCGTCAGCGCAGCTTCAGGGTGGCGAGGCCGGCCAGGGCCAGCATGCCCGCGACGATCCAGAAGCGGATCACCACGGTCGATTCCGGCCAGCCCATCTTCTCGAAATGGTGGTGGATCGGGGCCATCAGGAAGATGCGCTTCTTGGTGGCCTTGAAGTAGGCGACCTGGATCATAACCGAGGCGGCCTCGACGACGAACAGGCCGCCGACGATGCCCAGCACCAGCTCATGCTTGGTGGCCACAGCGATGGCGCCCAGGGCGCCGCCCAGGGCCAGCGAACCGGTGTCGCCCATGAAGATCTTGGCCGGCGGGGCGTTGTACCAGAGGAAGCCCACGCCCCCGCCGATCATGGCCGCGCAGAAGATGGCCAGCTCGCCCGAGCCCGGCACGTGGTGCACGCCCAGGTACTGGGAGAAGATGAAGTTGCCGACCAGGTAGGAGATGATGCCGAAGGCGGCCGCCGCCATCATCACCGGCACGATGGCAAGGCCGTCCAGACCGTCGGTCAGGTTCACCGCGTTGGAGAAGCCCACGATCGTGAAGGCGGCGAAGGCCACATAGAACCAGCCGATGTTCAGCAGCACCGCCTTGAAGAACGGGAAGGCGATCGACGTCTCCAGCCCCGGCGAGGTCGGCGACACCGTCATCCAGGCCACGGTCATCACGCCCGCGATCACCGAGACGATCACCTGCGCCACCAGCTTCTGTTTCGAGGTCAGCCCCGCCGAGGTCTGCTTGGTCACCTTGGCGTAGTCGTCGATGAAGCCCAGCACGCCGAAGGCGGCGGTCACGAACGAGACGATCCAGATGTAGGGGTTGGTCAGGTCGCCCCACAGCAGCACCGCCACCGCGATGCCCGCCAGGATCATCAGCCCGCCCATGGTCGGGGTGCCCACCTTCGACAGGTGGGTGACCGGGCCGTCCGAGCGGATCGGCTGGCCCTTGCCCTGCTTGACCCGCATCCAGGCGATGAAGCGGCTGCCCATGGCCACTGCGACGATCATGGCCGTGACCATGGCCAGCGCCACCCGCACCGTCTGGTACTGGATCAGGTGCAGCAGCGGATAGTCCTTCGCCACGTCCTGGAAGTAGAGATACAGCAGATAGAACACGCTCTTATTCCCCCAGCGCGGCGAGAGCCTTCGCGATCAGCGAGGCCTTCGATCCGTTTGATCCCTTGACCATGACGATGTCGCCCGGGCCTGCAAGCGTGGCCGCGTCGGCGGCCAGTTCGGCGGCGGTCTGGCGCCACTCGCCCCGGCGGGCGGCGGGCAGGACGTCGTACAGCCGCTTCATCTCCGGCCCGGCGGCGTGGACCAGGTCCAGCCCGGCGGCGGCGATCGGTTCGGCCAGCCCCTCGTGCAGGGCGTGCGACTGCTCGCCCAGCTCCAGCATGTCGGTCAGCACCACGATCCGGCGGCCGCCCGTCGCGACCGGCCTGGCCCCCAGGCTGCGGAAGCCCGCGGCCATCGACAGCGGATTGGCGTTGTAGCTTTCGTCGATCAGGGTGAAGGCCCCGCCGGGCGCGCGCACGGTGATCGTCTCGCCCCGTCCCGCCAGCGGCCGGAACCCGGCCAGCGCCTGCAGCCCCGTCTCCAGCGGCACGTCCAGCGCATCCAGCATCAGCAGGACGCACAGGCTGTTCAGCCCCCAGTGGAAGCCCGACTGCGCCAGTTCGAAGTCCAGCGGCCTGCCGTAGAGCTCGGCCCTGACCCGCGCCCCGCCCTCGAACGGCTGGAAGTCCAGCAGGCGGGCGTCATGCCCCATGTCGGTCCCGAAGGTGACCAGCCGCGCGCCCAGCGCCCGGGCCCGGTCGCACACGACGCCGGACAGGGCCACGTCGCCGTTGGCCACCGCCGTCCCGCCGGGGACCAGCCCCTCGAAGATCGACGCCTTCTCGGCCGCCACCCCGGCCTCGCCGTCCGCGAAGGCCTCGATATGCACCGGCCCCACCGTGGTCACGCAGGCGGCGTGCGGCCGGACGAATTTCGACAGCGGCGCGATCTCGCCCGGCGCGTTCATGCCGATCTCGAACACCGCCCGTTCCACCGTGCGCGGCATCCGGGCCAGGGTCAGTGGCACCCCGATATGGTTGTTGTAGCTCTTGATCGAGGCGTGGGCCGGCCCCGCCAGGTCGAGGCCCGCCTTGATCGCCTGGGTCACGCTGGTCTTGCCGACCGAGCCGGTGACCGCGCCCCGCTTCACCTGCGGCGCCCGCTCGCGCGAGAAGACGCCCAGCGCCTCCAGCGCATGCAGGGTGTCGCCCGTGATCACGGCCGGGCCGTTGACCGCCCGCTCGACGATCGCGCCGGCCGCGCCGTTGGCGAAGGCCATGTCGGCGAAGTCGTGCCCGTCGCGCGCGCCCTTCAGCGCCACGAACAGGTCGCCCGGAACGATCTCGCGGCTGTTGTAGGTGATCCCGGTCGCCGCGAAGGGGGCGCCGGACAGGCGTCCTCCGGTCGCGGCCTCGATCTCGGCGGACGTCCAGAGGGGTTCGGAATCAGGCATGGATACGCAGGGCTTCGGCGGCTTCGGTGGCGTCGTCGAAGGGATGGGTCACCCCGCCGACGATCTGGCCCTGTTCATGCCCTTTTCCGGCGATCACGACCACATCTCCTTCGCGCATCAGGGCGATGGCGTGGTGGATGGCCTTGCGGCGATCGCCGATCTCCTGCGCGTCGGGACAGCCCTCGCGCACGGCCTTGCGGATCGAGGCGGGGTCTTCCGAGCGGGGGTTGTCGTCGGTGACGATGGCGATGTCGGCCAGACGGCCCGCGATCTCGCCCATCAGGGGCCGCTTGGCCCGGTCCCGGTCGCCGCCGGCGCCGAACACCACGATCAGCCGGCCCGTCGCGTGCGGACGCAGCGCCTTCAGCACCGTCTCCAGCCCGTCGGGCGTGTGGGCGTAGTCGACATAGACCTCGCCCTGCCCTGCGCCGCCCGGAATGCGCTCCAGCCGGCCCTGCGCGCCCTCGATCTTCTCCATCGCCGCCAGCACGCGTCCGGCGCTCTCGCCCGCGGCGATGCACAGGCCCGCGGCGACGAGGGCGTTCGACGCCTGGAAGGCCCCGGCCAGCGGCAGCAGGATCTCGTGTAGTTCGCCCTGCACGTCGATGGTCAGGCGCTGGCCTTCCGGAACCGCCCGGCGGGCGACCAGGGCCAGGTCCCGCCCGCGCTGCCCCACGCCCATCACGCCCAGCCCGGACATGATGCTGGCCGAGGCGAAGCTGGAATAGGCGTCGCTGTCGGCGTTCAGCACGGCGGTCCGGCCGCGCGGCAGCAGGGTCTCGAACAGGCGTAGCTTGGCGGCCCGGTAGCTCTCCATGTCGCCGTGGTAGTCCAGGTGGTCCTGGGTCAGGTTGGTGAAGGCCGCCGCCTTCAGCGTCACCCCGTCCAGGCGGCGCTGGTCGATGCCGTGCGACGAGGCTTCCAGCGCCAGATGGGTCACGCCCTGGGTCGCCAGTTCGGCCAGCAGGCGCGCCGCGTCGGCGGCGTCCGGGCTGGTCAGGCCGGGGCCGGTCAACGCCTGATTAACGTTACCCGACTGTTTCAAAACCCCGAGTGTGCCCATGCTCGCGGAGGTCAGGCCCAGCGCCGCCCAGATCTGGCGGCAGAAGGCGGCGACCGAGGTCTTGCCGTTGGTCCCGGTGACCGCGACGCATTGGGCGGGCTGGGCGCCGTAGAAGCCGCGCGCGGCGATGGCGTAGGCCCGGCGCACGTCGCCGGAGGTGACCAGCACCGGGGCCAGGGCCGCGTCGGTGTCGGCGGGGGCCAGCACGGCGGCGGCGCCCTGCGACAACGCCTGGGGGATGAAGGCGCGTCCGTCGGCGGCCGTGCCGGGCAGGGCCACGAACAGCGAACCGGGCGCGACCTTGCGGCTGTCGGCGGTGACGCCGGTGATCATCGGGTCGGACGACACGTCGCGGCGCAGCAGGTCGGACAGGCGGACGGCGCTCATTGGGGCGCCGCCGGAGCGATGACGGGATCGGCCACGCGGTCGACGCCCAGGAAGCCGGCGATCCGGTCGATGACGCGTCCGACGGTCGGGGCCGCGACCGCGCCGCCCAGCTGCGAGCCCTGGGCCGGTTCGTCGATCAGCACGAACACCACATAGCGGCGGGTCGTGTCTGGACCGTCCGCCGGGAAGACCGAGGCGAAGGAGCCCACGCCGTGACGCGGGTCATAGCGGCCGTTGACCAGCTTGTTCGCCGAGCCGGTCTTGCCGCCGACGCGCAGCCCCTGGGCGTTCGCCGACTTGCCCGAGCCGCGCAGCACGTTGGCGCGCATCAGGTCGCGGATGCTGCGCGAGGTTTCCGGGCTGACGACCTGGCGGCCCTCGGCGCCCGAGCCGCCGCGGCGCAGGGACAGCGGCCGGTAGACGCCGCCGTTGACCAGGGACACCGTCGCCGCCGCCATCTGCAGCGGGGTGATCATGATGCCGTAGCCGAACGACATCGAGGCCCGGGTCGAGTCTTCCCAGTTGGCCGGACGGCGCGGCCGGGCCGACTCGTGCAGCTCGATCGGCGCGGCGTCCAGCAGGCCGAACCGGCCGAAATAGTCGCGCATCACGTCCGGCCCCAGCTCCACCGCCATCCGCGAGGTGCCGATGTTGGACGAGTGCAGGTAGACCTCTTCCAGGCTCAGGATCTTGTTCGTGGCGTGGAAGTCGGTGATCCGGCGGTTGCCGATCATGTAGGGCTGCGAGGCGTCGAACATGGTGTTCATGTCCGCCTTGCCGGTGTCGATGCTGGCGGCGATGGTGAAGGTCTTGAACACCGAGCCCATCTCGTAATGGGCCGAGGTCACGCGGTTCAGGGCGTCGGTCGTCGGCCAGCTGGACATGCCCAGCACCTCGCCGGTGCTCGCGTCGACGACCACGCCCACGGCGCCCTTGGCCCCGACCGCCGAGGCGGCGGCGCCCAGTTCGTTCTCCAGCACGCCCTGCACCCGCAGATCGATCGACAGCGGGAAGCTTTCGCCCCGCGCCCCGGCGGCGCGGATATCGGCATTGAAGGCCAGTTCGGCGCCGGTCAGGCCCTGGCCGCCGCTGTCGGCCACGCCCAGCACGTGCCGCGCCGAGCTGTCCAGCGGATAGACCCGGCGATCCTCGGGCTCGAACGTCACCCCGCCCAGCGCCAGCGCGTGGACGGCGGACTTCTCCTGCGGGGTCAGGCCCGGCAGGGCGATCAGGCGCCGGTCGCCCGCCAGGATGCGCCGCAGCTTGGCCGTCGAGATGCGCGGCAGGGCGCGCTTGATCTGCTGCGCCGCCAACGTCGGGTCCCAGACCTCGCGGGGATCGATGTACAGGCCGTAGTGGGTGATGTTGGTCGCCATCAGCGCGCCGTTGCGGTCGACGATGTCGGCGCGGGCCACGGCGTTCGGATTGGCCGCCGAGCCGATCACCCCCTTGGGCGTCATCAGGGCCGCATGGGCCGCGCCGAGCGCGAGGCAGCAGAACACCGCCGTGAACGCCGAGGCGATCACGAAGATGCGGACGCGGGTGTCTTCCTCGGGCCGGGCGTCGGCGCGGGCGCGGCCGAACGAATGCTCGACCCACCACATGGCCTCGGCCAGCCAGCGCCATGACGGCAGCAGGCGGCGAATGCCGTAGACGACAGGGCGCGGTCCGCGCGGGGCGGCCCGGTCCCAGGCGTGGGGATCGTGGACGCTCATCGCGCGCCCTCCCCCGCCGGAGCGGCGGACGGGGCGGCGGACTGAGCGGCCGGAACCAGGGCCGGGGTCGGGGCGACGATGATCACCGGCTTCGGCTCCGGGATCGGCTGCAGCTGGGCCAGGTTGTCCTCGCTGGCCTGCCGCTTCATGTCGACCGGACCCAGGCCCGCGCCGCGCGACAGGGCCTCCAGCCGGCCCGGCTGCTCCAGCCGCGCCACCTCGGCCTTCAGCAGGCGGACGCGCTGGCCGCTGATGCCGATCTGGCGCTCCAGGTCGGCGATCTCGGCGCTCTCGCGCGCGGCGGCGGCCTTGGCCAGATAGACCGAGAAGATCATGGCCGCGACCATCAGCACGCCGATGATCTCGATCCAGCGGATCCCGCGCACCTTCCAGGCGAACAGGCGGTTGACGCTCCGGGCGACGACCGCGGCGTTCATGCGGCGATCCTCCCCCAGGGGGCCGCGTCGGTGCGGACGGCGGCGCGCAGCTTGGCCGACCGGGCGCGAGGGTTGGCGGCCAGCTCGGCCTCGCCCGCCTCGACCGCGCCCTTGAAGCTCAGGGTGAAGCTGGGCTTGCGTGTCTCGACGGCGACGGGCGCATGGCGCGAGCCGCCCGGCGCATTGCCGGTCCGCTCGGTCAGGAAGGCCTTCACGATCCGGTCTTCCAGCGAATGGAAGGTCACCACGACCAGCCGCCCGCCGGGCGCCAGCGTCGCCTCGGCGGCCTCCAGCCCGGCGCGCAGCTCGCCCAGCTCGTCGTTCACGGCGATGCGCAGGGCCTGGAACACCCGGGTCGCCGGATGGATCGGCGCGCCGCGGCGGCCGCCCAGCGCCTTCTCGACCACCTCGGCCAGATCCAGCGTGCGCTCGAACGGCTTCTCGACGCGGCGGCGCAGGATGGCGGTCGCCACCCGGCCCGACTGACGCTCGTCGCCGTACAGTTTGAAGATATGGGCCATGGGACCGTGGTCCCATGTGTTGACGATGTCGGCGGCGGTCTCGCCTTCATCGGACATGCGCATGTCCAACGGCCCGTCGCGCATGAAGGAGAAGCCGCGCTCGGCCTGGTCCAGCTGCATCGACGACACGCCGATGTCGAACACCACCCCGTCCAGCTTCGCCTCATCCGTCTGGGCGAAGGCGTCGGCCAGCCCGGAGAACGGCGTGCGGATCAGGCGGAAGGTCTCGGGATAGTCGTTGGCCACCGCGTCGGCGTGGGGCTGCACGGTCGGGTCGCGATCCAGGGCGATCACCGTCGCCCCGGTCTTCAGGATGGCGCGCGTATAGCCGCCGGCGCCGAAGGTGGCGTCGATGATCACGTCGCCGGCCCGCGGGGCCAGCGCCTCGATCACTTCATCGATCAGGACGGGGGCGTGCGGCGACGTCATGCGCCCTCCCCGCCCGGACGGCGTCCGGCCAGCAGCGCCTTGCGGCCCGCCTCGCCGCGCTCGCGCACGGCCTGCCGCGCCAGCGCCCGGCGTTCGTCGCGGCGCGCGGTCCAGCGGGCGCGGTCCCAGATCTGGAAGCGCGAGCCCAGGCCGACGATGACCACGTCCTCGCCCAGACCGGCTTCCTGGCACAGGCTTTCCGGCAGGGTGATGCGGCCGCCGCCGTCGTAGGCCAGCGGACGCTGGCCGGCGTAGAAGGTCTCTTCCAGGGCGGTGCGCAGGTCGTCGCCGAAGGGCAGCTCCTCGATCATCGAGACGTACTCGGCCATCAGCTTGTCGCCGCCGGCCTCAAGGCAATCGGACTCGATCGAGAAGAAGCAGAACACGCCGTGCTCGGCGCCGTTGTCGGCGGTGCGGAACTCCTGCGGGATCAGCAGGCGGCGCTTGCCGTCCAGTTGTTTCTCATAGGTCGAGAGAAACACGCCCTGCCCACTCGAGCCCCTGAAGGCCCGCTCCCCTGAATCCCGTTGACGCCAGCCGGCGCACCCACACCCTTACTGAGGTTCTGGGATAGCATGGGATTGAGTGGGTCTCAATGGGATTAGTTGACGATCGTTAACCGTCAGACCCGCTCAAAATTGAACGAAAACCGGAACATACAGTGAACTATGCACATGTGGACGGACGGTGGATCGATGCTGACAGCCCTTTCGATCCAATCGGTTAAGACGGGGCGAAACCACTGGGATCGAAACCCTTCCGCCGATCCCAACCGGCGATGAAAATTTTCGGGCCGGCACGCGGCTTGCGCCGATTACCAAAGCTTCACTGGCGGACCGGAACCCGAAGTGGTCGCTTGCCGGCACGCGACTGGAGCCGCCATGACGTTTCGCCCCCTGATCTTCGCCCTGGCGATCACCGTCGCCCTGGCCGGCGCGCCGGTCGCGGCCTCGGCCCAGCCGTCGCCCCCGCTCTCCAGCCAGCCCTCGGCCCGCGCTGACCTCGACGCCTGGGTCGGCCGGCAAATGAGCCTGCGTTCAATCCCGGGCATGCAAGTCGTGGTCGTGAAGGACGGACGGGTCGTCTTCTCGGGCGCCTATGGCCTGGCCAATCTGCAGACCCCGGTCCCGGTCACCCCGGACACCGTCTTCTCGATCAACTCCGCGACCAAGACCTTCACCGGCGTCGAGATCCTGCGGCTGGTCGAGCGCGGCGAGGTGGATCTGGACGCCCCGGTCTCGACCTATCTCGCGGACCTGCCCCAGGCCTGGCGGCCGATCACCGTGCGCCAGTTGCTGACCCACATGTCGGGCCTGCCTGACATCATCACGCGCGACGGCGGCTATGTCGGCCAGGACCGAACCTCGGCCATCGCCGCCCTGGCGGACCAGCCCCTGCGCGCCGCGCCCGGCGAGCGGTTCGCTTACAACCAGACCAACTATCTGCTTCTGCAATGGGTCATCGAGCAGGCGCGTGGCCGCGCCTTCGAGGCCGTGGTGGGCCAGGACGCCTTCGCCGCGCTGGGCATGACCCATTCCGGCTTCGGCGACTCTCTCGACCTCATCCCCGGCAAGGCCGACAGCTATCGCTACAATCGCCCGACGGACGGACAGCCGCCTCGCCTCCAGAACGTGCACGAGCTCTTCCCGCCCTTCACCCGCGCCGCGGCGGGGATCAACAGCTCGGGTCAGGACCTGGCGCGCTGGCTGATCGCGCTGCAGGCCGGCCAGATTCTCAAGCCGGCGACGCTCGAGGCGCTGTGGACCCAGGGCCGCTTCAACGACGGCCGGACCGGCGAATGGGCCAACGGCTGGGTCGTTGTCGACCGCCCCGAGCACCGGTCCGTCGGCATGAGCGGCGGCGGCCGGTCCGCCTTCTCCGTCTATCCGGACGATGGCGTGGCGGTGATCATCCTGACCAATCTGGCGGGCGCCTATCCGGAGGAACTGACCGACCCCGTCGCCGCCCGCTTCATCCCCGGCATGACCCTGACCGGCGTGACCGCCCTGCGCGAGCGGCTGGAAGCGGAAGGCTTCGACCAGGCCGAACGGATCGCGGCGGAGCTCGTCGCGCGGGACGGCGCCGCCTCCCTGTCCGAAAGCGATCTGAACAACTGGGGCTATCGTCTGCTGTCCCGGGGCCAGGTCGCGGACGCCCTCACGCTGATGAAGCTGATCGTCAAACTCCACCCGGACAGCGGCAACGCCTACGACAGCCTGGCCGAGGTGTACGCCCGCTCCGGCGACCGCGCCCGCGCCATCGAGAACTACCGGCGCGCCCTCACGCTCGATCCCGCCAACGCCAACGCCGTCGAACAGCTCAAGACGCTGGAGGACGGGCGCTAGCGCGGCGAGCGGCGGCCCCGTCCGCGCTCAAGGAGCGAGCGCCCGCGGCGCAAGCGCTAGAGCAAGAAATATGGTCAGACGGCCTGTAAGCCGGGTTCTGTTCCGCCCCCGAACCGAAGTCTGGGGACGGCGACGATCATTCCTCTGGACCGGCCATTGCTGACCGGTTCTCGCGACCTACCCGGATGCTCTCGGGCGGTGAGCCCTGCAGGCCGAAACCCACGCGACATCCCTATTCGGTCTTGCTCCAGGCGGGGCTTGCCATGCCGGTCCTGTTGCCAGTCCCGCGGTGGGCTCTTACCCCACCCTTTCACCCTTACCGGCCTCGCGAGGCCGGAGGTTTGCTTTCTGTGGCGCTATCCCTCGGGTCGCCCCGGGCGGGCGTTACCCGCCGCCTTTTCACCGTGGAGCCCGGACTTTCCTCGACGAGAGCATAACCCCCGCCGCGACCGCCCGGCCGTCTGACGGGGGCTAGGTGAGCTTTTCGAGGGACGGCGTCAAGGAACGGGTCGGCAGGCGATCACATAGTCATGCCCGTGGCGTAGCCCGCCCTCGGCCGCGCACAGGGCCAGGCCTTCGGCCCTCAGACGCTCGATCTCCTGCGCCAGGCTCTCCGCGACCCCGCGGTCCCGGATCCGCTCCAGGCGCCGCACCGCCATGTCGAGCTGCCCGTTCACCCACTTTTCGCGGTACCGATTGGCGAAGCGGCGCGAGGCGGTGATCACGAATCCCGACCGGGCCAGGGACACCTCGACCCATTCGGCGGGATATTCGCGATAGGGCGTCTCATCGGCCAGCAGCAGGACCGCGTCCCGCATCCGGCCGATGGCCTGGACCAGCCGTCCCGCGTCGCTCCCGGCCGCTCCGACCACGTAGGGATCCAGGCCGACGACATAGAGGGTCTCTCCCACCAGCGGCCTGAGGCGGGCGAACAGCTCGCCCTGGAAATAGGGTGAGAAGCCTTCGACGGCGCCCAGCAGATAGTCGGCCAGCACGGTCTCGAACCGCTCTCCCGCCAGCAGCGCCGGATCGGTCCAGTTGCCGACGATCAGACGGTCCGCCGGCCGCATCCGGTCGCCGACCGCGCGCGAGACCTGGGCGGCGTGACCTGGCGATCCCGTCACCCCGCACCAGCGGTCCGTCGGCAGGGCCGTGCTCCACAGGCTGGAATTGACCCCGGTCCCCGCGTCCAGAAACCCGCCCCAGGGGCGGCCCGCCTGAAGCGCTTCGATATGGGTGAACAGAGCCGAGGTCATGGGGGAAACCGTCTTGATTGTTGTTATAGTATAACATAACAGACCCCTCTTCAATCAAGCCGGGGGCTGTCATGCACACCAGAACCATCCTTCTCGCCGCCGCCGGCGTCAGCGCGCTCGCCGGCGCGGCCCAGGCCCTTCCCGACACGCCGCCCCAGTCTGGCCCGACGACCCAGCTCGACGAGGTCGTCGTCACCGCCGACCCCCTGGGCCGAGCCGGTCGGGACGTCATCTCCAATGTGGCGGTCGTCCGCGGCGACGACCTGGTGCACCGCCGTCAGGCCACGCTCGGCGAAACCCTCAGCGGCCTGCCCGGCGTCAACTCCGACACCTTCGGCGGCGGAGCCGCCCGCCCGGTCATCCGCGGCCAGACCGCGCCGCGGGTCAAGGTGCTGACGGACGGCGCCGCCATCCTCGACGCCTCCGAGGTCTCGCCCGACCACGCCGTCTCCGGCGACCCCCTGCTGCTGGAGGGCGTCGAGATCCTGCGCGGCCCCAGCGCCCTGATCTATGGCGGCGGCGCCATCGGCGGAGCGGTCAACCTGCTGGACAAGAAGGTGCCGACCCGCCTGCCGGCCGGCGGTCACGACGGCGTCGCCGAACTGCGCCTGGGCGGCGCGGACGACGAGCGCAGCGCCGTCGTCGGCCTGACCGCCGCCCTGGGATCATTTGCGGTGCGGATCGAGGCGGCCGGCCGCCGGTCCAACGACTACGACGTCCCCTTCTACACCCCGACCCACGCCGATCATGAGCATGCGGAAGACGAGCACGAGGAAAACGAAGGCTTCGACCGGCTGGAAGGCTCCTTCAACGACACCCGCACCCTGACCCTGGGCGGCTCGTGGATCGGCGCGCGCGGCTACCTCGGCGCCGCCTTCACCGAACAGCGCAGCGAATACGGCCTGCCGGGCCACAGCCACGAGTACGAAAGCTGCCACCCGCACGGCTCCAGCCTGCATTGCGGCGGCCACGACCATGGCGAGGACGACCATGATCACGATCATGACCATGAGCACGAGGGCGCGCCCACGGTCGATCTGGTCAGCCGCCGCGTCGATGTGCGCGGCGAGATCAACGATCCTTTCGCCGGGGTGGAGCGCATCCGCTTCCGCGGCGGCTTCACCGACTATCGGCATCACGAGATCGACGACGGCGCGATCTCGACCACCTTCTCCAACGAGGGTCACGACGCCCGCATCGAGGTCCAGCACGCGCCGATCGCCGGCTTCCGGGGCGTGGTCGGCGTCCAGAACGGGCGCAGCGACTTCGCCGCGGTCGGAACCGAATCCTTCATCCCTGAAAGCCGGATCGAGACCAACGCCCTGTTCGTGGTCGAGGAGTACCGGCTGGGCGACTGGCGGTTCGAAGGCGCGATCCGCCAGGAATGGCAGGACGCCTCGGCCAAGGGCCGCGCCGCGCGCAGCCATGACCCGTTCTCGATCTCGGCCGGCGCCAGCTGGGCCGTGGCGCCGGGCTATGTGATCTCGGCCAATGTGGCGCGCTCGCAGCGGGCTCCGACGGCCCAGGAGATGTACGCCCGGGGCGTTCACCTGGCGACCAACACCTATGAGATCGGTTCGGTCGACCTGGACGTCGAGACCGTGCGGTCGCTGGAGCTGGGCCTGCGCAAGACGACGGGGACCGTGACCTTCTCGGCCGGCGCCTACCGGTATGACTATGACGGGTACATCTATGCCGACACCCTGGACCGGTTCGAGGACTTCCGGCTGATCCGCTACACCCAGGCCGACGCGCGCTTCACCGGCGTCGAGGGGGATGTGACCTGGCGGGTTCGTCCCGACCTGTCCTTCACCGTCTTCGGCGACATGGTCCGGGCCGAGCTGAAGGACGGCGGAAACCTGCCGCGGATCCCGGCGGCGCGGGCGGGGGTCCGCGCGGACGCCCGGCGCGGCGACCTGTCCGGCGATCTGGAGTACGTCCGCGTCTTCGAACAGGACCGCATCGCCGACTACGAACGCGAGACCCCCGGCTATGACATGGTCAACGCCACCTTCGCCTACGACGTCTCCGTCGCGGGCGCCGACGGACAGGTCTTCGTGCGCGGCACGAACCTGCTGGACGAGGTCGCGCTGAACCACGCCTCGTTCATCAGCAATCTTGCGCCGCTGCGGGGCCGCAACCTGGTGCTCGGCGTGCGCGCCCGCTTCTGAGGAAACCGGTCCGGAGGGCCTTGGGTCCTCCGGACACCCCCTTACTGCAACACGCCCGTGACGCTCTCCGCTGTCGCCAGTTGCAGCACCCCCATCAGGGTCGCGCGCGTCTCGCCGTCGGCGACGCCGTCCACCTGCGAAGGCCGCCAGTGGCGCTGGAAGGCCTCGACGGTCAGGCGGGTCGCCTCGTCATAGTCGCCGCCCGGCGGCAGGGTATAGCCCAGCCGGTGCAGGCCGGCGCGCAGCACAATGACGCCCAGCCCCTCGTCGCCCGGCCCCAGCGGCGCGCCCAGGGCGGCGATCCGTTCGTGCGCGGGCTCGAACCACAGGCCGTGGCCGACCCCGGCCAGCCGTTTCCAAGGGAAGCGCTCGCCCGGGTCCTGCTTGCGCTCGGGCGCCATGTCGGAATGGCCGATGATGCGGGCGTCGGGGATGGTCCAGCGGGTGCGGATGTCCGAGATCAGGCTGATCACGGCGTCGACCTGGACCTCGGGGAAGTCGCGGTAGCCGAACTCATGGCCCGGATTGACGATCTCGATGCCGATCGAGGCGGCGTTGCAGTCGGTCTCGCCCTGCCAGCCGCCGCGGCCCGCGTGCCAGGCCCGGCGCGCCTCATCGACCAGCCGCAGGATGGAGCCGTCCTCGTCGACGACGTAGTGGGCCGAGACCCGGGCCTCCGGATCCCGCAGCCGCGCGACGGCGGCCTCGCCTGTCTGCATGCCGGTGTAGTGCAGCACCAGCATGTCCGGCGGGGCCCGGCGCATATCGAAATTGGGGGATGGCGCGTCCTTGGCGACCAGCATGGCGGCGCAGCCTTACCGGCCCGTCCGCTCCCAGCCGTAGGCGACCCAGGCGTCGCCGACCTTGCGGGCCTCGATGACGCCGTCGTCGGCGCGGCGGTCGCGCCGGGTCATGGTCCGGCGGGCGCGCATGGCCAGGCCGGCCACGAACACCAGCACGGCGGCGATCACAGCGATCACGGCCACGGCGGCGGCGGTCACCACCGCCAGCACGGCGCCGATGGCCATGGCGGCCAGGGTGGCGATCAGGCCGAACAGCCACACCACGGGGGCGAGCAGGCCGTTGGAGGGCCGCCGGGCGGCGGCGCCGAAGATCAGGCGTTCGGACTCGGTCATGACTTCACCTTCAGGGGCGCTGCGTACAACGCCGAACCCCCAATGTCGGTCCATAGGGTCGGCCGGTCAATGATGGGCCGCTTCACAGGCGAGTGTCCGGGTCGCTCAGTAGGGCTGCTCAGCCAGCACCGACGCGCCCGAAGCCCGTGCGCGGTCGGTCTGGATGCGGCGAACGGTCGCCTCCGCCTGCGGGTCGTTCATGACCCGGCCGATGCCGACCAGCACCCGCGCCGCCTCGCCCGAGACGCCGAACATCTTCGACAGGGCCTCGAACGTCGAACCGGCTTCCGGATAGCGCTTGAAGCGGACCTCGGTCCCGGCCGGGATGCGGGCCAGTTCCTTGGCCTTGGCGACGGCTTCCTCGATGCCGCCCAGCTGATCCACCAGGCCGATGCTGCGGGCCTGGGCGCCGGTCCAGACCCGGCCTCGGGCGATCTCGCGCACCCGGGCGGGCGGCAGACGGCGACCGGCCGAGACGCGGGCGATGAACTCTTCATAGGTCCGGTCGATCTGGGCCGCGAAGGCGGCGCGCTGGGCCGGGGTGAACTCCTGCGAGGGCGAGAAGGCGTCGGCGTATTCGCCGCCGACGGTCAGGTGGCGCATGTCCACCCCGAACCGGCCCAGGGCGTCGGCCAGTACGAACTTGCCGCCGAACACCCCGATCGAGCCGGTCAGGGTCGTCGGCTGGGCCACGATCCAGTTGGCTTCCGAGCTGATCCAGTAACCGCCCGAGGCCGCGTATTCGCCCATCGAGACGACCACCGGCTTGCCCGCCGCCTTGGCGGCGCGGACGGCGGCCAGGATCTGTTCCGAGGCCTCCGGCGAGCCGCCGGGCGACGAGACTCGGAAGACGATAGCCTTCACGTCCTTGTCCTCAATCGCGTCATAGATGGCCTTGGCCGTGTCATCCGAGGTGATGGACGAGCCCTCGCCGAACGGGCTGGCCCCGCCGCTGCGGCCGGTCACGATGGCCCCCTCGCCGCTGACGATGGCGATGGCGTCGCTGCCCGAGCCGGCGCGCTCGCCGATCGAGGCCGCGTAGTCGTGGAACTCCATGATCTCGGCGCCCTTGCCGGCGCGGCGCTTGACCTCGGCCTCGGCCTCCTCGACCTGGCCGATCTTGTCGATCAGGCGGCGCTGCAGGGCGTCGGCGGCCGAATAGGGCCCGGCCTCGATGACCGCCTTCAGCTGCGGCAGGGTCGTGCGGCGGTCCTGCGCCGCATTGTTCAGCGCGCTGTCGTAGATGGAGGTCATCCACGCCGTCATCGCCTCGCGGTGGGCGGCGGTGAAGTCGCTCTGCGTGTATTCGTTGACCGCGTTCTTGTACTCGTAGCGCTGCTCGAACTGGGCCTCGACGCCGTATTTCTCGAAGGCGCGACCCAGGAAGACGCTCTCCGCCGAGAAGCCCGCCAGCTGGAAGCTGGCCGTGTTCTGCATCCACAGCTCGGACGCCGCGGCGCCCAGCATGTAGCTGGAGACCGTCGTGCCGATGGGCTGGAAGCCCTGGCTGTGGGCGATGACGACCTTGCCCGAGCGGCGGAAGCGGCGGATCGCCTGACGGATCTCGTCGGCGGCGGCCGGGGTGACGCCCCCTTCCGGCAGGCGGATCAGCAGGGCCTTCACCCGGGTGTCGGTCTCGGCCTGGGCCAGGGTGTCGACGATCTGCATGGTCGACAGCCCGCCGCCGCCGAACACCGCGAACGGATTGGTCGGCGCCTGGTCGGTCAGCCCCTCGCGCAGGTCCAGTTCCAGCACCGTGTGCCCCGGCGTGGGCTCCTTTGCGCTCAGCGAACTGATCGCGATCGCCAGGAAGACGAAGGGGATGATGACGAAGAACAGGAACAGCCCGGCGAAGACGCCCGCCATCGTGAGGAAGAATTGCTTCATGGGGGCGACACGTCGTCCGGAGCGCGGGCCGGGTCATGGCCACATTTTGACCATAGGGCGGCAGGGCTTGCGGTCAAATGAATGTCCCGCAATGGGAGAATGCGGCGCAGCAAATTGAAATCACGCCGGATTTCAACCAGCTGGCACATCGGTCTCTAGCTCGCCCGCTTCCCGCAGCTCGACCATACGTGCAAACCCATCGAGAACCCCCTCCACAACACCCACGAGCCGCTCGAGCGTCGGAAGAATAGGCTCCCCGCCGAACTGCTCACCCTCGGGAAAAACAAGCCGCAGATTGCGTGTCGCGACCTGAGGGTTTTCGGCTGTTCCATAGACTCTCACCTGGAGGTTCGCACCCGCGGGGATCAGCGCCGTATGTTTATCCGCAATATCTAAGTCATGGATCGCACGCAGATCGGCGTTACCCCCCTTGTAGGGTTTGAAGAAGCGCAACAATTCGACCGCGTCCACCCCGGCTTTCGAGAATCTTTTTCGGTCAATAGCAATTTCGAGTTCATCCTCTGTTCCTGCGAACGGAAAATAGACGTCCTTCGGAGATTGATTTCTCAGGCGCGCAAGATCTGAAGCCATCAAGTCGAGCGCCGTTCTCATATTATGAATGCAGTCGCCGATGATTGCTCCAGGAAGGTAGCTAGCTGTCGGAGGCTTGGTATAGAATACTGGCTCGCCATTAACATATTCGATCTTACCCTCCCATTCCATTCTGGCGTAGCTTTCCTGATATTGCTCAAGCTCTCGGATGAAGCCCCTCGCTCTTACGATTTTTATTTTCGATGCATCAAATAGGCTTTTCGCCATATTATGAAGTCCGTTGAGAATGACATCCGAAGGCGATCTTGGGCGATCTTGCTGCGAGTTAGTCAACAGGCTTCCGGCCCGCCTCGCGGCACCACGGAAGATCTATTATCTGCGCGAATGCGGCGCAGCATCGTCATGGTGCGCTGCCGAAAGCGAGATTGATGCGCCGCTCCGAAATCCCTATATGGGCGGTCTGCGAGCGGGGGCCTATCGCCCCGCGTCATGTTCGGACCGCACTCCCCATGCTGGTCACCTTGATGAAGGCCAAACTGCACCGCGCCACGGTGACCCAGGCCGACCTCGACTATGAAGGCTCCATCGCCATCGACATGGACCTGCTGGACGCCGCGGGCATCTTCCCGCACGAGCAGGTCGATGTGCTGAACATCACCAACGGCGCGCGCTTCACCACCTACGCCATCGAGGCCCCGCGCGGGTCCAAGGTCATCGGCGTCAACGGCGCCGCCGCCCGCCTGGTGCAGAAGAACGACAAGGTCATCGTCGTCACCTACGGCCAGCTCCCCTCCGAAGAGGCGCGCCAGTGGTCCCCGACCGTGGTCCTGCTGGACGACCAGAACAACATCAAGCCGGCGGCCTGATCCGGCCGGCTTGACCTGAGCCGCGCCGAGGCCTTCCCTCTCCTTCCGGAGGAACGGTCATGACGCGCACGATCATCAGGGTTCGCTGGGTGCTGTACGGCGCCTGGGTGCTGGCCGCCCTCGTCGCGCTGATGATGGCGCTGACGCCGGGACTGGAGCTGCTGGGCCTGCCGCCGGAGCGGGTGACCTTCCTGCCCGGCATGATCACGGGCCTGCCGTGGACCCTGCCGCTGTTCCTGTTCGACTTCGATTCCGTCACCTCGCTGGCGATCATCTTCGTCGCCCATCTGCTCAGCGTCTCGATCGGCCTGATGCTGGTGCGGTCGGTCGATTGAAAAAGGCTCCGGCGCGGACGCCGGAGCCTCGTTCATCTCAGCCTGTCCGCCGGATCAGCGGTTCAGGTCGTAGACGCCGGTGATGTCGATCCGGATCGTCAGCTCGCCGGCCGCGACCGGGGTGCCGCCCCCGGCCGAGTCCATGGCCATGGCGCGAGCGTACATCGGGGCCGGTTGCGGGCCGCCGTAGCCGCCGCCTTCGGTCAGCGAGCGGATGCCGCCCAGCGGGGTGTTCAGGGCCTGCGAGTACAGGGCCGCCTTGGCCTGCAGGTTGCGCACCGCGATCTGGCGCGCCTGGTTCTCGGCCGCCGACGGATCCTTCAGGCCGAAGCTGATGCCGTTGATCTGGTTGACCCCGGCCGAGACCACAGCGTCGGCGGTGGCGCCGACCTTGGTCAGGTCGTTGATGACCACGGTCACCTGGTTCGAGGCCTGGTAGCCGCGCAGCTTCGGCGGCTCGTTCTGAACGTAGTCGTACTGGGCCGACAGGTTCAGGCCCGAGGTCTGGATGTCGCGCTCGGCGATCCCGGCGCGGCGCAGGGCGGCCATCACCTGGTTCATCCGCGTGGCGTTCTGGCTCATGGCCTCGGCGGCGGTCGTCGCCTCGGTGACCACGGCGAAATTGATGGTCGCCATGTCCGGCGTGGCCTTCACCTCGCCATAGGCCGACAGGTTCAGCGACGGGCGCTCGGTAACGGCCTGGATGGTCAACGGAGCGCCTCCTTGCGGCTGGGACTGGGCGTGGGCGGACGGCGCGGCGACCGTCAGAGCGACCGCGGCCATCAGGGCGCCGCCGATCATCAGGGCGCGGTTGGAGACGGCGGGCAGCACGGCGGCGCCAGAAGCTGCGACGGGGCGGATCATCGGGGGAAACTCCGTGAGAGACGATGTTGTCGTTGCGAACACCGTCGTCGGCGTCCGTGTTCCAACCATGACCATATACGCCTGAACGGGCGGCTTGGCTCCGCTGGCAGAAACCGTTCATGTGCGTGACAACGCCGACAGGTCGAAGGCGCGGGCAAGGCGTGCTTGGCAACTCGCCGCCCCACCTGCTAGGCCGGGCGTCCTCCGCTCCGGGGGCCCGTAGCTCAATGGTTAGAGCCGACCGCTCATAACGGTCTGGTTGCAGGTTCGAGTCCTGCCGGGCCTACTGGTCGCCGACGCGTCCCGCGTTGACAGCCGGACAACCGTAAGCTTCGCTGCCGCCCGGCTCGACCGCCCCGCAAGCCCGTCGAACCCTGCCGCCGGGAGCGGTTCCCATGTCCAGCACGCCCCTCACGCTCAGCAGCCTCGCCGAGGCCGTCGCCGCCGCCATCACAGAGGCCCAGGCCCGCATCGACGCAGCCCAGCGCGCCGACCTCGAACGCTTCATCGACGAGAACGGCCGCCCCCGGGCGCTCACCGTGCGCCTGCCCGGTCCGGACGGGGAGAAGGTCGTGGACATCCCCCTGCTGAGCTTCGCCGCCCCGACCGCCCTGCGGGTCACCGAGGCCACCCTCGCGTTCGAGATCGATCCCGCCGATCTGGTTCTGCTTGGAGAGTCCGTCGCGGACCTGACCCCTAACGGGTTCGCCGCCCACGCCACGGTCACGCCCGGCGCCGACGGCCGCAAGCCCGCGACGATGACCCTCCGGCTCGAGGCGATCCCGGCCCCCGCGGCGAACACCTGACCATGAGCGAACCCGACTCCGCCCGCCAAAGCCGCCCCCTCGCCGACCTGCTCGCCGACCCGTTGATGGCGGCGCACGCGGCCAGGGTCGAGATATCGCAGGCCACCCTCGACTACATCCGGACAGCGGGCTTCGAGCCGACGGCGGACGGCGACGCCCTCCAGGCGCGCACGGTCGAATTTGAATTCACCCGGCCCGCCGGACCCGGCCCGGACGGCCAGATTCTGAGCGAAGCGGTGAAAATGCCCATCCCGGCCCTGGCCATCACCGAGATGTCCCCGCTAACGATCAAGGATGTCTCGATCGACTTCGCGCTGGAGATCACCGCCCTGACGCCGCCCGACAGCGACGGCGGAGCCATCCGCCTCTCCGGCCTCGCCCACGCCTCGGACGCGCTCCCGCCGCCCGGCGCCGCGCCCCGCGTCCACATCACGCTCAAGGCGCAGGACGTCGGCGTCTCCGCGGGGTTGGATCAGATGATCCACATCATGGCCCACGCCATCCCGCACGCGCCATCCCGAACCTGAACGCTCAAACGAAAACGGCGCCCCGATCCGGAGCGCCGTTTCATGTTTCGATATCAGCGAAGCCCTACCGCCCCCAGCCGCCGCCCCGGCTCCAGCGGTCGTCGCCGCGGTACCGGCTGTCCGGCACATAGCGGCCGTCGCGGTCGTACCAGCCTTCGCCGTCCTGATAGTCGTCGTAGCCGTCCAGCTGATAGCCGTCGTCGGCGTAGGCGACGCCCAGCAGGCCGTCTTCCTGGCTCCACCAGTCGCGCGGATACGAGCCGCGCGCGCACTCCCAGCCCTCGCCCGGACGCCAGTAGGGCTCGTAGCGGCCGCGGTATCGGTCGCGGAACTGCGGGCGGCAGGCGTACTGCGACCAGACCCGGTTCCCGCTGGCCTGCACATTGGCGCGGGGCTCGCGGTAGATGACCTCGCGCATGCCGGCGAAGGCGTTGTTGACGATCACCGCATTGCCCGCCGCGGCGGCGACGCCGACCGTGGTGGCGCGGACCCGGCTGTCGGCCAGGCGCAGCTCGCCGCTGTACAGCACCACGCCCTTGTCCGAGCGGCAGACGCGGCTGTTCTTGATGTCGACCGAGGCCCCCTCGACCACCACGCCCTCGACGAAGCCGCAGACAGCGGTGTTGTCGATCTCGACCCGGCCGTAGTCGCGGCCGGCGCGCACGATCACGCCGATGCTGCGCGGGCCGAAGGCGTTGGGGGCGTTGGTGCCCTTCAGCGTCGTGGAGGTCAGGCGCGAGGCCGGGCCGGCGGCGGGGGTGATCTCGATGCCCGACTGGGCGCCCGACACCACCGTCTCCCAGGTGTTCAGCACCGCGCCGTCCGACACGATGGCCGGGGCGATGGTCTGGGCCTCGATCACCGCGTTGCGGATGTCCAGCAGGCCGCCGTCGGCGTAGATCGCCGCCTCGTCGCCCGCGTGGTGGAAGCCGACCCGGTTCATGACGATCTCGGCGCCGTAGCCGACGATGCAGGCGGCGTCGCCGGCGCGGGGCGAGGCGAACACCATGTCTCGGATCTCGACGCGCACGCCCTGGGCCACCGTCATGCAGGGCAGGCCGTCCGGCGCCTGAAGCGTCGGCTCCGAGGCCCGGGCCCAGTCGCGCGGGTCGAAGCCGCCCTCGCCGATGATGGTCATCGGCTTGTCGATGTTCAGCCAGCCGACGCAGGCGCCGGCCCGGGCGCGGATCACCAGCGTCCCGCCGGGGCGCACCCGGCGCACCGCATCCTCGACGGCGCCCGTGCCCGGATTGCCGCCGCAGTCGACCAGCACGATCTCCTCCCCGCCCGGACGCAGCGGCGGATAGCCGGGGCGCCAGTCGGGCCGGTGGCGGCGATAGTCATAGCGGCCGCGGTCGCGGCGCTGGCTGTACGACCGGGTCGGCGGATCCAGCAGGACGCCGAAATTCGGCCGCGTCTGGCTCTCCACCTTGGCCGCCACCTGGGCGTGGGTCGGCGGCGCGCCCAGGGCGAAGGCCGCGACGGCGGCGGCGATCGCCGCCGCTCCGCCCAGAAGGCTCAAGGATGTGCGGGTCGTCATGGGTTCACGCCCTCCTTAGCGGCGCTGCGAACGGGAAACCTGCGCCAGCACGGCCTGCAGGCGGCTCGCCGACGGGCCGAAGCCTGACAGGGCCGAATCGATGCGGAAGGCGACGGCCTGGGCCTTGTCCTGGTCGGCCACGCCCGAGACGCCGAGCGCGAAATAGCTCGACATGGCGAACTTGGCCTCGGGGCTGCCCTGACGCGCCGCCTCCTCGAACCATTTGAAGGCGCGGGCGTAGTCGGCGGGCAGGCCGATGCCCTCGGCGTACATCACCGCCAGCACCAGCTGCGCTTCCGAAGACCCGTTCACCGCGGCCATCTGGATGGCGCGCACGCGCTCCAGATAGGACAGCCGGCCCTCCATCGGGTGACCCAGCATGGCCTCCAGCGTCTCGATCTGGCGCTTGGACAGGTCCTCGGGCCGCTGCGCCGCCGTGTCCGTCACGCCCAGATAGCGCAGGGCGCGGCCCACGTGGATGAAGGGCAGCTCGCCCGCCATCCGGCCCAGCGCATATTCATAGGCGTCGCCGCGCGGACGGCTTTCGTCCGAGAAGGGCACGCCCGACTGCGGCGCGGTGTTGGGATAGAATTCGAACGGCGGCGTCCACTGGCGCGCCTTCACCTCGACGAAGCGCTGGTACTGGGCCCGGCTCGGCGCGGAGCGCTCGAAGTCGCGCATCAGCACATAGGCGCCCACGTCGCCGGTCTGCACCGCCAGGTAGTTGTACAGATAGGCGTCCACGTCGTTGCGCTGGAACAGGCTGGTCGCCGCCGGATAGCCGCGGCGGTTGCGCTCGCGCCCCTGGCCCCGGTCCGCATTGCCGCGTCCCCAGGCCTCGCGCGCCTCGCGGTTGTCCTCGGGCTCGCCGAACGGGCCGTACAGGCTGTCGTGCAGCCGGGCCAGGGTGCGGTACCCCTCGGCGTCCTGGGTCGACAGGATGTAGATGACCCGGTCGCGCACCGCCCCCTGCTCGTCCAGGGTCATCGACCCCAGCAGCCGGTCCAGCTTGCGATAGGCCTCGTGCCGTTCGAAGGCGCGGCAGTCGTCATAGCGGGACAGCGGGCGCCAGCCGCCCCAGCCGCCGCGGTTGACCCGGTTGATCGGGGCGTAGCCCTCGTCGTTGGCCAGGGCCATCGCCAGCCAGGTGGCGCTCTCGATCGGATCTTCGATGTTCTTGTCGGTCGCGCGCACCGCCGAATAGCGCGCGCCCAGCTCCAGCTGGGCGAAGAAGTCGTTCTGGAAGGCCGCGCGGCGCAGGGCGCGCAGGCCGGTTTCCTGGGCGTTGAATTCGGACCCGGTCATCGAGGCCGGACGCGGGCAGCTGTTGGTCGCGGCGTTGTCGCCGCCCTGCCAGAAGCGCACGCCGTTTCCGCGATCGCCGCACGACGCCATGCCCAGGGCGGTCAGCCCCAGCAGGCCCGCGACGGCCACCACGGCGATCGGGCCGCGCGAAGCTCCGAAACGCGAGCGTCTTCCGTGATCGCGTTCGCCGTCCGCCATAACCCCTCGCACACCCATGTACCGGCGCCACCGCCCCCGGGCCGTTAACCATTGCGGGACTTCGACAGTCCGATCCAGTTAACAACCTGTCAAGGTTAACGCCGTTTCGCGACAAAGCGTTGCCGCAACACGGCCATTTTGTGTCCTTTCAGGAGTTGTCCACGGGAATCAGCGGCTTGCGAACTCGCCTGTCAGGCGAAAAGTCCCGGCCTCGCTTCCCGTTCGCCATCGACCTATATGCGACCGACGCCCGCCGGAGCCCTGCCCCCATGTCCTACGTCGCCCGCGACGATCGCCCCGCCGACAAGGCCGCCCGCTATGCCGAGGTCGAGGCCGAGATCCTCGCCGTCCTGGAGGGAGAGCCGAACCGCGTCGCCCGCATGGCCACCGTCTCGTCCATGCTGGCCGACGCCTTCCCCGTCTTCTTCTGGACCGGCTTCTACGTCGTCGACGAGACCAAGCGGGACGAGCTCGTGGTCGGCCCCTACCAGGGCACGCTCGGCTGCCTGCGAATCGCCTTCGGCCGCGGCGTCTGCGGCGCGGCGGCCGCGACCGGGACCACCCAGATCGTCGAGGACGTCCACACCTTCCCCGGCCACATCGCCTGCGACGCCCGCTCGGCCAGCGAGATCGTCGTCCCGGTCTTCGACGCCTCGGGCGCCCTGATCGCCGTCTTCGACGTGGACGCGACCGAAACGTCCGCTTTTGACGCAGCGGACGCCTATGCTCTTGAAGGCCTGATGGCCAAGGTGTTCGGCTAGGTCGAAACGGAGCCCGGACCGTCCGACTATTTCACCCGGACGATTCTTCCGGGTTTCGTTGTTTTCGTAGCGTTTTCCCGAATTCGATCCGAACGCATCGGACGGTTCGGACGGTGTTTTTCAGTCTCTGTTTCGCACTCTTCGCACCCAAGTTTTTTTCATTCGCCGGAGTTCCCCATGTCTGATCGCGTCATCGCCGTCACCGGAGGCCACGGGGTTCTCGGCCGCGCCGTCGTCGAGGCCGCCCTGGCCGACGGCCTGAAGGTCGCCGTCATCGATCACGCCTCGGGACATGCGGTTCCGGACCGCGTGCTGGAGCTGGGCGGGGTCGATCTCACCGACCCGGCCTCGGCCAGGGCGGCCGTCGACGCCGCCGCGGCGCATTTCGGCCGGCTGGACGCCCTGCTCAACGTCGCCGGCGGCTTCGTCTGGCAAACGACGGATGATGCGGAACCGGCTTGGGACAGGATGTTCGCCCTGAACCTGTCGACCGCGCTCAACGCCAGCCGCGCGGCCCTGCCCCACCTGAAGGCCTCGCCCGAGGGCCGGATCGTCAACGTCGGCGCCAACGGCGCGCTGAAGGCCGCCGCCGGCATGGGCGCGTACGCCGCCTCCAAGTCCGGCGTCCACCGCCTGACCGAAAGCCTGGCCGAGGAGCTGAAGTCGACCGCGGTCACCGTCAACGCCGTCCTGCCCTCGATCCTCGACACCGAGCAGAACCGCAAGGACATGCCCGACGCCGACCCGTCCAAATGGGTCCAGCCGTCGGACCTCGCCCGGGTCATCCTCTTCCTCGCCTCGCCGGAGAGCCGCGCCATCACGGGCGCCCTGGTTCCGGTCACCGGCAAGGTCTGATGGCCCGCTCCGCCCTCTTCCTCCCAGCCAGCAATCCGCGCGCCATCGAGAAGGCGCGCACGCTGGACTGCGACGTGGCCATCCTCGACCTGGAGGACGCTGTCGCGCCCGAGGCCAAGGCGGACGCGCGCGCCGCCGCCGTCGAGGCCGTCCGCGCCGGCGGTTTCGGCCCGCGCCTCGGCGTCCGCATCAACGGGCTGGACACCCAGGACGGCGCCGACGATCTCCGGACGCTCGCAGACGCCGGCGTCGGCCTGATCGTCGTCCCCAAGGTGGACGCCCGGATCGCCCAGATCCTGAACGCCCTCCGGCCTCAGGGCATAGCCCTGTGGGCCATGATCGAGACGCCTCGCGCCCTCGCCCAGCTGGACGCCATCGCAAGCCTCCATGGGCTGGAGGCCCTGATGCTCGGGGTCAACGACCTGGCCGCCGAACTGCGCACCGGCCCCTCCCCCGATCGCGAACCGCTGAAGCCCTGGCTGGCCGCCACCGTCGCGGCCGCCCGCGCCCACGGCCTGCTGGCCATCGACGGCGTCTACAACGCCTTCACCGACACCGAGGGCTTCGCCGCCGAATGCGCTCAGGGGCGGCTCTACGGGTTCGACGGCAAGAGCCTGATCCATCCGTCCCAGATCGCGCCCGCCAACGCCGCCTTCTCGCCCTCCGAGGCCGAGATCGCCTGGGCCCGCGCCGTCGTCGCCGCCTTCGCCTCGCCGGATTCCGGGGGCAAGGGAGCGATCCGGATCGACGGCCAGATGGTCGAACGGCTGCATCTTTCCGTCGCCGAACGTGTTCTCGCCCACCTCGACCGGCGAACCTGACAGGCCTATCTAGTCAGTCCAGAAACAGAACGGGCGCGCCCCTCATGCAGCGAGGCGTCGCACGCCGAGCGTTAGGGGCGCTTAGAGAAAACCATGACCAACGCCGTCATCGCCGCCACAGGGCTGTTCACGCCCGACCAGTCCATCTCGAACGAAGAACTGGTGGCCGCCTACAACGCCTACGCCGAGCGCTTCAACGAACGCCACAGCGCCGAAATCGCCGAGGGCGACGTCGCCGCCCTGACCCCGTCGTCGGTCGAGTTCATCGAGAAGGCCTCGGGCATCAAGTCGCGCTTCGTCCTGGACAAGGCCGGCGTACTCGACCCCGAGCGCATGGCCCCCAACATCCCCGAACGCTCCAACGAGGAGTTGTCGGTCCTGGCCGAGATGGCGGTGAAGGCCGCCCGAGACGCCATCGCCGCCTGGGGCAAGCCGGTGTCGGAGATCGGCGCCGTCCTGTGCGCCGCCTCCAACATGCAGCGCGCCTATCCGGCCATGGCCATCGAGGTCCAGCAGGCCCTGGGCATCGACGGCTTCGCCTTCGACATGAACGTCGCCTGTTCCTCGGCCACCTTCGGCATCAAGACCGCGGCGGACTTCATCGCCTCCGGCTCGGTCAAGGCCGTCCTGATGGTCAACCCGGAAGTCTGCTCGGCCCACCTGAACTTCAAGGACCGCGACAGCCACTTCATCTTCGGCGACGTCGCCACCGCCGTGATCATCGAGGCGGAAGACCAGGCCGCTCCGGGCGGCTGGCAGATCCTCGGCACGCGCCTGAAGACCACCTTCTCGAACAACATCCGCAACAATTTCGGCTTCCTGAACAACGCCGCCCCCGAGGGCATCGGCGCGCCGGACAAGCTGTTCGTCCAGCAGGGCCGAAAGGTCTTCAAAGATGTGGTCCCGATGGTCTCGGACATGATCGTCGACCACGCCGCCGAACTGGGCGTCGATCCCACGGGGCTGAAGCGGATGTGGCTCCACCAGGCCAACATCAACATGAACCAGTTCATCGGCCGCAAGGTGCTGGGCCGCGAGCCCGAGGGCGACGAGAACGTCATCATCCTGGACGAATACGCCAACACATCCTCGGCCGGCTCGATCATCGCCTTCCATCTGCACCAGGACGGTTTCGCGCCCGGCGACACCGGCCTGATCTGCAGCTTCGGCGCGGGCTATTCCGCCGGCACCGTCTTCGTCCGCAAGCGCTGAGCCAGAACCTGCGACTTATTCGCATCAGGCCACAACTTCGTCCCTATCGCGATTGATTGTGAGAGTCGTTCGCAGTAATTGCCCCGCCACCTCTTCAAGCGGGACCATACATGCGCACGCTTCTCCTCTCCGCCGGGCTCGCCGCCCTGACCGTCGCCGCCGCTCCCTCGGCCATGGCCCAGACCGCCCCGGCCGCCCAGCAGGACGCGACCGAGCTGGCCCCGGTCAGCGTGCTGGCGACCCGCACCGAGGTCCGCCCCGACGAAGCCCCGGCCACCGTCACCGTCATCACGGCCGCCCAGATCGAGAACGAGCTGGTCACCGACATCAAGGACCTGGTCCGCTTCGAGCCGGGCGTCAGCGTCGTCAGCCAGCCCCAGCGCTTCGGCGCCGCCCTGGGCACGACCGGCCGCGGCGGCAATGAAGGCTTCACCATCCGCGGCATGGGCGGCGACCGCGTCCTCATGCTGGTCGACGGCGTCCGGGTGCCGGACGGCTTCACCTTCGGCGCCCAGAGCGTGGGCCGCGGCGGCTACGCCGACCTCGACCTCATGCGCTCGGTCGAGATCCTGCGCGGCCCGGCCTCGGCCCTGTACGGCTCGGACGGCCTGGCCGGCGCCGTGGCCTTCACGACCAAGGACCCCGCCGACCTCATTCGCAGCGGCGAGAGCTTCGGCGCCCGCGCGCGCGTCGGCTACAACTCGGCCGACGAAGGCCTGACCAAGTCCGGCATGATGGCCGCCCGCAGCGGCGCCTTCTCGGGCATGCTGGCCTGGACGGGCCGCGACGCCCAGGAGACCGAGAACGCCGGATCCGTCGGCGGCACGGGCTCGGCCCGCACCCAGGCCAACCCCATGGACGTCAGCTCCGACGCCTTCCTGGCCAAGGGCGTCTGGGACTTCGCGCCGGGCCACAGCCTGCGCCTGACCTACGACTACTTCGAAAGCGAGATGACCGCGGACGTCCTCAGCGGCCGCAGCCTCACCGTGCTGCAACTGCTGGCCGACGACACCACCACCCGCGAGGGCTGGAGCGCCGGCTGGCGCGGCAAGGACGTCCTCGGCTTCGACAGCGGCCGCCTGACCGTCTACGGCCAGACCGCCGAGACCCGCCAGTACACCTTCGAGGACCGCACCCCGGCCGTCGACCGCAGCCGCGACAACACCTTCGACAACGAGGTGTTCGGCGTCTCGACCGACTTCACCCGCACCATCGGCGTCAACCGCCTGACCGTCGGCGGCGACTGGTCCGAGACGACCCAGGAAGGCGTGCGCTCGGGCACCGTGCCGCCGGCCGGCGAGACCTTCCCGACCAGCGCCTTCCCCAAGACCGACTTCTCGCTGGGCGGCGTCTATGTCCAGGACGAGATCACCCTGCTGGGCGGCGACCTGCGCATCGTCCCGGCCGTCCGCTGGGACACCTATGACCTGAGCACCGCCAACGATCCGCTGTATCCGGGGCCGCGCGCCGACCAGTCGGACGACCACGTCTCGCCCAAGCTGGGCGTGGTCTGGTGGGGACATGACAACTTCGGCCTGTTCGCCAACTGGGCCGAGGGCTTCAAGGCCCCGACCCCCAGCCAGGTGAACAACTACTTCGCCAACCTGGCCTTCGGTTACACCTCGCTGCCGAACCCGAACCTGAAGCCGGAAACCAGCCAGAGCGTCGAGTTCGGCGTCCGCGTCCGCGACATCTCGCTGCTGGGCGGCACGTTCGCGGGCCAGGCCGTGGTCTTCCAGTCCGACTACTCGGACTTCATCAGCCAGCAGGTCGTCTCTGGCGCAGGCACCCCGGCCGATCCGATGGTCTACCAGTGGATCAACTTCACCGACGTCGAGATCCAGGGCTTCGAGGCCAGCGCCAACGCCTTCTGGGACAACGGCGTCAGCGCCCGCTTCGCCTTCGCCTATGCCGACGGCGAGACCACCAGCGCCGGCGTCACCCGCCAGCTGCCGACCATCGACCCGATCAAGGTCGTCTTCGGCCTCGGCTATGAAGAGCCTCAGGGCCGCTTCGGCGGTCAAGCCGTTCTGACCTGGTCGCAGGCCAAGGACGCCGAGGATACGGACGGTCTGGGCTGCTACAACGCGGCCAACCCGGCCGCCGGCTGCTACACCGGCGATGACTTCACCCTGGTCGACCTGACCGCCTGGTTCGCCCTTACCGACCGCGTCACGGCCCGCGCCGGCCTCTTCAACGTCCTGGACGAGAAGTACAGCTGGTGGAGCGACGTCCGCGGCGTCGCCGCCTCGTCGGCGGTCAAGGACGCCTACACCCAGCCCGGCCGCAACTTCGGTCTCTCGCTGGCCTTGCGGTACTGAGACCAGAAGACGATAACGCGACTGACTCGCATTCGAAGGAACGCTCCATGCGCCGCGCACTGCTGCTGACCACCGTCCTGGCCGCCCTCGCGGCGACCGCCCCGGCCCAAGCCTCGAGTGGCGCCGAGCCCGCCGCCGCGGCGGCCTCGGTCGACGCGCCGGCGGCCAGCCAGTTCGAGCGGGATCGCCAGTCGATCCTCGCCCAGGCGGGGCAATGGCGGGTCCGTTTCGACATGCGAGAGAACGTCAGCTTCCGCGAGGGCTATGAGCCGCTGGAAGAGAAGCTGTCGGCGGGCGACGAGATCGTCCGCGTCGTCTACGACGACGGCACGCGCATCAGCCTGCAGCACATCCTCGTCATGGGCGACGACGCGGGCAACCACTTCGTGATCAAGCACTGGCGCCAGGACTGGGTCTATGAGCCCGAGACGGTCCTGACCTACGCCGGTCCGAACCGCTGGACCGTCACCCCGGTTTCGGCCGGGGAACGCCGGGGCGCCTGGTCGCAGACCGTCTGGCAGACCGACGACAGCCCCCGCTACGGCGGCGTCGGCCACTGGGACTACGACCACGGCCTGGCCGAGTGGACCAGCAACGCCACCTGGCGCCCGCTGGCCCGCCGCGACGCGGTCCGCAACCCGATCTACGACCGCTACCTGGGCGTCAACCGCCACGCCCTGACCCCGCAGGGCTGGGTCCACATCCAGGACAACGTGAAGATGGGCCAGGCCGAGGGCGACGCCGGCGATCCCGTCGCCATCGTCCAGGAAGACGTGATCAACACCTACCGCCGCGTCGACAACTATGACGCCAAGCCCGGCGACGACTACTGGGCCGCCACCAAGGATTACTGGGCCGGCGTCCGCGCCGCCTGGGACGCGGTCGCGACCGCCAACGGCGGGATCTACCTGGAAGAAGAGGCCAACCGCGGCGCCGTCACCGGCAAGCCGCTGATGGACTGGGCCGAGGAAATCCAGGCCGGGACCCTGACCACCGAAGCCGGCATCGCCCAGGCGTGCGACCTGATCGCCCGCGCCACGGTGGCTCCGACGAGCTGAGCCCTTCTCCCCCAAGGGGAGAAGGATCAGGCTTCCCGCTCCAGCCAGCCCCGATACCGCACCAGCCGCCCGATCACCGGCGCGGTGATGGTCACGTCGAAGACGAAGCGGCCCTGCCCGTCGACCTCCTCGAAGGCCGTGGTGGCGGGACACAGGAAGTGTGGAAGCGGGATCGGACCCGCCCGCCAGCCCTCGACCCGATAGACCAGCCGCCCGTCCTCGGGCGTCAGGCCCAGGTCCATGCTCAGCGGCCCGAAGCGCTCATTGACCCGCCCGCCCGGACGCGGCCGCGACAGGATGCTGGCGAAGGCATGGCCGCCGATCCGGCGGCGCCAGATCGACCGGTCGCCGTCCGCGTCGATGGCCACCTCCGCCGGACAGTCGGCCTGCGCCTTCGGGAAGCCGACGATGCGGGCGACCAGCGCCGCCAGCGGGCTCGACGCGCCCTCGGTCGTCGCCCGTCCCCGCCACAGCGACCGCCCCGGCGTCTCATGCAGCGCCCGGACCGGCGCGGGCAGGCCGTCGAACGCCGGGCCGATGGCGCGGGCGTAGATCGCGCCCCGCTCCGCCCGCCTCTCCGTCGCCAGTCCGTGCGGCGCCATCTCGTCCACGATCGCCTCCAGCGGCAACACGCCGACGCAAGGCCCCGCGCCCGGCGCGACCTGTCCCGCCATGATGGCGCGGATCGCCGCCAGCGCGGGCAGGCTGGGCGTCACCGGCCCCTCCCCCGGTTCGGCCACCAGCCGCCAGACCGCGCGCGCCGCCCGGCCCTCGCCGTCCACGCCATAGGCCTGCACCCGCATCGCGCCCCGGTCCGAACCCGTGACGGAATGCGGCCCGGCCAGCGCCAGCAGAGGCTTGGCCAGCGGTACGGGATCGAAGCGGAACAGGCTGACCAGCCAACCGAGAAGCCAGCCTTCCAGATGCAGGGGCCACGGTTCCATCCCGGCCAGGAACAGCGCCCGCTCGCGTGGCTCGAACCGGGCGGGGAACAGGTCCAGATCCGGCGTCTCGCACAGCGACACCCTCCGCTGTCCGGCCTTGCCGAAGTCGCGCTTGTAGAGCCCGCTCCACCCCCGCCGCATCGTCCAGACGCCGCCGTCGAAGACCATGACCGGCCGTCCCAGCCACGACAGGATGGCCTGCATCACCGACAGGCCCTTCGGCGCCCGCGCGCCCGGCGAGATGGCGGCCTCGACCGAGACCACCTCGCGCCAGCCCTCGGTCAGCCGGTCCAGCACGGCGTTGGACAGGGCCGGGGTCGAGCTGCAGCCGGTCAGGGCCACGACGCCCGCCGCCTTCGCCGCCTGGTCCAGCGTGGGGAAGGCCTTCACGAAGTCCCGGCCGTCAGCGAGGTCGACGTAATTCAGGCCCGCCGCGATGGCGGCCCGCGCCGTCGTCGGCTGCGCGCCCTGGAACGGCCCGGCCATGTCGGCGACGACGGTCGCCCCCGTGGCCTTCAGCGTCTCCGGGGTCAGGGTCGCGGTGTCCATGACGGCGACCTCGACCCGCCCGTCCGGGAAGGCCGCCCTCAGCCGCGCGGCCACGCCTTCGGCGCGCGCCCGGTCCCGCCCCGCGACCACCACGCCGAAGCCGTGCCGCAGCAGCCCCTCGGCCAGCCGCGAACCGAACACCCCGCCCGCTCCGATCACGAGAACTGTGGTCATGCGAGGAAGCGCGCCCGGTCGGCCGCCGACGGCGCCATGCAGGTCTCCGTCCGCCCGAAGATCGCGTAGCGGTTCTTGGCGATCAGGTCGTAGACGGGATCGCGCAGCGCCCGGGGCGCCGCCTTCAAGACCGCCAACGGCCGCGTGTCCCTGAGCACGCCGAGCACACTCAGCGCCGCGTCCGACTTGAAGAAGATGCGTCCGTCCAGGACCACGGCGTTGGTCTGCGGCGCCTCCGGGTCGATGCCGTACCGCACCGCCAGCGCCCGCCCGGCCTCGGACTGGATCGGCAGGAAGCGGAACCGCCCCTCAGGATCATGGTCGATCACGAACCGCACCCAGCGCGAGCAGAAGACGCAGACCCCGTCGAACAGGATCAGGCCGTCGGGTTCCTGCGGTGCGGGCTGCGGCGACCAGCGGCTCATGGGGCGGACTGTGGGGCGATTGGCGAAGCCCCACAAGGCGACCTTACGCCGCCGCCACGGCCTCGATCTCGACCAGCCAGGCCTCGTCGAAGATTCCGGTGACGATGACCGTCAGCGCGGTCTGGCGGCCGGCCAGACGGCGGATGCGCACCTCGCGGTTCTCCAGGGCGTAGGCGCGGTCGGACAGGAAGGTCGTGACCTTCACTAGATTGTCCAGCGTCATGCCGGCGGCGCGCAGCTGGGTCTCCAGATTGTCCCAGACCTGCTCGCACTGGCCAATGAAGTCGGGCGCCAGCGACCCGTCCGGCGCGACCGGGATCTGGCCGGACAGATAGAGCCAGCGGGTCGCCCCACTGACTTCGCAGGCCTGGGCGTACTCGCCCTCCGCCGGCGGCGAGCCGTCGCCGGTCAGAGGGCGGATGCTGACCGTCACTGGCGAGCGGCGTCCGAACGGGCGCGCACCTGGGCGAACTCGGAGGTCGGCTTCCAGCCGGGCCAGTCGTTGCTGTTCGCGAGGTCCAGACCCAGATGGTAGAGCAGCGTCAGGTTCTCGACCGCCGACGTCAGGTTCCAGTCCGCCGACCATTCGTCCGAGGGCTTGTGATAGTCGGCCGCGAACTTGGCGCGCCAGGCGGCCTCGCCGGCTTCACGGCCGCCCTCGACCCAGTCCCAGCCGTGCCACGGCATGATCGCCGGCACGCCCATGCGGGCGAAGGGGAAGTGGTCCGACCGGTAGTAGAAGCCTTCCTCGGGCATGTGGTCGTCCGAGACGTAGCGGCCCAGCGGTGCGGCCAGGGCCTCCAGCCGGTCTTCCAGATCGTTCTGGCCCTTGCCGAAGATCGGAATGTCGCGCGTCGAACCGGACAGCGGCAGCATGTCGATGTTGATGTCCGCGACCGTCGTCTCCAGCGGATAGACCGGATCGGCGGCGTAGCCGTAGGCGCCCAGCAGACCCATCTCCTCGGCCGCCATGTGGGCGAAGACGATGGAGCGCTTCGGGCGCGGGGCCTGGCTGAGCTGACGCGCCATCTCCAGCACCCCGATGGTGCCCGAGGCGTTGTCCCAGGCGCCGTTCCAGATGTTGTCGCCGGTCACATTGGGGTGCTGGGCGGCGCCGCCGACGTGGTCCCAGTGGGCCGAATAGATGATGGTCTCTTCCGGATGCTCGGTCCCGGGAATGCGGGCCAGCAGGTTGTGGGTGACCAGGGTGTCGATGGTCTCCGAGATGTCCAGCGACAGGGTGACGCCGTTCAGCGGCACGGCCTTGAACGACCCACCGGCGGTGTTGGCGAAGCTGTCCATGCCCAGCCCGGCCGCCGCGGCCAGGGCGAAGGCGAGGTCGTGGTTGATGGCGCCCGAGAACTCCAGGTTCGCCGCGCCGGGCGTCAGGGTGCGAGTGCGACCCGCGCCGCGCATGGCGCCCTGCCACGGGGGCGATGAGGCGGCCATGGGGACCAGGGTGACGACACCGACCGCGCCGCGGCGGAAGGCCTCGTCGGCCTTGTAGGCGCCCGACTGATAGTTGGTGGCGTACTCGCCGTTGAACCGCTCGCCGTCCGGCTCGCCGGCGATGACCACCACGACCTTGCCGCGCACGTCCAGGTCGCCGTAGTCGTCCCAGTTCCGCTCGGGAGCCGTGATGCCGTAGCCGGCGAAGACCAGGCCCGCATTGCGGATCGAGGCGCGACCGTCGTTGGTGACGGCGCGCAGGACGATGTCGGTTCCGACCGTCAGCGGGTGCGACTGGCCGTCCGGGCCGGTCCAGCTGGCCGTGCCGCCGGCGACCGGGGTGTAGCGCTTCAGCTCGACCGGCTGCAGCCACTGGCCGTTCGGGCCGCCGGGCTGCAGGCCCATGGCCTCGTACTGCCCCTGCAGCCAGGCCAGCACCATGCGCTCGCCCTCGGCGCCGGGATAGCGGCCCTGGTATTCGTCCGCGCTGATGGTGCGGATGTCGTTGCTGATGCGCTCGGCCGAGAAGCTCTGGGCCCAGGCGGCGCCGGCCGCCAGAAGCATGGCGGCGAGGGCGATGCCGCCCGTCAGTTTGCGAAACATTGAGTAGGCTCCATCCCCCGATTTGATGGCGCGCACTCTAGGGCGGCCCCGAAGGACCGCTCCTTACATTTTTGTCATGTCAGCGCCGTCTCCCTCCCCTTCTGGGGAGGGTGGCTCGCGAAGCGAGACGGGTGGGGAACCGAGCGCTCGGATATGGACCCCACCCTGTCGTCGCTGACGCGCCGACATCCCTCCCCACAAGGGGGAGGGAAACGCGGGGTCTCTACCGCCGCTGGGCCGCCGTCGCGGCGCGGGCCGGTCCGAACTCGGAGCCTTCCTTCCACTGCGGCCAGACGCGGCTGTTCGCCAGGTCGCGGCCGACCGAATAGAGGACCTGCAGGTCCTCGACCTGGCCGCGCAGATCCCAGTCCGGCGACCATTCGTCGGCGGCCTGGTGATAACGGCTGCGGCCGTACTCGGACCGGGACGCCTGGCGCTCGGCGATCGGCTCGTCGCGGAAGTCGCCGGTCGAGCCGCCGTAGGTCATCGGCACGCCGCGCTTGGCCAACGGGAAGTGGTCGGAGCGGAAGTAGCCGCCCGAGGCCGGGTTGGCGTCCGGCTGGATGGTGCGCCCCTGGGTCTCGACCACGGCGGCGATGCGCTCGTCCAGGTCCGACTGGCCGTAGCCGGTGATGCCGTAGCGGTTCACCCGGCCGTAGACGTTCATCGAATCGACGTTGAAGCCGCCGACCGTCGTCGCCAGCGGATAGACCGGGTTGGACGCATAGTATTCCGAGCCCAGCAGGCCGCTTTCCTCGGCGGTGAAGCTGATCATGACGATCGAGCGCTGGGGCCGCGGACCGGCGCCGAAGGCGCGGGCCAGTTCCAGCAGGCCGGCGGTGCCGGTGGCGTTGTCGACCGCGCCGTTGAAGATCGTATCGCCTTCGGCGTCCGGCGCGCCGACGCCGATGTGGTCCCAGTGGGCGGTGAACAGGACGGTCTCGTCCGGATGGGTCGTGCCCGGCAGGCGGGCGATGACGTTGTGGGTCGTGACCTGGGTCGTGGCGACGTCGAACATGCCGCTGAAGGTGGCACCGGTCAGTTCGACCGGGCGGAAGTCACGGCTGCGGGCGGCGACCTTCAGGGCCTCGAAATCTTGGCCGGCGGCGCGGAACAGTTCGACCGCGACGTCGCGCTGCAGCCAGGCCTCCATGGGCACGCGCTCGGCGGCGGCGTTGGCGCGGACGATGTCGAACTGCGGCCCCGACCAGCTGTTGGTCACGGTGGCCCAGCCATAGGAGGCGGGCGCGCTTTCGTGGACGATGATGACGCCGGCGGCGCCCTTGCGCGCCGCCTCTTCGTATTTGTAGGTCCAGCGGCCGTAGTAGGTCATGGCCCGGCCGCCGAAGGTGTTGAGCTCCGGCTGTTCGAAGTCGGCGTCGTTGACCAGGACGACGATGACCTTGCCGCGGACGTCCACGTCCTTGAAGTCGTTCCACTGCCGCTCGGGCGCGTCGATGCCATAGCCGACGAAGACCAGCGGCTTGTCCATCAGCATGGTGTGCTGGCTGGGCAGGCGGGTGGAGATGACGATCTGCTGGCCCTGGGTCAGCGGGATGGCGGTGTCGCCGACCTTGAAGCCGGCGCGGATGTTGGAGGCGGTGAAGCGGTTCAGCGTCACGTCCTGGGTCCACTGGCCGTTCGGCCCGCCCGGCTGGAAGCCGGCGGCGGCGTACTGGGCGCTCAGGTAGTCGATGACCTTCTGCTCGGCGGGCGTGGCGATGCCCCGGCCCTCGAAGCTGTCGTCGGACAGCACGCGGACATGCTCGGACAGCCGGCCGGTGTCGAAGGTCGGGGTCTGGGCGCCGGCGGCGCCCGCGACGGACAGGAGCGCGCCGGCGACCAGCGCGGCGACAGAGACGGACAAACGCATGCTCGGGACACCCTCAGCCTTTTGAACAGGGGGCGGACCGTAGGGCGCCGTTCGGGGGCTGTCGATCAGGCGCCGCCTACTGCGGCGACACGGCCCCGCCGGCGGGCCAGGTCGAGTCGCCGACGCGGGTCAGGCGCATCTCGATGAAGCGGCGGGGCGGCTGACCGTCGGCGACATAGTCCCCGACCTCATGCCAGACGCCGTCGCGGACGGTGGCGACGTACTGGATCTTCGCGTTCGGCCCGGCGGGCGTTTCCCAGCGGAATCCGTCCTCGGTGCGCTCGAACGGATAGTCGCCGCTGTAGCCGTTGGCGTAGCTGCGGAAGCCGTAGCGTCCGGCCCGCTCGTCCCACGAGAGAATCGCGAGGGCGTTGAAGCCGGTCGCGCCGTCGGCGGCGTAACCGCGCCCTTCGATCACCTTGACCGAACCGCCCAGCAGGGAGCCGACGCGTTCGGTCTGGGTCAGGACCAGGCGGCCGCCGGGCATGTTGATCACCGCCTCGCCGCGCCACTCGCCGTCCAGGAAGTCGAGCGCGCCGACGGCGGTCCGCTGGGCCTGGCTGCCCGTCGGGCTGGGCGCGACCTGGGCGGCGGCGGGAATCGCCGTGGAGAGGGCGAACACGGCCAGGGCGGCGGCGGACACGGAGCGAAGACGGCGGATCATGGAGACCTCCCTTGATTTCGCTTTGTATTCTAAAGTTCTTTCCCAACCTTGGCAACGCACTGGAGACGGAAATGAAAAACCCGCCGGAGCGCGGGCTCCGGCGGGTCGATCATGTCAGCCTGTGGAGGGCGCCTTAGTGGGCGACGCCCTTCCAGATGCGGCGGTAGGACAGGTAGGTCACGCCCGCGAACAGCAGCAGGAAGATCAGCGTGCCGACGCCGGCCCGCTTGCGCGCCACCTGCTTGGGATCCGAGGCCCATGCGATGTAGGCGGCGACGTCCTTGGCGTAGTTGTCGACCGTCTGGGCCGTGCCGTCGTCATAGGTCACCTGGCCGGCGCGCAGCGGCGCGGGCATGGCGATGAAGCCGCCGGCCGGCACGTGCTTCGCGTCGCCCGTCCAGAACGGGGTCAGGTCGCCGGCCATGTAGGCGTTGTAGTTCTGGCCCGGACGGATCGTGAGACCCTCCGGCACGGCGTGGTAGCCGGTCAGCAGCGAGTAGATGTAGTTCGCGCCGCCGTGACGGGCCTTGGCCATCACCGACAGGTCGGGCGGAGCCGCGCCGCCGTTGGCCGCCGCGGCGGCCGTGGCGTTCGGATACGGGTGCGGGAAGCGGTCGGCGGCGGTGCCGTCACGCATCACCGGCTCACCGGTTTCCGTGTCGATGTCCGCGATCTGAACTTCCTTGGCCAGCGCCTTGACGAAGCGGTTCTCGGCCGGGCTGGCCTGGTGCGCGTCGTAGAAGGGACCGCCCGGTTCCGCGAGCGTGCGGAAATGCATCAGGTCCATGCTGTGGCAGGATGCGCAGACCTCGCGGTAGACCTTGTAGCCGCGTTGCAGCTGGCCCTGATCGAAGGTCCCGAAGGGACCGTCGAACGAGAAGCCGCCGTCACGCAGGTGGTGGCCGCCGCCTTCCGCCAGCGCGGGGCCGGCGGCGAGGGTCAGGCCGGCCGCCGCGGCGATCAGGACCAGGGTCTTCTTCATGGAGCGCATCGGAGTCTTGAGGGTCATCATGGTCGCGATCAGCCCTTGTGCTCGTCACTGCCCGACAGGACGGGTTCCGAAATGGTCGCCGGGATCGGGAGCGGCTTCTCCTTCAGACCCACCAAGGGGAGGATCACGAAGAAGAAGGCGAAGTAATAGAGCGTCGCCAGGCGGGTCAGCCACAGGTAGCTGTTCAGCTTGCCGTCGATCAGGGTGAAGCTGGGCATGCCGGGGACGACCGCGGCGTCCGGCAGCTGACCGCCGCACCAGCCCAGGATCACGCCGACGACGACGAAGATCACGAAGAAGATCTTCATGGTCGGGCGGTAGCGCATCGAGCGCACCTTCGAGGTGTCCAGCCACGGCAGGATGAACAGCACGCCGATGGCGCCGAACATCGCCAGCACGCCGCCGAACTTGTCCGGGACCGCGCGCAGGATCGCGTAGAAGGGCAGCATGTACCACTCGGGCACGATGTGCGCCGGGGTCTGCAGCGGGTTGGCCGGGATGTAGTTGTCGGCGTGGCCCAGGGCGTTCGGCATGAAGAAGACGAACACCGCGAACAGGATCAGGAACAGGATGATGGCGAAGCCGTCCTTGACCGTGAAGTACGGGTGGAACGGGACCATGTCCTTCTTGGCGCGATCCTTCGGGATCAGGATGCCGACCGGGTTGTTTTGGCCCGCGTGGTGCAGGGCCCACAGGTGCAGGACCACGCAGCCGGCGATAACGAACGGCAGCAGGTAGTGCAGCGAGAAGAAGCGGTTCAGGGTGGCGTTGTCGATCGCCGGGCCGCCGCGCAGCCAGATCAGGATCGGCTCGCCGACGACCGGGATGGCCCCGATCAGGTTGGTGATGACCTCGGCGCCCCAGTAGGACATCTGGCCCCACGGGAGGACGTAGCCGAGGAAGGCGGTGGCGATCATCAGGAAGAAGATCACGCAGCCGACGATCCAGATCATCTCCCGCGGCGCCTTGTAGGACCCGTAGTAGAGGCCCCGCAGCATGTGCAGGTAGACCGCGATGAAGAACATCGAGGCGCCGTTGGCGTGGGTGTAGCGGATCAGGTCGCCGCCGTTGACGTCACGCATGATGCGCTCGACCGAAGCAAAGGCCAGTTCGGTGTTCGGCACATAGTGCATGGCCAGGATGATGCCGGTCGCGATCTGCGTGACCAGGCAGAGGGCCAGGATGCCGCCGAAGGTCCACCAGTAGTTGAGGTTCTTCGGAGTCGGCAGCGACATGTAGTCCGCGCCGAAGCGGACGATCGGAAGACGGGTGTCGAGCCACTTCTCGACGCCGGTCTTGGGGACGTAGGTGGATTCGTGATCGCTCATCGTTCTCTTATCCGTCCTCAGCCGATCTTGATGCGGGTGTCGGACACGAAGTCATACTCCGGCACCACGAGGTTGGCCGGAGCCGGTCCCTTACGGATGCGGCCCGAGGCGTCGTAGTGCGAACCGTGGCAGGGGCAGAACCAGCCGCCGAAATCGCCGGTGCCGAAGGTCGGGACGCAGCCCAGGTGGGTGCAGTTGCCCAGCACGACGAGATACTTCTCGTGGCCCGGCTTGGTGCGTTCCGCGTCGGTCTGCGGCTGCTTCAGGTCGCTGGCGTGATCGTCGGCGATCACGCGCTGCAGTTCGGCCGGGCTGCGATAGCGCACGAACACCGGCTTGCCCTGCCACTTGATCACGACCTGCTGGCCTTCCTGGACCTTGGTCATGTCGAATTCGATCGACGCCAGGGCCAGGGTATCGGCCGCGGGGTTCATCGAATTGATCAACGGCCAGACGACCATGGCGGTCGCGCCGACCGCAGCCGCGCCGGCGGCGATATGGATGAAGTCCCGGCGGGTGGCGTCGCCGCCTTCGCCTTCAACGACCGATTCGGCCACGTCTCACTCCTCGTACGCCGCATTCCACGCCCGGGAAGGAGCATGGCGGTCACGGCATGAATGCATTAGCGGAAACCCGGAAATCTCGCCCGGCCCGAGTTTGCGGCGGAAAGCCGCAAGTTGCTGACGCTTCTTGCGAAACGGTCGCAAAACAGGCCGCGACAAGCCCCCGGGCCGCGCGTATGAGGGCCTTAGAATGCGTCTCGCCCTTTTTCAACCGGCCATTCCGCAGAACGTGGGCGCCTGCATCAGGCTGAGCGCCTGTTTCGGCGTCGAACTGCACGTGATCGAACCCACCGGCTTCCGTCTGGATGACCGGGCGATGAAGCGCGCTGCGCTGGATTACGGCCCCCTCGGCCATATGACCCGGCACGCCGGCTGGGACGAATTCCAGCGTGATCGGGGCGCCGGGCGGCTGGTGCTGTTTACGACGAAGGGCGCGACGCCCCTGCCCGGCTTCGCGTTCAGGCCGGACGATGTGTTGCTGTTCGGCAGCGAACCGACGGGCGCGCCTGATTTCGTGCACGCGGCGGCCGACGAACGGGTGGTGATCCCGCTTCGGCCCGAGGCCCGGTCGCTGAATCTGTCGGTGTCGGCGGGAATCGCCCTGTTCGAAGCGCTGCGGCAGACCGACGGCCTGCCCTGAAGCGTCTGGACGCGCGAGCCGGAACAGCCAATACAATCTGCGGGCATGATCGACCGCTTCCGGCTGCCCCTCACCTTCGACGCCGCGGCCCTGACGGCCGATCTCGACGCCCTGTCGGCCGAGGGCTGGATTCCGCATTTCAATCGGGGCTTCTACGACGGCGACTGGAGCGGACTGGTGCTGCGCGGTCCGGCGCAGGGCGCCGACAGCCTGGTGGCGACGGCCGAGGCCTTCGCCGACACGCCCCTGCTGGATCTCTGTCCCGGTGTCCGCGCGGTGCTGGCGACGCTGGACTGTCCGCTGCGGTCGGTGCGGCTGCTGCGGCTGGGGCCTGGCGGGGTCATCCGGGAGCATCGCGACTACGACCTGGGCTACGACCGGGGCGAGGCCCGGCTGCACGTGCCCGTGGTCACCAACCCCGACGTCAGCTTCCACCTGCGGAACCGGCGGGTGGTCATGGCGCCGGGCGAGACCTGGTATCTGGACCTCAGCCAGCCGCACCGGGTGGTCAACGGCGGCGCGACCGACCGCATCCATCTGGTCATCGACGTGGGCGTCAACGACTGGCTGCGCGACCGGATCCCCTTCGAGGCCGACGATCCCTTCCGGCTGGCGGAGCCGGAGATCGGGGCCGAGGCGGCGATGGCCAATCTGGACCGATTCCGGGCGCTGGTCGCGGCCGAACCCGCCCTGCACGGCGACCTGCGCGACACCACCGACCGCGACCTGTTCGTCGAGGAGACCGTGCGGCTGGGTCTCGAGCATGGCCTGCCCTTCACCGCCGAGGCCGTACGCGAGGCCATGACGACCGAACGCCGCCGCTGGAACGACCAATGGATGAAGTAGGCGCGCTGGACGGCTGGTTGCCCGGCCGCATCTTCTGGGACGACGCCGATGTCGTGGCGTCGGTCGTGGAATGGATCTGGTGCGACGCCCCGCGCTTCACCGAGGCCTTCCTGGACGACACCTTCACCGGGCTGATGCGCCATCCGGCCAACACGCTGTTCAGGCGGCGAACGACGCTGGCGGAACTGGAGACCTGGGTCGGGCGCAGTCCGGGCGTCCCGCCGACCGGCTTCATCTTCCATGTCTCGCGCTGCGGTTCGACCCTGCTGGCGCATCTGCTGGGTCGGCTGGACGGGGCGCTGGTGCTGTCGGAGCCGGGGCCGGTGGACAGCCTCATCCGGGCGGGCGAGCGGCTGGGCCGCGAGCGGCAGGTCGCCCTGCTGCGCGCCATGGTCGGAGCGCTGGGTCAGGCGCGGGCGCCCGGGCAGAGCCGGCTGTTCGTCAAGTTCGACGCCTGGAACACCCTGCAGCACGACCTGATCCGCGAGGCCTTCCCCGAGACGCCCTGGGTCTTCCTGTACCGCGATCCGGTGGAAGTGCTGGTCAGCGCCCTGGGCCAGCGCGGGGTGCACACCGTGCCGGGCCTGTTGCCGGCGTCCCTGTTCGGGATCGACGCCGAGCCGGATGCGGACGCCTACGCCGCCCGGGTGCTGGGTGCGATCTATGCGGCGGGGCTGGAGGCGCACGGTCGGGCGCCCGGGCTGCTGGTCGACTACGGCCAACTGCCCGGCGCGGCCTGGGGTGAGGTCGCCGCCCATTTCGGGATCACGCCGACGCCCGACGAGATCGCGCGCCTGACCGCCGCCTCGGGCCGCAATCCCAAACAGGGCGACCAACCGTTCACCGCCGACGCAGAAGCCAAGCGCCGGTCCGCGCCGGAGGGCCTGCGCGCGCTGGCGGAGCGGTGGATGCAGCCGGCCTACGAGCGGCTGGAGGACGCGCGCTCGAACTAGCTATTCCGGCGCCCCGCCCGCCAGCGGCGCGGCCAGGCTGGGGCGTTCGGCGCGCTTGGCGGCGGCCACGGCCTCGACGGCGCGCATGGTGCGCAGGACGTTCTCGCCCGCCAGCTTGCGGATGTCGGCCTCGGTCCAGCCGTTGGCCATCAGGGCGGCGAGGATGCGCGGATAGGCGTCCACCCCGGTGATGCCGTCCGGCAGGCTGTCCACGCCGTCGAAGTCGCCGCCCAGGCCGACATGGTCGATACCCGCGACGTCGCGGACATGCTGGATGTGGGCGACCACGTCGGCGATCGTGGCGCGGGGCCGGGGGTGGGCCTCGGCCCAGGCGAGCAGGCGCGGGTCAGGGGTCTCCGCCCCCGGATCGACGCCCAGACGGTCGGCCTCGAGCGCGAACTCCTGGTTCCACGCCATCTGGGCGGCGCTGACGAAGCCGGGCACGAAGGTGACCATCACCACGCCGCCGTCCTCGGGCATCAGGCGCAGGACATTGTCGGGCACGTTGCGGGTCCGGTTGGTCACGGCGCGGGCGGAGGAGTGGGAGAAGATCACAGGCGCCTCCGAGACCCGCATGGCGTCCAGCATGGTGTCCTCGGAGACGTGGCTGAGGTCGACCATCATGCCGATGCGGTTCATCTCCTTGACCACCTGCTCGCCGAACGGCGACAGGCCGCCCCATTTCGGCGCGTCCGTGGCGCTGTCGGCCCAGGTCGTGGTCTTGGAGTGCGTCAGGGTCATGTAGCGGACCCCGGCCTCCTGGAACTCGCGCAGCAGGCCCAGCGAATCGTCAATCGAATAGCCGCCCTCGATGCCGATCAGGCTGGCGATGCGGCCCTCGCCGTGGATGCGGACGACGTCGTCCGCCGTAGTCGCCAGCTCGAACACATCCGGATGGGCGGCGACGATGCGGCGGACCGTGTCGATCTGCTTCCAGGTCTCGCGCGCGGCCACGGTCGGGCTGAGGTCGGCCGGGACGTAGACCGACCAGAACTGGCCGCCCACGCCGCCGGCGCGCAGGCGGGGAATGTCGGTGTGCAGCTTGGTCGTGGCGCGCAGGTCGTGGGTCAGGTCGACGGCGTAGGGGTCGTTGCCGTGGTGCTCGCGCAGGGCCCAGGGCAGGTCGTTGTGGCCGTCGATCAGCGGCGTGCCGTCCAGGATGCGCCGGGCGCGCGCCTCGCCAGAATCGGTCTGCGCCGCCGACTGGGCCAGCGCCGGGAGGGCGACGGCGGACAGGGCGACGGCGGCCAGAAGGACGGTGCGGATCATGGACGGTTCCCCAAAAACGAAGCGGCGACAGTGGCAGAGTTGCGGGGGCGGTCAACGGGCCGCACTTTCGTCGAAGGCGACGGGGGCCTAGAGCGAAATCGGTCGAGTTGGACGAAGTCCGGCTCGGCTCAGATTTCGCTCCAGTTTGATGCTGGACCATTTTTTGGATTCAGGTCGAAGCGACCTGAAGCAAAAATGGTCTAGGAAGCCGCCATGACCGACGCCGCCGATCCCCTCGCCCAGAAGAAGACCGAAGCCCGGGCCTGGTTCGAAACCCTGCGCGACCGCATCCACGCCGGGTTCGAGGCCCTGGAGGACCAGGCGCCCGCCGACCTGTTCCCCGGCGAGCCCGGTCGCTTCGTGCGCACCCCGTGGGAGCGCAAGGAGGGCGGCGGGGGCGTCATGGGCATGATGCATGGCCGCCTGTTCGAGAAGGTCGGCGTCCATGTCTCGACCGTGCACGGAACCTTCCCGGCGGACTATGCGAAGACGGTGCCGGGCGCGGCGGAGGACCCGCGCTTTTTCGCCACCGGCGTGAGCCTGATCTGCCATCCGGTGAGCCCGCGGGTTCCGGCGGTGCATATGAACACCCGCTTCATCGCCACGACCAAGAGCTGGTTCGGCGGCGGGGCGGACCTGACGCCCGTGCTGGACGTGGACCGGCGCGAGGATGCGCCCGACACCGTCGCCTTCCACGCCGCCATGAAGGCCGCCTGCGACGCCCACGATCCCAGCTGGCATCCCAAGTTCAAGGCGTGGTGCGACGAGTATTTCTTCCTGCCCCACCGCAACGAGCCGCGCGGCACCGGCGGGATCTTCTACGACCATCACGACAGCGGCGGCTGGGATCGCGACTTCGCCTTCACCCGCGACGTGGGCGAGGCCTTCCTGGACGTCTATTCGCGGATCGTGGCGGGCCGGATGGGCGAGGCCTGGACGGCGGAGGAGCGCGATGAACAGCTGGTCCGCCGCGGGCGCTACGTCGAGTTCAACCTGCTGTACGACCGGGGCACCACCTTCGGCCTGAAGACCGGCGGCAACGTCGATTCGATCCTCAGCTCGATGCCGCCCGTGGTGAAGTGGCCCTGACCTGACCGCCCGGCCCCTCGGGGTCCAGGGCGCTGCGGATCGCCTCGAACAGACTGGCCAGGGTGACCGGCTTGGTCAGGTGGCCGTCGGCGCCGGCGGCGCGGCCCGCCGCGACATGCTCGGCCATGGCGTTGGCGGTCAGCATCACCACGGGCGTGCGCGGCAGCCCCTGGTCGGCCTCCAGCGCGCGGATGGCGCGGGTGGCGCTCAGACCGTCCATCACCGGCATCTGCATGTCCATCAGCACCAGGTCGAAGCCGCCTTCCGCGAAGGCGTCCAGCGCCTGACGGCCGTCCTCGACGGCGATCATCTCCATGGCCGTGGCGGCCAGCATGATCTCGACCACCTTGCGGTTGGCGGGGTGGTCGTCGGCCAGCAGGATGCGCAGGGGCGTGGCGGCCACGTCGATCGTGTCGGCGGGCGCGGCCGCCTCGGCGGCGACCGGCTCGGCCGGCGGCAGGGCGATCTCGAACCAGAAGGCCGCGCCCTCGCCCGGCGTGCTGTCGCAATCCAGCGCGCCGCCCATCAGATCGACCAGGGCGGTGGAGATGGCCAGGCCGAGGCCCGTGCCGCCGTAGCGCCGGGTGATCGAGCCGTCGGCCTGCTGGAAACGGGTGAAGATGCGGCCCTTCTGCTCGGCGTCGAAGCCGACGCCGGTGTCGCTGACCCGGAAGACGGCGCGGCCGTCCTCGACCGCCTGCACGACGATCCGGACCTCGCCCTCGGCGGTGAATTTCAGGGCGTTGGAGACAAGGTTGTTGAGGACCTGGCGCAGGCGGACCGCGTCGCCCTCGACGAAGCCGGACAGGGCCGGGTCGAAGTCGACGTTCAGGGCGACGCCCTTGTCCTCGGCCTTGACCCGCCACAGGGCCGCCACGTCGCCGACGGTCTGCTCCAGATCGAAGGCGACCGGTTCCAGGGTGACCTGCCCGGACTCGATCTTGGCGCTGTCGAGGATGTCGGACAGCAGGCGCTCCAGGGTCGCCCCGGACGAGCGGATCAGCTCGACCATCTCGCGCTCCTGAGCGTCGAGATCGCGGCGCGCCAGCGAGTCGGCCATTGAGACCACGCCGTTCAGGGGCGTGCGGATCTCGTGGCTCATATTGGCCAGGAACTCGCTCTTGGCGCGGTTGGCCTCCTCGGCGCGGCGGCGGGCGTCGCGCAGGAACCGGCCCAGCCGCCACTGCCACGCCAGCGCCGCGGCGGCGCACAGCAGGAACAGGACGACGATGACGGTGACGGTCAGCTGCAGCCGGGTGTTGGCGCGGGCCATCTCCAGCTGGCGGCGGCGCTCGGCCAGTTGCTGCTGCATGTTGCCGGTGACCTGGTGGATGCCGGCGCTGAAGCTTCGGGCCGCCGAAGTCTCCTGGGCCGCCATATGGGCGCGCAGGATGCGGAAGGCCTCTTCGGGACGGCCCTCGGCGAACAGCACCTCGGCCTCGACCTGATCCACGTCCGACTGTTCACCGACGCCGGCCTCGAGCCGCCTCAGCCTCTCCAGGTCCCGGCGGGCGGCGGTGGCCTGGCCGGTGCGGGCGCGGGCGACGGCGCGCAGCGGCAGGGCGTCCCGGGCCAGGAAGGCGGCCTCGCCGAGGTCCTCGCCGTACGGCTCCAGACAGGCCAGCACCGCGCGCGGCGCCTGGCGGGCGTCGGCGACGGTCGCGCACAGGCTGGCGTCATAGATCTTCAGCGTCGGCAGGTCGGAACGCAGGGCCAGCCGGTTGTGGGCCGCGTAGAAGCGGGCGGCGCGATCCATCTCGCCCACCTTCACCGCCATCATGGCCAGGTTGTAGAGGCTGTCGAAATCCGGACGCGGATAGGCCGGGGTGGAATAGTCGATCTCGAACTTGCGGAAGGCGTCGGCGGCGCCCTTGACGTCGTTGAGCGCCTTCAGACCCATGCCCGCCACCTCCCAGATGCCCGCGCGGGCGGTGGCGGCGAAGGGGTCGTTGGCGGGAATGTCGGCCTCCGCCTGGCTCAACAGCTGCAGGCCTTCCCCGACGCGGGCGTTGTCGATCATCCACAGGGCGGTCAGGCGGGCGGCGTGGGCGCGCACGAACCAGTCGCGGCCGGAGGCGGCCATGCGGTTCATCTCCGCGGCCACGGCGCCCTCGCCCTGATCGTAGCGGATGGTCAGGGCGTTCAGGTGGGCGATGTCGATGTACCGAGCGTCGCGGCGACGGCGGGCGGCGGCCTCCAGCCGGGCGTTCCACACCGCCGCGCGCTCGAACTCGCCCTGGTTCAGGATGGTCCAGGTGACGTGGTAGAGCCGGTTCAGCCCCTCACGGTCGGTGCGCCGCATGGCGTCATGGCCGAAGGCCTCCAGCGCCGCGAAGGTGGTCGAGGAGGCCCGAGCCTCCACGAAGGCCGCCAGCTGCATCCCGTCGTCCGTCCCCCGGGCGTCCGGCTGTGCGAACGCGGGAGCGGCGCCGAGGACGGCGAACACTGCTGCAATCGTAAGCGCGAACCGGGAAAGGCACATGTCCCTCCGTATTCGCACGCATTCCTTGAGTAAGATTTACAGCGCGAGAAAGCCGCGAATCCAGTCCGCGACCAGGGCGCGGTCGTTCGGCTGGGCCAGGGTCTCCAGCGCCCGGTCGACCAGCACCGGATCGATCCGCCCGCGCCGCCCGGCGGTCAGGTCCGAGGCGTAGGCGGGGGTGAACTCGGGGTGGCCCTGGAAGCTGATGGCGTCCTCGCCCCACGCCAGGCCGGCGTAGGGGGTGAAGGCGCTGCTCAGGGTGACAAGGGCGTCGCCGGGAATGGCGACCACCTGGTCCTGATGCGAGACGGGGATGGCGACCGTGGCGGCGGCGGGGGTCATCCACGGCGCCGGCGCGGCCACGTCGTAGCGATGCAGGCCGACGCCCCAGCCCCGGTCCGACTTCTCGACCCGGCCGCCCAGGGCCTGGGCCATGGCCTGGTGGCCGAAGCAGACGCCGACCAGCCTGGTCTCGCCCCGGGCCAGACGGATCCAGTCCAGGAGGGCGCCGATCCAGGCGTCGTCCTCATAGACCCCGGCCGCCGAGCCCGTGATGACGGCGCCGTCGAAGCCGACGGGGTCAGGCCATTCGCCCTGCCGCACGTCGAACACCGTGGTCTCGAACCCGTCGCCCAGCAGGGTCCCGAACATGGCCGGATAGTCGCCATGGGTTTCGGCCAGGGCCGGCGGCGGCGCACCGGTCTTCAGGATGGCGATACGGGTCATTCGGCTCTCCACGGGCCACCCGATATGGCCTCGTGGGCCCGACAGACAAGACGCCGCTCCCGTCGTTGGGCGAGAGAGGATTCTTTAGGTTCAGACCGTACAAACCTGAAGCAAAACTGGTCTAGAGGACGCGACATGTCCGATGCTGATCCCATAGTGCTCATCAACGTCTATCGCTGCGATCCTGAAAAGCAGGCGCTGCTGATGGAACATCTGGCGGTGATGGTCGCCGCCCAGCGCGGAGCCGAGGGCTTCATCTCGGCGACCCTGCACCGGGGCCTGAATGGCAAGGTGGCGGCGGTCTATGCGGTCTGGCGCACACGCGAGGACTGGAAGGCCATGGCCCGGACCGCCGGGGTGGCCAAGGCGATGGAGCCTATCATGGCCATCGCCACCTTCGAGCCGCACCTGTACGAGCCCGGCGAAGTGATCGACTAAATTACGCCGTCCAGACCTCGGCCTTCGCTCCGGCCTCGCCCAGCGTGCCGGCGACCCAGTCGCAGATCTGGCGCGCGGCGTCTTCCGCCCCGGCGGGAGCATTCAGCACGACCATGGCGCAGCCGTTCATCTTCATCGGATTGGTCAGCGGCCGCAGGCGCGCCTCGGCGACCAGCACCCGCTTGGCGCCCGCCTCGTCCAGCCGGCGCAGGAAGCCGTCGAAGGTCTCCAGGTCCTTCAGCGGAGTCCAGACCGCGACCATGGCGCGGGGATCGGCGCGGACGATGGCGGCGGCGGTGTCGGCGGCGCGCTGATAGTCGTCTGGCCGTTCGAACGGCGGGTCGATCAGGACTAGGGCGCCGGACGCATGCGCCGCCTCGGCCCGCGCCTGATCATAGCCGTCGCCGCCCCGGGCGGTCGCCTGGGGGAAGGGCTCCAGCGCCGCGGTCAGCAGCTCCAGCACCGGCGGGTTCAGCTCGAAGCCCAGATAGCGGTCGTCGCGGCCGAGCCGGCGAGCGATCAGCAGGGGCGAGCCCGGATAGAGGCGCGCGCCGCCGTGCGGATTCAGTTCGCCGACCGCCCTGGCCAGGGCCTCGATCAGGGGCGGACGATGATCGGCGGCCATCAGACGCGCGATGCCGGCCTCGGCTTCGTTCGACCGGACTCCGTCGCCGCTGAGGTCGTAGACCCCGGCCCCCGCATGGGTGTCGATCACCGTCACGGGGCCGGTGGCGCGACGGCGGTCGAGCAGCCAGAGCACGAGAGCGTGCTTGACCAGATCGGCGAAATTTCCGGCATGGAAGCTGTGGCGATAGTTCATGCCCCCTGCCCTCCGCCTCCGCGCCCGCGCGGTCAAGAGGAACCGCCTTCGTTAGCTCGTCGTTGGAGTTCGCCATGATCGAACACCCCGTCCTGTCCGACGAAAACCGCCCCCCTCCGAAGGCCGTCGCGGACGCTGCGGAGCGAGGACTGGAGCTGCGCCGCGAGCACAAGCGCGGCGGCGCCGAGGTCGGCGTGCGCCGGGCCGAGCAGCTGATGAGGCAGGAGATCCTGAGCGATCGGGACATCAGGTCGATGTACAGCTATTTCGCCCGCCACGTCGTCGACAAGCACGGGCGAGACTGGAACAACAAGGACAAGCCCTCGGCCGGCTATATCGCCTGGCGGCTGTGGGGCGGAGACGCCGCGCGGGATTGGATCCACGGACTGCGCGAGACCTTGCCCGAGGTCGGGGTGTGACCCACGTCGATGTGCCCGAGGGCCTGACCTGGTGCAGCGACGAGGCGACCGGCTTCTCTCGCCGGAAGTCGGGAACAGGGTTCCGGTATCTGGATCGCGACGGCAAGCGCATCACCGACATCAAGGCGCTGGACCGTATCCGGATGCTGGCCATCCCGCCGGCGTGGACCGACGTCTGGATTTGCCCGCGCGCCAACGGCCACATCCAGGCCATCGGCTGGGACGTCAAGGGCCGCAAGCAGTACCGCTATCACCCCGACTGGAGCCGCCACGCCTCGGAGAGCAAGTTCGACCGCCTGCCCGCCTTCGCCAAGGCGCTGCCGAAACTGCGGGCGCGGGTCGAGGCCGACCTGGCTAGGCGCGGCATGACCCGGGACAAGGTGCTGGCCACCGCCGTACGGCTGCTGGAGATCACCCTGATCCGGGTGGGCAACGCGGAATATGCGAAGCAGAACCGATCCTACGGGCTGACCACCCTGCACAAGCGCCATCTGGAACTGGAGGGCGCCGCCCTGACCTTCGCCTTCAAGGGCAAGAGCGGGGTGGAGCATGAGGTGAAGGTGCGCGACCGGCGGCTGGCGACCGTGGTCCGGTCGTTGCGTGACCTGCCGGGCCAGCAACTGTTCAAATACCGCAACACCGATAGCGATTTGTGCCCCATCACGTCGGACGATGTGAACGCCTATATCCGCGACGCCATGGGCGAGGCCTTTTCAGCCAAGGACTTCCGTACCTGGGCAGGGACCGTGTCGGCGGCGCGGGCGCTGAGGGAGGCGGAGACCCCGACCTCGCCCACCGACGCCAAGCGCAAGATCACCGTCTGCGTGAGGGCCGTTTCCGGCCTGCTGGGCAATACGCCGACGGTCTGCCGGTCGTCCTATGTCCATCCGAAGGTGTTCGAGATGTTCGAGGCCGGAGGCCTGGCCGCCCTGCCCGGCCCGGACGCCAAGGGATTCGAAGCCGCCCTGATCCGGGCCCTGCGATGAGCGCTCAGGCCGTCGTCCAGTAGCCGCGGCTGCGAAGACTGACCGGCGCGCCGGTCGTCGTCACCTTCGCCAGGATGGCCGCGCGGAAGGCCTCCGCCTCCTCGTCGCCGCGCAGGCGGCGCAGGGCGCGGATGATGCGGGTGATGCGCAGGTGGTTGTGGTCCGCCGCCTTCAGCCAATGGTCGTTGTTGCGGTAGAACGCGGCAATCCGGTCCGTGGCCGCCGCCAGGGTGCACTGGGCCATGACCGAGTCGCAGATGGCCGTGGCCTCGTCCTCGGTGAGCACGGGCGATTCCGGCACGGCGGACGAGGGCTCGGTCAGCGGGAACAGCCACTGGATGAAATCGTGGGTGTTCTCCAGCGCCGCATCGTCGAACGCCAGGACGTCGAAGATCGTGCGCCCGCGCGCATCGGTCCCTTCGCCCTCAAGGAAGGCGAGGACGGAGGGCGTCGATGCGGTCAGCGTCGCCTCCTAGGCCGCCTTGTCCCAGTTGAGCACCACCTTGCCGGACTGGCCGGACCGCATGGCCTCGAAGCCCTCGCGGTAGTTCTCGTACGACATCTGGTGGGTGATCAGGGGCTGGAGGTCGAGCCCGGCCTTGAGCAGGCCCAGCATCTTGCGCCAGGTGGTGAACATCTCGCGGCCGTAGACGCCCTTGATGGTCAGGGCCTTGAGGATGATCTGGCCCCAGTCGGTCTCCATCGGCTTGGACGGAATACCCAGCAGAGCCATGCCGCCGCCCATGATCAGGGTGTCGACGCACTGCTTGAAGGCGATGGGCGAGCCCGACATCTCCAGCGCCACATCGAAGCCGACCTTCAGGCCCAGCTCGTGCATCACGTCCTTCAGGTCTTCCTTGGTGGTGTTCACCGTGCGGACCCCGGGGGCGACCTTCTGGGCCAGGTCCAGGCGGAAGTCGTTGATGTCGGTCAGGACCACGGTGCGCGCGCCGGCGTGGCGGGCGACGGCCGCGGCCATCATGCCGATGGGACCGGCGCCGGTGACCAGCACGTCCTCACCCAGCAGGTCGAACTGCTGCGCCGTGTGCACGGCGTTGCCGAACGGATCCAGGATCGACCCGATCTCATAGGGCACGTCATCCGGCAGCTCGATGACGTTGAAGGCCGGGGCCACGACGTACTCGGCGAAGGCGCCCTGACGGTTGACGCCGATGCCGCGGGTGTCGGGGTCCAGGTGGAAGTGGCCCGCGCGGGCCGCTTCGGAGTTCAGGTCGATGACGTGGCCCTCGGCCGAGACACGCTGGCCGATCTTGAGGCGGCGATCCACGTCCTTGCCGATGGCGACGATCTCGCCGGCGAACTCGTGGCCGGTGATCATCGGGACCGGCACGTTCTTCTGGGACCACTCGTCCCAGTTCCAGATGTGGATGTCGGTGCCGCAGACGGCGGTGCGCTTGACCTTGATCAGCACATCCTCGTCGCCAGCGACCGGGATCGGGGCGTCGATCAGCTCAAGGCCGACTTCGGGACGGGTCTTGGCCAGGGCCTTCATGGTGTCGGTCATGCGATAACTCCCAATTCCTTGCCGGCCGTCGTGAACGCCGCGACCACTTGATCAATCTGTTCGAAGGTGTGCGCCGCCGACATCTGGGTGCGGATGCGGGCCTGGCCGCGCGGCACCACCGGGAAGCTGAAACCGATGACGTAGACGCCCAGCTCCAGCAGGCGGGCGGCCATGTCCTGGGCCAGCTTGGCGTCGCCCAGCATGACCGGGATGATCGGATGCTCGCCCGGCTGCAGGGTGAAGCCCGCCTCGGTCATCGCCTTGCGATAGCGGGCGGCGTTGGCGAACAGCTGTTCGCGCAGCGTGTCGCCTTCTTCGCCGGCGGCGATGCGGATGGCTTCCAGCGACGAGCCGCAGACGGCGGGGCTGAGCGCATTGGAGAACAGGTAGGGCCGGGCGCGCTGTTTCAGCAGGGCCACGACGTTGGACTTCGCACAGATGAAGCCGCCCATGGCGCCGCCCAGCGCCTTGCCGAAGGTGCCGGTGACGAAGTCGACCTCGACCCCGTTCCAGGCGTAGGAGCCGCGCCCCTGCGGGCCGAGGAAGCCGGTGGCGTGGCAGTCGTCGACCATGATCAGGGCGTTATATTGGTCGGCCAGCGCGCGGATGTCCTTCAGCTTGGCGATATAGCCGTCCATCGAGAAGGCGCCGTCGGTGGCGATGATGATCTCTTTGGCGCCGTCGGCCCGAGCCTGCTTCAGCTGGGCCTCCAGATCGGCCATGTCCGAAGTGGCGAAGCGATACCGCTTGGCCTTGCACAGGCGCACGCCGTCGATGATCGAGGCGTGGTTCAGGCTGTCGGAGATGATGGCGTCGTCGGCGCCGAACAGGGGCTCGAAGATGCCGCCGTTGGCGTCGAAGGCGGCGGCGAACAGGATGGTGTCTTCAAAGCCGAGGTAGTCGGCGATGGCCCGCTCCAGCTCCTTGTGGATCTCCAGCGTGCCGCAGATGAAGCGAACCGAGGCGGTGCCCGCCCCCCACTTTTCCTGCGCCCTGATGCCCGCTTGGGTCACCCGCTCGTCGCCGGCGAGACCGAGGTAGTTGTTGGCGCAGAAGTTCAGGACATCACGCCCGCCCACCTTGATGACGGGTCCCTGACGGGAGGCGATCACGCGTTCGGGCTTGGTCAGCCCCTGGGCGTCGATGTCGGCGAGTTCCGCGGAGACGCGGTCGTAGAAGGTCGCTGTCATGCGCGCTCCGCTACGCCGAATCCGTGACGGTTTGAACCCCCTAAACCGTGGGCTCGGGCGCGGGCGTTCCCGCGGGCGTCAGCGGACGGATCGGGCTGACCCGCACGCGGTTGCTGCAGGGGCTGAACGCCATGTCCATCGAAACCGCCGCGGTATCGCCCGGCGCGGTCACCCGGAGGCGCGTCACATTGGGGCAGGTGGTCTGGCCCTCGGCCTCGTTCGGCATGACGTTCCAGGCGATCTCGAAGGCGGCCTTGGCCTGCGGGGCCAGCAGCACAGGCGACGGCGCCTGGCCCTGGGTGAAGTAGCTGCCGGGGCTCTGCTCGCTGCGGATGGCGGTCAGGTTGCGGCCCTGGCGATCCTGCAGGACCACGCCGGGATAGCCGGTCAGGCTGCAGGCCGTGGTTCCAATGTTCTGGACGCCGATGTTGGAAACCCGGTTGCCCGCTCCGGCGTCGCCGCCCTCGTTGGATAGCTTCAGCTGGGGACCGCGGCAGGGCGCGGCGGCGGGCAGGACGCCGCCGGGCGCCGGCTGGGGCGTCGGAACCGGACCGGGCGCGACGACCGGGCCGGGGGACGGACGGCTGCAGCGCTCCAGCACCGCCGTGCCGACTTCCTCATTTGGACCCAGACGGCTGAGAGTGGCGCTCTCGGCGCCGTCGCGGGTGGCGGTCCACCATTCGACGCCCGAGCCGACGTAGCGCGCGCCCGAGGCCGACTGGGAGATGCGCAGGGCGTAGGCCTGGCCCTTGTAGGCCAGCTGGGCGGTGGAATCGTCCGGGTAGGCGACGGTGATCGACTGGCCGCTTTCGCAGGCGTAGCTGACCGGCGGCGCGGCCGGGGTGGTCGGCGCGGGCGACGGCGGGATGGGGGCCGGCGGCTGCTCGGCTTCGGGTGAACAGGCCGCGACGGCGAGGGCCAGAATGGAGACGGCGGTGGTGCAGGCGGCTGTCAGGCGCATGGAGAAGTCCCTTTTCCCGGTCGCAGCGTTAACGCCACCGAACGGCAAAGGCTCCGCTTGCGCAAGCCTGCGCGGACCGGTCAGGCCGTGGCCCGGGCGCCGGGAGCGACCGTTGATGCGGTGAACCAGGCCGGTGTACGAAAGGCCCTTAGAACATCTCTTTGATTGGATGATGATATGTCAGGCACCGACGTTCTCTTGGTGACGGCGCTGCCTCTGGAACACGATGCTGCGCGAGACGCCCTGATCGCCGCCGGGGTCGTGCTCGCGCCCACGGACGAGGACACCTCCTCGCCATACCTGCAGGGCCTGCTCGCCGGTCGGGATCGCCAGATTTCGGTCGCCGTGGCGCGGCCTACGCGGATGGGGCCGACTCCGACCGCGTCTCTGGCGTCCAGCCTCGTGGAGCGTCTGGCTCCACTCTGCCTGGCCATGAGCGGCGTGTGCGCAGGCAATCCGGCGGACGTCGTATTGGGCGACGTGATCGTCGCCGAATGCGCTTATGCGTATGATGAGGGGAAGCGAACCGCCGCCGGCTTCGAACCGGACCATCGCCAGGTGCCGGCCGCTGATCGATGGGTGCGGGCGGTGCAAGATTTCGATGCGACCGTGCTGCCGACCTACGGGACGCCAGACCTGCCCGCGGTCCAAATCTGGCTGCTTCAACAGCTCGAGATCGGCGTCGATCCCCGCAAACACCCCGCCCGATCGAGATACGTCGCCGAAGGACAGTGGCCCGATCTGGTCACCGCGCTGGAGACCGGCGGACTGATCGAGCGCACCGGCGCCAAATTCGCCATCACGTCACGCGGACGGGCCGAGGTCGAAGCGTGGCAGGCTTACAACATCGATCCAATCAGACGTCTGCCGTACGCCGTACATGTCGGCCCGATGGCGAGCGGCAACGTCGTGGTCAAGGACGGGGTGACCTGGGACATGCTCAAGGCGCTCGGAGTTCGGACCGTTCTGGGGTTGGAAATGGAAGCCGCCGCGATCGCCCAGGTGGCCCAGCGCCTCGCCGTTCCCAGCTGGATCGTAGCCAAGGGCGTCATGGACTACGCCGATCCGAACAAGGATGATCGCATGAAGCCCTTCGCCGCCCGGGCCAGCGCCGAGGTCTTGGTGCGGCTCCTACAGAAGGCCTCCTTCGACAGCCCCAAGACCACTCAAGCCTTCGAAAGCCCGAAGGACGCGGCGGCCAATGTGATCGGCAACGTCTCGGGAGAGAATATCTCGATCACTCAGGTCCTCAATCGTACGACCCTGTAAGGTCGCCGCGCATCGCGGCTTCTTCGATATGCTTCTGCAACGACCGCAAGAAATCCCGGCCTTTATTGTCGTCCGGAAGATGCGACACGTTGATCGCCACGTTGGTCACCTCATGGACCTCGCCGACTGAGGAATGATAGGCTGTCGTCAGAATTTCCACAGTCTTGACGCAGCCAAGCCAGGCCAGTTCGCGCTCGTCGGTCAGCAATGCCTTCAGATCGTCACGGCTGACGGGAAACACGGTCGTCACAAATGGAATCTTCGCGACCTGAGACGGCGTCTGATCGTCCGTCACCCAAACCGTGTTGGCGCTCTGAGCGCAGGACAGGATCGCGTCCGCGAACATCGAACTCACGCGCCCGGCGTCGAAATTCGCGCGCGCGCGCTCAAAAACAGTGATCAGCTCCGCCTCGATATCGGGGCGATAGGGCCTTGTGTTGAGTGCAATTTGGACAAGCGTAACCAAGCCCTCCACGGTCTCTGGGGACTCAGTCATGCTCAGGGCCGGTACGAGTTGGAGGCAAACCGCACCAATGGAATCGGCGATTACAGCGAAGTCCTGATCTGGTCCGATCGCCACGAACAGACATTCAACGGTTCTGCGGACGACGAGGTCGCGCGCCGTCGTCTCCGGTACGAACCGGTCAAGCGCATCGCCGAGACAGGACGCTATCTCCGGGCTCCTCCGCATGACGGCGAGCAATACGAGGTCGCCGACCATATCGGCGAGGGCCTCCTGGTCGGCGTAGGCCTGCATGGCCGTCAAACCATCCAGATAGATTGCCACAGCCAGATGTGGATCCGGCGTATCGACCGCTTTCAGGATAGCTGTGTTGCGATCAGTGTAGGCCATGTCTTGCCGGTCGGGAGCGACCTCCAACGCCAGCCGGGCGATCCTCAACCCATCAAGCGCCCGCTTCCGGGATTCCGCCGTCTCGGTCCGGCCCATCAGATTGTTTCCGACGGCGTATCCGCATGCGATCAGCACCCGGGCCAGCAGCATGTAGGGATCTTTGAAATCCTTATCGTCCGCGGCGACGAGCGCCGGGTAGGCGTACGCAGCGGCAAAGGCGAACGCCGCATCGACGAGCTGCGCCAAGGCGCTGCGTTCCTGGTTCGAAAGCCTCCTCAGCTGAGAGCCGAAGCCTGGCGCGACGGCCCGGTTTACGGTCACCAGGAAGTTCGAGAGGTTCGTCAGGCGATTGAGGAGCCCCGCATCCTCGATGTGGCAGATGATCAGCGCCAGCCTGGCAGTCTCCAGAAGCGAAAGCTCCAGGAGCGCCTCTACGTAGGGCAGCACCCAGGCGTGCTGACTCCGGCTCAGAGAACGCACGACGTCCGCCGTCAAATCTTTGCCGATGGCCTCTCGAACCTCGGTGAAGTAACGCCCCACGTGTTGGGCGTCGGGGTGCACATCGTTGGCGGCGAAGACTATGTTGGGGTCGAAAGCGGCCTTTCGGCTGCGAACCTGATTCAGGCCGCGCAATATCAACAAGGGGTAGCGGATGCTCTTGCCCCCCCGGCGAACGAGATCGATCAGCACCATGACGGCTGTGTCGTCCAGGCGCGCCCAGATCGCCGGCGCCGCGCCCGGCGCAATGTGAAAAGCCCCTTCGATCAATCGCATCACGCGCTGACGGTTGAACTCGCCTCGCTTGAACTTCAGCGAGCCAGGCGTAGACGGCACGTTCAGCATCAACTCGATAAGCGCGCTGGCGACCAGATCTGGCATGATTGAATATTTGGTCGCGCGCCCTCGCCCCAAGCCCTCCAGTACGGCGAGATAAGCATCCGGATCATCGATTTCAGTGATCCACGAGATCGACGCCAGCACCTTCTGGCGTCCTCCAATATCGATGCCGAGGCCATGCAACTCGGCCGTAGTGGGAAACCTGACTTTTCCATCATTGTCCGTGAGCATCAGGACCTCGTCCCCCATGCGCGGCACGATGATGTCGTGATCGTCGTCCAACGGCAGCGGAAACGCCGATGTCGTCAAAAACAGCAGGTTCAGCATGGCGTCGAAGCGCAAGCCCGCTGCGTCGCAGCGCGCTCGCAGCAAATCCAGCTCGCGCCCCAGGTGACGTTCTACGATGGTATCGGCCGGAGAAGCGCTGAGGACAGGCCCTTCCTCACTGATCAGTTCAGCGGCCAGGAGTTGAAGCAAAAGAGGGTTTCCCCCCTGCGTCTGCTCAAAAAGCCTCTCCTCATCCAGCGCGGCGCGCGCGGCGGCGAAACGCTCCGCGTCGGATGGGTTCAGCAGCAGAGCGAGCGAGTCCAGGAAGGCGTCGCCGAGGCCCTTCAGGGGGGGCAATTCCAGTGGAGCCTTGTACAGGGCCTGCCGACTGGCCAGCGTTTCTGGGGTGAAGCCGTTCGTCACCGTGTCCCACCAGCCGCCGTTCTCACTATATCCGCGTTCGAGCAGCAGGAGACGCACCTTGAACCGGGATTGACGATGAAGCTGCGCGAGAACACTGATCAGCGATAGAAGCGCCGGACCATGCGAAGCCGCGTCGTCGATGATCCACAAGGTGTTCGCTGTGGGAATCCAGGACGCCGCGTCCCTTTGGGTGACGTTCTCCGCGGCCATGAAGCCGCCCACCCAATCCTTCGGAAGCCCCTGGACGGTCTCAAGCGCCAGACGGCTCTTGCCCACGCCCCCGTCCCCGACAACCGCCCACCACGAAAAGCCTGACGGCGCCTCCAGGAAGCGCTGCAGTGATTCTCGCTCTTGGCCCCGCCCAATCAGGGGGACGCTCTGCTGGGAAAACATGAGCCAGTCGATAGAGAATGGATCAGGACCATCCAGACGCTCGAAAACTTCCGAGCGCAGACCCAGCCCGCCGGGCGCATAAATCTGCGATATGTTGATGTTGCTTCCCGAAACATCTCCAACGGTATTTATGCTTTTCTTTTCATTCACGCCGATATCGCCTGAATATTATTCTGTTATTCGCCGAAACAATAACTACAAAGCAAAAATACAAATCAAATGAAGCATTGTATAATACAACCACACATGGCATGACATCTTAACGACACTCACCCGCCAATAGCGAGTCCGTCGCTTGCGGATATCAAGCTTTGAGACGGTCGCGAGATGACCTGCGGCGGAAGCGGCTCAGCCCCGCCCAATGGCCCATCAGGCGGTCAGGACACGCGGCAGCTTGAAGGTGACGGTCTCGCGCTCGCCGGCGTCCTCGACCACATCGGCGTCGAAGCGGTCGCGGACGGCCTGGACCAGATCCTCGATCAGCCGTTCGGGCGCCGAGGCCCCGGCGGTGATGCCCAGGGTCGACACCCCGTCCAGCCAGGTCCAGTCGACGTGGCTGGCGTCATCCACCAGCCGGGCGTCGCGGGCGCCGGCCTTGATCGCCACCTCGACCAGCCGGACCGAGTTGGACGAATTCTTGGACCCTACCACCAGCACCAGGTCGCAGCCGTCGCCCAGCCGCTTCACGGCCTCCTGACGGTTGGTGGTGGCGTAGCAGATGTCTTCCTTGTGGGGGTCCGGCAACTCCGGGAAACGGCGTTTCAGGGCAGCCAGGATCTCGGCGGTGTCGTCCACCGACAGGGTGGTCTGGGTCGCATAGGCCAGGGGGGCGTCGCCCGGACGCTGGAAGGTCTCGGCGTCCTCGACCGTCTCGACGAGGCTGATGGCCCCGGCCGGAAGCTGGCCCATGGTGCCGACGACCTCAGGGTGTCCGGCGTGGCCGATCAGGATGATGTGCTTGCCGTTCGCATGATGGCGCTCGGCCTCGACATGGACCTTGGAGACCAGCGGGCAGGTGGCGTCCAGGAACAGCATCTCGCGCGAGCGGGCGGTGGCGGGCACCGACTTGGGCACGCCGTGGGCGGAGAAGACCACCGGACGGTCGTCGGGGCAGTCGTCCAGTTCCTTGACGAAGACGGCGCCCATGGCGCGCAGCCGCTCGACGACGTGGCGGTTGTGCACGATCTCATGCCGCACATAGACCGGGGCGCCGTACTTCTCGATGGCGCGTTCGACGATCTGGATGGCCCGGTCCACCCCCGCGCAGAACCCCCGCGGGGTGGCGAGGCGCACGGTCAGGGGACGCTTGTCCGCCGGTCGGATCGGCTGATGAACGGTCATGGGCCGGAACCTAGTCGTTCGGACCGTTCGCCGCCACCGTCGTTTCCGCGTCCGGCGGGTTTGCCGCGCCTCGGTTTAGCCGCTATCAGCGGCAAGCGTGCGGACGGCGTCGGGCTGTCGCCGCCTCCTCGTGATCTGGAAGAGCATTGATGCGTCGCGTCCTGAAGGTTTCCCTGGCCTCGGCTCTTGTCGCCGCCACCCTCGCGGCCGTCGCGCCCGCCGCCGTCGCGCAGAGCCGGCCGGGCGGACGCGGACAGGATCCGGCGGGCCGCGACCGCCCCGAACCGGGCGAGCAGACCGGCGACCGGGCCCGTCGGGTGCGCATCGCCCCGCTGCAGCGCCGCTCGGCGGCCGGTCCCTGCCCCTATGTGAAGATCCTCTACGACGCCGCCCGCTACGTCGAAATGACCGGCGACCGGGTCGCGGCCGCCAACGTCGGCTACACCGGCGAGATGGAGGGCCTGGTGTCCGACTGCGCCTACCAGGGCGACGGGCCGATCCAGGTCGAGACCCGCGTGCTGTTCAACCTGGGCCGCGGACCGCAGGCGCAGGGCGACGGCCGCACCTACCGGTACTGGATCGCCGTCACCGAGCGGAACAGCGCCGTGCTGGAGAAGACCTATTTCGACCTGCCGGTGACGTTCGAGAACGGCGCCACCACGACGACGGTCACCCAGGACAACACGATCGTCATCCCGCGCGCCTCTGCCACGACCGCGGGCGACCATTTCGAGATCCTGGTCGGCTTCGACATCACGCCGCAGATGGCCGAGTTCAACCGATCGGGCAGCCGTTTCCGCGTCAACGCGGGCGCCGCCGCCCCCACGACCCAGCCCCCGGCCCAGTAAATGACCGATCTCAGAACGGAACTGGGCGAAGCGGTCGGGGCCGCCTTCGCCGCCGAAGGCGTGGACCCCGCGCTGGCGCGCGTCACCCCCTCGGACCGGCCCGACCTGGCCGACTTCCAGTCCAACGGCGCCCTGGCCGCCGCCAAGGCCCTGAAGGCCAATCCGCGTGAGCTGGCCGGCAAGATCGCGGCGCGCCTGGAAGGCGATCCGCGCCTGGCCTCCGTCGAGATCGCGGGCCCGGGCTTCATCAACCTGAAGATCGCCGACGCGGCCCTGGCCCGGCGCGCGACCGAGGTGGCCACGGACGCCGAACACGCCGGAGCCGCGGTCGTCGCCGAAGCCCGCAAGGTGGTCATCGACTACGGCGGCCCGAACGTGGCCAAGCCGATGCACGTCGGCCACCTGCGCAGCGCCATCATCGGCGAAAGCCTGAAGCGGCTGTTCCGCTTCCGCGGCGACGACGTGACCGGCGACGCCCACTTCGGCGACTGGGGCTTCCAGATGGGCCTGCTGATCGTCGCCTGCGGCGACGAGGGGCTGGCCGACGCCTTCATGGCCGAGGGCGACGGTCCCTTCCCGGCCGAAAGCCCGGTGACCCTGGGCGACCTCGACCGGCTGTATCCGCTGGCCGCCGGCAAGGCCAAGGAAGACCCGGCTTTCCGCGACCGCGCCCGCAAGGCGACGGCGGAGCTGCAGGGCGGCCGCCCCGGCTACCGCGCCCTGTGGAAGCATTTCGTGGCGGTCAGCCGCGAGGCGCTGAAGCGCGAGTACGGCGACCTGTCGGTCGATTTCGACCTGTGGAACGGCGAGAGCGACGCCGATCCGCAGATGCCCGAGATGCTGGAGCATCTGAAGGCGACCGGCCTGCTGGTCCCCGACGACGGGGCGCAGGTGGTGCACGTCGCCCGGCCCGGCGAGACCCGCAAGAAGAAGCTGGCCGACGGCTCGGTGATCGAGGCCCCCTCCCCGCCGCCGCTGCTGGTGATCAGCTCGGAAGGCTCGGCCATGTACGGCACGACCGACCTGGCCACGATCCTGGACCGCAAGAAGGCGCTGGCGCCGGACCTGGCCCTGTACGTCGTCGACGAACGCCAGGCCGAGCATTTCGAACAGGTGTTCCGCGCCGCCTATCTGGCGGGCTACGCGGCCGAAGGCGCGCTGGAGCACCTCGGCTTCGGCACCATGAACGGCCAGGACGGCAAGCCCTTCAAGACCCGCGCGGGCGGCGTCCTGAAGCTGCGCGACCTGATCGACCAGGCGACCGAAAAGGCGCGCGAGCGCCTGCATGAGGCCAAGCTGGGCGACGACCTGCCGCCCGACGCGTTCGAGGCCATCGCGCACAAGGTGGCGATCGCCGCCCTGAAGTTCGCCGATCTGTCGAACGCCCGGACCACCAGCTACGTCTTCGACCTCGACCGCTTCATGAGCTTCGAGGGCAAGACCGGTCCCTACCTGCTGTATCAGGCCGTGCGCATCAAATCCCTGCTGCGCCGGGGCGAGGAACAGGGCGCCCGGCCCGGAGCCATCGTCATCGCCGAACCGGCGGAGCGCGACCTGGCCCTGACGCTGGACGCCTTCTCGCAGGCGGCGGCCGAGGCCTACGACAAGCGCATGCCGCACGTGATCGCCGAGCACGCCTACCGGCTGGCGCAGTCGTTCTCGAAATTCTACGCCGCCTGCCCCGTGCTGGTGGCGCCGGACGAGGCGACCAAGGCGTCGCGGCTGGCCCTGTCGAAGGCCACGCTGGATCAACTGGTCCTGACGCTGAGCCTGCTGGGAATCGACACGCCGGAGCGGATGTAGGCTAGACTGGCGGGGCCTTTCAGGAGCCCCCTCATGTCGCTCGACGCCTATATCGCCGGTCTGCCCAAGGCCGAGCTGCACCTTCACATCGAGGGCTCGCTGGAGCCCGAGCTGATGTTCGAGCTGGCGCAGCGCAACGGCGTGGCCATTCCATTCGACAGCGTCGAGGCCGTGCGCGCGGCCTATGACTTCTCGAACCTACAGGACTTCCTGGACATTTATTACGCCGGGGCCAACGTCCTGCTGACGCGCAAGGATTTCGAGGACCTCGCCTTCGCCTATTTCCAGCGCGCGGCCGCGGACAACGTCCGCCACGCAGAAATCTTCTTCGACCCCCAGACCCACACCGACCGGGGCGTGCCCTTCGACGTGGTGGTCGAGGGCCTGATCGCGGGCATGGAGCGGGCGAAGACCGAACTGGGCGTGACCTCGGGCCTGATCCTGAGCTTCCTGCGTCACCTGAGCGAGGAGGAGGCCTTCGCCACGCTGGAGATGGCCAAGCCCTACCTGCACCACTTCATCGGGGTGGGGCTGGATTCGTCCGAGGTCGGACATCCGCCGTCGAAATTCGTCCGCGTTTTCGCCGCTTCCCGGGAACTGGGCCTGAAGCTGTGCGCCCACGCCGGTGAGGAAGGCCCGCCCGCCTATGTGCACGAGGCGCTGGACCTGCTGCACATCGACCGCATGGACCACGGCAACCGCTCTATGGAGGACGAGAGCCTGATCGAGCGGCTGGCCGCCGAGCAGATGACCCTGACCGTCTGCCCCCTGTCGAACCTGAAGCTCTGCGTGGTGAACGACCTGAAGGACCACCCGGTCCCCGAGATGCTGCGCCGGGGCCTGCACGTCACCCTGAACTCGGACGACCCGGCCTATTTCGGAGGCTATGTGAACGCCAACTACGCCCGTCTGGCCGAGGCCGTCGGCCTGACCCGTGAACAGGTGACGCAGATCGCGATCAACAGCTTTGAAGGCAGCTTCCTGGGCGGGGCGGACAAGGCGAAGCGGATCGCGGAAGTGAAGGCGTACGCGGCCGCGCGATGACCCTGCCGGCGACCGTTTTCTGCTTGATAGCCATAGGCGTGGCGGCGCTGAACGCGGCGGCTGTATTCGCGGCGGCGTTCGAGGCCGGACGTCTCAGAGCGAATGGCGAAGTTCCACGCGAGACTCCTGACTTCCTGCTGTCGCTTTGGGATCCGTTTTCCACCCGCTTCATCGAACACGTCTACACCAACGCCCACGCCCTCTATCGCAGCCGGTTCATCACGCGCTGTGTGTACATCGTCCGCGTCACCGCTCCGCTCGCCGTGATCTTCATCAGCGCCATGTTCATCCTGATGATCGCCGGCAAGCTCCGCTGAGCGAAAATGCGAGGACTCCCGGCGCACGCCGGTCTTCCGGTGGTGTTTGATCGGCGGGGATCGCGACCCATTCCACTCGGCGCAGCTTGACTTCACCCCGGAGTCGGGGTCTTGGAGCGGGGCTCTCGCGGGAGAGATCGGGACTGCCTCGGCAGACCCGGAGCCGAAGGCGCAACCGCCCCGGAAACGCTCAGGCAAAAGGACCGCGAAAGCGCACGGACGCTGGAAAGCCGCCGCATGGCGCGCCGACGGAGCAAGTCCCGGATCACGTCCGGGGCGGAATCTCTCAGGCTTCAGGACAGCGGGGGCGCGAAGACGGCGGAGCTTCCGCCAAAACCCGCGACCGCGAGAGTCTGATGACCGATCAAGCCTTGAAGACCACTCCCCTGAACGCCGCGCACCGCGCGCTGGGCGCCCGCATGGTCGGCTTCGGCGGCTATGACATGCCGGTGCAGTATGAAGGGGTGCTGGCCGAGCACCGCTGGACCCGCGAGCACGCCGGCCTGTTCGACGTGTCGCACATGGGCCAGTGCAAGATCACCGGCGCGGACGCCGTGACCCAGTTCGAACGCTTCGTGCCCGGCGACTACCAGGTCCTGAAGTCCGGCCGGCAGAAGTATTCGCTGCTGCTCAACGAGAGCGGCGGCATCATCGACGATCTGATGGCCGGCAAGCCCGACCACGACGGCCTGTTCGTCGTCGTCAACGCCGGCAACAAGGACGAGGACTTCGCCTTCTGGGAAGCCAACCTGCAGGGCGACGCCAAGCTGAGCGTGCTGGACCGCGCCCTGATCGCCATCCAGGGGCCCGAGGCCGCCGAGGTCATGGCCGCCCACGATCCGGTCTTCAACGATTTCGGCTTCATGGACAGCGCGCGTCTGATGCTGTTCGGCGTGGACTGCTACGTCTCCCGCTCGGGCTACACCGGCGAGGACGGCTACGAGATCTCGGTCCCGGCCGCCGACGCCGAGCGCATCTGGAACGCCATCCTGAAGGACGCCCGCGTCAAGCCGATCGGCCTGGGCGCCCGCGACAGCCTGCGCCTGGAAGCCGGCCTGCCGCTGCACGGCCACGACATCGACGCCTCGACCAGCCCGGTCGAGGGCGCGCTGACCTTCGCCCTGTCAAAGTCGCGCAAGGAAGCCGCAGATTTCAACGGCGCCGATCGCATCCTGAAGGAACTGGCCGACGGCCCGAGCCGCGTCCGCGTCGGCCTGAGCGTCAAGGAAGGCGCCCCGGCCCGCGAAGGCGCCGAGATCGCCGACCTGGACGGAAACATCATCGGCACGGTCACCTCGGGCGGCCCCTCGCCGACGCTGGGCCGCAACATCGCCATGGGCTATGTGCCCCCCGCCTTCGCCGAACTGGGCACGGACCTGAAGGTCCTGGTGCGCGGCAAGCCCGCCGCCGCCGAGGTCGTCGCCATGCCCTTCGTCGCCCAACGCTACTACCGCAAACCCAAGGTCTAAGGATCACTCCCATGCGCTTCACCAAGGATCACGAGTGGGTCAAAGTCGACGGCGACATCGCCACCGTCGGCATCTCCAAGCACGCCGCCGACGCCCTGGGCGACGTGGTGTTCGTCGAAACCCCGGACGCCGGCAAGGCCGTCTCGAAGGGCGACAGCTTCGCCGTCGTCGAGAGCGTCAAGGCCGCCTCGGACGTCTACGCCCCGGTGTCGGGTGAAGTCGTCGAAGGCAACGCCGTCCTCGCCTCGGCTCCGGAAACCGTCAACGCCGACCCGGAAGGCGAAGGCTGGTTCGCGAAGATCCGCGTCTCGGACGCCTCGCAGCTGGACGCCCTGATGGACCGCGCCGCCTACGACGCCTTCCTCGCCACCCTCTGACGCGGTGTTCACGGTCTACTTCAGCCACGCGACGACGACGCCGTTCCAGCCAGGCCTGCGCCAGCTGGTCGAGGCGGCGCTCATTGACTGCGGCGCGGAGCGGACCGGTCTGGAGGCTGAAGTCCGGCTCAACGACGGGGCGCTTCTGTACCTGTTCGGGGAAGACGAGAACGAGGGGATGCTCGCCGAGTATCCCGTCCTCACCCCGACGGTCGCCGAGGCGCTTCTCGCGATCCTGTCGAGGACCAACAGCTTTCTGCTCGGTGATCCCCAGGGCGCCGCCCTGGTGCGCGCCATGGGCGTCGTGGGCGATCCCCGCGCGCCCCTGATCTTCGCGCCGCAGATCACCGAGAGCGAGTCGGCCGACGTCCTTCTGGATCTGCTGAAGCAGATTCACGAGGACAGCGCGGGCTCCGAGCACACGCCCCGTCCGACGCCTGTTCACACGGCGCGACGCCCTTCAAAGCCCGGCCCGGGCTCCTTCATCCTCGATCTCCTCTTCGGGAAAGCTGTCTAGATGCGTTACCTCCCCCTGACGCCCGACGACCGTGAGGCCATGCTGGCCGCGATCGGCGCCAAATCCATCGACGACCTGTTCGTGGACGTGCCGCAGGCGGCGCGCCGCGAAGGCTTCGTCGACCTGCCGCGCGTGGCGGGCGAACTGGAAGTCGAGCGCACGCTCTCGGCCATGGCCAACAAGAACGCCTCGGCCGGTTCGGTGCCCTTCTTCTGCGGCGCCGGCGCCTACAAGCACCACGTCCCGGCCACCGTGGACCACGTGATCCAGCGGTCGGAATTCCTGACCAGCTACACCCCCTACCAGCCGGAAATCGCCCAGGGCACGCTGCAGTACCTGTACGAGTTCCAGACCCAGGTCGCGAACCTGACCGGCATGCCGGTGGCCAACGCCTCGCTCTATGACGGCTCGACCGCCATGGCCGAGGGCGTGCTGATGGCGACCCGCGTGACCCGCCGCAACAAGGCGGTGATCTCGGGCGGGGTGCACCCGCACTACGTCCGCGCCACCGAGACCGTGGTCCACGCCGTCGGCGTCGAGACCCTGGCCCTGCCCGCCGCCGTGGACGCCGAGGCGGACGTGATCGCCCAGATCGGCCCGGACACAGCCTGCGTGGTCGTCCAGACCCCGAACGTCTTCGGCACCGCCACCGACGTGACCAAGATCGCCGAGGCCGCTCACGCCGCCGGCGCCCTGCTGATCGTCGTGGTCACCGAGGCCGTCTCGATGGGCCTGCTGAAGTCGCCCGGCGAGATGGGCGCGGACATCGTCGCGGCCGAGGGCCAGTCGATCGGCAACGCCCTGAACTTCGGCGGCCCCTACGTCGGCCTGTTCGCCACCCGCGAGAAGCTGATCCGCCAGATGCCGGGCCGCCTGACCGGCGAGACCGTGGACGCCGACGGCGAGCGCGGCTTCGTCCTGACCCTGTCGACGCGCGAGCAGCACATCCGCCGCGACAAGGCGACGTCGAACATCTGCACCAACTCGGGCCTCTGCACCCTGGCCTTCACCATCCACATGAGCCTGCTGGGCGAGACGGGACTGCGCAAGCTGGCCCTGCTGAACCACGAGAAGGCCGTGGCGACCCGCGACGCCCTGGCCGCCATTCCAGGCGTCGAGGTCCTGACCCCGCGCTTCTTCAACGAGTTCGCGATCAAGCTGCCCAAGAACGCCGCCGAAGTGGTCGACACCCTGGCCGGACACCATGTGCTGGCGGGCGTGCCGTACAGCCGTCTGGCCCCCGACGCGGGCATGGACGACGTGCTGCTGGTCGCGGCCACCGAAACCACCCTGGATCACGACATCAAGTTCCTGGCGAAGGCTCTCGCCACGGTCCTGGCGGCCTGAGCGGAGATCGAACGATGAGCACCATGAACACCGTCGGCCGCCCGACCGCCCCGAACCAGGTTTCCGAGAAGCCCGCCACCCTGACCGGCGGCCGCGGCCTGCTGCAGAACGAAGCCCTGATCTTCGAGGGCGAAGGCTGGGGCAAGACCGGCGTTGACCTGCCGGAACCGAAGACGACCGGTTCGGACCTCGGCGATCTGGTCCGCAAGGATCCGATCGGCCTGCCGGGCCTGAGCGAGCCCGAGGCCATGCGCCACTATGTGCGCCTGAGCCAGAAGAACCACGCCATCGACCTGGCCATCTATCCGCTGGGCTCGTGCACGATGAAGCACAACCCGCGCCTCAACGAGAAGATGGCCCGCCTGCCCGGCTTCTCGGACATCCACCCGCTGCAGCCGATCTCGACCGTGCAGGGCGCGCTGGAGCTGATGGACACCCTAGCCCACTGGCTGAAGACCCTGACCGGCATGCCCGCCGTCGCCCTGTCGCCCAAGGCGGGCGCGCACGGCGAGCTGTGCGGCCTGATGGCCATTCGCGCCGCGCACGAGGCCTCGGGCCAGCATGAGAAGCGCCGCAAGGTTCTGGTGCCGACCTCCGCCCACGGCACCAACCCGGCCACCGCCGCCTTCGTCGGCTATTCGGTCGTGGAAGTGGCCCAGACCGACGACGGCCGCGTGGACGTCGCCGACCTGGCCTCCAAGCTGGGCGACGACGTCGCCGCCATCATGGTGACCAATCCCAACACCTGCGGCCTGTTCGAGCGCGACATCCTGGAGATCAGCCGCCTGACGCACGAAGCGGGCGCCTATTTCTACTGCGACGGCGCCAACTTCAACGCCATCGTCGGCCGGGTCCGCCCGGGCGACCTGGGCGTCGACGCCATGCACATCAACCTGCACAAGACCTTCTCGACGCCCCATGGCGGCGGTGGTCCGGGCGCGGGTCCGGTGGTGCTGTCCGAGGCCCTGGCTCCCTTCGCCCCGGCCCCGTGGGTCGTGCACGACGACAACGGCTATCGCCTGGTCGAGCGCGAGGAAGACGAGGCCGCCCAGGCCTTCGGCCGCCTGTGCGCCTTCCAGGGCCAGATGGGCATGTACGTCCGCGCGCTGAGCTACATGCTGAGCCATGGTTCGGACGGCCTGCGTCAGGTGGCCGAGGACGCGGTCCTGAACGCCAACTACATCAAGGCCCGCCTGCAGGACCTGATGAGCCCGGCCTTCCCGGACGGCCCGTGCATGCACGAGGCCCTGTTCGACGACGAGTGGCTGAAGGGCACGGACATCACCACGCTCGACTTCGCCAAGGCGATGATCGACGAGGGCTTCCACCCGATGACCATGTATTTCCCGCTGGTCGTCCACGGGGCCATGCTGATCGAGCCGACCGAAACGGAATCGAAGGCCGAGCTGGACCGCTTCATCCACGCCATGCGCCTGCTGGCCGAGGCCGCGAAGGCCGGCGACGTCGACCGCTTCAAGGGCGCGCCGTTCCACGCTCCCCTGCGTCGTCTGGACGAGACCCGCGCCGCCCGCTCGCCGGTGCTGCGCTGGACCGCCCCGGATGGCTCCAACCAGGCGGCCTGATCACGATAGCCTCCTCCGCCGCGCGGGGGAGGCCGTCACCCCGCGACGCGCCTGAGCGCCGCGAACGCCGCGCGGCCTAAGACCTCCGGGTTCGCTGACGGGTCTTTCAGCCAGGCCTCCGTGGACAGCTTCAGGATACTGACGGCCGCGCCGGCGACCACCCGGCAGCTGATGTCGTCCTCGGGCAGTCCCTTGCGGGCCGCCAGGGTCTGCGCCAGCAGCCGTTCGATCCGCTCGTACTTGGCCTGATCGCCGGGCTGCAGGGACGGCGTGCAGCCGATCAGGGCGGCCACGGCGCGCATTTCCTCGGATCGGTGGCGCTGCGCCAGATCGACGAAGGCGTTCTCCACCATCTCCAGCAGAGGCTCGTCCGCCGGCCGCACGGCCACGGCGTCAGCGATCAACTGCGGAAACTGCGCCTTGGTCGAGAGGATGATCTCCTCCTTGCTGCCGAAATAGTTCAGCAGCGTCCGCCGCGAGACGTCGGCCGCCGCCGCGACTTCGTCCAGAGTCGTGGCCTCGAACCCCTTCTCGAGGAACAGCCGGACGCCTTCCGTCTGAATGCGGGCGTGCGTCTCCGCGCGCTTGCGCTCGCGCAGACCGGGCTCGCTGGAAGAATTGTGATATTGCACTTCTTGCATATTTGCACCGGATGCAGATACGCAAGCCGGAGCCCTTCGAGGCGACTGGTTTCAACGACAGGATAAAGCCGATGGCGACGTGGACCACAAAGGATATTCCCGATCAAAGCGGCAAGCTGGCCGTGGTGACCGGCGCGACTGGCGGGCTGGGGCTGGAAACGGCCATCGCTCTTGCGGGCGCGGGCGCGGAGGTGGTGCTGGCGGCCCGCAATCCCAGGAAGGGCGCGGAAGCCGAGCAGCTGATCCGCGCGCGCCATCCGTCGGCTAATGTGCGCTTCGATCTGCTGGACCTGGGCGATCTGGCCTCGGTCACGGCCTTCTCGGACCGATATCTGGCCGCGGGCCGGCCGATCGACCTGCTGATCAACAATGCGGGCGTCATGGCCCTGCCGAAGCGGCAGAGCACGGCCGACGGGTTCGAGATGCAGTTCGGCACGAACTACCTGTCCCATTTCGCCCTGACGGCGCGCCTGCTGCCCCTGCTGACGGCGGCGAAAGCCCGGGTGGTGCAACTGTCCAGCATGGCGCACCGCGGAGGGCGCATCCGTCTGGATGACCTCAACTACGAGCGGGGCTATCGGCCCTGGCCGGTCTATCAGCAGTCGAAGCTGGCCATGCTGATGTTCGCCCTGGAACTGGATCGCCGCAGCCGGGCGAACGGCTGGGGTCTGACCAGCGTCGCGGCGCATCCGGGCTTCGCGCGGACCGACCTGATCACCAACGGGCCGGCCGTGGACGGCGGCGCCCTGTTCGCATGGGGCACCAGCCTGATTACGCCCTTCCTCAGCCATTCGGCGGCCCAGGGCGCCCTACCGACCCTGATGGCCGCCACGGCTCCCGGCGTCGCCGGCGGCCAGTATTTCGGCCCCCAAGGCTGGCAGGAGATGAAGGGCCCGCCCGGACGCGGCAAGATCGAATCCCAGGCGCTGGACGCCGCCGTCGCCAAGCAGCTCTGGGCCGCATCGGAGGAGCTGACCGGCGTCGCCTTCCCCTGACGCGTCCGACCTCGCTTCCTCCCGCACCTGCGAAGCACGCCAAAGTGAATGTCCTCTCCCGTCAGAGGCGTATGCTTGCGTTGCGTTGTCAGAACCGGAAACAGGCGTTGGAGGCGCTGCAGGTCATGATGTCACGCGTACAAAAGGGTCTGGTCGCGGGTTTTGCGGCCACCGTGGCGGTCTCGATCATCGAGGCCGTGAACATGACGGTCGGGCACTGGGCGGTGAGTTTTCCGCAACTGCTCTCCGTCATGCTGAGGACACCGGATATTCCAGCGGTCGGTTGGATCGCGCACATCGTGGTCGGCACCCTGGTGCTGGGACCGCTGTTCGCCATCCTCTGTCCCCGGCTGCCGACGGATACGCCTGAATCGAAGGGCATCCTGTTCGCCGTAGGCGCCTTCATCCTGATGGGCCTGACAGTCGCGCCGATCGCCGGCATGGGCATGTTCTTCATGCGCGGCGGCTTCGGCACCCTGGCCTGGATGATCGTCAGCCACGCGATCTTCGGCATCGTGCTGGGCAACGTCTACGGCCGGCTGGTGCGACGCGAGAAGCTGCATCCGCCGATCCACGCGGCCCCGGCCCACTGAGCAAGAAAAAGACCCCGCCGGCGAACCGGCGGGGCCTGATTGTTTTGACCTGACGGCCTGATCAGTTCAGCCGCGTGCCCAGCTGAGCGATGGCGGCGTCGAGGAGCGGATCGCTCTTCTGGCCGGCCACACGGGCGGTCAGGATCTGTTCGGCGGCCTTGGCGGCCAGATCGGCGGCGGCGGCCTTCACCTCAGCGGCGGCCTGGGCCTCGGCCTGGGCGATGCGACGCTCGGCCAGAGCCTGACGGCGGGTCAGGGTCTCTTCTAGCTTGGCTTTCGCCTCTTCTTCCATGCGGCGGGCGTCGGCTTCGGCGGCCTTCAGCATCTCGGCGGCCTGGGCTTCTGCCTCGGCCTTCTCGGCGCGGATCTGGGCCAGCAGGGCCTCGGCCTCGGCGCGCAGGCGGGCGGCCTCGTCGAGTTCAGCCTGGATCTTGGCGGCCTTGGCGTCGAGCACGCCCGCGACCAGCTTGGGCACGCCTGCGATGGCGGCGATCACGAAGAAGATGATCAGACCGATGGCGACCCAAAGTTCCGGGTTGGCCAGGTCGTAGAGATGGGGATTGAAGAATTCCATCAGGCGGCGCCCTTCACGGCGGCGGCGGCTTCAGCGCCGGTCGGCGCTTTACCGGTGAGACGTTCGACAATCGCTACGGCGGTGTCCGACGCGATGGTCGAGACGTTGGCCATGGCGGCGTCGCGGGTTTTGCCGATCGCAGCTTCCGCCTCGGCGATACGAGCCGAGACGACGGCCTCTTCCGCGGCGGCGCGGGCGTTGGCTTCGTCGGTCACGCGGGTCTTGGCGGCGGTGGCCGTGGCGCGCGAGGCGGCGCGGGCCTCCTCGACTTCGCGCTTGGCGGCTTCGGCCTGACCGGCGGCTTCAGCCTGCACCTGACGAGCCGTCTCGACCGCGGTCGAAATGGTCGAGGCGCGCTCATCGAACACGCGACGCATGCGCGGCGCGAAGATCTTGGCGATCAGGAGGTAGAGAACGGCGAACAGGAAGACCAGATAGACGATCTGGCCGACCCAGTGCTGGAACTCGAACTGGGGCAGGCCGCCCGACTCGTGTTCACCGCCGTGAGCGGCTTCGGTCGTGGCGTGCGTGTCCTCGACCGCGACCGGGTGGGTCGCGTCTTCGGGCATGACGGGGTGGGCTTGAGCGGTCATCGGTCGCCTGGAGAAGAGTCTGGAAGGTCGTCAGCCAGCGGCGCGGACCGGGTCCGCGCCGCCAAAGCCGATTACGAGATCCAGATCAGGATGCCCATGACGAAGGCCAGGATGCCCAGGGCTTCAGCCAGGGCGGCGCCGACGAACAGGTTGCCGATTTGCGAGCCGGCGGCCGACGGGTTGCGCAGGGCGCCCGCCAGGAATTGGCCGAAGATGTTGCCGACGCCGATGCCGGCGCCGATCATGCCGCACATCGCGATGCCGGCGCCAATGAGTTTAGCGGCTTGGGGATCCATGGTCTCAGTCCTGTTGGTCTAGGTTTTGGTTGGGTTGGAAAGAACTGGTCCGGCCCTAGTGGGCGTGGTCCAGGTTGACCACATCGTTGAGGTAGATGCAGGTCAGAACGGCGAAAACGAAGGCCTGAAGGAAGGCCACGAGGAACTCGAGGGCGGTCAGGCCGATGGTCATGCCCAGCGACAGCGGGAAGACCAGGATGCCGAACCAGCCGGCGCCGCCGATGATCGCGGTGGCGACGAAACCGGCGAACACCTTCAGGGCGATGTGGCCGCCCATCATGTTGCCGAACAGACGAAGCGTCAGGGTGATGGGGCGCAGCAGGAACGAGAAGAACTCGATCAGGCCGACGACGGGGCGCATGACCAGCGGGGCGCCGGTCGGCCAGAACAGCTTCAGGAAGCCGACACCGTTCTTGACGATGCCGACGATGACCACCAGCGCGAAGGTGATGACGCCGAAGGTGGCCGTGATGGCCAGCTGCGAGGTGGCGGTGAAGCTCAGGAACATGCCGAGCAGGTTCATCGCCAGGATGAAGGTGAAGATCGAGAAGACGAACGGGAAGTATTTCTTGCCGTCGTGACCGATGATGGACTCGGTCAGGCCGTCGATCATGCCGAAGAGGGTCTCGCCCACGGCCTGCATGCGGCCCGGGACGACCTTGGCGCCGTTGGTCACGAGCGTCAGGAAACCCACGACGATGACGAAGGCGATGGTCATCGCCAGGTGCGAGTTCGTGAACGCGAGATCGACCTTGCCGACGAGCGGCAGGGTGACGTCGGGCAGATCGACGATCTTCTGGATCTGGAACTGGTGTAGCGGATCGGCCATCGGTCGATCAGGCTCCTTCATCTTCGTCGTCGAAGGGAACCGACTTCGGCTCCCCACTCTTGTTGGCCTCGGCCATGAGACGCTGCGCCGTGCGCCACGCCATCCAGACCGAGAGGGCGAAGCCCAGAAGGACCCCGCCGATAATTCCCACCGGCGAGGTGCCGGCGAAATGATCGACCCCGAAGCCGATCGCGAGACCCACGAAGACGCCGCCGAACAGGTCGGCGATGATCTTCCAGGCCTGGCCCGCCGCCGCCTGACCCGCAGCCTCGTGAGAGAGCGGCGGCGCGGTGCGCGCCTCCAGGTCGGATGCGCTCTTGTTGAGACGAGCGATCGCCTCTTCGCGCGATTCCGGTGGCAGGGACATGGCGGCCTCAGCGCTCCTTGATCCGCCGGTTGGCGAACCCCGGAGGGGGTCTGAATTCGGCGCGGAACCTATAGGCGAGACCCCCGCAGGTCAAGGCGGCGCGAGGATGCTTTAGATCATTGAAAATGCGCACGATTATTTCGCCGTTTGAGCGGGCGTGGCGAACGGTCGCTGTGCTGCGTGAGGATTCGCGCACGGGCCGTCGAACCGGGCCGCATCAAAGTGACGGCGACGACCGCGCAACCGCGTCTATCGGCCCGGCGTCGGCGCCGGGATCGCCGGCTCCTCGCCGCAGCGCAGGCCGGTGTAGAGGCCGTTGAGGTAGTACCAGCGCTGCTCGATGGACCGCGCCCGGGCCTCGCGGCGCTCGCGTTCCGGCCGGGTCAGGGCGTCCGCGCCGGCCAGGGCCAGGCCCGCGCCGGGGATGAGCATGGAGGCGCCCGCGCGGCCGACGCCGACGACCGAACTGAACACTCCGCCGCCCTGCCCGCCCCCCATCTGCGCGCTGAGGTCGGCCGCCTCGTCGGAAATCTGCCGGCAGTTCATGGCCGAGTCGCCGGTGCGGAAGATCTGCAGCTGCTCGGGCGGCGGCGATCCCGCCGGCGCCTCCTGGGCGAGCACGGGCCCGGCGGCGAGCGCCAGGGCGAGAGACAGGACGATGGATTTCATGACGACGCTCCGAACCGCCCCGGTTCAAAACGGCATGCCGGCCTCTAGGTTGCCTCAGGCCCGAACGGCGCGGGTCGCCTCGACGCCCAGGGCCTGCAGGGCCGTGGCGGCGATCTGCTCGGCGTTCAGGCCGGCCTGGGCGTACTGGACCGCCGGGCTGTCCTGGTCCTGGAAGACGTCGGGGAGGTGCAGGGTGCGGATCTTGAGCCCACCGTCCAACGCGCCCTTCTCGGCCAGCATCTGGAGCACGAAGGCGCCGAAGCCGCCCATGGCGCCCTCTTCCACCGTAATCAGGCATTCATGCTCGCGAGCGAGACGCAGGATCAGCGCCTCATCCAGCGGCTTGGCGAAGCGGGCATCGGCGACGGTGGCCGAGACGCCGCGCGCGGCCAGGGCGTCGGCGGCCTTGAGCGATTCCTGCAGGCGGGTGCCCAGCGACAGGATGGCGACGGTCGTGCCCTCGCGCACGACGCGGCCCTTGCCGATCTGGAGCGGGGCGGCCAGTTCCGGAATCTCGACCCCGACGCCGTCGCCGCGCGGGTAGCGGAAGGCCGAGGGGCGGTCATCGATCTCCAGGCTGGTGGCGATCATGGCGGCCAGCTCGGCCTCGTCCGAGGCGGCCATCAGAACCATGCCCGGCAGCGCGCCCATGTAGCCGATGTCGAAGCTGCCCGCGTGGGTCGAGCCGTCAGCGCCGACCAGGCCGGCGCGGTCCATGGCGAAGCGCACCGGCAGGGACTGGATAGCCACGTCGTGGACGACCTGGTCGTAGCCGCGCTGGAGGAAGGTCGAATAGATGGCGCAGACCGGCTTCATCCCGTCGGCGGCGAGGCCGGCGGCGAAGGTGACGGCGTGCTGCTCGGCGATGCCGACGTCATAGGTGCGGGTCGGGAAGGCCGCGCCGAACAGGTCGAGGCCGGTGCCCGAGGGCATGGCGGCGGTGATGGCCACCACCGTCGGATCGATCTGAGCCCGCTTGATCAGCTCTGTGCCGAACACTTTGGTGTAGCTGGGCGCGTTGGAGACCGGCTTGGACTGCTTGCCCGAGACGACGTCGAACTTGACCACGGCATGCAGTTTGTCGGCGCTGCTTTCGGCCGGGGCGTAGCCCTTGCCCTTCTGCGTCACGACGTGGACCAGCACCGGGCGATCCGTGATGGCGGCGGCGTTCTTGAGGATGGGAACCAGGTTGTCCATGTCGTGCCCGTCGATGGGACCGACATAGTAGAAGCCCAGCTCCTCGAAGAAGGTGCCGCCGACGATCATGCCGCGGGCGTATTCCTCGGCCTTGCGGGCGGCGTTCTTGAACGGGCGCGGCAGGTGCTCGACGAATTTCTTGCCGATGTTGCGGACCTGGCGATAGGCGCCGCCCGAGACCTGGCGGGCCAGGTAGGCGCTCATGCCGCCGACCGGCGGGGCGATCGACATGTCGTTGTCGTTCAGGATCACCATCAGCTGGCCATTGGTCGCCTCGGCGGCGTTGTTCATGGCCTCGTAGGCCATGCCGGCTGAGATCGAGCCGTCGCCGATGACGGCGACCACGCGGTTGCTCTCGCCCTTCTGGTCGCGGGCGGCGGCGAAGCCGAGCGCGGCGCTGATCGAAGTCGAGGCGTGGGCCGCGCCGAAGGGGTCGTATTCGCTCTCGGATCGCTTGGTGAAGCCCGACAGGCCGCCGCCCTGACGCAGGGTGCGGATGCGGTCGCGGCGTCCGGTCAGAATCTTGTGCGGATAGCACTGGTGACCGACGTCCCAGATCAGGATGTCCCTGGGCGTCTCGAACACATGGTGCAGGGCGACCGTCAGCTCGACCACGCCCAGGCCGGCGCCGAGGTGGCCGCCGGTCACCGATACGGCGTCGATGGTCTCGGTCCGCACGTCGTCAGCCAGCTGCTTCAGCTGGGCGATGTCGAAGTCCCGCATATCGGCGGGGAACTTCACCTGGTCGAGGATCGGGGTATCGGGCATGCGGGCGGTTCGTACCTAGGCCTTTGGTCTTCCAACACGCAGTAGAGCATTTCGCTGCGGTCGAGGTCGATGCGATCTGAAAAATCCGTGCAGGACCAGTGCAGGGATCCGCTCCGTATCAGGACCGGCGCTGAAGCACAAAGTCCACGCTGGCCTTAAGGATATCCGCGTCGGGCCCGAACACGTCCAAGTGGGCGCGGGCCTGGTCCGCCAGGTGCGCGACCCTGTGCCGCGCCTGGTCGACGCCCAGCAGGGTGACGAAATTGGTCTTGCCCTGGGCGTGATCCTTGCGGGCCGCCTTGCCCAGAATGTCTTCGTCGCCCTCGACGTCCAGCAGGTCGTCGACGATCTGGTAGGCCAGGCCGATGTCGTGAGCGAAGCTGGTCAGGGCCTGGCGGTGCACCTCGCGGGCCTGGGCGATGATCAGCGGGATCTCGAAGGCGAAGGTGAACAAGGCGCCGGTCTTGAGCCGCTGCATGCGGGCCACGCCGCCGAGGTCGTCGCGGACGCCCAGCAGATCGATCATCTGGCCGCCGGCCATGCCGCGCGCGCCGGACGCCATCGACAGACGGGCCGCCAGCTCGCAGCGGATGGCGGGATCCTCGTGGGTGTCCTCGTGCAGGATGATGTCGAAGGCGGCGGTCTGCAGCGCATCGCCGGCGAGGACGGCGGTAGCCTCGTCATAGGCGATGTGCACCGTCGGACGGCCGCGCCGGACGTCGTCATCGTCCATGCAGGGCAGGTCGTCATGGACCAGGCTGTAGGCGTGGACGCACTCCAGAGCGCAGGCGGCGCGCAGGACCGGGCGTTCCTCGATGTCGAACAACTGGGCGGCCTCGAGGGCGAAGAAGGGCCGCAGCCGCTTGCCCGGACCGAGCGCGGCGTAGCGCATGGCCTCGGTCAGGCGCGATTCCGGCCCCTCGGCGCGCGGCAGCAATTCATCCAGCGCCACGGTGACCAGGTCGGCGACCTCGGCCACCCGGTCGATGACGCCCTGCTCGGGCGAGTTGGCGGCGTGAGGCTTGTTCAGAACAGCCTCCCGCCCACGGGAACGTCGCGATCGACCCCGACCAGCACCACGGCGCCGTTCTCGTCAGGGAAGCCGAGGGTCAGGACCTCGGACCGGACCGGCCCGATCTGGCGCGGCGGGAAGTTGACCACGGCGGCGACCTTGCGGCCCTCCAGCTCCTCGAGCGTGTAGTGCACGGTGATCTGAGCCGAGGACTTCTTGACCCCGATGTCCGGACCGAAGTCGATGGTCAGCTTGTAGGCGGGCTTCCGGGCCTCCGGGAACGGCTCGGCCTTCAGCACCCGGCCGACGCGAACATCGACCTTCATGAAGTCGTCGAAGCCGATTGTTTCGGCCGGTGCGGACATCAGTCGAACGCCGCCGGCTCGGCGCCGCGCGGCTGGCCGTCGGGACCCACGACGATCTTCTCGACGCGCAGTTGGGCGGCCTTCAGCCGCGCCTCGCAATGCGCCTTCAGGCGCGCGCCCTCCTCGTACAGGGCGATCGATTCCTCGAGCGGCGCCTGGCCGGATTCCAGCTTCTGGACGATCTGCTCCAGGCGCTGCAGCGCGTCTTCAAAACTCAGTTCGGCGGCGATGGGAGTGTCGGTCATAGGGCTTCCACGGACGAACACCTTCCTTAGTCAGTGGACCCCGTGGCGGCAATGCGTTGAAAGGGCGTTCCACATACCGCCGTTACCGACTACACGCGTTCAGGTTCGGGAAGAGCGGGGAGCGATCATGCGGGGATGGCTGATCATCGCGGGAGTGTGCGCCGGACTGGCGGGCTGCGCCACCGTGCCTCGCGACCAGGCGGCAGATCTAGCCAAGAGCGGCGCGGAGGCCTCGGACCTTGCGGCGAAGGAGGTGCGCGACCTGTCGGGACGGCTGGACCGGCAGGAAGAGCTGATGGCCTTCACCAACACCTGGGAGACCTGCATCGAACTGGCCGATCCGAACCAGTGTGAGCCGGCGGACCAGAGCGACGCCAACGCCCAGGAGGTCGGCAAGCTGATCCGGGCGATCAACCTGAGGGCCGATGCGCTGACCGCCCTGGCCGACGCTTATCGGGCGCTGGGACAGGAGGCGCAGTACGACGCGGCGGGCGCGATGGAGGCCGTGGTCGGTCGCCTGACCACCAGCGTCAACGCCTATGCCGACATCCTGCAACCCGGATCGGGCGCCCTGATCAGCGCCCCTCTGGGCAGCGCGATCAGTCAGGGCGCGGGGCTGCTGGCCGGCGACCGGCAACGGACCCGGCTGCGCAACGGCAGCGCCCGCATCCGCGACGCCGTCGTCCTGCTGCGCCGGTCGCTGGGGGCCGAGATGCGGCTGTTCAACGCCCTGTCGGGATCGTTCGCTGATCAGGAAGGCGCCGCGGTCGAGGCCCTCTACAACGCCGGACTGATCTCGCGATCGCCTCTGTTGCAGCCCATGGCCGCCGACCTGGGCGTGACCCTGGTCCCTGACGCCGAGCAGATCCTGGCGTCCAATCCCAGCGCGCGGGGCGCGACCCTCGCCTTCCTGCGCGGACAGGCCAATGACCGGGTGCGCCTGCAGGCCGCGCGCTATTACGCCATCCTGAACACCCTCGCCAAGCTGGAGACGGCCCACACCGATTTCGAGACCGTGGGCGCCGCCGACATCGCGGACCTGAACCGGGCCATCGCCGAGATCACAGCCCTGATCCCCGCGCCGAAGGAGGCCGCCCGATGAGCAGCACCCATGAGGAGCGCTTCGCCCTGGCCGCGCAGGCTTATTCGGATGCGTGGAGCGCCCGCAAGACGGACCGCAAGGCCTGCGGCGGCGACGCGGTGAAGCTGAAGGCGGTCAACGCCAACCTGGACGGCCTTCACACCCAGATGCTGCGCGCCGCCAACGCCTGGCTGGCCGAAACCGGCCCGGCGGTGGAGGCCGCGTTCAAGGCCGCGAAGGACGCCAAGGCCGCGGTCGACAAGGCGCGTAAGGACGAGGTGGACATCGTCACCCGGCTGCGGGCGTTCGCCGATCTGCTGGACGGGGTGAAAACCCTGATCGACAAGGCGGCGAAGGCGACGGAAGACGCCTGACCGGCTCAGGGCGACGGCGTCTCTACCCGGCGGGCGGAGATGATACGGACCCGCGGCTCCAGCATCTGGCCCTGCATGACACCTTCGCCTTCAGTCGGCGACTTGGGCGCCGCCAGGATGGTGCGAACCACATCCATGCCCTCGACCACATGGCCGAACACGGCGTAGCCCGGATCGTCGGGCGTGGTCTTGCCGGCGTCCAGCGAGGTCAGGCTGCCCACGATGATGAAGAAGTCGGCCGTCGCCGTGCCGGGCGCGTTCTGCGCCATCGACAGGGCGCCTTCGGTGTGGGTCAGGCCGGTCTGGCTGGTCGGTTCATGCGCCACGGGCGGCAGGATCCGGTCCCGGGCTCCGCTGGCGCCGCCCTGGATCAGGCCCGCGTCCGGCCCCAGTTGCATGGCGCGATAGAAGGTCAGGCCGTCGAGACGGCGCTGATCGACATAGCGGAGGAAGTTGGCCGAGGTCAGCGGCGCGCGCGGATCGGTCTCGACGAGGATGGTCCCCAGATCGGTGACGAGGGCCACGCGGACCCCGGCGGGTGCGGGCGTCGCGGCGTCCTGGGCCAGGACCGGGCCGGCGCCGAACAGCAGAAGAAGGCCGAGGAGGCCGGAAAGCAGGGATCGCCGGATCATGACGCCTCCGTTTCGCTTCAGCGCTTCTCGTAGCGGCGCTGGGACCAGTAGCGGAAGCCCTGGTTGTGAACCAGCTTCCACCCGTCGGCCTTCAGGCGGCGACCGACCATGTGATTGAAATAGCCGTGCGCCAGCACCAGCACGTCCTGACCGCTTTCGGCGCGTCCGATGAGGACCTGGGCGGCCTGCTCGGCGCGAGCCTCGGCCTCGTGCCGGGTCTCCTGACCCTCGTGGTGATTGAAGGCGTGCCACCAGAAACGGGCGACCGCGCCCCAGTATTTCGGCGGCAGCTTGAACCAGGCGGGGAAGTGCGGCGGCGGCAGCGGCGCCTCGATGAACAGGGCGTCGGTCATGACCTCCTTGCCCGCGGCGGCGGCGGCGGCCGTCTCCTGCGCACGGGGGCGGGTCGAAGCGTAGATGGCGCCCGCGCCCTCGGCGGCGGCGACCAGTTCAGGCGGAGGGGTCTGGCCGGCGCGCAGGCCGCCGATCTCATACTTCGCCCACCAGTCGCGGTACTGGTCCGAGGTCAGCATGCATTTGCGCGACAGGGCCGGTTCGCCATGGCGGGCCAGGATAATGGCGCCGGGACGCACCGCGACCAGCGCCGCCCTGACGCGATCTTGGGGCGGGACAGGCTCTGACGGCGCGGACGCGGGGGTATCGACCAAGGATGAGTCTCTAGCGGCGAGGGGCATAACATTGGAGGGCCAAACCTTTGGCAGACCGTCCTTATTCCTCCCCCAGGGCCTGTACATGGGCGACCGCCGAACGGCCCAGCCCTTCTAGGTCGTAACCGCCCTCGAGCGATGAGACAACCTTCCCGCCGCAGCACGAACGCGCGACCTCTATGACGGCGCGGGTGGCCCAGGCGAAATCCTCGGCCTCCAGGCTCTGGTGGGCCAATGGATCGCGGCGGTGCGCGTCGAATCCGGAGGAGATCAGAATCAGGTCGGGCCGAAAGCCCTGCAAGGCCGGCATCAGTCCGCTGGCGAAGGTCGCGCGCCACGCCTCGCGCGCCGCGTGGGGCGCGACGGGCGCGTTGACGATGTTGCCGACGCCGGTCTCGGAGGCAGCGCCCGTGCCGGGATAGAGCGGCATCTGGTGGATGGAGCCCAGAAACAGGCTGTCGTCGGTCTCGAACGCCGCCTGGGTGCCGTTGCCGTGGTGCACGTCGAAATCGATCACGGCGACGCGGACCAGGCCTTCCGACTGGGCCACGCGGGCGGCGACGGCGACGTTGGAGAACAGGCAGAACCCCATGGCCCGGTCGGGCTCGGCGTGGTGACCGGGCGGACGGACGGCGGCGAAGGCGCGGGTCAGCTCGCCCCGGGCCACGGCGCGCACCGCATCGACCACCGCCCCGGCGGCCAGGCGGGCGGCGCGGATGCTGCCGGGCGAAAGGACGGTATCGGCGTCCAGCTGGTTCAGCCCCTCGGCGGGCGAGGCGTCCAGCAGGCGGGCGACATAGGCCGCCGGGTGCAGCCGCTCCAGATCGGCGACCGAGGCTTCGGCGGCGGCGCGGCGGTCGCGGCCCAGGCCGGCGTCGTCCAGCGCGTCCAGCACCGCCTTCAGCCGCTCCGGGCTTTCCGGATGTCCCAGCCCCGGCTGATGGGCCAGCATATCGGGATGGGTGAAGAGAACCGCGCTCACGCGGCGCAGGCCCGGTCGGTGACGCGCAGGTGGCTTTCGCCCCACACCTTCAGGGCGAGGACCACCGGCGTCAGGTCCCGCCCGGCGTCGGTCAGGCGATACTCCACGCGCGGCGGAACCTCGGCGTAGACGGTGCGGGAGATCAGGCCGTCCTCCTCCATCTCGCGCAGTTGCTTGGTCAGCATCCGCTGGGTGACGTCGCCGACCAGCCGCCGCAAGGCGTTGAAGCGCAGGTTTTCCTGCGTCAGCAGCTGATAAACGATCATGCCCTTCCACTTGCCGCCGATCAGGTCGAGCGAGGCGTCAACGACGCATTCCCCGTCACGCACACGACGCTCGACAGGGCGATGGTAGAAGTGAGAGGCGGTATCCATTCGGGTACTACATCCAGAAAATGACCGTACTTGCCGTCAATGGCAGGGTGCATCAGGTGGGAGTCCGTCGCAACGGAGATCACCATGAAAGCCATCGGAACCCTCGCCCCGCGCCCCTCTGACGATCCGGCCGCCCTGATCGCCTTCGACGCGCCCGAGCCGGCGCCGCGGCCCCGGGACCTGCTGGTCGAGGTCCGGGCCGTGGGCCTGAACCCGGTGGACGCCAAGGTCCGCGCCGGCCGGACCCCCACTGACGGCCAACCGTCGATCCTGGGCTACGACGCCGCGGGCGTGGTGGTCGGGGTCGGCGCCGAGGCCAGCCTGTTCAAGGTCGGGGACGAGGTCTTCTACGCCGGGCAGATCGATCGGCCGGGTTCGAACGCCGAACGGCAGGCGGTGGATGAGAGAATCGTGGGGCCGAAGCCGAAGTCGCTGACCTTCGCCGAAGCCGCCGCCCTGCCCCTGACCGTCATCACGGCCTGGGAACTGCTGTTCGATCGGATGAAGGCCGGGAAGGACGAGGACGAGACCCTGCTGGTCGTCGGCGGGGCCGGCGGCGTCGGCTCGGCCCTGATCCAGATCGCGCGGGCGGTGACGGACCTGCGCGTCGTGGCCACGGCTTCGCGGCCCCAGACGCGGCAGTGGTGCCTCGATCTCGGCGCCCATGCCGTCATCGACCACACCGGCCCCATCGACGAGGCGCTGGAGGCCGCGGGCGAACGCGCGCCGAAATACATCGCCGCCCTGACCCAGACGCCACGCCATTTCGAGGCCCTGGCCCGCGCGATCGCCGTGCAGGGCGTGATCGGCTGCATCGACGACTTCAAGGGCCTGCCCGTCGAACTGCTGAAGGGCAAGAGCGCGGGCTTCGTCTGGGAGTTCATGTTCGCCCGCCCGATGCACCAGACCGCCGACATCCAGGCGCAGCATGACCTGCTGACACAGGTCGCCGCCCTGGTGGACGCCGGGAAGATCCGCACCACCCTGACCGAAAACCTGGGCCCGTTGTCGGTGGAGGCCCTGCTGGAAGGACACCGGCGGCTGGAGAGCGGATCGACCATCGGCAAGCTCGCGCTGGACGCCTTCCCACGCTAAGCGGGGCGGATGACCGACGCGATCATCCGCCCCGCCCGCACCGAAGACGCACAGGCGCTGGCCGACCTGGGCCGCCAGACCTTCATCGACACCTTCGTCGCCGCCGACGGCTTCGCCATTCCCTATCCGGAAGCCGACCTAACGGCCTTCCTGGACGCGAGCTTCAACGCCGACACGATCCGCACCAAACTGGCCGAGCCGGGCGCGGCCTGGTGGGTGGCGGAGCGCGACGGCGACCTGCTGGCCTTCGCCAACACCGGGCCGAACACCCTGCCCCACCCCGAGGGCGAGGCCGGCCATGCCGAGCTGCGGCGGCTGTACGTCTCGAAGGCCGCGCAGGGGCTGGGACTGGGCACCCGGCTGCTGGCGATCTCGCTGGAGTGGATGCAGGCCAACACCACCGGCCCGATGTGGATCGGGGTCTGGAGCGGCAACCTGAAGGCCCAGAAGCTGTACGAGGCCTACGGCTTCGAGAAGGCGGGCGAGTACCGCTATCCGGTCGGCTCGTGGTTCGATGACGAGTTCATCTTGCGGCGCGGCTGATCGGCGATCAGGTTAGGGGCATGCTCCTGCCCTTCTTCACCGCCCTGCGCGACGCGAAAGTCCCCGTGTCGATGAAGGAATGGCTCCATCTGATGGAGGCCATGGACAAGGGCGTGGCCGGCGGAAAGGTGGATGACTTCTACCACCTGTCGCGCGCCGTTCTGGTCAAGGACGAGAAGCACTACGACCGCTTTGACCAGGTGTTCGGCAAGGTGTTCGCGGGGATCGAGACGGTCGGCGCGGGCGAGGACCTGACCACCGACCTGCCCGAGGACTGGCTGCGGCTGCTGAACGAGAAATTCCTCTCAGACGAGGAGAAGGCCCAGATCGAGGCCATGGGCGGCTTCGAAAAGCTGATGGAGACGCTGAAAGAGCGTCTGGAAGAACAGAAGGGCCGGCACGAGGGCGGCAGCAAATGGGTCGGCACGGGCGGGACCAGCCCCTTCGGCCACGGCGGCTACAATCCCGAAGGCGTGCGCATCGGCGGCCCCGGCAAGCAGGGCCGGGCCGTGAAGGTCTGGGAGAAGCGCGAGTACAAGAACCTGGACGACCAGGTCGAGCTGGGCACGCGCAACATCAAGGTCGCCCTGCGCCGCCTGCGTCGCTTCGCCCGCCAGGGCGCGGCGGACGAGCTGGACATGGACGCCACCATCGACGGTACGGCGCGCCAGGGCTGGCTGGACATCCACATGCGGCCCGAGCGGCGCAACACGATCAAGGTGCTGCTGTTCCTCGACATCGGCGGCTCGATGGATGCCCATGTGAAGATGTGCGAGGAGCTGTTCTCGGCGGCGAAGACCGAGTTCAAGCACCTGGAATTCTTCTATTTCCACAACTGCCTCTACGAGGGCGTGTGGAAGGACAACCGGCGCCGGCACGCCGAGAAGATCCCGACCTGGGAGGTGCTGAACAAATACCCCGCCGACTGGCGCGCCATCTTCGTCGGCGACGCGACCATGAGCCCCTATGAGGTGACCATGCCCGGCGGCTCGGTCGAGCACTGGAACGAGGAGGCCGGCGCGGTCTGGCTGAAGCGGGCCACGCAGCAGTGGGACAAGGTGGCGTGGCTGAACCCGTCGCCGGAGCGGTACTGGAACTATTCGGCGTCCGTGGGCCTGATCCGCGATGTCATCGACGAACGCATGTATCCGCTGACGCTGGACGGGCTGGAGAAGGCGATGCGGGCGCTGGCGAAATAGGCTAGCGTGGGGCCGTACATTTCGGAGGCTCCTCCCATGCTGACCGCCGCCGTGCTTTCCGCCCTGATGCTGCAACAGGCCGCGCCCGGCCCGGTCGTCTGGACCGCGCCCGCGGAGCCCGCTCCCGCCGTGACCGCGACAGCCGCCGCCCCCGCGATTCCTGACTGGGCCCGCGCCGATCCTTTCGGCTATGAGCGCTCGGAATGCAGCCCCCTGATCCGCGCGGCCTCGGAGCCGATGGAGGCATGCCAAAGCCGCGTGCGCCTCGCCCTGGCCGCCAATCTCGGCGACGCCCTGCCCGCCGGCCTGCGCCCCAGCGGATCGCCGGACAACTGCCGCCAGGAAGCGGCCGGCGACCGCTATGCGATGCAGTGCGGCGCGCCGAGCCGCAGCGTGCCCGCCGGCCCGGATCTGAGCGACCGGAACTGCACAACCCGACCCGCCGTCACGAACCAGGGCGCGGTCGCTTTCCGCGAGGAATGCACGGTCGGCGGCCGGGAGGTTCGCGAAGAAGGCCTGAAGATCAACCTCGGCCGCCGCGACTGACTCCCCTCAGGCGGATACGCGAACGCCGCGCTCCCCGAGGGAACGCGGCGCTTCGAAATGCAGGATCGGACGGTCCTAGCTGCGCTTGTCGCCGCGCAGGGTGTCCTTGAGGCCACCGACGGCGTTCTGGATCTTGCCGGCGGCCTGGTCGGCCTTGCCTTCCGCTTTCAGCTTTTCGTCGCCGGTGATCTTGCCGGCGAGTTCCTTGGCCTTGCCGCCGATGTTCTTGGCGGCGCCGTCGATACGGTCTTGATCGGGCATCAGAGTCTCCTTGGAAGAGCGCCGAGGGGAGGACGGCGCTTCGATAGGAGAACGGGCGAAGGCGGAGCGATGTTCCCGCCCGCGTCACAGTGTGCGGGACCGTACGGAGATCAGCCCTAGAGCGAAATCGGTTGAGCTGGACGCTGTCCAGCTCGGCTCAGATTTCGCTCCAGTTTGATGCTGGACCATTTTTTGGATTCAGGTCGATCCGACCTGAAGCAAAAATGGTCTTGCGCCGCAACCACGCCGCCACCGCCCAGGCATGGGCGTCGTGGCGCAGCTCGTTCAGGGCGGTGTGCGGATGCAGCCAGACCAGCTCATGATCCGCCTCGACCTTGGCCGAGGGATCCAGCGAGACCTGTTCGGCGATCCAGTAGCCGCCGGTGTTGTTGAGAGGCTCGCCGGTCGATTTACGGAAGAACTGGGAGGCCTCGGCGATGCGGGCGAAGGGGCGAACGGTCATGCCCGTCTCCTCCACGAACTCGCGGATCAGCGCCTGTTCCTCGTTCTCGTCGCCGTCCACCGCGCCGCCCGGCAGGTCGTAATAGCTGCCCTCGCCGCGATCGACCCGAACACAGGCCAGCTTGCCGTCGTGGAAAACCAGGCCGAAGGCGGTGGGGCGCAGGACATAGTCGAGCCCAGGCTCCGCAACGCCGAACTGCAAGGCGGCGGTCATGTCAGAGATCGAAGGCCAGGCGCGCGCGAACGCCCTTGTGCGCCCGGTCGAACTCGACCGTCGAACGCAGGCCCGAGGCCATGGCCGAGATGATCTTGCCGCCCAGACCGGTGCCCTTGGGGGAGCCGTCACCCATGCCCGGGCCGTCGTCCTCGACGGTCAGCAGGGCGCGGCCGTCAGCGTCGGCGCGCAGGATGACGCGGATCTCGCCCCCTTGTCCGGGCGCGTAGGCGTACTTCACCGCATTGGTGACCAGCTCGGTGACCACCACGCCAAGGGAAACCGCCTGATCGGTCGACACGCGCAGGGGCTCGACCTCAAGCGTGATGGCGGGCGAGCCCGCGCCCGGTCCCACCGACTTGCCCAGCTCGTCGATCAGGCCCTTCAGGTACTCGTCCATGTCCACGGAGGTCATGTCGCCCGAGGTGTAGAGGCGGCGGTGGACGTGGGCGACGGCCTCGATGCGGGCCTGGGATTCCTTCAGCGCCGCCCGGGCGCCCTCATCGGCGAGGTGGCGCAGCTGTAGCGACATGAAGCTGGACACCAGCTGCAGCGAGTTGCCGACACGATGGTTGACCTCGCGCAGCATGGCCTCGGCGCGGTCGCGGGCGAGGCGGACCTGTTCCTGCGCCTCGTCATGCTCGCGCTGCAGGCGGCGGCGCCGCACCGCTTCCTCGACCGCGTTGCGCAGCAGGGCGGTGAAGTCCTCGGACACGTCCTTGATGACGTAGTCGGCGGCGCCGGCGCGCAGGGCGGCGACGGCGATACGCCCCTCCTGGGCTCCGGTCACATAGACCACCGGCGGCGGGTCGGTCAGAGCGACGATGTCCGGCAATACGTCCAGCCCGTCGCGGCCGGGCATGTAGTGGTCCAGGGCGACGGCGTCGAAATCGCCCGGACGCGTGATGAGAAGGTTCAGCCCCGCATCCCCGTCGGGGGCGCAGGAAACGGCGTAGCCGTGACGCCCGAGCTCCTTCTCGACCAACCGCGACAGTCCGCGGTCATCGTCGATGTAGAGCAGGCGGATGACCTCCCCGTGGGTCTTCACTCGATCTCCGGCGCCTGCATGACGGACAGGAAAAGCCCGAGCTGGCGGATAGCTCCCGCAAAGCTTTCGTAGTCGACCGGCTTGGTGATGTAGACGTTGCAGCCCAGATCGTAGCAGCGCTGGATCTCGACCTTGTCGTCCGTGGTGGTCAGGACGACCACCGGCGCGCGGCGCAGTCGCTCGTCGTTCTTGACCTTCTCCAGAATGTCCGTGCCCGACATGTCCGGCAGGTTCAGGTCCAGCAGGATCAGCAGCGGCCCGTTGGCCTTGACGGGGGCGCTGAACAGATAGTCCAGGGCGGAGCTGCCGTCGGCGAAGTGCGCGATATCATTGGCGATGTTGGCGCGGCGGATATTCTTTTCGATCAGCTTGGCGTGACCGAGATCATCCTCGATCATGACGATCTTGACGGAACTGCTCATCAATAATCTCCGGGGCCGGCAAGGGTCAGGCGTGTGGGGAATTTGAGAGTGAATGTCGAGCCCTTTCCGAGCTCTGAATCCACTGCGATATCACCGCCGAGGCGGCGAACACTGTTGCGCACGAACGCCAGTCCCAGGCCTTCGCCAGCCCGATCCTGGCGGCCCGACCGGCGGAACAGCTCGAAGATGCGCTCGTGATCCTTGGGCGAGATGCCCCGGCCGTTGTCCTCAATGCGGTAGACGTTCCAGTCGCCCTGCACCTCTCCCGAAACGACGATGCGGCCCGGGCGGCCCTGCTCGAGGTATTTGACGGCGTTGTCGATCAGGTTGCCGAACACCTGCTCGACCGACAGCCGATCGCTGTCCAGCCGGGGCAGGGGCTCCACGACGACCTCGGCATCGGCGGACTCGGTCTGGTGGCGGACGCTGTCGGCGATGCCCCGCACCATCTGCGTCATGTCCAGCAGTTCGGGGACCAGCGTCCGGCGGCCTTCGCGGGACAACTTCAGGATGGCGTTGATCAGCCGGTCCATCTTCTCGGTCGAGGCGCGGATGAAGCCGATGGCCTCCGGCATGTCCTCGCGGACGGCCACGATGATCTCAGGGTCCACCTTCCGGCGGCTCTCGGCCTCGACGATCGCCTTGTCGATGACCTTGCCGACCTGTTCCAGCTCGGAGGTGTAACCCATGACGTTGACCAGGGGCGCGCGCAGGTCGTGGCTGACGATATAGGCGAAGCGCTGGATTTCCTCGTTGGCGCGGGTCAGGTCCGAGGTTCGCTCGCGGACCTTGGCTTCCAGGCCCGCGTTCATGCGATGCACAGCGTCCCGGGCGGCCTGGATCTCGGCCACATAGCGGCGGATCAGCCAGGCGCTGACGCCGGCGAGGACGATGATCAGCACGCCGCCGATGGCGTTGACCAGAACCGTGATGCTGCCGGCCCATTCGGACTGGCGGGTCCGGAACTGCATCCGGGTATCCAGAATCTCGTCGATGCTGGACGCCTCGCTGCGGAAGGCGTCCATCGTCGCCTTGCCCTCATTGCCGCGCACCACCCCGAGGGCCTGCCCCAGACGCCCGGTGCGCGCCATGACGATGGTCCGTTCCAGCTCGGCGTCCTTGGTCTCCGCCAGCTGGCGCAGGTGGACGACGCGGGGCTCGATGTCCGGATCACCGCGCGACAGCTCGGTCAGCTCGGCCAGGATGTTCGGCAGGTCGCGGGAGGCCTCGTCGTTGATCTCGAGGTATTCGGTGTTTCCCGTCAGCAGGAAGCCCCGTTGCCCGGTCTCGGCGTCGATCAGCCGGATCAGCACCGTCCGCGTCTGGCGGCGCAGCAGTTGCGCCTTCTCGACCTCGTCGTTGAAGGTCGCCGTGCGGCGGATCATCACGAAGGTGGCCGCGTTGCTGGCCAGCAGCAGGACAATCGCGAGCGCGAGAAGGCCCGCGACCCGACGACCCAGGGTCGGCGTCCGCAAAAACTGGCCCAGGGCCTCAAGCGTGTCGCGCAACGCCGAACTCATCGGATACGAGCATTAGCGTCGCGCTTTGCCCTGTCCAGTCGCGCGCAGGGAGAAACTCTCGCCGAGTTGAGGATTTAGGGTAAAGATCGTCGGGTCTTGTTCGGGGGAAGAGGCGCAAATGGTCTGGTGGTGGTGGATCGTACCGGCGGTCGTGGGACTGATCGGCCTGGTGCTCTTGTTCAGGGGCCTGGGGGCCCTGTTCCGGGGCAAACTCGTCTCCGGCTTCCTGGGCGGCGTCGGCGGAGCCGGCTTCATGGCCGTGGCGGCGATCGCGGCGCTGCTGGCGCTGGACATCCAGACCTATTCGCGGCTGGTCTATGAGCGGCCGGTGGCGACCATCACCACCCGCCAGCTGGGCCCCCAGTATTACGAAGCCACCGTCATCCAGCCTGGCAATGGCGAGAACATGCCGGCGGCGACCAATCTGTATCCACTGCACGGCGACGAATGGCGCATCGAGGCCCAGGTCCTGAAATGGAAGCCGTGGGCCAATGTCCTGGGCCTGAACACCCAGTACCGGCTGGACCGCCTGTCAGGCCGTTATCAGTCCATCCAGCAGGAGATCAACGCCGAGCGCAGCGTGCATCCGCTGTCGATGACCGAGGCGGACAACGGCCTGCCGTGGAAGATCAGCACCTGGGATACGGCGCGGAAGTACCGCAAGTACGTCGACGCCGTGGACACCCTGTACGGCGGCGCGGCCTATATGCCGATGGCCGACGGGGCGCGCTACGACGTGTGGATCACCCAGTCCGGCCTGATCGCCCGCCCCGCCAACGACGTGGCCCGCAACGCCTCGGCCGGCGGCTGGGTCTCGGTGGACTGATCTAGACCGAGCCGATGGTCCGCAGGCGCGCCTTGGGGTGCACCTCGTTCTGGCTCATGACCACGGTCTGGCCGCGGAAGCGCTCGATGATGGAGCGCACGTAGGGCCGCACCTGCGGCCCGGTCAGCAGCACCGCCGTCTCGCCCGCCATGGCGGCCCGCTCGAACACGTCGCGGACAGCGCGGATGAAGTCCTGCAGGCGCGAGGGGGCCATGGCCAGTTGCTTGTCTTCCCCGGGGCCGATCAGGCTTTCGGCGAAGGCGGCTTCCCACTCGGGCGACAGGGTGACGATGGGCAGGGCGCCGTCGTCGCCCTTGTGCTGCCAGCACAGCTGGCGGGCCAGACGGGCGCGGACGTGCTCGACCAGGGTGGTGACCGAGCTGGTGTGCGGCGCGGCCTCGGCCAGCCCCTCCAGAATGGCGGCCAGGTCGCGGATCGAGACCTTCTCGCGCAGCAGGGACTGCAGGACGCGCTGCAGGGTGGTGACGGTGACCACCGAGGGGATCAGTTCGTCGACCAGCTTCTTCTCTTCCGTGCCCAGTTCCTTCAGCAGCTTCTGCACCTCGGCGTAGGAGAGCAGGTCGGCCATGTTCTCCTTGAGGATCTCGGTCAGGTGGGTGGTCAGCACCGTCGACGGATCGACGATGGTGTAGCCGCGGAAGGTCGCTTCCTCGCGCAGGCTTTCGTCGATCCAGGTGGCGGGCAGGCCGAAGGCGGGCTCGCGCGTGTGCTCGCCCGGCAGCTCGACCTGACGGCCGGCCGGATCCATGGCCATGAGGGAGCCCAGGCGCACCTCGCCGGTCCCGGCCTCCATCTCCTTGATCCGGATCGCATAGCCTTGGGTGCCCAGCCGCATGTTGTCCAGGATGCGCACCGACGGCATGACGAAGCCGTACTCCTGGGCCAACGAACGGCGCAGGGCGCGGACCTGGTCCGTCAGGCGGCGGCCCTCCAGATCGTTGATCAGCGACAGCAGGGAATAGCCCAGCTCGATCTTGACCTCGTCGATGGTCAGGGCGGTGCCGATGGGCTCCTCGACATCCTCCTTGGGACCGGCTGCAGCCTGGGCGATCTCGGCTTCTGTCGGCTGAGGCTTGAGCCGCTGGCGGCCCAGCCGCCAAGCCATGAAGCCCGCCCCCGCCGCCAGGGCCATGAAGGGGATCAGCGGCATGCCGGGGATGACGCCGATCAGGGCCGAGGCGGCCGAGACGACGCCCAGGCTGACGGGATTGGTGGCCAGCTGGCTGACGAAGGCCTTGTCCGCCGTGCCCTCGACGCCCGCCTTGGACACCAGGAAGCCGGCGGCGATCGAGATGATGATGGCCGGGACCTGGGTCACCAGGCCGTCGCCGATGGTCAGCTGGATATAGGTGTTGGCCGCCTCGCTGATCGGCATGCCGTGCGAGATGACGCCGATCAGGATGCCGCCGATGGCGTTGATGAAGGTGATGATCAGGCCGGCCACGGCGTCGCCGCGCACGAATTTGGACGCACCGTCCATGGCCCCGAAGAAGGTCGATTCCTGCTCCAGCTCCTTGCGGCGCAGCTTGGCCTGGTCTTCGGTGATCAGGCCGGACGACAGGTCGGCGTCGATGGCCATCTGCTTGCCCGGCATGGAGTCCAGGGTGAAGCGGGCGGACACTTCCGCGATCCGGGTCGAACCCTTGGTGATGACCACGAAGTTCACCACCAGGATGATCGCGAAGATGATCACCCCGATGATGAAATTGCCGCCCATCATCAGCTCGCCGAAGGCGGCGATGACTTGACCGGCGGAGGCGTGCCCCTCCTGCCCATGGGTCAGGATCAGGCGCGTCGAGGCCAGGTTCAGGCCCAGACGGAACAGGGTCGAGACCAGCAGCACCGTCGGGAAGATGGCGAAGTCCAGCGGCCGCTTCATCATCACGGCCGTCATCAGGATCAGCACGGACGAGACCAGCGAAATGGCCAGCAGCAGGTCCAGCAGGAATTTCGGCACCGGCAGGATCAGCAGCATGATCACGCCGATCACGCCGACGGCCATCAGCACCTCGCCGCGCATCAGCCAGCCGCGCATGTCCAGCGCGGTGGGACGGGCGTAGCCGTCCTTCATCAGGACGGGAGCGTCAGTCATGGCCGAGCGCCTTCAGCGTGATGCGGGTCGCCTCGGCGATGACCGCTTCGTTCTGCTCCGATGATGAAGAGCGGTCGGCGTGGTAGTAGATCGCCAGCGTGATCGGCGCGCCGGACGGGGGCGTAAGCACGCCGATGTCGTTGGTCGGACCATAGCCGCCGGTGCCGGTCTTGTGCGCCACGGTCCAACCGGCGGGAACGCCCGCCTTGATCCGGCCCGGACCGGTGGGAGTGTCGATCATCCAGCGGGTCAGGAGAGCCTTCGAGCTTGGGCTCAGCGGAGTCTCGGCCGAGACCAGCAGACGCTCGATGTTGTCCACGGACTGGGCCGGCGTAATCGTGTCCTTGTCGCCGTCCAGACGGTTCATTTCCGGCTCAAGCCGATCGACGCGCGTGCTGTCGTCGCCGATGCCCCGGTAGAAGGCGCGCAGAGCGTCCAGCCCCCCCATCTCGCGGATCAGGATGTTGGCGGCGGGGTTGTCGCTGAGCTCAACCGTCCCCTGCATCAGTTGCTGGACCGTCAGGGTCGAACCGACCGCCGGCTCCGTGGTGGGGGCATGGTTGAGCATGTCGGCGCGGGTGATCGGGATCGCCCGATCCAGACGTTCGTGACCGGCCTGCACCCTCAGCAGCGTCGCGGCGGCCAGGTACATCTTGAAGGTCGAGCAGTAGACGAACCGCTCACTGCTGCGCCAGACCACGCGACGACGGTTCGTGGTGTCCACGCCATCAAGGCCGATCCGTCCGCCATAGGTGGCTTCCAGGCCGGAGAGGTCGAGTTGCCGCGGCGGGCCGGCGAGCCTGTGGGGCGTGTCCGACTGAGGGCCAGCCGCCGCTTCAGGCGAGGGCCCGCACGCGGCCACAGCCAGCGCGCCGAGGCCGGTCAGGACGCTTCTGCGGTCCGTTCCCGTGGTCATGGATCAGGCGGCCGCGTAGCCGCTGGAGGCGACGCCCGACTGGGGCGCCGGGATCGACGTGCCCTCGTCGGCGTATTCGTTCAGCTTGTTGCGCAGGGTTCGGATCGAGATGCCCAGGATGTTGGCCGCGTGGGTGCGGTTGCCCAGGCAGTGCGACAGGGTGTCGAGGATCAGGGTCTTCTCCATCTGCGCGACGGTCTGGCCGACGTGCGAGCGGGTGACGACGTCGGCGGCGTGGGCCGCGCGGGCGGCGGGGCCGGCGTCAGCAGCGGCCGCGCCATAGGCGCCGGCGGTCAGCGGCTGGCCGTCCGGCAGGCGGATGGCCTCGACGTCGATCTCGGGCCCGACCGCCAGCAGCACCGCGCGGTGCATGGCGTTCTCCAGCTCGCGGACGTTGCCGTTCCAGCGGTGGGTGGTCAGGGCGCGCTTGGCTTCGGCCGAGATCGGACGCACCGGCACGCCGTTGGCGGCGGCGTATTTCTTGACGAAGTGGTCGGCCAGGGCCGCGATGTCGCCCGGACGCTCCCGCAGCGCCGGCAGGCGCAGGTTCACGACGTTCAGGCGGTACAGCAGGTCTTCCCGGAAGGTCCCCTCGCTGACCGAGCGGGCCAGGTCGCGGTTGGACGTGGCGATGATGCGGATGTTGACCGGAACGGGCTTGGTGCCGCCGACGCGGTCGATGATGCGCTCCTGGATGGCGCGCAGCAGCTTGGCCTGCAGGCGCACGTCCATTTCACTGATTTCGTCCAGCAGCAGGGTGCCGCCGTCGGCTTCCTCGAACTTGCCGATGCGGCGGGCCAGGGCGCCCGTGAAGGCCCCCTTCTCATGCCCGAACAGTTCCGACTCCAGCAGATTGTCCGGGATGGCCGCGCAGTTGACGCTGATGAAGGGGCGGTCGGCGCGCTTGGACCCGCTGTGCAGGTAGCGGGCCATGACTTCCTTACCGACGCCGCTTTCGCCGGTGATCAGGATCGAGGCTTCCGAGCGCGCGACCTGGTCGGCCAGCTGGATCACGTGCTTCATCGACGGATCGGCCGAGATCATCGGGCGCTCGTCGTCAGCGACCGCCGACAGCACCGCCGCAATCAGGTCGGCTTCCGGCGGCAGGGGGATGAACTCCTTGGCCCCCGCGCGGATGGCGTTGGCCGCGTCCGTGGCGTCGGCGTCGACGCCGCAGGCCACCACCGGCACGTGGATGCGCTCGTTCTCGTTGGCCGCGATCAGGGCGGCGATGTCCACGCGGTAATCGACCATCAGCAGGTCGGCCCCCTGCCCGCGACGCAGTTGCTCCGTTGCCTGATCGCCGCGCTCGACGTGCTGGACCTTGGCGCCGTGCGCCATGGCCATCTTCACCGCCGTCGCCAGCTGTCCGCTGAGCCTGCCAACCACCAGAAGCCGCATGGGTCTTCTCCTTCAAATCCTACGCACCGGTCCGCTCCGCGGGTCCGGGTGCAACACCGTCAGGCGTTGCTGTCCTCGATCTTGATGATTTCCGTCATGGTCACGCCCAGACGGTCCTCGACCACCACCACCTCGCCGCGGGCGACGAGACGGTTGTTGACGAAGATGTCGATCGCCTCCCCGACCTTGCGGTCCAGCTCCAGCACGCTGCCGCGATTCAGCTTCAGCAGCTGGGCCACGGACATGTGGGCCTTGCCCAGCACGGCGGAGATGTTGACGGGCACGTCGAAGACCGGCGCGAGATCGTGCGCGGTCTTGTCGGTGTGCTCTTCATGTTCTGCGAGGGCGGTGGAGTCCGGAAACTCCTCCAACGCCATGGTGTCGGTCGCCATCAGGACCTCCCGTTCAGGGTTTCAGCGTGCCCGGCCTCGGCGGCCAGGGCGGAGTTCAGCGCTTCGGCCATGCGGGCGAAAGCGTCGGCGGGATCGAAGTCGGCGCGTCCGTCGGCCCATTCCAGGCGGAAGGCGGCCGGGGGCAGGCCCGGCTCATCGCGGAAGGCGACGATGCCCGAGAAGCCCGCGTCGGCGCCCAGCTGCTGCAGACGGGCGCGGGTCTCGTCGGTCAGGTCGCCGGTGCGGATGACCAGGCGCGGCGAGGCGTCGATCTCCTGCCCCAGGGCTTCCAGCGCAGCCTGCAACGGCGCCTCCGGGAAGCGATCCAGAGCGGCGGCGGCGACGACCCGGGCGGCGGCCATGGCCAGCTCGGCCGACTGTTCGCGGTGAGCCTGGGCGATCTGGGTCAGGGCCGGCGCCGCGGCCTCGAGCGCCTGACCGATGCTCGACAGGGCCATGGCCTGGATGCTGGCGATCTCGGCCAGCGCCGTCTCGCGCGCCTCCACCGAAGCCTGCGCCACCAGCGCCTCGACCTCGCCCTGGGTCCAGGCGCGCTTGGTCGGACGCCAGCTCGAACCGCGCACGACCTCGCCGCCGGCGTCGAACTCGGTGTCGAAGAAGAAGGCTTTCGTTTCGGGTTGCGCGCTCATGTCAGTAAATCAACTCGTCGTCGCCGCCCTGGCCGACCAGCATGATCTCGCCCTTGGCGGCGAGATCCTTGGCGACCTGAACCATGGCCATCTGGGCCTGATCGACGTCCTTCAGACGGACCGGGCCCATCGACTCCATGTCTTCGCGCATGATCTTGGCCGCGCGCTCGGACATGTTGGAGAAGAACAGTTCGCGCAGGGTCTCGGAGGCGCCCTTCAGGGCCAGCCCCAGCGAATCCTTCTCGACCGCGCGCAGCAGGGTCTGGATGCCGCCCGGATCCAGCTTGGCCAGGTCCTCGAACACGAACATCAGCGCGCGGATGCGCTCGGCGGCCTCACGGTTGCGCTCTTCCAGCGCGCCGATGAAGCGGGCCTCGGTCTGGCGGTCGAAGCTGTTGAAGATGTCGGCCATCAGCTCGTGGCTGTCGCGCTTGGACGTGCGCGCCAGGTTCGACATGAACTCGGTGCGAAGGGTCTGCTCGATCTTGTCCAGGATGTCGCGCTGCACCGGCTCCATGCGCAGCATCCGCTGCACGCATTCCAGGGCGAAGTCCTCGGGCAGGCTGGTCAGCACGCGGGCGGCGTGGTCAGGTTTGATCTTAGACAGGATCACCGCGACGGTCTGCGGGTATTCGTTCTTCAGATAGTTGGCGAGAACGGCCTCGTTCACATTGCCGAGCTTGTCCCACATGGTCCGGCCGGCGGGCCCGCGGATTTCCTCCATCAGGGCGTCGACGCGATCGCCCGGCATGAAGGAGGCCAGCAGCTTCTGGGTCTGCTCATAGCTGCCCATGACCGCGCCCGAGCCGCTCATGCCCGAGACGAACTCGACCAGCAGCTCCTCGACGACGCTCGCGCTGACGGTGCCCAGCGAGGCCATGGCCTGGGAGATCTCCTTGATCTCCTCCTCGTCCAGCCCCTGCCACAGCTTGGTGTGGTCCTCGCCCAGCGACAGCAGGATGACGGCCGCCTTCTCGGGGCCGGTCAGTTTCCTGATGTCATCGACAGCAGGCTTCTTGGTGACCATGCGGGCGCCGGACATCAGCCTTCATGCACCCAGCTGCGGAGGATCGAGGTCGATTCCTCCGGGTGCTTCTCCACGAAGTCGGCGACCTTCTTGACCGACGACGCCTTCACCTGGCCCTCGATCCGGGCGATGTCGAGCCGCTGGTCCATCTCGGACGGACCGCCCAGTTGCGGCAGGGCGGAGCCCGCGCCGCCCACGATGGTGGTCTGCAGCGAGGTGACCGGCTGGCCGCCGGGCCCGGCCAGTTGCGGCTGGCCGCCCGCGCCCGCGCCGGCGCCGCCCGTGGCGGCCTTCAGCAGCGGACGCAGGACGAAGAAGATCAGCAGCAGGCCGGTGATCAGCAGCACCAGCAACTCCACGCCGCGCATCAGGTCGTTCTTGGTGAAGTTGAACAGGGGCGAGCCGCCCTCCTCGCCGCCCGCGGCCGCGACATCGCGGTTGAAGCGGACGTTCAGCACCTCGATCTTGTCGCCCCGGCTCTCGTCGATGCCGACGGCGGCGGCGACCAGGGACTTGATCTGGGCGATCTCCTCGGCGGTGCGCGCCGCATAGGTCGGCTCGCCGCCGTTGGCGCCCGGGGTCCACTTGCCGTCGACCGCGACCGAGACGGCCAGCTTCTTGATCTCTCCGGCTTCCTTCACCGTGGTCGTGGTGGTGTTGGAGATCTCGTAGTTGGTGGTCTCGGTGTTCTGGGTGTCGCGCGAGCCCTGCGGAGTCAGGCCCGGAGCCTGACCGCCCGGAATGTTGTTGGTCGCCGTCGCGCCACCGTCGGTCGCGCCGGTGGTGTCCTGGCTCTCCGAGCCGTTGGTCGAGGTCGAGCGGACGACCTGGCCGTCCGGATCGTAGCGCTGCTCCTGAGTGGTGGAGCGGGCGTGGTCGATCTCGGCGGTGACCTGCACCCGCGCGCCGCCGACGCCCACGACGCCCTCGACGATATCCTTGATGCGCGCCTGAAGCTGGGACTCGGTCTGGCCGCGCGCCTCTTCCGCCGACGCGGAGCTGAAGCCCTCGCCGGCGTTTCCGGCCGCGAGGGTGCGGTTCGAAGTGTCGGTCAGGGTGACCTTCTCAGGCTTCATATTGGGCACCGAGGAGGCGACGACGTTGCGGATGGCCTGGACCTGGGCGCCGGTCAGCTGGCCGCCCGTCACGCCGACGACCACGGCGGCCGTGGGCTCGGCGGCCTGGGACTGGAACAGTTCGCGGCGCGGCAGGGCGATCATGACCCGCGCCGACTGGATGCCGCGCATGGTCTGGATCGTGCGGGCCAGCTCGCCTTCGAGGGCGCGCTTTTCGTTGAGGTTCTGCTGGAATTCGGTCTGACCCAGCACCGACTGGTTGTCGAAGATCTCGTAGCCGACGCTGCCGGAGGTCACGAGCCCCTTGCCCGCCACCAGCATGCGGGCTTCGCCCACCTGGTCGCGGTTGACGAAGATGGTCGAGCCGTCGCCCTTGGAGCTGTATTTGATGCCGGCGCCGTCCAGCGCCGTGGTGACTTCCGAGGCTTCGCGCAGGTCGAGGTTGGAATACAGCAGCGCATCCGGCGCCTGGCCGATCCGCAGCATGACGAAGACCAGCATGGCCGCGACGCCGGCGGCGACGCCCAGCACCACGGTCAGTCGACCGATCCCGAATCTCTGCAACGCCGCCGTGAAGCCGCCCACGCGCTCTAGCCCCGATACTCACGCGACTCTGGAACGACCCGCTGGGCAGAAAATGCCGGGCGCGTGGTAAACGCCGCGTTAAGGACGTTGACCAATCAGCGTTTCTTGCGCTGCCCCATGACGAAGCCGATCACTTTCGCGGCGGCTTCGAAATGCTCGCGCGGGATCGTCTCGTCCACATCGACGGCGGCGTAAAGGGCGCGGGCCAGCGGCACGTTCTCGATGATCGGCACATTGTGCTCGCGCGCGAGCTCGCGGATCCGCAGAGCCAGGGCGTCGACGCCCTTGGCCACGCAGACCGGCGCGGCGTCGCCCTCGGTGGGCTCGTAGCGCAGGGCGACCGAATAGTGGGTCGGGTTGGTGACGATGACCGTGGCCTTGGGCACGTTCTGCATCATCCGCTGGCGGCTGCGCTGGGCCCGGATCTGCTTCAGCTTGGCCTTGACGTGCGGGTCGCCCTCGGACTGCTTGTAGTCTTCCTTCAGCTCTTCCTTGGACATCTTCATCCGCTCGTTGAAGCGGTAGCGCTGCCACAGATAGTCGGCGCCGGCGGTGAAGCTGAGGAAGATCAGGGCCGCGCTCATCAGGGCGATGGCCAGGTCGCGGGCCAGCGGCAGGATGGCGGCGGGCGGCATGGCCGCCAGGTTCTCGAACTCCCGGATATGCGGCTTCATCACCATCCAGCAGATGGCTCCGACGGCGATCAGCTTGAGGAAGGTCTTGATGAACTGCACCAGGCCATCCGGGCCGAAGATCCGCTTGAACCCCGCCATGGGGCTGACGCGCTCCCACTGCGGCTTCAGCTTTTCGGCGGTGAACATGATGCCGGACTGAGCCAGGTTGCCGCCCGCCCCGCCGATGATGGTGGCCAGCATGACCGCGCCGAGGAAGGGGGCGATGGCCCACAGGGCCTGGGCGCCGATCTCGACGCCGGCGCCCGTCTCCAGCCCGCCCAGCATGGTGTGCGGCGCGGCGATGAAGGGCAGCAGCTGCTCGGCCATCGAGGTCGCGAAATAGCCCCCCATCCCCAGCAGGACCGCCGAGGCGCCGAGCAGGGACGCGGCCGAGCCCACGTCCATGGACTTGGCGACATCACCCTTCTTTCGCGCGTCCGCTAGTTTTCGCGGTGTCGCCTCTTCTGTCTTCGACTCGGGATCGGCGCCTTCAGCCACCGGCGCCTCCCGCGAAGATCTGGGCCAGCGCCCGGTAGCGGTCGATGAAGACCGTGCCGAGCACGCCGAGGCTTAGGGCGAAGATCGACAGGCCCAGGATGACGCTGAGCGGAGCCGCGGCGAAGAAGACCTGGAACTGGGGCATGACCCGCCCGACCAGCCCCGAGGCGAGGTTGAAGATCAGGGCGAAGACCAGCAGCGGCGCCGACAGCTGGACGCCCAGCGCGAAACTGTCGCCCAGCGTGCGGATCGCCAGGGTGGCGAAGTCGCCGGTGACCAGAGGTCTGGCCGGAGCAATCAGCTCGTAGGAGCCGACCAGGCCCGCGATGAACAGGTGATGGGTGTTGGTCGCGAAGATCAGCGTCGTGCCCAGCAGCATCAGGAAGGCCGAGATGGTCGAACCGGGCTGGGCCTGCAGCGGGTTGGCCGTCTGGGCGAAGCTGAGGGTGGTCTGTAGCGAGACGATCTCGCCCGCCGTCGACAGGGCGGTCAGGAAGCTGCGCAGCAGGGCGCCGATCATCAGGCCCACGATGACCTCACGGATGATCCAGCCGGCCATGGCGCCCAGGGTCTGCGGCAGGGCCGGAAGCGCGCCCGCCACCACCGGCCACAGGGCCAGGGTCACGACGAGGGCGAAGGCCAGGCGGATGCGCGGCGGCACATAGCTTTCGCCGACGCCGGGCAGCATCAGCAGCACGGAGCCGATCCGCGCAAAGATCAGCGCGCCTTGCCAGACCTGATCAGAAGTGGCCCAGGGCTCCACCGGCCGGTCACATGCCGGCGATGCGGGCGGCGATCGTGCGCATGAAGCCGCCCAGCAGGGCGCCCATCAGCGGCAGAAACAGCAGCAGGGAGATGAAGATGGCGATGATCTTGGGCGCGTAGATCAGGGTCTGCTCCTGGATCTGCGTCAGGGCCTGCACCAGGCCGATGACCACGCCGACGACCAGCCCGACCAGAAGGATCGGCGCGCACAGCTGGATCGTCAGCCACAAGGCGTCGCGGCCCACATCCAGAACTTCCGCGCCGTTCATTCCACGCTCCACAGGCCGCAGGACGCGCAGCCGAACTGGGCAAGAAATGCCGGGAGTGTGGTTAACAGGGTGCTAACCGGAGGCGCCGCACCTCAGCTATGAGGACGATCGGCGACGAAACGGGCCACCGAGTCCCGGAACGCCTGAACATCCTTGTTCAGCTGCACCAGCTTCTGGACGCTGAGGCCGGCGGAGGCGAACAGGGTCTCGCCGAGACAGGTGCTGCGCGCCTGCATGTCCCGCCCCGCGTTCGTAAGGCGCACGACCACCTGACGTTCATCGGCCGGATTGCGGATGCGGGACACCAGGCCGGCTCCCTCCATCCGCTTCACCAGAGGCGTCACATTGCTTGAATCCAGCCCCAGCCTGCCCGCGATCTCGCCGATGGTCAGGCCGTCGGCCTCCCAAAGGGCGCCGAGCACCAGATACTGGGGATAGGTGATCTCCAGCGCGTCCAGCAGCGGTTTGTAGGCGCGATTGATCGCCATGCTCGCCCCGTACAGCGAGAAGCAGAGCTGCTGGTCCAGGGTCAGGGTTGGGGCAGGATTGGGCAAAACGACTCCTCAGACGGCTCCCGAAGCGAATCCGGGCCGCCTCAAAACATATCGCGACATATAATCCCTGGACAGAGGCGAGCCACCTCGATAGTTATTATATGTCAAGACATATTATGTCGCAGCATATCACACCCTCCCCGCTTCCTCATCCCCAAGGATTTCGCATGGCCGCCCCCGCTCCCAGCCCCGAACGCGCCGCCGCATTGACCCGCTACTACTTCCTCAGGGCGGGCGTCTCCGCCGCCTGGGTCGCGGCGGCCTTCACCATCGGCGGGGCCAATCCCCTCATCGGAGGCGTGCTTCTGGTCCTCTATCCGGCGTGGGACGCCGTCGCGAACGCGCGGGACGCCTTGGCGAACGGCGGCCTGCGCGCGAATCCGGCCCAGGCCCTGAACCTGGGAGTCAGCGCCGTCGTCGCGCTCGGCGTCGCCCTGTTGATGCAGGTCGATATGGCCCGAGTGCTTCAACTGTTCGGGGCCTGGGCCATCCTGGCGGGCCTGCTTCAACTGCTGGCGGGCGTTCGCCGCTGGCGCGCCTATGGGGCGCAGTGGGCGATGATTCTGAGTGGAGCCCAGTCCGCGCTGGCGGGCGGGTTCTTCATCCAGCAGTCCTTCGCTCCCGTGGTTCCTTCGGTCCTCACGACCGTCGCGCCTTACGCCGCGTTCGGCGCCTTCTACTTCCTCGTCTCGGCCATCGCCCTGACGATCCGGAACCGGCGGCGGAAAGCGTGAAATCAGGGGGAGGTTCGTTTCGTCGAGCCTCCCCTTTCGCGTTCTCCCCCTCTATGAAGGCCCCATGACCAAGCCGACCATCACCCAGTCCGACGCCGAAGCCGCCGTTCGCACCCTGATCGAATGGGCGGGAGACAATCCCGACCGCGAGGGCCTGCTGGACACGCCGGCGCGGGTGGCGCGCAGCTACAAGGAGCTGTTCGAGGGCTATGAGGTCGAGCCCCGCGCCTATCTGGAGCGGACCTTCGAGGAGGTCGGCGGCTACAACCAGATGGTCGTGCTGAAGGACATCCGCTTCGTCAGCTTCTGCGAGCACCATATGCTGCCGGTCGTCGGCGTGGCCCACGTCGGCTACCTGCCGACCGACCGCGTCGTCGGCATCTCCAAGCTGGCGCGCGTGGTCCGCGGCTATGCCCGGCGGCTGCAGATCCAGGAGAAGATGACCTCCGAGATCGCCCTGGCCATCGAGGAGGTGCTGCGTCCTCAGGGCGTCGGCGTGGTCATCGAGGCCGAGCACAGCTGCATGACCCTGCGCGGCGTCAACGCCCCGGGCGCCAGCCTGACCACCAGCCACCTGAGCGGCGTCATGCGCGACGATCCGCGGACCCGGGAAGAGTTCCTGCGGCTGACGCGGACGTAGAACGCTGGTCTTCGGTCGAGCGATCGACCACTGTCCCCCGGCAACGCGCGGGGGACGACCATGGGACTTTTCGACTTCCTGACCGGAACGCGCTCACCGCCCGCCGGGACCAAGCGCCAGTCCACGACCGACCTGCGCAAGCGCCTGATGGCCGTCAACCGCGCGACGGCGCCCTTCGTCATCCGGGACGGGAAGAAGGAAGGCGTCGACATGGTCGCCGAATGGCGGATCGTCGACGCCAAATGGTACGAGTTCTTCGCCAAGGCCGGCATCAAGAAGGTGTTCAAGGTCCTGATGAAGTTCGACGAGGCCAAGGGCGAGGTCCGGTCCGTCGATGAGTTGTGGGAAGTCGAATGGCGGGCCGGCGTGCCGACGCTGAGCGCCCGGGGCAGCGCCTCGCGCGGCCAGACGTTCGAAAAGAGCTTCGAGACCGTCTACGCCTTCCGCGAGGACGGATCGTTCGGCGAGGTCTACGACTACGCGTTCGACACCACCGAAATCAAAAACCCGGTGCGGGCCGCCGTCCTTGAGGCGGGCTGGCGCTGGCGCGGCGTCGCCTTCGGCAAGCTGTAACCCGGGGCCGTCACGGCCCGGTCCTTGCGGAATTCGCCTCGAAGGAGGCCCTTCCCATGGCCTGGACCGCGATTTCGACCCGAAATGAAACACCCCCCATCGTTCGGGGCGGCTGGCTCGACGCGTTGCGTTTCATTGTGGCCAGCCTGATCATCCTGCATCACTTCCAGATGTCGGCCCCCGTGCCGCTGGCCGAAGGGCTGCATCCGGTGTTCGAGCGGGGCGGCTTCCTGCTGACCAACTTCTTCCTGATCGACAGCGGCTATGTGCTGATGCGGGTCTACGGCGCGTCGGTCGCCAAGGGCTCGATGTCCGCGGGCGACTTCTTCCTGAAGCGCTATCTGCGCGTGCTGCCCGCTCACCTGATCATGGGCCTGTCGCTGGTCGCGCTGGTCGTCGTCGGCGGCGCCCTGGGGTTCGCGCCCCGGGCCCCCGAATGGTTCCGCTGGGACCAGCTGTGGGCCCAACTGACGCTCACCCAGGCCTACGGCGTTCCGGGCGGTTACGGCTGGAACGCGCCCAGCTGGTCGATCTCGGCCCTGGTCGGCTGCTACCTGGCCTTCCCGTGGATCCTGCGCCAGCTGATCAAGCTCGGCCCGTGGAGCGTGCTGGGCCTGGGCGTCGGCCTATATCTGCTGGCCAACCAGATCACCTGGACCTTGCTGGGCTATCCCGTCTACCAGATGCCCATGGGCTTCGGCTTCTTCCGCGCCCTGCCGCTGTTCGTGCTGGGCATGTCGCTGGCCTGGTTCGCCCAGAAGGTCTGGATCGCGCCGAAGCTGGCGGGCTGGGCCGGGATCGGCGCGGCCCTGCTGCTGGCCTTCGTCCAGTATTTCGACAAGCACGCCCTGATCTCGCTGGCGTGCATCTCGACCATCATCCTGGCCGCCGGCGCCACGCCGACGCCGCGCCCCTCCAAATTCGTAGAGAAGGCCGCCCAGGTGTCATTCTCGATGTTCATCACCAACGAGGTCGTGCGCATCGCCTGGTTCGGGGTCGCCAATGTGCTGATCGCCAAATTCGCCCTGCCCTCGCCGGTGCAGTGGGCCCTGTGGTTCGCGGGCGTGGCGGCGGCCTTCGTCTTCGCCTTCCTGTTCCACCAGATCATCGACACCCCGATCCAGGACCGCGTTCGCGGCTGGCTGAAGTCGCGCCGTCGGTCGGCCCCGGTCGTCGGACAGCCGGTGGTGTCGCTGGAAGGCTGAGTCCCGGCTACATGTAGCCGGTGATCGCCGGCGCCCTGCCCCATTCGTCGGCGGCGCCGTCCTCGTAGCGGATCGGCGCCTCGGCCAGTTCCTCGGGGCTGACGTCGTCCAGCGCGGCGACGTTCACGCACACGAAGTCTCCGCCCATCACCGGCTCGCTGGCGAGGACGAACGCGTAGATCCCGCAGGTCTTGCAGAACGTGTGATCGATCCCGCCTTCGCCGAACCGGTAGTGGGTCAGGTTGTCCGCGCCCTCCAGCAGCCGGAAGGCCTCGGACGGCACGTGGTTCTTCCACATCCGGGTCTTGCGGCAGATCGAGCAGTTGCAGCGCAGCGTGGTCGCGTACCACGGCCCGGGCCGAAGCTGCGGCGAGCGCTGTCCCTCAGGCGCCAGATCGATCTCGCACTCGAACTTCACCGCTCCGCAATGACAGCTGCCGCGCCTCGTCCGGATCATTCCATGCCCTCGATCAGATGAAGAATATTGCCGTCCGGATCCTTGAACCAGACCAGCTTCATGGGGCCAGCCTCGTGGATGTCTCCGTTCAGGGTCAAGCCCATGTCGGGATAGTGCTCGAACGTCACGCCCTTCGCCCTCAGGTCATCCACCACCGCGAGGAGATCGCCCTTCATGTCCCAGGTGACGGCGTTGGCCTTGTTCGTCCCGGCGAAGTCGGACCTGTAGACGGTCAGATGCGTCGCCCCGGTGCGGAACCCCAGCACGCCCTGGTCCTCGCTCCCACCGTCGCGGGTCAGGCCCAGGGTATCCTCGTAGAACGCCCGGGCGCGAGCCAGATCGCTGACGGCGACGATGGCGGACGCGTTGCGGTCCTTCAGCATGACGGTCTCCCTTTCGATATGGGAGAGGCAGCGTCCGGGCCGCGGATCCGGTTCCCGGCTCAGCTCGAACAGGCCGCCGCCGTCAGATCGGCATCCGCATGATTTCCTGATAGGCGGCAATCACCTGGTCGCGGACGGCCATGACCGTTTCCAGCGAGGCCTCGGCCGAGCTGACGGCGGTGACCACGTCGATCAGGCTGCCCTGCCCCTGCACGGCGGAGGCCATCTGGCCCTCGGCGGCGCGCGAGGTCTGGGTCATGTCGCCCATGACGTTGGTCAGCATCTCGGCGAAGCCGGACTGCTCGGGCGCGGCGGCCGGCGCGGTCGGCATCGCCCCGCCCTGGATCGCCGAATAGGCCTTGGCCGCCATCATGGGGTTCATGGGTCAGCCCTACTTCTTGATGATGTCGAGGGTGCGCGCGTCCATCGACCGCGCCGTCTCGATGACGTTCAGGTTGGCCTCATAGGCCCGCTGGGCCTCGCGCATGTCCATGGCCTCGACCAGGGTGTCGACGTTGGGCCGCAGCACATAGCCTTCGGCGTTGGCCGCCGGGTGCGATGGGTCGTACTCGGAGCGGAAATCGCCCTGATCCGGTCGGACCTCGGCCAGGGTCACGCCGGTGGCGCCGTCGATTTCGCGCGCCTGGAAGACGGGGATCTGGCGGCGATAGGGCTCGCCGCCCGCAGTCTGGGCCGTCGACTGCGCGTTGGCGATGTTCTCGGCGATGATGCGCATGCGCGACTGCTGCGCCTTCAACGCGCTGGCCGCGACAGCCATGGCGCTGTTTCTCGGGGGGACGGGATCAGGCATCGGCTATTCCCTGTTTATCAACGGCCGGGCGCGCGGGCGGCCATGCGGAGCATCTGCATCGACTTCTGATAGAAGCCGATGGCGGCGTCGTAGGACATGCGGCTCTCGGCCATCTTCAGCATCTGCTCCTCGACCACCACGGCGTTGCCGTCGAGCGTGGTCTCGGAGTCCGGCGCGGCGACGGCGTCGAAGCGCGCGCGCTGTCCCGCCGGGGCGATATGCATGGCGCTGGTCCGGGTCATCTGCAGGCCGCCGCCGCTGCGCAGGGCGGCGGCGAAGTCCTTCGACGCGTTCAGATCGCGGCCGACGTAGCCGGGCGTGTCCGCATTGGCCACGTTCTCGGCGATGACGCGCTGGCGCTCGTCCAGCCAGGACAGGCGGCCCTTGATCTGGCTTAGCAGCGGAAGGTCGGTGAAGCCCACGGGCGTCAAAGTCTCCGGGCGCGGATCGCCCACGGTTCGATGGGCAGAAAATGCCGCCTCCATGGTTAATGAGACGTTATCTCAACGAGACGTTAACCATGATCGCCGAAGTCTGACGCGCCGGAATCAGTCTTCGGCGGGGCCCGTCGCATGAACTTCCTCGATCTGCTCAGGGCCGTGTTCGCCCTGGCTTTCACCCTCGGCATCATCGGTCTGGCGGCCTGGGCGGCCCGGCGGTACGCCCCGCAGCTGCTGGCCAAGCTCAGCGCCGAGCGCGGCGAACGCCGCATGCAGGTGGTCGAGACCCTGGTGCTGGACCCCGCTCGCCGCCTGGTGCTGGTCAAGGTCGATAACGAGGAACGCCTGCTGCTGCTCGGCGAAGGCCGCGAGCTTATTGAGCCGCGCGGACCGGAGGCGGGCCGGTGAGCGGACGAGCCGGCCTGAAATCCATCTTCGTCATGCCGACGCGCGATGAGTTGAAGCGCGCGGCCCTGCTGTCCCTGCTGACCACCCTGCTCTGCCTGTGCTGGCCGCTCGCGGCCCTGGCCCAGGATGTCGCCGCCGGCGGCGCGGCGATCAATGTCGACCTGGGCACCGGCGCGGGCCTGACCGAGCGGGTCGTCCAGCTGGTCGGCCTGATGACCGTCCTGTCGCTGGCGCCGTCGATCGTGATCATGACCACCAGCTTCGTGCGAATCGTCGTGGTGCTGTCCCTGCTCCGCACCGCCCTGGGCATGCAGCAGTCGCCGCCCAACGCGGTGCTGGTCTCCCTGGCCCTGTTTCTGAGCGCCATCGTCATGGCTCCGACATGGCAGGACGCCTATGATTCGGGCATCCGACCCCTGCTGGACCAGCAGATGGAGCTGCCTCAGGCCTTCGATGCGGCGTCGGAACCTGTGAAGACTTTCATGCTCGGACAGGTCGATCAGGACGACCTCGCCCTGTTCACCCGACTGTCCAACATCGAGGCCCCGGCGCAGGCCGTGGACCTGCCCCTTCGGGTGGTCACTCCGGCCTTCATGATCAGCGAGTTGAAGCGGGCGTTCGAAATCGGATTTCTCCTTTTCGTTCCGTTCCTTGTGATCGATCTGGTGGTCGCCAGCGTGCTCATGTCCATGGGCATGATGATGCTCCCCCCGGTAGTGATTTCACTGCCCTTCAAACTGATCTTTTTCGTGCTCGTGGACGGTTGGAGACTGGTCGCCGGAAGCCTGGTCGAGAGCTTCCAGCGGGCGTCCGGAACAGGGTAAATCCCCAGCCCGTGGGGCTTACAGCGGCGATCCCGCTTGCCATCCCGAGAAAAAGCGGCGTTGATCCGTCCGTCATCGCCCTTGAATTGGGGGGCGAGCTTCAATCGGGAAACGACCCACAATGACCACTCAAGCCGAACTCATCGCCGCCGTCGCCAAAGACGCGGGCGTCAGCCAAGCCGACGCCGGCCGCGTCCTGGAAGCGATCGTGAAGAACATTCACAAGTCGCTGACCTCGGGCGGCGACGTCCGCATCTCGAACCTCGGCGTGTTCGACACCGCTGCCCGCGCCGCGCGCGAAGGCCGCAACCCCGCCACCGGCGCGACCATCAAGATCGCCGCCTCGAAGGCCGTCCGCTTCCGCGTCTCGAAGCCGCTGAAGGACGCCGTCAACGGCTAAGCCATTCGGCGACGGAGCCTGACGGCTCCGCTGCCAGGGCTATTCAGGAACGGGCGGGAGTCGCAGGGCGATTCCCGCCCGTTTTCTGTCTGAGCTCGGCTTTCATCTCGTTGACCCAGCCGGCGAAGGTGTCGGCCGAGGCGCTGAGCGCGGCGAAGTCGCCCGCCGAGGCCATGCCGTCCGGGCCGTCCAGCGCGATCGACAGGGCGACCTTGGACCGGGCTCCGGCCACGAACGGACGATAGTTGCGCGACAGCCGGCCCAGCGCGGCCGTGTCCTGCGCCAGCGAATAGCCGACCCCCGCGCGGATCAGCCGGGCTTCCTCGTCCTGGGTCAGGGCCGCCGGGTTGCGGTAACGCTCGCCCATCGCCGCTTCGTACAGGGCCGCCGCGCCGCCCCAGTTCTCCTGTTTCCAGAAGATCTCGGCCTTCACGGCCTTGGCGTCGGACGAGGCGTCCGCGCCCAGCACTTCCAGCGCGTGGTCGTAGCGGCCCAGGTTCATCAGGGCCCGGGCCTCCAGCGCCCGGCGCTCGGCGTTCAGGGGCGTGGGCAGCAGGGTCGAGCGCGAGCTCCAGATCGCCTGCAGCGCCTGCTCGGGCTGACGGTCCATCAGATAGACGGTGGCCAAATCGGTCGCGACCTGGGCCTTGGCGACGCCCTCCAGTCGGCTGTCGACCTGGTGCTTCAGCAGTTCGGCGGCCTGGTCCAGCAGGTCGACGTCGATCAGGCGGCGGGCCAGGCGGCGGACCATCTCGTCGCCGTCGGCGCCGATGGGGGTGAGTTCGCGGAAGTCGTAGAACAGGCCCAGCGCCTGCACCGGCTGCAGGCCGTCGGCGCCGCCTTCGAGGAACAGCATGCGGAAGGCGTTGTTCAGATCGATCGACAGGTCCGCCGCGCCCGGCAGGCGGCTCATGCGGCCGCCGGCGCCCTTCAGGGCCGTCAGCGCCTCGCGGTACAGCCCCTGAGACAGGTACAGCTTGCCCAGCTGACGGATGACGGCCAGCTCGGTGGCGTCGCCCCGCCAGCGCCAGCGCAGGGCTTCCAGCTCCTTGGCCGCCTCGTCAGGCTTCATTGTCCCGCGCTCGAGCGACAGGCGGATCAGACCCAGCTTGGCGGGCACGGCGACCTTGTCCAGCGGCGCGCGGCCGACGGCGCGATAGACGGCCAGCGCCCGGTCGCCCATGCCGTCCTGCTCGAACAGCCGGGCCTGCACGTTGCGGGCGGCCAGTTGGTCGGCGGCGGGCGCGTTCTGGCTGAAGGCGTAGGACAGCAGGGCGCGGGCGGCTTCCGGGTCGCCGCTTTCCAGCGCGGCCTCGGCGTGGGCGGCGCCGAAGCGGGCGCGCCAGATCGGCGGAAAGTCGTCGACCGCCCCGGCGCCGGCGTTGAAGGCCTGGCGCGCGGCGGCCCAGTCGCCCTGTTTCGAGGCGATATAGCCGCGCCACACCGCCGAAGCCGGATCCCCGGCGACGGCGGCCGAGGCGAAGTCGCCCTGGGCTTCGTCCAGACGACCGATGGAGGCCCGCGCCGCGCCGCGCAGACCGCGCACCTCGGGCTCGCCGGCCATGTTCGGCGCCTGGGCCACGATGGCGTTCAGCACGCCGATGCCCTCATAGGACAGGCCCGAACCGACCAGGAAGCGGGCGAAGGCCATGCGCGCCTCGATGGGCGCGCGCGGGTTCTCTCCGGCGACGGCGGACTCCGCGCCCGCCGCGTACTGCAGCTCGCGATAGCGGGCGGCGAAGGTGGCGTGGCCGGTGCTCTCCCAGCCCTCGACGATGAGGCCCGGATACTTGGCCTTGCGCGGCGCGCCCGGCTCGTCCTCGGCGGTCTCCAGCGCGGCCGAGGGCGCCGACAGGGTCAGGCCGCCCGGGCGGCTCAGGGTGACCAGGTCGCCGTCGGCCCGGATGGCCAGGTCGGACACCAGGGTCTCGACCGCCAGACCGTGCGCCGTCGGCAACAGGGACATGTCGAGGCTTTGCCGGCTGTCGGCGAAGCCCTTGCCGGGCGCCAGGGCGGTGACGGCGGCGAAGCGGTCGCCGGCCATCGGATCGGTCAGCCAGATGGCCTTGGTCGCCCCGGCCATGCGGGCGACCAGAGCGGGCTCCCCTGTATCGTCGCGATCAACGGTGACGCCGCCGGCCGAGGCCGCCGGGCCGCCGATGCTGACGGTCCAGGTCGAGCCGTTCGAGGTCGCCGACACCCGCAGGGCGCGCGGCGCGGCGATACGGACGGCGACGTGGTCCGGACCGGCGGTCCAGTGGGCGCCGGTGGCCGGGCCCAGCGCCTTGGCCCCGCCCATGTCGAGGCGGGCGGGGGTATCGAACACCACCCATACCGCGTCGCCCCGGCGGAAGACCGCGGCGCCGACCGGCCGTTCCCACTTGAAGTCGAGGCTGACCTTTTCCGGGCTGACATGCGAGACCACCGGCACGACCGCGGCCTGGGCGGCCGCGACCGGCGCTACGGGCGCCTCGGGGGCGGTGGCGTAAAGGTTGACGAAGACCGCGCCGTCGGCTGAACCGGTGCGCACATCGGCGCCCTCGGCCAGGGTCAGGACCAGCTCGGTGCCGCCGCGCACGGCGCGGGTCTCGACCTTCTCGACCCCGCGTGGCGGATCGACGCGCAGGCGTGAAACATCAGGGGCGGCTGTGGCGCCGATGCGCACGATGACCGTCCGGCCCTCACGCCGGACTTGCGACCGGGCGCCGATGACGCCGGCGAACTCTACCCGGGTGAAGGCCTCATTGGCGCCGATGCGAATGGTGACCGGATCCAGGGCCGCGCCGGCTTCCTGAGCATAGAGCGGCGCCAGCGGGGCGAGCACCACCGCGCCGGCCGCGGCTGCGGCCACGGTCGACTTCAGGATGCGCTTGCTGGAACGGGCCCCGGACATGCGCGCGCACCCTCGCGCGACGCCCCTTTAAACGCGGTTAACGGATGGTGACTGGACCCCGGCGCGCCACCGGTTTCCACACCGCGACAAACGGCCCCGGTTGCACCCGTCCCTCAACAGGCCGACATGCAGGCCATTGAGGAACCGGAACGCCATGAGCGACCCTGTCTATCCGCCGCTGAGCACCCTGAAGACCGGCCTGCGCTGCCGCTGCCCGCGCTGTGGCGAGGGTCCCCTGCTGCGGGGCTTCCTCAAGATCCGCGACAACTGCCCGAAGTGTGGACTGGACTTCAGCTTCGCGGACCCGGCGGACGGCCCGGCCTTCTTCGGCATGAGCCTGGTCGGCGTCATCGGCATGGCCCTGTTCATGTGGTTCGAGTTCACCGTCCACCCGCCGGTCTGGGTGCATTTCGCGGTCACCATGCCGCTGCTGGTCCTCGCCTGCCTGGCCGTGCTCCGCCCGCTCAAGGGCTGGCTGGTGTCGGAACAGTACATCCACAAGGCGGCCCCGCCGGAGTGGGAAAGCATCGGCAAGCACGGCGACGGGTCGAAGTGGCGCTGAGCGCCTTAGCGTTCCGCCACCGGTAGTCCGATCTCGAACACCGCCCCGCTCTCGGACGGCGCCAGGTCCAGCGTCGCCTGATTGGCGGCCAGCAGGGCGCGCGCGATCGACAGGCCGAGGCCGGCCCCGCCCTCGCTGCGCCGGGTTGTGAAGAAGGGCTCGAAGATGCGTCGTGCATCCGCCGGCGCCACGCCGGGGCCGTCGTCCGACACCGACAGAATGACCGAGTCGCCCGCCACCCGCGCCGCGATCCGAACCGCCTTCGCTCCTGCCTGGCGGCTGTTTTCCAGCATGGTCGAGACCACCACCTCCAGCGTCGCGGCGGGCGCGGCCACCGGCGGCAGGTCCCCGGGCAGGTCCAGGGTGATGTTCAATCCCGGCGAGCAGGCGTCGACGGACTTCAGCAGGGGCGGCCTCAGGTCGACCGACAGCCCCGCCTCGGGCCGGGCCATGTCGGCGCGGGCCAGGTCCATCAGCCGCGTCACCAGCCCCGACAGCCGCCGCCCGTCCGCGGCGATGTTGTCCAGGAATTTGCGCCGCCGCGCGGGCTCCATGTCCTCGTGATCCTGCAACAGCTCGACCGCGCCCTGGATGCCGGCCAGGGGCGTCTTGAACTCGTGGCTGACGGCGGCGGCGAAGTCGCGCAGGTAACGGGAGCGACGCTCCACCGCCTCGGCCATGATGCCGAAGTCCTCGTACAGGGTCCGGATCTCGATGGCGGCGGTGCTGGGCGGCGGCGGCACCGACCCGCCCCCGCTGGCGACCTCGCGCGTGACCCGGCTGAGCGCCTCGATCGGCCGGGCGATGCCCCGCGACACCAGCACCGCCAGGAAGGCGATGAAACCCAGCACCCCGACGATGCCCAGCGCGATCTTGATGCGGTCCTGGTAGATGCCCCGAAACAGGGCGCGCGGCGACCGGGAGACCAGGATCACCCCCTCGACCTGTCCGTTCACCACTACCGGCCGGGCGTGATGGATGCGCAGGGCCGAGGCGCGGCTGAGCCACTCCCACGAATAGCGTGGATGATAGGCGGCGTTCCGGCGCAGCATCGTCGCGGGTCGCCCGGACAAGGCCGCGTGGACCTCCGGGATGTCCTTCCAGCTGCCGCCTTCGCCGAAGCCGCGGACCACCACCCCGTTGCGGTCCAGGAAGATGATCGAGGCCAGCGTCGTGCGGCTGGTCTCCTGCATCACGACGTCCAGACGGCGGCCGACGATGACGGCCTCCGGAGCCGGCGGGCCGGAGGGTCGAGCGGGCGGACGGGCGGGCAGTATCGGGGTTGAACCCAGGTCGATGGTCGCCGCCTCGGGCTGGTACCAGCCGGGCGCCAGCCGCTGCGCCGCGGTCGGCGCGGTGAGGCGCGAGCCCGGCCACAACGCCTCCGCCGTGGCCGACAGGGCGGCGGTCTGCGCCACCAGCTCCGCCTCGGTCTGGCGCACCAGGGTGTTCTCGTAGACCCGCAGGAAGATGGCCGCGAAGCCGGGCAGAAGGGCCGCGAACAGCAGCACCGACAGCAGGATGGTCCGCAGCCTCAGGGCCGGCCAGTGCCGCCGCACGAACAGCCGGAAGCGCCCGGGCGGCTTGTCGCTCACGCCGCCGCGCCGACGCAGGGTCCGAGCTGGTAGCCGAGGCCGGGCCGGGTCTCGACCACGTCGCCGCCGCCCACCGCCGCGAACTTGCCGCGCAGGTTGCGGACATGGCTGTCGATGGTCCGGTCGGTCATCGCGAAGCCGGGGCCGTGCACCCGGTCGATGATGGCGTCGCGGGTGAAAACCATGCGGGGCTGGGCCGCCAGCACCCGCACGATGGCGAACTCGGTCACCGTCAGCGGCACCTCGGCTCCGCCCCAGGCGGCGCGCCAGCCTTCGGCGTCCAGCGTCAGCCGGCCGTAGCTCACCGCCCCCGACGGCAGGGGCGCCGGCGTACGTGCCGTGCGCCGCAGGATGGCGGCCACCCGCGCCACCACCTCGCGCGGGCTGAAAGGCTTGGTGACATAGTCGTCCGCGCCCAGCTCGATGCCCAGCACCCGGTCGAACTCGTCGTCGCGCGAGGACAGGAACAGCACCGGCACGTCGCCCCTGGCGCGCAGGCGGCGGCAGGTCTCGATCCCGTCCATGCGGGGCATGTTGATGTCCAGCACCACCAGATCGGAAGGATGGGCCTCAAGATCGCTCAGGGCCGCCTCCCCGTCCGCCGCCTCGCGCGTGGCGAGGCCGGCCTTGCGCAGGGCGAAGGTCAGAAGATCGCGGATGTGGGGGTCGTCATCGACCACCAGGACAGTGCGCTGCATGATCGCCATGTTCAGACTCCAGAGGCTGAGGTCAACGGGGCCGGGACGGCCACGGTCGGGGGAACGGTCGCCGAGGGTGCGAGCCGGGGCGGCGGCGGGGGCCTCAGGCGGCCGTCCCACATCCGTTCGCCGGGCCTCGGAACCAGCAGAGGCCGATGCGCGGTCAGGGCGTCGATCCGCTGCAGCCGCCGCGCATTGCGCCAGGTCCAGCCGCGCCATTCTGACTGATCCTCCTGCAGGCGCGCCATCAGGTCGCGGCGCACGGCGGCGGCGCGGTCGCGCAGTTCCGGATCGTCGGTCGCCTGTTCCAGCTCGACCAGCGACACCAGCGCCGGGGCGCCGAGATCGCGCAGGTAGCCGAGGTCCAGCTGGGCGCCGGTCCCGTCGATCTCGCGGGCGTGCCTGACGTTCCAGGCCGCGGCGACGGCGCCCAGATCGACCGTGCTGACGACGGCCAGAACCACCAGCGCCAGCTTCACATTGGCGCCGATGAGCCAGTCGCCGTCCTTGTTCTTCAGCAACCGCCAGCAGATCAGCAGCAGGCCGAGTCCGACCATGACCATCCAGATCATGGCCACGATGCGGAAGCGGGTCAGGGCGTAGCCCTCGATATAGTCCGCCGTGCGCAGCAGGGACGAGGCGACCAACACCATGTTCTGGGCCACCCACAGGACCACGAGTCCCCGCACCAGCGGACGCCGCGCCGTCTCCGATCCGGGCCGCAGGGCCACCAGCACGAACAGGCCGGCCAGCAGCGCCGTCGCGATCAGCGGATAGGCGCCGCGATGGGCGTAGTCCGCCAGGGTCATCTCGCCCGGCAACGGCGCGCCGCTCCACAGGAAGGCGACGTCCAGTCCGTTCTGGAGCGCGAACAGGGCGTTGAAGACCAGCAGGGACAGGGTCACCGAGGCCGTGTTCACGCCCGGGATCCGGCGCTCGCCCAAGGACGGCAGAGCGATCAGCTTGCGATACCAGCGCGGCCGCAGGGTCGTGCCGACCATCACCGCCACGATCCCGCAGCCGATCAGGCGCAGCACGGTCGATCCGGACGGCGCCGGGATCCGCGCCGTGTCCAGAACGTCGGCGATCAGGGGATTGGCGCGCGCGAACAGCAGCAGGAAGATCAATCCCCCGGCCGCCGGCAGGGCCAGCACCTTCAGCACGGCCGCCAGCGACACCCGGGCGGGTCTGCGCCGTCGCAGCCGCGCCAGCCGGACCAGATCGAGGATCGGCCCGACCAGCGACACCACGCCATGAATGACCAGACGTTGGGCCCACCGCCAGACGGCTTCCCCCTCGCGCACCCGCGCCGACAGGGCCGCGACGGTCAGCATCAGGCCGAACAGCAGCCATGACAGCGCATCGGGCCGCTCGATCATCACCGCCGCCATGGCCCCCGCCGCGACCACCGCGAACTGCGCCCGGCGGTCGCGCGCCAGGCCCTTTCGGATCAGCAGCAATCCGCCGATCCACGCCGCCGCGAACCCGCCGACGACCGCGCCCCATGGAATGGACTGGAAGAACAGGGCGTCCGCCAGAACGGCCAGGCCGGCGGCGACCCCCGCCTTCAGCCAGAACGACGATCGCGTGAATGGATGAGTGCTGAGCATGGGCCTCCCCTCAAGTGAGGGGCCCTTGTCGCGCGGTGCGGTTCAGACGTGCGGGGCGGCCCGGGGAGCTTCGGCGCAGACGGCGTGCAGAAGCGGTGCAGCGCCCCGTCGGTCACGTCTTCCGTCAATCACAGGTTGAGCGCCGCCCGCCCGGCCGAAAGATCAGCCAGCCAATCAAGCAAGAATATATTCCTGCCTACGTCCATTTCTGACGCATCCGTACTGTAGGATTTATTTCCTGCCCGCCTTGGGCGGACCTATAGACGGAGGGACACTTGCGAACACCCATTCACGTCCTCGCCTGTGCGGCGAGCCTGCTCGCAGGCTCGGCGACGGCCCAGGACGCCCAGACATTCCTGTACGACGCCAACGGCCGCCTCACGGCGAACACGACGGCGCGAACGACCGGCGATTCCGTGCGGTCGTATTACATCCTGGACGCGGCCGACAACCGCTTGGGCCACGGGGCGGTCCCCGTCAGCCCCCCGCCGGCCGGCGATACCTTCACCTTCCCCTACACCCTGGTCCCGACCCAGAAGCTGACCTCGGCCAACGGCCAGTACACGATGACGTTCGAGCCGAGCGGCGACCTGGTCATCCGCAACACTTCCGGCGCTCAGGTCTGGAACAGCTGCACCGGCCAGGGACGCTCCTGGTTCGTGCGGGTCTCGTCCGACGGCCAGCTGGCCATCTTCGACACCACCGGCGCTCCGTTCTGGACCGCCGGCGCGTCCGGCAATCCGGGCGCCGTTCTCACCCTTCAAAATTCCGGCGTCGCGATCCTGAAGAGCGCGGGCGGAACCACCCTCTGGACATCGAGCACCCCATGCGCCTGAGCCATCTTCTCGCATCAACCGCGCTGGGGCTCGGCCTCATCGCCCCGCAATACGCCGCCGCGCAGACGCTCCCGCCCGCGCGCTATACGCTCGATCCCCGAGGCATCGATCTGGTGCGGAGGGAATGGACGCCCATCAGCGCCCAGGTGGCGATCGGCGGCGAGACCGGCCTGTCCTACAGCCGGGTCCAACTGGCCTATGACCAGCCGTGGTGGGACAACGCGATCGCCGCTGTCCGATACACCGACACCGGCGTCATCATCACCGCCGATGGCATTTCCGAAGCCTTCGACGGCCCGTTCGGCGGCCCCTGGACTCCTGTCGAGAACAACGGGTCCACGCTGGTCTACGACTCGGTCGCGAACGCGTACACCTATGTTCGCGCCGGCACGTCCTATCGAATTGAGCCCGTCGGCCCTGAAAATCTGTTGTCCGCCCCGATGCTGACGCGGCGCGAGCAGCCGAACGGGCTACGGACGGATTACACCTACACCATCGACAAATACTGCCTTCCGGAGAACCCCGGCGATCCTTGCGGCTGGTGGAATGAAACGCATACCGCCCGGCTCCAGTCCTATCAGACAAACACCGGCTATCAGATCCACTATGACTACGAGCAGAACACAGACCCGATGGCTCTCAGCTGGGGCAGGGTTGCAAAAGTCACCGGGCTGAATCTTGCGGTGGACTTCTGTGACAAGGCCGCCTTCACCTGCACGGGTCTGACTCGCACATGGCCCAGCGTAACATTCGGCTACGCGGAGGGGCCGGGCTACCAAGATCAGATCCTGGTGGATCAGGCCGGCGTCGAGACGCGCTATCGCTACAGCACCCTGCTCGACGGCGACCGGTTGGTGGAACTCTCGGTCGGAGCCAGCACCACCCCTCTCGTGTCGGTCCAGTACGACCATATCAACCATTGGGTCGAGGCGGTGACCGACTCGACCGGCCGGTGGGAATACGGTTTTCAGGATACGGGCGCGACCCGCACCGCCCATGTCTACGGTCCGCTAGGGCAGAAGACGGAGGTCGTCTCGGACCTCGACACCGGCCTCGTCACCTCCGCGACCGAAGTCACGTCGACGTCGCCGACGACGAGCCGCACCTGGGCATGGACTTACAACGCCGGGTCTCGTGTCGACGCCGCCACGGGGCCCGAGGGTGAAACCGCGGAATACGTCTATGACGGCCGCGGCAACGTCACCCAGGTGACCCTGTCGCCCAAGACCGGTGGAACGGAGGCGGACATCGTCACCAGCGCCGCCTACCCGGCGACCTGCGCCAACCCTGTCACCTGCAACCGGCCGACCTCGACCACCGATGCGACGGGCGCCGTCACCGACTACACCTGGGACAGCACCCACGGCGGACCGCTGACGGTCACCCTGCCCGCACCGGGCGTGGGCGCCGTCCGGCCGCAGACCCGCTACGCCTATGCGCCCCAGACCGCCCAGTTCAAGAACAGCGCGGGCGTGATCGTGGCGGCCTCGACCCCCGTCACCCTGCCGGTCGAGACCTCCGCCTGCGTGACCGGCGCCACCTGCGACGCCACCGCTGACGAGGTCCTGACCACGATCGATTACGGCGTCGCCAGCGGCGTCGCCAACAACCTGCTTCCGGCCTCGATCAGCCAGGGCTCCGGCGCCGTCCCCGCCATGGCGGTGACGGCCCTGACCTATACGCCGGACGGCGACGTCGCCTCGGTCAACGGTCCGCTCAGCGGATCCGACGACACGACCACCTACCGCTATGACACGTCGCGGCGTGTGGTCGGCGTGATCGGTCCCGATCCTGACGGGGTCGGCGCAGGCCTGAATCGGGCCCAGCGCGTGACCTACAATGATCGTGGTCAGACGATCCTCAGCGAGGTGGGAACGACCGCCGGCCATACCGATCCGAACTGGGCGGCGTTCTCGCCGCTTCAGAAGAGCAGCGCCGTCTACGACGACTTCGGCCGGCCGATCGAGACGCGTCAGATGTCCGCCGCCGACGTCGTCTCCGGCGTGCAGCAGACCAGCTATGACGCGGCCGGACGGGTCACCTGCACGGCGGTGCGGATGAACCCGTCGACCTTCGGCGCCCTGCCGTCCTCGGCCTGTACAGCCGCCACGACCGGCGGTTTCGGCCCGGACCGGATCACCCGGGTGACCTATGACATCGCCGACCGGCCGCTATCGGTCACCACGGCCTACGGCACGGGCGACGCCCAGCCCCAGAGCCAGACCTATACCGCCGGCGGACAACTCGCGTCCTTCACCGACGCCAAGGGCAATGTCTCGCTGTTCGAGTACGACGGCTTCAACCGCCAGGTGAAGCTGCGCTATCCCAATGCGACGGGCGGCGGAACCTCGACCACGGACTATGAGCAGACCGTCTACGACGCCGTCGGCCGCCCCTACAGCGCGCGGAACCGGGCGGGCGAGCTGACCTATTTCGGCTACGACGCCCTAAACCGGCTGGTCACCCTGAACCTGCCGTCCGGCACCCCGGACGTCAGCACGGCCTATGACAATCTCGGGCGGGTGTTCAGCACCAGCGACGGAACGATCACGGTCAACACGACCTGGGACGCCCTGTCCCGCCCGGTCAGCGAGAGCTCCAGCGGCGTCGGCGCCATGGCGTACCAGTATGACGCCGCCGGCCGTGTGACCCGCATCACCTGGCCGGACGCCTTCTACGCCGACTATGAGTACGACCTGTACGGCGGCCTCAAGACGGTGCGCGAGAACGGCGCCACGTCCGGGGCGGGCGTCCTGGCCAGCTACGGCTGGAACGACCTGGGCCAATCCACGTCGATCACCCGCGCCGGCGGAAGCGGGGCCTCGACCACCTACGGCTACGACGCCTGGGGCCGGCTCTCCAGCCTCGCCCAGAACGCCGACGGCTCCACCAACGACGTGACGTTCGGCTTCAGCCACAATCCGGCCGGTCAGCTCGTCACCCGAACGGTGTCCAACAACGCCTACACCCGGTCCGGCGGCGGCGTGGACTACACGGTCAACGGCCTGAACCAGGCGACGGTCGTCGGCGGTTCGCCTGTGACCTATGACGGCAACGGCAACACCACCGGGATTTCAGGCGACACCTACGGCTACGACGCCGCCAACCGCCTGACCTCGGCCAGTGCCGGAGCGGGCGCGGCGGCCTTCACCTTCGATCCGCTGAGCCGGCTGGCGACCTCGACCGTCGGGGGTTCCACGACCCGGCGTCAATATGCCGGCGAGCAACTGGCGGCCGAGTACAACGCCGGCACGGGCGCCCTGACGCGCCGCTACATCCCCGGCCTCGGCCTGGACGATGTGGCGGCGGCCTATGACGGCGCGGGAACCTCGAACCGCAGCTGGCAACTGGCCGACGAACGCGGCTCCGTCATCGCCCAGTCCGGCGCGAGCGGCGCGGTGTCCAACATCAACACCTACGACGAATACGGCGTCCCGGCTTCGGGCAACGTCGGTCGCTTCCAGTACACCGGCCAGCAATGGCTGCCGGAGGCGGGCGCCTATCACTACCGGGCGCGGACCTATCTGCCGGAAGTCGGGCGGTTCCTGCAAACGGATCCGATCGGGTATCGGGCGGGGGCGAACCTGTATGCCTATGTGGGCGGAGATCCGGTGAACCTGGTGGACCCTTCAGGCCTTCAAGAACGAGAAAAGATTAGCGAATCCGAATGTCGGCGTCGTGGGTTGGTGCCGACCGGGACATATGACCCAGAAACTGGATTAGAAGAATGCGGCCGGGATATCCTCGGCCCTGGCTTCAGCCTTAGCTTTGGCGGAGGAGGAGGCTTCTTCGACGGAAGTCCTTGGGACTATGCCGTATCCAGTTCCTTCGCCGGCCGTTCGACACCTGTGAGTTGCGCCGCTTCCAAGCAAGTTGACGATATAGGAAAGGTGAGCCAAGCTGGAGAATATCTTCAAAATTTCAAAATGATAGCCATTGAAATGAGCACCGGCCGTGACGCAAGCGCTTACGGACGCCTTGGGAGCCTCTTCGCGATTACGAGCAGTGTTTCAACTTGGTCCACTAGTGTTGCTAACGGCCAAACTGGCGATGTGACATTCGTGAACGTAGGCGCCCCTCTCGTCGGTTCCTTGCTGGGTGGGACGGTTGGGGGATTTGCGGGAGGCCCACTTGGTGGACTCGGCGGCAGTTTCTTGGGAGACAGATTGGGTGGTTATGCCGCTAATCGGTACGAAAAGCTGCGGGGACAGTACTGCAAATGAGCGTCCAGAAAATCTATCCAAAATCAATGATCGTCTTACTGAAGCAGTCGATATTATTGACGATCCTGATTTTTCTCCTGTATCGTGAACAATTCCCCGCAGTCTTGTTTTCCTATATGGATACTCCGCCCGGCCTCTACTTGTTCTATTTGATTTGGTTGGGCGTCGCGGTCATATTCCTGTTGCGGCTTCCAGAGACCTTTCGGGCCCTCTTCAGAATTCCGGCTGTAGAATTCGACGGTCAACACCTCCTGATCAGAGGATGGCGAGATCGCACGTTTAACGTGAGCGAAGGCCACCCATTGAGCTATGCGGTAAGCACTGACGGCAAGCGGGTCCAAGTGTTGTCGAATGGCGTTCGGTCTGACCGGGTGACCCTCGAACATGTTGATGGCCCCGCCACACTCCTAAGGCTGCTCGACGAGATCGCTAAGCGTTAGCGTGCGACCACGGCTTCAGGAGAGCTCCATGCAACCGAGCTCCAGGGCCATGGCCGGGTGAACTGGCCGAACGCGGAGCGTGGCAGAAGCGGGGCGGCGGGGATTTCTTCCCGCCGCCCCTTTTTCGAGGGAGCCCGCTCTCACGCACCAGCGCAGCTAGCCCTTGTCCGGTGCGGTTTTCGCCGGCCGGTCCGACTAAACCACCGCCGTGGCGATGACGCTGCCCAGCGGGGTCGGATTGGGGTCGTTCTGGTGCTGCACGGCGTTGACCGCCCAGTCCTCCAGCACCACCCGATCCTTCTGGAACACCATCATGTGGGTGGAGCCGCCGAACTCGAAATGGCCGATCTCCACGCCGCGGCTGACGATGACCGCCGGATCGCCGGGCCCGACCAGGAACTGCGGATCGATGACGCAGGTCGAGACCTCGACCATGCCGATGCAGATCAGGGCGACATAGCCGCAGGTCGGGTGTTCGAAGATGAAGATCGCCCGGGCCGCGACGTGGCCGAGATAGGGCTGCGACTCCGTCCCCTCCCAGGTGCCGACATCCTCGCCCTGGCCCGGCCGCTGGGCGAAATAGGTGCCCGGCTGCACCCACGAGCGGACCAGCCGGCCGTCCAGGGGACAGTTCCAGCGGTGATAGTGGGTCGCCGACAGGAAGCCCTGGTACAGCTGGCCGCCCTCGAACAGCGAGGCGATGGCGGTCTGTCCGGCGAACAGGTCGGTCAGGGAGTAGTTCACGTCCTTGATCCAGAACTCGGTCTCGAGCGCGACGCTGTTGCTGTACTCCCAGGGCGTGGTCTCGCAGCCGATGTTGATCTGGGTGACCGGGTCGCCCTGGAAGGGCCGGGCGCCGGGAACGAACAGCCGGATGAAGAAGGAATTCCACGAGTCGAAGCCATAGCCGGGCTGGGTCGCGTCGAACTGCATCTGGTTCCACACGCCCGCCGACCACGCGGCCTGCGAAATCCACGAGCCGGCCTTTTCCGGATCGTTGATATCCAGCTTATCGAGCGAGGCCGGGCTCTTCAGGAAGGCGTTCCAGGCGTCCAGCACCGTGCGGAACTGCTCGTTGAAGGTCGTGTCGTGGAACAGGGCCAACCCCGCCTCGGTCGCCATGCCGATGGCCATCATGCCGTTCATGGGCGTGCCGACCTGGGCCGTCGTGTTGAACGAGGGCGAGGTGGTGATGATCTCGTTCAGCATGTCGAAGAAGGTGTCGAAGTCCGGGATCCATACGACGTCTCCGTCCTGGTCCTGGATCTGCTCCCGGGTCGCGGGGTCCAGCGTCAGGACGAAGGCGTTGGCCTGCTCGATCATCGAGTTGACCCACATCCGGTAGACGCTGTTCGAACTGACCCAGTCCTTGAGGTCCTGAACGGCGGAGACCATCGGCGTGAGCGTGCCCGCCGCCTTCTTCGCCGCGATATGGTCGCGCAGCGGCACGAGGAATTTCGCCGTCGCCCAGACCCGGTTGGGGACCCAGAACCCCATCTGGATCGGTCCCGCATTGTCGAGCGTCAGCAGGTTCGAACCCGAACCCTCAATCGGTCGCGTAGTCATGGATAGTCCCCCCAGATCGCGCCGGATGGTGCCCTGAAGGGGAATACAACTTAATATAGTGAAACCGCGCAACCCAATTTCAGGTTGATATCACCCGAGCTCACCACTCTCGACATCTCGCGACCTCACCGGCATTGAACGCCATGCCCTTCCTCCAGGCGACCAGTCGCGCGGCCGACGCCCAGCAGATCGTGGATGCGGCCATCGCCCATGCCGGAAAGGACGGCCTGCACAGCCTGACCATGCGCGACCTCGCCCAGGCGGTCGGCAAGAGCACGACCGTCATCGTCAACCTGTTCGGGACCAAGGCCGGGTTGATCCAGGCGGTCGGCGAGGAGGCCCTGCGCCGCGACGCGACCTTCCACGCCGAATTCTTCCACGCGGCGGAGGGCTTGAGCCCGGGGCGCGACAGCCTGCTGGCGCTGGTCCAGCACTATCTTCACCGGCGCGCCGCGGACGACGCCGGCTTCGTCCGCATCTGGGAGGCCCTGACGCTGGATGCGGACGCCGGCGCCGAGCGCCGCGACCTCATGCGCCGCTGGCATGCGCTCAGGGTAGACGCGTGGCGCGCCCACCTCGCAACCGAAGATCGAACAGCTGATTTTTCCGAGCCTTTGGTCGCGACCCTGACCATCGAGCAGTTCTATGCCGGAGCGCTTGCGGGCCGCCCCGACTACCAGGTCATCGCGGCCGAGGGCCTGGGCGGTCTCGCCGACCGGCTTCTGGGTCTTCCCGAAGGCCCGCCGACGGCCACCCTGTGGTATCGCCACCGCCTGATCCTGCCCAAGGCGCCGACGGACGGCATGGATCCGGACTCCATGCCCCTGAAGCTGCTGGACATCGCCGCGGACCAGATCCTCGCCGGCGGCCTCACGGCGATCACCAACCGGTCGGTCAGCGCGGTGGCCGGGACCTCGACCTCCACCCTCGCCTACCACTGGCCGGACATGCGCAGGTTCGTCCTGGACGCGGTCTGGCACGCCGTCTTCCGGGACATGCCGCGCTATCTCGCCGGCCAGAAGCCGGACGACGATCCCGCCCGCGTCGACCTGGATCGCTGGGCCTCCCGGATGATCCCGCTCGCCTCCATCCAGCCGGACGCCGAAGGGTTCTATGTCCGCTACGCCCGCCTGATCGCCAGCATCTGCGTGGAGGCCCGCCGCGACGCCTCCCTGCGAGATCTCGCCATGCTGCTGCGCGGCCCTGAGGGCGGCGGCACCTACTATAACCAGGCGGGAATCTGGCCCGCCGAGTTCGACCTCACCCGGCTGGCGGCCACCCGCTTCGCGCTCTGGTACAAGGGCGCGGCCCTGATCGCCCTGACGACCGGAACCCCGGTCAGCGCGACGGACCTCCAGACCGCGGCGGGCCAGCTGGTCGCGCGCAAGGCGCGGTAAAACAGGCGTTTTCTCCAGGGCGTCACAAAGTCCCAGAACATCTGACAAAAACACTTCAGGCGGGCGTCACAAAAGCATAGCTCGCCCATCCTACTGCCGGATCGTTGTCGAACGTTTGTTTTTCTTCGTCGCGACGGTGGCTCCAGCTCCTCCCCATTGCGGGAGCCGCCTCGACCCTCGACCGGACCAGCAGGCGTTCGACGACATCCCAGAACACTCGGCTCGCGAGGGTGGGGGTACTCCGCGCGTCGCCCGATGGATGGTCAAAAAATGCAACGTCTCCTCTTCGGCGCGTCCAGCGCCATTCTGGCCCTGGCGGCGCTGCCCGCCATGGCCCAGACCGCTTCCGAGCCCCAAACGACGCACGGCGCCTCTGCGCTCGATGATGTCGTGGTCACCGCCCAGCGCCGCGCACAGAACAGCCAGGACGTAGGCATCGCCCTGAGCGTCATCGGCGGCGAGGAGCTCGACGAGAAGGGCGTCAACGTCGTCAACGACATCGAGAATGTCGTCCCCAACCTCGAGGTCGACAGCCAGTTCGGCAGCGGCCAGCCCAGCTTCCGCATCCGCGGCATCGGCACCCGCGAATACTCCAGCAACAACTCCTCGACGGTCGGCGTCTATGTCGACGAGGTCGCGCACCCCTATACGATCACCACCCAGGGCGCGATGTTCGACATTGCCCGCATGGAGGTCCTGCGCGGGCCGCAGGGCACCCTGTACGGCCGCAACACCACCGGCGGCGCGGTGAACATCATCACCAACGCCCCGACGGCCGACCTGCGCTCCGGCTTCACCGCGGAATACGGCTCCTACGACCGCTACAAGGTCGAGGGCTTCGTCTCGGGCCGGATCGCGCCGGGCCTGCTGGGCCGCCTGGCCGCCGTCACCGAACAGGGCGGCGCCTGGCAGTACCACCGCGACACCGGCCAGCGCCTCGGTGATCGCGACAAGACCGCCATCCGCGGCCGCCTGACCTGGGACGCCGCCGAAAACGTCACCGTCGACCTGGCCGCGACCTGGGCCATGGACAAGTCGGACGGCCTGGGCTTCCGCCTGCGCGGGCCCTACGCGGTCAACGACGGCAGCATCACCTATCCGACCGACACCGCCTGGCGCATCACGGGCTGGCAGCTGTCGCCGGAAATGGCCGCCGTCTCGGGCCGCGCGCTCGGCTCCAAGCCGGGCCGCGACAACGACGGTCTGGACCTGGCCGCGCGCGTCGAGGCCGATCTGGGCTGGGCGACCCTGAACTCGGTCACCGCCTACCAGACCTTCAACCGCTCGGAATACAACGACTGGGACGGCACCCGCTTCAACGAGTCCGACGTCTATTTCTACAACGACCTGGAAGTGCTGTCCCAGGAACTGCGCCTGTCGAACGAGATCGGTCGCCTGAACTGGATGGTCGGCGCCCACTACGCCGATGAAAGCCTGGACGGCGGCTTCTACACCCAGTTCCGCGGCGCCAACCGCGAACTGATCAACACGCCCTACGAGCAGTCGGTGCAGGCGATGGGCGTCTTCACCCACAACAGCTTCGCCCTGACCGACCGCCTGACCCTGATCGCCGGCCTGCGCTGGGAACAGGAAGACCGCAGCCTGACCACTTCGGGCACCCGTCGCCTGAACGTGCCGGTCGGCCCGAAGGTGACCTACGAGACCGACCTGTCGGAAGTGACCGGCCGCTTCGGTCTGGAGTACGACTTGGCCGACAACGCCATGCTCTACGCCAGCGTGGCGCGGGGCGTGAAGTCCGGCGGCTTCACCACCTACAACGGCACCTCGGCGACCCCGTTCAAGCCCGAGATCGTCATCGCCTACGAGACCGGGTTCAAGTCGGACCTGTTCGACAACACCCTGCGCCTGAACGGCTCGGTCTTCTTCTACGACTATGAGAACCAGCAGGTTCAGGGCCTGGAGTACGACCGCGAGGCAGGTCGCCTCGGCAAGATCACCAACGTGCCCAAGTCGGAAATCTACGGCGGCGAGATCGAGCTGACCTGGATGCCGCTCGAAGGCCTGACGATCAGCCAGAACTTCGGCTACAAGGAGGGCGAATACACCGAGTATTTCGCCATCGACGGCGCGGCGACAGACGCGGCCAACCCGACGAACGGGCCGTGGACCGTCATCATCTCGAACGACCGTTCGGGCGAACCGCTGCAGTTCCCGAAATACAACTACGGCGGTTCGGTCGCCTATGACTGGTCGCTGGCCGGCTTCGACTGGCGGGCCGAGACCAACTACATGCAGCGCGACGCCATCTACAACGCGGCGTCCAGCTCGGTCCTGCCCGGCTACTGGCTGTGGAACGCCAACTTCAGCATGGGACCCTCGGACGCCAACTGGCGCGTGACCCTGTGGGGCCGCAACCTCTTCAACACCTACTACGAAGAGACCCGTAACGGCTTCAACGGCTCGGCCCGTCCGACCGCCTCGCCGAACCAGGGCCGCACGGTCGGCCTGCGCCTGTCGATGGACTTCTAAGCGAAGTCGCCCCTCCGGCGGGTCGGCCCTCCGACCCGCCGGTCCTTCCTTTCGTCTTCCCGGACGCCGCCGATGTCTCTGCTGATCGCCCCGCCATCCCTGAACCGCCGCGCCCTGATCGGCGGCCTGGTCGCCGCGCCGGTGGTGCTTCAGTTCGGTCGCGCCCACGCCGGGGGCACCTATCTGTTCCCGCTCGGCGTCGCCAGCGGCGATCCCTGGCCCGACGGCTTCGTGATCTGGACGCGCCTGGCCGCCGACCCGATCGCACCGGACGGCTTCGGCGGCCTGTCCGCTCCCATCGATCTGTTGTGGGAAGTCTCGGCCGACGAGCGCTTCACCCGGATCGCGGCGGGCGGCCGGATCACCGCGGACGCCTCCAGCGCCCACGCCGTCCATGTCGAGGTGCAGGGTCTGCGCCCGGGCCGGCCCTACTGGTACCGCTTCACCGCGGCCGGCCAGCAGAGCCCGGTCGGCATGGCCCGCACCGCCCCGCCCCCCGACGCCGCCGTCGACCGGATGCGCCTCGCCGTCGCCTCCTGCTCGAACTGGGAGGTCGGCTATTTCAGCGCCTATGGCCACATGGCCGACGAGGTGCCGGACCTGACCCTGTTCCTGGGCGACTACATCTACGAATACAGCCGCACCGGCGAGCGCGCGGCCTCGAACGTGCGCCACTACGGCTTCGAGGAAGCCACCACCTTGGCCGGTTACCGCAACCGCTACGCCCTGCATCGCACCGACGCGGACCTGCAGCGCCTGCACGCCGCGGCCGCCTGTCTGGTCACTTGGGACGACCACGAGGTGCTGAACAACTATTCCGGCGTCTGGCCCGACAAGGACGGCGGAACGGCCGATTTCCGGCAGCGCCGCGCCGCCGGCTACCAAGCCTTTTACGAGGCCATGCCGATCCGCCGCACGCGCGTCGACGCCCGGCTGCAGATGCCGATCTACAAGCGCGTCCGCTATGGCCGGCTGGCCGAATTCTACATGCTGGACGGGCGGCAGTATCGCTCGCGCGGCGCCTGTACGGTCGAAGGCGGCGCCAAGGGCCAGATCGTCGCCGACAGCCAGTGCACCGACCGTCTGGATCCGTCGCGCACCTTCCTGGGCTTCGATCAGGAGACCTGGCTCTACGATGGCCTGGCTCGGACGGACGCCCGCTGGAACATCCTGGGTCAGAACCTCGTGATGGCCGGGCTGCGGTTCGAGAACCGGGGCGACGAGACCCGCTACTGGACCGACACCTGGGACGGCTTCCCCGCCGCGCGCGATCGCATGACCCGCGCCCTGCATACGCTCAAGCCGAACAATCCGGTCGTGCTGGCCGGCGACTACCACTCGTTCTGGACCAACGATGTCCTGCTCGACAGCCAGGATGAGTCCTCGCCGAAAGTGGCGACCGAGTTCGTCGGCACCTCCATCACCTCGGGCGGCCCGCCCTACGAGGGCCTGATGTCGGCCATGCCCGCCAATCCGCACATCAAATTCTTCGACGGCCGGGTGCGCGGCTACATCTCGATGGACGTCACGCCGGAGCTGATGACCACCCGCTATCAGCAGATCAGCGACGTCCGCGACCCGCGTGCGTCCCTGTCGACGCTCAACACCTGGGTGGTCGAGAACGGCCGCCCCGGCGCCCAGTCCGCCTGACCAACAAGCTCCAGAACGCCCATGATGCACCTTCCCAACGCCCCCCTTCTGGTCGGCGCCGCCCTCGCTCTCGTCCTCGCCGGTTGCGCCGCCGCGCCGGCGCGGGACCCGATCTTCTGGATCGGCTTCCGTGATCATCCGCACGGCTACCTGGATGAGGGCTCCGCGCCCAACGCCGCGAACTTCCTGCCCCCGCCGCCCCGGCCCGGCTCCCTGCGCGAACAGGACGACATCGCCGTCTACCGCGCCACCCGCGCCCTCAAGGGCACGGCGCGCTGGGCCCAGGCCGCCGCCGACAACGAGATCGAGACGCCGTCGGCGCCCCGCATCTTCGACGAGGCGCTCGGCATCGCCTTCGTCCCGGAGCGGATGCCCACCCTGACGCTGTTGCTGGGGCGCATGCTGGGCGATCTGGAGACCATCCAGACCCCCGCCAAGCGTAACTATTTCCGGCCTCGCCCCTTCGTCGTCGAACCAGCCGAGACCTGTTTCCAGCCGGAACCGTGGCTCGGGACCAGCGGCTCCTATCCGTCGGGCCACGCCGCCCTCGGCTGGGCCTGGGCCCTGGTGCTGGCGGAGATGGCGCCGGACCGCGCCGACGCCCTGCTGTCGCGCGGCGTCGCCTACGGCGAAAGCCGGATGATCTGCGGCGTCCACTACGCCAGCGACGTCGAGGCCGGCCGCATCGTCGGCGCGGCGATCGTCGCGGCCCTGAAGGCCGCCCCCGAGTTCCAGGCCGACTTCACCATCGCCGCTGAAGAACTGGCTGAAGCTCGCCGCACCGGTCGCTGAGCGCGCCATGACGCTCCGCGGACGGGACAGTTCGACAATGGGTTTGGCGACCCCGGCAGGACTCCAACCTGCGACCTCGGCTTTAGGAAAGCCTTGCTCTATGCAGCTGAGCTACGGGGCCATGGCCGGGTGAACTACCGGAGCGCAAAGCGTGACGGAAGCGGGGCGGCGGGGATTTCTTCCCGTCGCCCCTTTTTCTTGCCCGCCCCGGCGCGAGCCGCCTCAAAATGATTGTGGTTAATCGCCCTTAAGATACAATATCTTGTAGGGAACAAACCCCGAATCGGGCCGTGTCGGTGATTCGGTCCTGATTCGTTTCGCCCCTGTTCCGCTGAGGGACAGCGCGACGTTTACGCCGGTCCCGAAGACGAGACTTCCGCTTGAGGAACCGTGCGGGACACGCCACCTTTCACCTGAGATGAGTGACCGCGGCACAGGCAAGGCCCCCTCGCGCGTGACGGCGATCCTGGGGCCCACGAACACCGGCAAGACCCACCTGGCGGTCGAGCGGATGCTGGGTCACGCCTCGGGCATGATCGGCCTGCCGCTGCGTCTGCTGGCGCGCGAGATCTATGACCGGATCGTCGCCCGGCGCGGGGCCGCCGCCGTGGCCCTGATCACGGGGGAAGAGAAGATCATCCCCGCCCGGCCGCACTATTTCGTCTGTACCGTCGAGGCCATGCCGCTGGAGCGGACGGTCGAGTTCCTGGCCGTGGACGAGATCCAGCTGGTCGCCGACCCGGAGCGCGGCCACGTCTTCACCCAGCGGCTGCTGCACGCCCGGGGGCGCGAGGAGACCATGTTCCTGGGGGCCGGGACCATGGCGCCGCTGATGCGGGCGCTCGTCCCCGACGTGGAGATCGTGGCCCGCGACCGGCTGTCGACCCTCAGCTACGCCGGCTCCAAGAAGCTGACCCGCCTGCCCCGACGCAGCGCCATCGTCGCCTTCTCGACCGACCAGGTGTACGCCATCGCCGAGCTGATCCGGCGTCAGCGCGGCGGGGCGGCGGTGGTGATGGGCAGCCTGTCGCCCCGCACCCGCAACGCCCAGGTCGAACTGTTCCAGTCGGGCGAGGTCGACTTCCTGGTCGCCACGGACGCCATCGGGATGGGGCTGAACATGGACGTCGACCATGTCGCCTTCGCCGGCCTGAGGAAGTTCGACGGCCGCCGCACCCGCTGGCTGCACGCCAATGAGATCGGCCAGATCGCAGGCCGCGCCGGCCGCCACCTGCGAGACGGCGCCTTCGGCGTCACGGGCGAGGCGCTGGAGCTGGACCCCGACCTGGTCGAACAGGTGGTCGAGCATCGCTTCGATCCGGTCCAGGGCGCCGAGTGGCGCAACGCCCGGCTGGACTTCGACACCCTGAACGACCTGCTGCGCTCGCTGACGGTGACGCCCAACACCTTCGGCCTGAACCTGACCGCCCCGGCGCTGGACGAGACCCTGCTGCGCCGGCTGATCAAGGACGAGGAGGTGGCCCGCATCGGCCGCTCGCGCGGGGCCATCATGCGCCTGTGGGAGGCGTGCCAGCTGCCGGACTTCCAGAAGACCACGCTGGATGAGCATGGGCGGCTGGCCAAGGACATCTTCCAGGCCCTGACCGGCAAGCGGGGGCGCCTGACCGAGGACTGGATCGCGCCGCGCTTCGCCGAACTGGACCGCGACGACGGCCAGATCGATCAGTTGTCGGCCCGACTCTCGGGCGTGCGCACGCTCAGCTACATCGCCAACCGCCCCGACTGGCTGGACCAGGCCCAGGGCTGGCGCGACCGGACCAAGGCGCTGGAGGAGCGGCTCAGCGACGTCCTGCACGAACGGTTGACCGCCCGCTTCGTGGACCGGCGCACCACCGCCCTGATGCAGGCGCTGAATGTGCGCGGCGATGCGGTGGCCGAGGTCGAGGACACCGGCGAGGTCATCGTCGAAGGCCATTCGGTCGGCCGCCTATCGGGCGTCGACTTCCAGATCGACAAGGGCTCCTCGGCGCTGGAAGACCGCGCCCTGCGCCACGCGGCCCGACAGGCGGTGACGCCCGAGATCGCCCGGCGCCTGGGGAAGCTGGCGGCCGAACCGGACGAAGCCTTCTCGGTCACCCCCGACGGGGCGGTCCTGTGGCGCGGGGTGCAGGCGGCCGTGATCACCGGCGGCGAACCGTTCACGCCGAAGGTCCGATTGCTGGGCGACCTCGGCGCCGTCGCCGCCCGCGAACGGGCGGCCAAGCGGCTGGAGGCCTGGCTGGCGGGCGAGGCCGGCCGCGCGCTACGTCCCCTGCGCCGGCTGAAGACGGCCATCGAGAACGGTACGTTGAAGGGCCTTCCGCGCGGGGTCGCCTACCGGCTGGTCGAGGCCGGCGGGATCATCGACCGGCGCGAAGTCGAACGCGATCTGGCCGCCCTCAGCCAGGCCGAGCGCCGCACGCTCAAGGAATTCGGCATCCGGGTGGGAACCCATTCCGTCTGGCAACCCGCCCTGCTCAAAGACCGCGCCCGGATCACGGCCCAGGCCTTCGTGGCCCGCGAACCGTTCCGCCCGAAGCCGGCGGGGCTCAGCGTCCTGCCCGACCCGCCGCCGTCTCCCCGCCTGCTGTCCGCCTTCGGCCTGCGCGCCGTCGGTCGGTTCGCCGCGCCGGTGGAGCTGCTGGAGGCCCTGCCTGAAAGACGGGCGGGCGGTGAAATCCGCCTGTCCGACAAGACCCTGCGCGATCTCGGCGTCACGGCCGACGAAGCCCGGGCGCTGCTGACCGCGCTCAGGACCACCCGCGCCCGGCAACCCGACCGTCTGGACAAGGCCGTCAAGCCGATCAAGGATTCGCCTTTCGCCGCCCTGTCGGCCCTGACCGCGCCGCCCCCGGCGCCGGCGACCGCAAGGCCCACCCGCCCACGCCGCCGCCGGACGAAAGAGGCCCGATGACGCCCTTTCATCATGTGCTCGCCAACAACGCCCTGGCCAGCATCACCAACTACACGGTGTGGTTCGCGCTCACCTTCTGGGTCTACATCAAGACGCAATCCGTCTTCGCCACCGGCATGATCGCCGGCCTGTATCTGGTGCTGACCGCCGCCTTCGCCCTGTGGTTCGGCAGCCTGGTCGACCATCATCGCAAGAAGCGGGTCATGCTGGGCTCCAGCATCACCTCGCTGGTCTTCTACGCCGTCGCCTTCATGGCCTACGCCCCGGCGCCGGAGCAGGCGCTGGCCGACGTCGGGGGCGCACCCCTGTGGCTGCTGATCGGCCTGATCATGCTGGGCGTCATCGCCGGCAATATCCGCGGCATCGCCCTGCCGACCTTGGTCACCGTCCTGATCCCCGAGGATCGCCGCGACAAGGCCAACGGACTGGTCGGCATGGTCAGCGGCGTCGGCATCCTGACCACCTCGGTGATCAGCGGCTTCCTCGTCGCCTGGGGCGGGCTGACGGCCACCCTGGCCTTCGGCCTGATCGGAACGGCCCTCGCCTTCGCCCACCTGCTGACGGTCCGGCTGGACGAGCCCGCGCCGACGGCGGACCACAAGGCCGGCCCTGGGGACGGCCCCCGACTGAGCAAGATCGATCTGCGCGGGACGCTGCGGATCATCGGCGCGGTGCCGGGCCTGTTCGCCCTGATCCTGTTCGCGACCTTCAACAACTTCCTGGGCGGGGTCTTCATGGCCCTGATGGACGCCTACGGCCTGTCGCTGATGAAGGTGCAACACTGGGGCCTGCTATGGGGCGCGGTCTCGGTCGCCTTCATCCTCAGCGGGATCGTCATCTCGCGAACCGGCCTGGGTCGGAACCCGTTGCGGACCCTGATGCTGGTCAACCTGATCGCCTGGTGCACGGCGGCGGTCTTCACCCTGCAGCCGTGGATCCTGCTGCTGGCGGTCGGCTGTTTCATCTGGATGTTCGTGGGGCCCTTCGCCGAGGCGGCCGAACAGACCACCCTGCAGAAGGTCGTGCCCTATGAGCGTCAGGGCCGGGTGTTCGGCTTCGCCCAGTCCGTGGAGATGTCCGCCGCGCCCCTGACCGCCTTCCTGATCGGACCGCTGACCCAGTTCGTGGTCATCCCCTTCATGACCGACGGCGCCGGCGCGGACGCCATCGGCGACTGGTTCGGCCGGGGGCCGGACAGGGGCATCGCCCTGGTCTTCACCATCGCGGGCGTGGCCGGCGTCCTGATGACCGTCCTGGCCTTCAACTCGACCTACTACCGGCGGCTTTCCGCGGCCTACGCCCGCACCCCGGATCCGGAATCCGGCGCGGCCGAATGAGCGAAACGGGCTGCCGCATCGATGTCTGGCTATGGCGTGCGCGGTTCGCGAAGACGCGGACGCAGGCCGCGGCGCTGGTGGACAAGGGCGCGATCCGGCTGACCCATCAGGGACGCCAGGTGCGCCTCGACAAGCCCGGCCGCACCGTCCACGTCGGCGACCGGCTGGTCTTCGCCCTCGGCGGACGGCTGATCGATCTGGAGGTGACCGGTCTGGGCGAGCGGCGCGGGCCCGCCGAGGAAGCCCGCGCCCTGTATGCGCCTATCGCTGAAGGGTGAACTCGCCCTCGATGTGCAGCTTCACCTCGTCGCCCAGGCCCATCTGGGTTCCGTAGGTGATGCCGAACTCCGAGCGCTTGATGGTCGCCTCGCCGTCGAAGCCGGCCCGATAGGCGTTGCCCATCGACGGGCCGGCCTGGTTGAACTCGACCTCCATCGTCACCGGACGGGTCACGCCGCGCAGGGTCAGGTCGCCGACCACGGTCGCCTCGTTGGCGTCGGCGTCGACCGTCACCGAGCGCGAGACGAAGGTCGCGGTCGGATGGTTGGCGGTGTCGAAGAAGTCCGCCGTCTGCAGGTGGCCGTTCAGGCCCGCATTGCCCGAGGCCACGTCCGTCAGCGGTATGGTCGCCGTCAGGGTCGAGGCCGACGGATTGGCGGGGTCCAGCTTCAGCTCGGCCTGCACGTTCACGAACTGGCCGGTGTAGGTCGAGAAGCCCAGGTGGCTGACCGACCAGGTGATCTTGCCGTGGTCGGAATCCAGCTTGTAGGCGCCCGCGCTGACTTCGGCGGGAACGCGGGTCAGGGCGGACTGGGCGACAACGCCCCCCGCGGTCAGAAGGGCGACGGCGGCGACGCTGGAGGCGATGTAGCGGAACGGTGAGCGCATGGAGGGAGACCTGTGAGAAACTGCAATCGGATTAGATACAAATAGCCCGATAGCCCAGCTACGCAACCCCGAGAGGTCTGCTGCTGTTGACACCTGCGGCCCGCGGGGTCATCTGCGCCTCCCGCGCCCAACTGAACGCCCCGCCTCACCCCATGACCTACATCGTCACCGACGCCTGCGTGCGCTGCAAGTTCATGGACTGCGTCGAGGTGTGTCCGGTCGACTGCTTCTATGAGGGCGAGAATTTCCTCGTCATCGCCCCGGACGAATGCATCGACTGCGGCGTCTGCGAGCCGGAATGTCCGGTCGACGCCATCGTCCCGGACACCGAGGACGAACCGGACGGCAAATGGCTTCAGGTCAACGCCGAGTACGCTAAGGTCTGGCCGAACATCACGGTCAAGGGCGAGCCGCCGGCGGACAAGGAACAGTTCGAGCGCGAGACCGGCAAGTTCGAGAAGTATTTCTCGCCCAACCCCGGCAAGGGCAGCTGAGACTAGTCCCGCGCGCTGCCCTGATCCGGAGAGGATTTCCAGCCTTCTCTACACTGACGCTGTGGACGTTTTGAAATTCCGCAGATTTGTGATAGGTTCCTGTCATTGGGTCGGGCGGTATGCGATTTCTTCGCGCCGCCCGCGTTTGCGACAGAATCCCGTCCACGAAGACGGGATCGGCCAGAGGTTGGGTGATCCGTTTCCGCATTTGACGACTAGAAAGACATTACCGACGGGCGTGTTTCCGGCGGCTGTTTATCTATTGTCCTTGCGCCTTCGCCTCTCCCTCCCGCTGAAGCCGGGAAAGGAATGACATGACGAGCAAAACCGGTCTGGAATTCAAGGTAGGCGATGCGGTGGTCTATCCGGCGCACGGCGTCGGCAAGGTCGCGGCCGTCGAGACCCAGGAAATCGCTGGCATGTCGCTGGAGGTCTACGTCGTGACCTTCGACCACGAGAAGATGACCCTGCGCGTTCCGACCAAGAAGGCCAAGACCGCCGGCCTGCGTTCGCTGGCCGCCGATGACGTGGTCACCAAGGCGCTGACGACCCTCAAGGGCCGCGCCCGCGTGAAGCGCACGATGTGGTCGCGTCGCGCCCAGGAATACGAAGCCAAGATCAACTCGGGCGACCTGATCTCGATCGCCGAAGTGGTCCGCGACCTGCACCGCGCCGACAGCCAGCCGGAACAGTCCTATTCGGAGCGTCAGCTCTATGAATCGGCCCTGGACCGCATGGCCCGTGAAGTCGCCGCCGCCAACAAGATCGACAAGGACGCCGCCGTCGAACTGCTCGGCAAGTCGCTGAGCGCCAAGAAGGCCATCGTCGCGGCGACCGCCGAGGCCGAAGCCGCCTGATCGACGCGCATCGCTGGAATACGAAAGGCCCGGGAGCGATCCCGGGCCTTTTTGTTTGCCCTGTCTTGCGCGGACCGGCGGGCCCGACAAGACTCCCGGCGAGCGCGGAAGGTCGGGAAAGTTCATGGCGTTGCAACCGTTCGGCTATCCGTTCGAGATCCTGTCGCCCCTCTCGCCGGACGAGGCCAAGGCCCGCATTCGCCGCCGGGCGAAGGGCTGGTTCGAACAGAAGAACGGCGCCCGCGGCTGGATCCTCGGCTCCCTGGTCTGCCTGTGGTGGACGGGCATAACCCGAGGCCCCATGCTCATCGGCTGGATTTCCTCCGACCCCTCGGGCGCCCGGATCACCGGCCGCGCGGGCTCCGACCTGAACGGAGTCATTGGCGTGACCCTGATCGGCGTAGCCTTCCTGTTCGTCCCGCTCGTGGCGCTTCTCACTGGACGGGATGCAACCGAAGCCCTGCGGTCTATCCCGTTCATGGCCGCGATCTTCATACCCCTGTGGCTGTTGGGCGTCTGGCTGCGGAACGCGATGCATGTTGAGGCCGACCCTCTGGTCCGCTTCGTGCGCAATGCGACGGCGCCGTCCAGGCGAACGCCGTCTGCAACCGCTCCGCTCCGGACGCTGACCCTGATCGTCAACGAGACGACGCGGACCGGTGTGATCTCCGCGGCCGAGTTGCAGGAGGCGCTTTCCGAAACCGGCCCGAACGACATCCTGATCCTTGAGGCCGCCCCCGAGGACTACATCCAGACCCGCTGGACCAACGGCGGCTTCACGCTCGAGCGCCGCGACGGCGGCGCGGATCGCCACTTCCGCGCGGAGACGGAAGGCGGCCAGACAGTTCTGGAATTCGAGGACATCCTGGGAGCGTTCACGGCCTGGGCGGAGGGGACCCGACTTCCGGCTGTGTTGAAGTGGAAGGCGCTTCGGTTGCCCGACTGACCGTCCAGTTGGACTGGAAGTGGGCACGAAACAGTTTCGTTCAAGGCTTGGCGCGCCGGCTTTTATGCGCAGAGTCCGGAACCCTCGGAATGGAGGGTGACCGAATGCGTATTCTGCTGACGACCTATGGATCGCGCGGCGACGTCGAGCCGATGGCGGCGCTGGCCGAGGCGCTTCAGGCGCAGGGCGCGGAAGCGGTGGTCTGCGCCCCGCCCGATCAGGAGTTCATCGACCTGCTGGCCCGCGCCGGCGTGCCATTCGTCCCGGCCTTCATGGGTATCCGCGACTGGATCGCCGTCGCCGGCAAGCCGCCGGTGGACCTGCCCAAACGCGCGGCCGAAATGGCCTTCGCCCAGCTGGGCGCGATCTCCAGGGCGGCCGAGGGTTGCGACCTGATCGTGGCGACCGGCCTGATGCCGTCCTGCGCGGCCTCGCAGGCCGTGGCCGAGCAGAAGGGCGCGGCCTACGCCCACGTCTCTTTCTGCCCCCTGATCCTGCCGTCCGAGCATCACGCCCCCTTCCCCTATCCCGGCCATCCCCACCCGCCGGAGGTGACCGATAACCGCGCGCTGTGGGACCTCAACATCGGCGTCATGAACGCGCTGTTCGGCGAGGCGGTGAACGGTCTGCGCGCCTCCGTCGGCCTGTCGCCGACCGACAATGTCCGCGACCAGGTCTTCTCTGATCGCCCGCTCCTGGCCTCGGACCCGGCCCTGTGGCCCTGGGCGCCGACCGACCTGTGCGACGCCGTCCAGACCGGCGCCTGGATCCTGCCGGACCCGCGCCCGCTGCCGGAGGGGCTGGACGACTTTCTCGAGGCCGGCGCGCCGCCTGTCTATGTCGGCTTCGGCAGCATGAGCATGGCCGCCTCGCAGGACGCGGCGCGGGCCGCCGTCACCGCCGCCCGCGCCCATGGCCGCCGCGTGGTTCTGGCCGGCGGCTGGGCCGGCTTCGCCCTGCCCGACGACGGAGCCGACTGTTTCCGGGTCGGCGACATCAATCAGCAGGCCCTCTTCTCCCGCGTCGCCGCCGTCATCCACCACGGCGGGGCGGGCACCACGACCGCCGCCGCCCGCGCCGGAGCGCCGCAGGTCATCGTCCCCCAGCTCGTCGATCAGCCCTACTGGGCCGCCCGGGTCGCCGGCCTGGGCGTCGGCGTGGCGCACGAGGGCCCAACGCCCACGGTCGAGACGCTGACGGCGGCGTTGGACGCGGCGCTGCGGCCCGAAACGACAGCGCGGGCTGCGGCGCTCGCAGGCGACGTCCGGAGCGACGGGGCCGCCGCGGCGGCGCAGTGGCTTCTCGACCGCCTGAGCCTCAGGACACCGGCGTCGGGATCCCCGTACGGTCGACGGCGACCATGATGAACTCCGCCGTGGCCGAGTGGCGCCGGTCGCCGCTCACCAGCCCCTCGGCCCACAGCTGAACCTCGACGGCCAGCGAGCTGCGCCCCGTCATCTTCACCCGCGAGACCAGTTCGATCATGTCGCCGCCGTCGATGGGGGCCTTGAAGTCGATGCGGTTGGTGGCGGCCATCACCACCACGGCGCGGGCGGACCGCGTCGCGGTGACGAACGCCGCCTTGCCCATCAGCTTCAGGGCGTCGCCGCCGAACAGGGTGCCGTAGTGGTTGGTCGTGCCGGGGAACACCATTTCCACCGTTCGCAGCCAGCCATCGGCCTCCTCCGCCTCGTCCTGGACCGGCGACAGCGGCGTCTCGTCTCCGTCGCCGCGCAGGGCGACCATGTTGAACAGGCCGCGCGTGCACAGCCGCCGCTCGCCGGTCAGCAGGGCCTCGGCGTGAAGCTCGACCTCCACGCCCAGCGACGACCGGCCCGTGCGCACGACCCGGCCCGTGGCCTCCACCATCTCCCCGATGCGGGCGGGGGCGGCGAAGTCGATCCGCTCGCACCCGGCCGTCACCACCGCCCGCCGCGCATGGCGGCTGGCGGCCAGGAAGGCGACCTTGTCCAGGTGCGCCAGCCCGACGCCCCCGAACAGGGTGCCGTGGTGGTTGGCGTCCCCGGGGAACACCATGTCGATCAGGCGAACGGTCATGCCCGCACCGCCCCACTTCGCGCTTCCCGGGCCGCCGCCACCATGTTGCGCAGGGCGGCCTCGGTCTCGGGCCACTGGCGGGTCTTCAGCCCGCAGTCTGGATTCACCCACAGCTGGCCGACGGGCAGCTTGGCGGCCGCGGCCTTCAGCAGGGCCGTCATCTCCTCCACCGCCGGCACGCGCGGCGAATGGATGTCGTAGACGCCCGGCCCGATCCCGGCCGGATAGCGATAGCTGGAGAAGGCGTCGAGCAGCTCCATCTTCGAGCGCGAGGTCTCGATGGAGATGACGTCGGCGTCCATGGCGCCGATCGACCGGATGATGTCGTTGAACTCTGAATAGCACATGTGGGTGTGGATCTGGGTCTCGTCCCGCACCCCCGAGGCGGCGATGCGGAAGCCCTCGACCGCCCAGTCCAGATAGGCCTGCCAGTCGGCGCGGCGCAGCGGCAGGCCCTCGCGCAAAGCGGCCTCGTCGATCTGGATGATGGGGGCGCCGGCGGTCTCCAGATCGACCACCTCGTCCCGGATCGCGAAGGCGATCTGGCGGCAGGTCTCGCTGCGCGGCTGGTCGTCGCGCACGAAGGACCAGTTCAGGATCGTTACAGGACCGGTCAGCATCCCCTTCATCGGCCGCTCGGTCAGGGACTGGGCGTAGCGCCACCACTCCACCGTCATGGCCTTCGGCCGCGACACGTCGCCGTAGAGGATCGGCGGGCGGACGCAGCGCGAGCCGTAGGACTGCACCCACGCCGCCTTGGTGAAGACGAAGCCCGACAACTGCTCCCCGAAATACTGGACCATGTCGTTGCGCTCGAACTCGCCGTGGACCAGCACGTCCAGGCCGATCTCCTCCTGCCATCTGACCGTGCGGGCGGTCTCCTCGCGCAGGAACCGTTCGTAGGCCGCGTCATCGATGGCCCCCTTGCCGTGGTCGGCGCGGGCCTTTCGAACCTCGGGGGTCTGGGGGAAGGAGCCAATGGTGGTCGTGGGCCAGTCGGGCAGGCCCAGGCGGGCGTCCTGCAGCAGGCGGCGTACCTCGAACGAGGCCGTGCGCCGGCTCAGGTCGGGGTCGCGCTCGGCGGCCCGGGCCTGCACCGCCGCATCGTTGATGCGCCGCGAGACCCGGCGCGAAGCCACCGAGGCGGTCGAGGCGTCCAGGGTCTCACGCACCGCGTCGCGCCCCTCGTTCAGGGCCTTCGCCAGCGTCGCCAGCTCGGCGATCTTCTGCACCGCGAAAGCCAGCCAGTCCTTCACCTCGGCGTCCAGCGCGGTCTCGCGCTCCAGATCGATCGGGGTGTGCAACAGGCTGCATGAGGGGGCGATGATCACCTGACGGCCCGCCGCGACCACCGGTTCGATCCGGTCCAGCACGGCGTTCAGGTCGGCCTTCCAGACGTTGCGCCCGTCCAGCACCCCCAGCGACAGGACAAGATCCGGCCGCGCGCCCGCGACGACGGCGTCCAGCTGCTCCGGCGCGCGGACCAGGTCGACGTGCAGGCCGTGCACCGGCAAGGCCTGCACCGTTTCCAGATTGTCGCCGATCGCGCCGAACCAGGTCGTCAGCATCAGCTTGATCGGCGGGGTCACATCGCTCAGCACGGCGTAGGCATGGGCGTAGGCCTCGCGCGCCGTGTCGCTCAGGTCAGTGACCAGGCAGGGCTCGTCGATCTGCACCCAGGTCGCCCCCGCCCGCGCCAGCGACCGCAGCACCTCGGCGTAGACCGGCAGCAGCCTGGGCAGCAGGGTCAGCGGGTCGAAGCCCGCGTCGTTCGCCGCCGCGCCGCTCGAGACGGCCCGCGCCTTGCCCAGCAACAGATAGCTGACCGGTCCCAGCAGCACGGGCCGGGTCTCGATCCCCTGCTCCTTCGCCTCCAGATACTCGTGCAGCGCCTTGGTCGAACCCAGCCGGAAGGCCTGGTCCGCCGTGAACTCGGGCACCAAATAGTGGTAGTTGGTGTCAAACCACTTGGTCATCCCGGCGGCGGGAACCCCGTCGCCGCCGTGCGAATGGCCGTGGGCGCAGACGGTCTCGCCGTCACCCTGCGACCCGCGCGCCATGGCGAAATAGGTCTCCAGCCCGACCCGCTCGCCGCTCCAGCCGTAGATGTCCGGCACGGCGCCGACCATGGCGGTCGCATCCAGCACATGGTCGTAGAGCGAGAAGTCATTGGACGGGACGATATCGGCGCCCAGCTCGCGCTGGCGTCGCCAGGCCTGGCCGCGCAGCTCGGCGGCGGCGGCCAGCAGGGCCTTCTCGTCGATCCGGCCGGACCAATGCTGCTCAAGCGCGGTCTTGAGTTCGCGCTTAGGGCCGATGCGGGGAAAGCCGAGGGTGGCGACCTGGACGGGGAGACGGGCGGTCATGATGCGAAGCCTTTGCTGGTGGCAAGGCTTCGGGCAGGGACGCGCGAACGCCCGCGCGGAAACGGTCCGGCGGCGCACAGGCGACCTGACCGGACACCCCGCCGGAGGACGTTATCTGTCGGGGCAGGTCTCCTGGCTCACGGGTCACGGCTTCGGGTCCGGCCTTCCCGGGAGCGAACCCCCAGTGACACGTGATGGACCTTCGGCTCGCCGCTTACAGTTGCGGGGGCAGCGCCGGCGTCGCACCGGCTTCCCTCTTAGCTCCGCGCCGCCCGAAGACGACGCGCAGACCACGACAGGCGCTACAATGCCGGGCGTCGGGGCAAAGTCAAGAAACATATAAGGATATCCTTATGTGTTTTTGGACGCCGCATCGGAGGGTGCCCGGATCGACACGCGCCCTCGCCTGCCGTACCCCTGCGGCCTCCCCTTCTCACCTGTGACCGCGCCCATGCCCTCCGGACTTATCGCCCTGCTCGACGATGTGGCGGGGATCGCCAAGCTTGCGGCGGCGTCGATCGACGATGTCGGCGCCGCGGCGGGCAAGGCCGGGGTCAAGGCGGCGGGGGTCGTGGTCGACGACGCGGCGGTCACGCCGAAATACGTCACCGGCCTGTCGCCCAGCCGCGAGCTGCCGATCATCGGCAAGATCGCCATCGGCTCGATCCGCAACAAGCTGCTGCTGATCCTGCCCGTCGCCCTGTTGCTGACCGCCTTCGCGCCATGGGCCATCACGCCGCTGCTGATGTGCGGCGGGGCCTACCTCTGTTTCGAGGGGGCCGAAAAGCTGATGGAGATGTTCGGCGGCGGCCATGGCGAAGATGCGCCCGTCGAGGGCGACGCCGCCCATCTGGAGGCCACGACCGTCGCGGGCGCCGTGCGCACCGACCTGATCCTGTCGGCCGAGATCATGACCATCGCGCTGAACGACGTCTCGGACGCCCCGCTGTGGACCCAGGCTGGAGTGCTGATCGTCGTCGGCCTGGGCATGACCGTGATCGTCTATGGCGCGGTCGGGCTGATCGTGAAGATGGACGACATCGGCCTGCACATGGCCGAGCGCCCGTCGCGCTTCAGCCGGACCGTCGGCCGCTGGCTGGTCAAGGGCATGCCCATCGTCATGTCGTCCCTGTCCGTGATCGGCACCGCCGCCATGCTGTGGGTCGGCGGCGGCATCCTGCTTCACGGAACGCACACCCTGGGGCTGGACTGGCCCGCCGTGCCGGTCGAGCAGCTGGCCCATACGGTCGCCCATGCGCTGGGCCCGATTGGCGGCCTCGCCGGCTGGCTGACCACCGCCCTGATCTCGGCGGTGATCGGGATTGTCGTCGGCGCCGTGATCGCGGTCGTGTTGCACCAGATCCTGAAGCTGAAGCCCGGCGCCGCCACGCACTAGCTTCTCCAAACACGCGAACGTTATCCATTCACCTTATTTGGGGTTGTACAGGCGCGTCGCCGTTTGCCCCAATGCGGACCTTCACCAAAGGAGGGTCTGCTATGAAGCTCATCAAGTCTCTGGCGCTCGCGGCGGCGGTCGCCGTCGCCGGTATCGCCGGCGCGGCCTCGGCCGTGCCCCCGGGGCTCATGTACCAGAAGACCTATTACAGCGACGCCACCCTGACGACGGTGGTGGGCATCCAGGTCGACCGGTGCGTCAACGGCAACGTCGGCTCCGGCCCGCTGGCCGGTTCGAAGTCGGACTTCGTCGTCGCGGAAGCCGTCGGCTCCTGCCCGGGCGGCTACTGGTAGGCCCGCGGGCGACCCCCCGCCGTCACCGACGGCGGGGGGTCCTCCTCCGGAATCAGAAGTATTCGGCGTCGGCCGGGCAGGTCGCCGCCAGACGGCGGGCGGTGATCGAGGCCGGCAGGTAAGGCGTGCCGCGCGCCAGCTGGGCCCCGCCGCGGAAGGTGAAGCTTTCCTGCGTGTAGGTGCCGTTCAGGCGCACGTTCACCCGGCGGTTCTTGTGGTCGGTGCAGACGCCCTCGAAGCGCGCGTTGCCGTTGCCGACCTGACGCACCGGATAGGTGCAGCGCCAGCGGCGCGTCGACAGGCCGCCGAAGAACCGGTTGATCTCGCTGGGGCGGACGCATTTCTGCTGGGTGTCGCGCGACCCCACCGCGCTGGTCGTATACTCCCAGTAGCCGGGCAGGACGGTGTCGCCGCCGGTCTGCGCCGCCATGGCCGCCTGCGGGGTCGCGGGCGCGGCCAGGAACAGGGCGCCGATGATCGCGGGCACGGCGACGGCGGCGGCTCGGGTCAGGACGGTCTTCATCTCGTGGCCCCTCAGGCGGTTGGTCCGTTATGACTAGAAGGGATATATGGCCGGAATTGAACGGCGGCTGAACGGCCCCACGCCTTGACGCCCGGCAGACTCTTCCTCTATACGCCCCACCTCTCGCGCGGGATGTCGTCCCGCGCGCACCTGTTTCATGCGTCTGCACGCTTCGCGGACGGCTCCGAAGGATAGTCAGATGTCGCGTCGTTGCGAACTCACCGGTATCGGCCCGATGGTCGGCCACAGCGTGAGCCACTCGAACATCAAGACCAAGCGCCGGTTCCTGCCGTCGCTGAAGGCGGTCAAGGTCAGCTCGGACGCCCTGGGCCAGACCTTCTCGCTGCGTATCTCGAACGCCGCCCTGCGCACCCTCGACTACAAGGGCGGCCTGGACGCCTTCATCGTCAAGGCTCGCGACGAGCAGCTGTCGATCGCCGCCCAGCGCATCAAGCGCCAGATCAAGGCCAAGCTGGCTGAACAAGCCGCCGCCGCCTGATCCGCGACGACCATCACGTTTGAAGGGGCCGGTGGAAACACCGGCCCTTTTGCTTTGCGCGAAAGGCGGCGCATCCTGCGCCCATGACCCGCGACGAGATGTTCGCCTACGCCCTGACCCAGCCGGGGGCCGAGGATTCGACCCTGCACGGCGGGCGTTGCGTGCGGGTGCGCGGCCACTGGATCGTCAACGAAGGGCGCGAGCCGGACGCCCTGGCCCTGGCGCTGGATCTCGGCACGGTGGACTTCCTCAAGGAGACCGAGCCAGGGACCTATTTCCAGACCCCGCACTATGAGGGTTGGCCGGCGGTGCTGGTGCGCTACGCCGCGGCCGACGACGACCGGCTGCGCGAACAGATCGACAAGGCCTGGGCCCGGCGGGCGACCCGGGCCCAGCGCAAGGCGCGCGGACTGGAGGCTTGAAGCCAGACCTTGGCGGTTGCGTGACGGTCGCCGCCCCGCCAGTCTGCCCGCCTGTTCGCCGGGGAGTCACGCCATGTCCGCATCCATCCGCCGCGCCGCCCTGCTGGGCGCCTCGCTTCTGGCCCTGACCGCCGCGCCTGTCCTGGCGCAGGACGCCGGCACGCCGGAGATCACCCGCGAATCCACCGACTTCACCCTGGGCACCGATCAGCCCCGGACGCCGGAACAGCTGGCCATGCGCATCGACCGGGCGGACCTGTCGATCAAGGTCATCCCCGACGACAAGGCCATCGACGCCGTCGCCGTGCTGGAGATCACCGCCACCGCACCGCTGGAGGCCGTGGTGCTGGAGCTGGACACCCTGCTGACCGTCTCGTCGGTCCAGATCGACGGCGCCGAGGTCGGACCGGGCGGCTGGAGCAATCCGGAAGGCCGCATGACCATCCCCCTGCCCCGTCCCCTCGCCGAGGGCGGCAAGGCCGCGGTGCGCATCGCCTACGCCGGCGCCCCGCGCGTGGCCCCCAGCGCCCCATGGGACGGCGGCTTCGTCTGGGCCACGACCGTCGACGGCAAGCCGTGGATCGCCACCGCCGTCCAGCCCGAGGGCTGCGACATCTTCTGGCCCTGCATCGACAGCCCGCTGGCCGAACCCGGCCGGGTCGACCTGCACATCACCGTGCCCTCGGACCTTTCCGCCCCCTCCAACGGCCGCTTCATGGGCAAGCAGGATCACGGCGACGGCTGGACCACCTGGAACTGGTCGGCCGCCAATCCCAACACCTACGCCATCGCCCTGAACATCGGGCCGTACGAGGAGGTCACGACCGGCTACCGCAGCCGCTTCGGCAACACGATCCCGATGTCCTACTGGTACCTGCGCACGGACGACCCGGCCAAGGTACAGGCCCTGTTCGCCGAGTTCACGCCGATGATGGACTTCTACGAAGCCACCGTCGGCCCCTTCCCCTTCGGCGACGAGAAGATGGGCGTGGTCGAGACCCCGCACCTGGGCATGGAGCACCAGACCATCAACGCCTACGGCAACGGCTATCGGCTGGACGGCAAGGGCTACGACTGGCTGCTGCACCACGAACTGGCGCACGAGTGGTTCGGCAACCAGATGACCAACCGCAACGCCGACGACATGTGGCTGCACGAGGGTCTGGGCAGCTACATGCAGCCCCTCTACCTGCGCTGGCTGTACGGCGAACGGTATTTCCAGGCCGAACTGCTGAGCCAGCGCAACAACTTGGCCAATCGCTTCCCGGTGGTGTCCGGCGTCGAGAAGGCCGAGGACGAGGTCTACAAGGGCGAGGTCGGCCCCGGAAACGATATCTACTACAAGGGATCGCTGATCGCGCACTCGCTGCGCCTGTTGATCGGCGACGAGGCCTTCTTCCGGTCGGTGACCCGGTTGGTCTACGGACGCCCGGACCCGCGCCCCGGCAACTTCACCACCCGCTATGCGACGACCGACGAATTCCTGGCCATCGTCAACGAGGAGGCGGGCCGGGACCTGACCTGGTTCTTCCGCGGCTACCTGTATCAGGCCGCCCTGCCCGACCTGCGTCAGACGCGCGAGGGCGACCGGTTGACGCTTGAGTGGGTCACGGGCGACGGCGGGGTCTTCCCCATGCCGGTCGAGGTCGAGATCGACGGCCGCGTCGTCACCGTGCCGATGACCGGCGGCCGGGGCCAGGTCACGGCGCCCGCGGGCGCCCACGTCCTGATCGACCCGCAGAACAAGGTCCTGCGCCAGCAGGACTTCATCGAGGTGTGGAAGGGGCGGCAGCCCCGCTAGTCGACCGCCGCCGCGCTGATCGACTGCCGCACCAGCTGACAGCCCGCCTGCGTCGTCAGGAAGGCGATGTCGCCGGCGTCGCGGCCGCAGGCGATGCGCACCAGCCCCTCGACCGGGGCCAGCCCTGTCGGATCGACCAGCCACCAGCCGTCCGACAGCCAGACCTCGAAGATGGCGTGGAAGTCCGGCGGCTGCAGCTGGTCGGCATAGGCGCTGACCGCCCGCGCCGGGATGCCCGAGGCGCGGCACAGGGTGATCCCCATGTGGGTGAAGTCGCGGCACACCCCGGCCCGATCGATGAAGGTCCGCGCCGCCGTCGTATCGCTGTCCGACGCCCCGGGCTCATAGTCGATGTTGGTCTTGATCCAGTCGAGGATGGCCAGCACCCGCCCGCCGCCGACGGTGCCGTCGAAGGTCCGTTCCACGAACCGGCCGAACTGGTCCGACGGGCAGTACCGGCTGGGCCAGAGATAGGTCAGCACCTCGGGCGGCAGGTCGTTCCAGTCGTGCTGCACCGTCACTGGCGGCAGGCCCTTCAGGGTGCCGTTGTCGACCACCGCCTCATAGGTCAGGGCCACCTCGCCGGACAGGTGGGCGCGCAGGGTCCGGGCCCCGAACTCATCGTCCTCGTCCTCGATGAAGTCGACATGCGGCGTCGTCGTCAGCCGTTCCTCGAGCACATGCTGACCCGGCCAGTGCGCGACCTGGATCTTGTAGATGGCGTCGGTGGGCGGATCGAAACGATAGACGAGGTCGGCGCGGACGCGGATTTTCATGAGGTCTCGACTGGGCCAAGCGGGACCTGCCGTCAACGTCGGCGATGGAAGCGGCGTTCCGGGAAATCATCACGAGCCGCGAGGGCCGGTTCGCGGAGCCCGTTCCGACATTGACTCAGGAGTGGCAGACCGAAGAATGCCCGGCTCCGATTTTCCGGGGACCGGCTTTGGAGGAGCCCCGGCATGGACCTGATCAGCCTTCCGGTTTCGCCGTTCGCGGCTCGCGTTCGTATCGCGATCTACGCCAAGGATCTGCTGGTCAACATCGTCCCGCCGCCCTCGGGCTGGCCCAACAGTCGCCAGTTTCGGGACCTGAACCCGACCGGCCGCGTCCCGGTGCTGCTCGACGACCGGGGCGCCCTCTGGGAGTCCTCCGTCCTGCTCGAATATCTGGAGGAGCGCTTCCCGAGCCCTTCGTCGCTGATGCCCGTCGATCTCTTTGACCGGGCGACCGCACGGCTGCTGGTGCAGCACGTCGATCTCTATCTGATGCCGCCGGTGGTGACGCTCGCCGATCCACGGACCGATAGCGCGAGCGCGCGACGCGCGGTCGAGGATCTTCTGAATGGCCTCCAGATGGTCGATGGCCTGCTGGAGGGGCCGCGATACGCCCTCTGCGATCATCTCACCATCGCCGACTGCGCCCTGGCCCCCGCCCTGTTCGCGGTCGCGGTCACCGCCGACCGTCTCGGACTGGACCTGCTCGAGCCCGGCTCGCCCCTCGACACCTACGCCCGCCTGTCGAGGGAGGATCCGCACATCGACCGGGTGATCGGGGAGATGGAGGAGGGTTTGCGGCGGCTGACGCGGATCGGCTGATCCGGCGAACCGGCCAGAAGCCTATGGCTCCAGCTCGATGTCCCAGTACAGGTAGTCGAGCCAGCTCTGGTGCAGGTAGTGCGGCGGGAAGCGGCGGCCGTGTTCCTGCAGCTGCCAGGCGCTGGGCCTATGGGGCGCGCGGCGGATCATCATCTGCGCCTGCTGGGGCGTGCGCCCGCCCTTGCGCAGGTTGCAGGGGCCGCAGGCGGCCACGATGTTCTCCCACGTCGTGCGGCCGCCCCGGCAGCGCGGGATGACGTGGTCGAAGGTCAGCTCGGCGCTGTCGCCGCAGTACTGGCAGGCGAAGCCGTCGCGCAGGAAGACGTTGAAGCGGGTGAAGGCGGGCTGCCGGTCCTGATCCACATAGCTCTTCAGCGCGATCACGCTGGGCAGCTGGATCTCCATGGACGGGCTGCGCACGACCTTGTCGTAGACCGAGACCACGTCGACGCGGTCCTGATACACCGCCTTCACCACCTCCTCCCACGGCCAGATCGACAGCGGATAGTAGGACAGCGGACGGAAGTCGGCGTTCAACACCAGCGCGGGCCAACCCGACGGGGGGCGACTGAGGACCTGCATCAGGTCCGCTCCGCGTGACGGAGGGTTATGGAAGCGACAGGACTGAAGACACGTCTCCTTCCCTCGTCAGGCCCCAATGAGGGCAAGGAGAAGGCTAGACCTGATTCGACAGCTTGGCGATGACTGGACGACGACGCTTTCGCGACGCCGCCTAAAAGCGGCCGACCAGTTCGAACCGCTCGCACACCACCAGCATATCCGGCGAGAAATGCCCCTCTCGCCGGTAGTAGGCCTCGTGCTCCGTGCGCCAGTACTCGGGCGACAGATCGCCCTCGCCCTCGGCGCGCATGAAGTCCTCGCTCACGTCGCGATAAGGCATGATCTCGACTTCGGTCGTGCGGATGACGCAGGTGGGCGTTCCCGCCCCGTCCAGGATCACGCTCAGTTCGCCGACCGTGGGCATGATGTCGGCCTGGCAGGATGCGAGCGACGAACAGGTCGCCCGCTTTCCGCCCGCCAGAACCAGGGCCAGAAGCTCGTCAGCCAGTTCGGGGCTGTCCCCGAACGCCCAGCGGGGCGCGTCGCCAAAGGCGTCGAGCGATAGGGTCATCACGGGTTCTTCCTCAGTTGCGGACGACGGTGCCCGGAAAGGCCGGCAGGCTCCAGCCCCAGGCCAGCGCCCCGGCCCGCAGGCCGAAGCCCAGCGCGCCGCCGACGATGGCCGCCGGCCAGATATCCAGACCCAGCACGCGGGCGATGACGAAAACGGTGGCCGCCAGCAGGGCGGCGGACACGGTGATCTCGCGCCGCAGCAGGATGGACGGCTCCCCCGCCAGCAGGTCGCGCACCACCCCGCCGAAACAGGCCGTCAGGGCGCCCATGACGATGCAGATCAGCGGCGCGATGCCGAAGGCGCCGGCCTTGGCCGCCCCCATGACGCCATAGGCCGCCAGTCCGACCGCATCGAGCCACAGCAGGGCGCGGAACCGCCACGGCCGTGCGCCGATCAGCCAGACCGCCACCGATGCGGCCAGGCAGACGGCGATGTAGCGCCAGTCCTGCACCCAGAAGACCGGCGCCCCGATCAGCAGGTCGCGCAGGGTGCCGCCGCCCACGCCGGTGATCGCGCCGAAGAAGGCGAAGGTGACCAGATCATGCTTCTGCCGCGCCGCCGCCAGCGCGCCGGTCGCGGCGAACACGGCCACGCCCGCGAAGTCGAGCGCGCCGAGAACCGTCTCGGGATTGGCGATGGCGGGATCGATGATCGGCGTCATGGTTTCGCTTGTAGCGCCTAGAGCCTGATCGGTTGAGATGGAATCGCTTCGCGATCCATCGATGCCGTGGATCAGGCTCCAGGCACGACGTTGGAGCGAAATCTGAGTTCGGATGCCAAAGCATCCAAACCGGTTTCGCTCTACGCGGGCGGGTTCTCCAGCGCGATCTCGCCCCGCTTCACCGCGCCGTACCAGCCCCACAGCAGATGGGCGGCGACGCTGCGGTGCGGGCTCCACGCCTCGGCCCGGCGATTGGCCTCCTTTTCGCGGGGCCGCAGCGGCGCGCCGTCCGCCCAGCGCATCGCCTCCTGCAGGGCGATGTCCCCGCCGGGGAAGACGTCCGTACGCCCCTCGCAGAACATCAGGAAGGTCTCGGCCGTCCATCGCCCAACGCCCTTGATGGCCACCAGCCGGGCCACCGCCTCGTCGTCCGACAGCGTCTCCAGATGATCGAAATCGATCCGCCCCTCGACGTGGGCGCGGGCGATCTCGTGGCCGTAGGTGGCCTTCTGGATCGACAGGCCGAAGGACCGCAGCGTCTCGATGTCGGTGGCCAGCACACGCTCCGGCGTGACCACCCCTTCCAGCCCGTCCACCACCCGTTTCCAGATGGCGTTCGCCGAGGCCACGGAGACCTGCTGCTCCACGATCATCCGGAACAGGCCCTCGAAACCGCCGGTCCTCTGCCGCCATTCGAACACCGGCAGGCGCAGGTGCGCCTCACCCAGGGCGGGGTCGAGCGCGATCAGCGCCTCGCGGGCGGCGGCGATCTGCGCGGGGTCGGGCGGAACGGGCATGGGACCTCATCGACAGGGGAAAGCGGGCGATCTAATCGTTTGGCATGTTCACCCTGGACGATCTTCTGCACCCGATCACGCCCGCGCAATTCTTCGCGGACTATGATGACCGGAAACCGCTGCACGTCCCGGCGGGCGATGATCGCCGCAAGCGGCAGGTCCTGGCCTGGGCCGACTTCAACGCCATGCTGGACCGCACCACCAACTGGTCGGCCAACACCCTTCGCCTGATGATGAACCATCAGGCCGTGCCGCCCGAACAGTACTGCACGACGCTGACGACGATGGAGGGCGCGATCCCGCGGCCCGTGCCGGCGAAGGTCGAGATGCTGCTGGCCACGGGCGCCAGCCTGGTCGCCAACGACGTGATGTACCTGCACCCGCCCCTGACCGCGATCACCGCCGCGCTGGGCGAGGCCTTCGGCGCCAGGGTCGGGGCCAATGTCTATTGCTCGTTCCAGGGCGTGCAGGCGTTCGGCACCCACTACGACAACCACGACGTCTTCGTGATCCACACCGAGGGCGAGAAGGTCTGGAACCTGTATCAGGGCCGCGCGGCCAACCCCGTCGATCCCCTGCCGGACAACGCCGAGACCCGCCGCTATTTCGAGCAGACGCGTGGGCCGGTGATCCAGAAGGTCGTCATGAAGCCCGGCGACGTCCTCTACCTGCCGCGCGGCTGGTATCACGACGCCCTCGCCCAGGACGGCGGATCGCTGCACGTGACCTTCTCCGTCGCGCCGCTCTACGGCCGGATCCTGCTCAAGCTGCTCGACAACGCCGCCATGCAGAACACTGCCTTCCGGGCCTATCTGCCGCCCGCCTCGCGCGACGGCGGCGCCGCCCTCGGACGGCGGCTCAAGGAGCTGGGCGAGCTGCTCGCCGCCCTGTCCGCCTCGCCGGCCTTCCTCGACGAGGTGGCCATGACCCAGACCCAGCTGGTCGCCCGCCCCTCTGGCTTCAGCCTGCCCGAGCGCAAGCCGGTGACGCTGTGCCGGATCACGGGCCGCCCCTTCCCCCGCGCCCCCACCGGCGTGCAGGTGGCCTATGAGTGGATGCAGTTCGAGCGCCAGTTCGCCGTCGAGGACGCCGTCGCCCGCTTCGACTTCGTCTCCGAGGCCGACATCCGCGCGGGGGTCGAAGCCGCCCTCGCCGCGGGCGCCCTGCAAAGGGTCTGAGGCGCGCGCCGCATGATCACCCGGTTCGCCCCCTCTCCGACCGGACGGCTGCACAAGGGCCACGCCTTCTCGGCCCTGACCGCCTGGCGTGCGGCCAGGGCGGCCGGCGGGCGCTTCCTGCTGCGGATCGAGGACATCGACCCCACCCGCTGCAGGCCCGAGTTCGACGCCGGCGTCCTCGAGGACCTAGCCTGGCTGGGGCTGGACTGGGACGCGCCGGTGCGGCGTCAATCGGAACACCTGGCCGACTACGCCACGGTGGTGGACGCCCTGGACCGGCGCGGCCTGCTGTACCGCTGCTTCCGCACCCGCAAGGAGATCCTGGACTCCATCGGCGACGCCCCGCACGGCGCGGCGGAGGCGGTGCGGCCCGGCCCGCACCCCGTCGACGAGGAAGCCGCCCTGCTGGCGGAGGGCCGTCCCTTCGCCTGGCGGCTGTCGCTGGACCGCGCCCGCGAGACGCTCGGCGCCCGCGCCTGGGACGCCCTGGCCTTCGTCGAGGAGGGCGACGGCGACCGCGGCCTGATCCGCGCCCGGCCCGAAACCGCCGGCGACGTGGTCGTGGCCCGCAAGGACGCCGGGACCGCCTATCATGTGGCCGTCACCCATGACGACGCCCTGCAGGCCGTCACCCACGTCATCCGCGGGCAGGACCTGTTCGAGGCGACCCATATCCAGGTCCTGATCCAGGCCCTGATGGGCTGGCCCACGCCGGTCTATCGCCACCACCGGCTGATCACCGGCGAGGACGGCCGTCGCTACGCCAAGCGCGACGGCTCCGTCACCCTGGCCCACCTGCGCTCGGAGGGGCTGGACCCGGCCACCCTGCGCGCCGAGCTGGGCTTCTAGCGGAACAGCCCGTCGGTGTTCTTCGCCGGCGAGAAGACCACGGCCTTGTCCGGCGCCTCGACCTTGGCGCCCGGCCCGCCGATGGTCCGCAGGATGTGGCGGATGATGTTCAGCCGCGCGGTCTTCTTGTCGTCGGTGGCCACCACGCTCCACGGCGCGTGCTTGCTGTCGGTCTCGTCCAGCATGCGGTCGCGCGCCGCGCTGTAGGCGTCCCAGCGGGCCTGCGCCTCGGAATCCAGCGAGGACACCTTGAACCGCTTCAGCGGGTCCTCGATCCGCTCGCCCAGCCGCTTGGCCTGCTCGTCCTTGGAGATGTCGAGCCACAGCTTGATGATCGTCACCCCGTCGTCGGCCAGCATCCGCTCGAAGCGCGGCGCGTCCTTCAGGAACTGCTCGTGCTGCGCCGGGGTGCAGAAGCCCATCACCGGCTCGACACCGCCGCGGTTGTACCAGGAGCGGTTCAGGATGACCGTCTCGCCCGCCGCCGGCAGGTGGCCGACGTAGCGCTGGAAATACCACTGGGTCATCTCGCGGTCGGTCGGCTTGGGCAGGGCCACGACCCGCGTCTGCCGCGGCGACATGTATTCGGTCAGGCGCTTGATCGCCCCGTCCTTGCCCGCCGAGTCCCGTCCCTCGAACACGATCAGCGTCCGCCGGCCGTTGTCGATCGTCCACGCCTGGGTGTCGACGATCGCGATCTGGAGCCGCTCCAGCACGTCGTCATAGTCATTCTTGGTCTTGGCCATGCGCCCACCCTGCGCCCCCATGGCGCGTCGGGCAATGCAACGCCCAAGCTTGCGGGCCGTTGCAGCCCCCCGATCGCCCTTTGCCGAACCGCCCGGGCCGGTTAACCCTGTGCGGGCATGCAGCGCGACTTCGCCGATTTCTGGAACCTGATGTGGGAGGCCGCGCTGGGCGTCTGCGCGGCCTTCGCCCTGCTGAACGCCTTCGCCCCAGCCCAGGACCTGCCGTGGAAGCCGCTGGACCTCAGCCATCCCATCGGCCAAGCCACCGCCGCCAAGGTCGACGACTTCGAGCTGACCCGCGTCTCCGCCCCGGAGGAGGTCGCCGCCGTCACCGACGCCTGCATCCAGATCCTGCGCGACGCGGGCGTCACGGTGGAGCGCGCGCCCGACCGCGACGACGGCGGCTTCTGCATCGTGCGCGGCGCCGTGCGCATCACCGGCGGCGACATCACCCCCCTGGCCCCCGGCGGCCTGGTCATGCAGTGCCCGCTGGCGGTCCGCTACGTCATCTGGGACCGGCAGGTGCTGCGCCCCGCCGCGCAGGAGATCCTCGGCTCGAAGGTCGCCCGGGTCGACAACTACGGCTCCTACGCCTGCCGCCGCATCTACAACTCCGACAGGCCCCAGGACCGCCCCAGCGAACACGCCCGCGCCAACGCCCTGGACGTCGCCGGCGTCACCCTGGAGGACGGCCGCACCGTCTCCGTGGCCAATGACTGGGCCGGCCAGGGCCAGGCGGGGGAGCCCGGGGCCCGCTTCCTGCACCGCCTGAAGGACGGCGGCTGCCGGGTGTTCTCGACCGTTCTGACCCCGGACTACAATGAGGCGCACAAGGACCACCTGCACCTTGACGGCGCCCCGCGCGGCCTGTGTGGTTAAACCCTGCTCATAATGTTCGCCTTGCGAACGAATCTCTTTGCTGTTGACCAGTCCGGTTTTGCGGGAGAGAACTTCGCCCGCAGTCCGGATTTCGCGCGGCCTCCACACCCGTGCACCGCTCCTTCTTACGGAACGAGCTTGTCCAGATGGGCTGACGGATGACCCCGTCGGGGCATCCGCCTGGAAAGCGCGTTTACGGAGACGCATTATGGCGACCGGCACGGTCAAGTGGTTCAACCCGACCAAGGGTTTCGGTTTCATCCAGCCTGATGGCGGCGGCTCGGACGTTTTCGTCCACATCACCGCGGTTCAGAAGGCCGGCCTCGCGGGCCTCGATGAAAACGCCAAGGTCGAATACGAGCTGGAATCCCAGCGCGGCAAGACCTCGGCCGTGGACCTGAAGATCCTCTAGGGATCGACACCCACGTCGAACAAGATGGGCGCGGGGGCCAAGGCCTCCGCGCCTTTTTGTTTTCTCCCTCCCCTCCTGGGGAGGGTGGACCGCGAAGCGGGACGGGTGGGGGAACCGCCGCACGAACCCATCCTCCGCCGACATCCCCTCATCCGAGCGGCTCCGCCGCCCACCTGCTCCCCCGAGGGGAGAAGGACGAGATGCCGCCTTCTCACGGCACATCCTCCGCCACGCCCGCCGGCAGCCCTGTCTCCTCCCGCCACGCCTCACGGTTGGCCATCAGTGTGAGCCCGTCCAGATAGCCGGACGGCCCCAGCCGCCCCTCCTCGTCCCAGAAGGTTTCGGTCCACGGGTGCTTGTCGGTCAGCCACGCCCGGTCCTTCGCCGCGACCTCCGCGCCCAGATGTTCGGCCCGCCACTCCAGCACGAAGCCGACATGCCACAGGGGCACGCCCACGGGCGTCTCCTCCCCCTGCATGGCGGCGGCCAGGGTCATCGCCAGCGCCCGCGTCTCGGCCAGCCTCAGTTCGAACGCCTCCAGCCGCGCCCGCGCCCACCGGTCCCAGCCCTCCACGGGCTCCGGCTTCGGATCGGCCCGCTCGGGCCGCCCCCAGTTCTCCGAGGCCCGTCGCCGCCACAGGTTGGCCAGCCCGACCTGATACCGCCGCGCCAGCGACGCCCCGGTCTCCCCGGCCTCCCACTGGCGACGGATCTCGTCCCAGGTCTCCTCCGAACGGATTTTCTGATCGCTCCAGTCCATGCGCGAACGATAGACCGGCGATACGTCAAAACCGGACGTACGCCCTCATTCTCCCTCCCCTTCTGGGGAGGGTGGCTGTCGCGCAGCGACAGACGGGTGGGGCGCGGCCGCACCTTCCCCATCTTCATCCCCCGCTCGCGCTGCGTGAGCCGGCGGAATGCCGAAGGTCAGCCGCCCCCGTCCGCCCCCACCCGTTCGAAGGTCATGATCCAGTTGACCTCCCAAGTCGCGCCGCCGTCGGCGGAGAAGGCCTGCTCCCACCGCGCACTGGTCGCCGTGATGTCGGACCAGACGAACCGTATCCGGATGGACCGGCCGTCCAGGCTGTCCTCGGCGAAGAACCGGCCGACGCCGTCCTCGAATCGTCCCTGCACCGGCGGGTCGACCTGGCTGGAGCGCCCGTCATGCCACCAGATCGACCAGACCCCGGTCGCCGGATCGCGCCGCCGGAACGCCGCCGCGCGCCAGGCGCCGTCGGGGTCCTCCAGCACCTGGTCCTCGACATTGGCCTCCCCGGCCATCAACCCGACGGCGCGGCAGGTCCCGCCGAACTCGACCCACTCCGTAGACCCGACGAGCCGTCCCCTCAGCTTGCGATGGCGCACCCGCCAGTCGCCGGTCTGGAACTCGAAATCCGTCATGAGGGGCTCCCGGTCATGGTGATGGCGGGAGGGGTAGCAGGGTGTTGCTGACAGCAGAGTGGCAGCAGGTGAGGAGTCTTCACTCTCCCCGCTATCGTTATCCCGAGCGCGTGCAGCGAAGGTGGCAGGACGGGGGGGTGAAGGTGGAATTGGTAGAGTGGACTTCGGGCAGTTACTTTTAATACCCGACCTTCACCACAATCTCCGACGTGTTCGCTCGATAGCCGGCACCGCCGCCGATGACAGAGTGCCGATCAACAGTGAGGGTTGCCCCAATGCCCTCATAGAGTTGGCGGACGGATTGATGGTCTGCGTTACTCACCAATAACTTCACGCCTCGACGCGCCGCCCGTGCCACAGCCTTAGCTAAACGGACCTGATCTTCCCATGAGAATAGATTCTCATTGTATTTAATGAAGCCATTATTGTTGTGCCTCACTGTGTATGGAGGGTCTAAGAAAACAAAATCGCCAGCCTTGCTACTGTCAACGACAGGTTCGAAATCTGAATAGAGTATTTCGCACCCGTCCAAGGCTTTAGCGACCGCCTCAAAATCGTCTGATGGCAAAAGGACCGCATCCTTCGTTCCTCGAGGTACGTTGAACTTACCTTTTTTATTCACACGATAGAGACCGTTGTAGCATGTACGGTTAAGATACAAAAACCACGCAGCTAACTCTACAGGGTCATCAGGTCGATCAGACCTGACCACATAGAAATATTCGTCACTATGATTCTTTGCGTGACGCCTTAGCGCAGCTTCCACACCTTCAAAATCGAATTGAATTGCCTTGTAGGTACGTATTAGGTCGAGATTGGCGTCGGAGATAGTTGCTCTTTCCGGCAACAATGAAAAGAGCACAGCGCCCCCTCCAAAGAACGGCTCAAAATACGCGCCGTATTCTTCCGGAAAAAGAGACATGTGGTTACGTACGAACCAACGCTTTCCACCAGCCCATTTGAGCGGTGGAGTAACATAGGACGCGAGCTCAGACATTGAGGCTCGCCTTCAGTTTTTCTTGAACCAACTCTAGAAGTTCTACGTCAGCATCAGAGTAAGACCTATTGAACGGATGCGCATAAATTTTCCGCACATCATTGAAATCGTCGATCCACTTGACGTATTTGGCGAGCCCCTTTTGCTGACCTGGCAATGGAATGTTTAATACATCGCGGAAATGGGCCCAGTTTTCGGTGGTTTCAGCAATTTTCTTCAGCTCAATGATATCTAGATACGTTTCGAGCGGGGTATTTCCATCTGGATCCGTGTCGGCTCTTTTGCTGTACGCTTTGATTTTGATATCTTTATTCTTGATGCCCTTCTCGAAGAAATCGGCACCGTAGACCTCCCGTAGCTTACCGACGACGAAGCTGTGCAGCGTGTCGCTGATCCATCGTACGGCTTGATCGCCATGATCCGTCCGACCCTTGGAGGTGTTGACGCGGAACTCGTCGAGTCCTTCCACGGAGAATGACGCCACCTGCTCAGAGATCAGGTTCGCTGCTTGCAGGAAGTAGCGACGCGGCCCGCCGGTGCCGAACGTTATCGGGAAACGAGCCTTGAACTCTTCATCCGTAGCGCTTTGGCAAAACGCGATGAAAGGCTGAGCGAGTAACTTCGTCTGATCCGCCAACTCGCCAGGCGGCAGTTCATGGACGTCGATCCTCTCAGTTCGTTCGAGGTGCCTTACCAAGTCGCCCGCCAGTCGAATGATCGCCGCCACCGCCACGTTGTGGCAAAGAGGAACGTCCGAGCCGGCCCATCTATCTGGGTTGACCTGTCTCACTCCCTCGAAGAAGTCGCTCATAAAACTCGTCAGGTTAGCGAGCGTGTCCTCGTGGCATGAACCGGTCAGCGGCCCCGCGACGAACCCGCCGTCACGACTCGAAATACGGCCGATCAATCCACTCTGAATAATGGCTGGCTTCAGTTGGGGAACGGTCAGGGGTTGCTGGCGCCCACGCATTCCCGGCAAGGCAATGCGGTCCTCGAATGGACCAAGCACTTCTCCACGGAGCATGTCGAGCGCACGGACCGCGATCGCGTTCAACGCCTCCCGATGATCGTCAGAGCCCCACTTAAGCTCTCCGTCCAGTTCGTCTAGGAGCTTCTTCTGAACCTGTTTCTGTTCCCGATTGATTGTCGCGAACAGATTGGCTTCCTCTTCAGCGGGCAGCCGTTCGAACGCGACCACTGGGATAGCTGGCGCAAGATCCGGATCACTAACAACCGCAGCTCCGTAGAGCCGATGTTGCCCGTCTATGATCCAGCAGCTCTTGTACGTATCGGGAAGATACAATTGTCCAAAATGGGTATCTCCTGCGAGATCTTTTTGGCCAATGTCGAACCGAAGATCGTGATGGAAATTCACGAGGATCGAGTTAGCGAAGTAACCACCTCCCTCAAGGAAGTTCGCAATCTTCTTCAGTCGCCCTGGGTTGATCAGCCGTTGATACGTGGGCGCTCCAGAGGGGTCACGTAGATCCCTGTGGTTCACAAAGGCTCGCCGAAGCAAGTCAGCGGCCGTGATAGTGAAGGCGTAGGCATTCCGCCCTCCTAGTTTGAACCGCGACGCCATAACGAAGGTCTGCGACAGCGCTGGAATCGACTGTCCCTTGAGAAACTCCGCGTGGAACTGATACTTTGCGGCCCGGCCCAGGATTTTTGCGATCTCCATAAAGTATCGCAACTCATGCTCGCGGACGACATGGATTTGGCGATCCTTCGCGCGAGCAAGATCGTTCTCTTTCCAACGTATACGGGCCGTGACCATCATCCAGATGATCTTTGGCTTGTAGCCCGGCCCGCCGTGCGCGCGGATGGCGTTCGCAATCTGCTTTTTGACGGAATCAAACTCCGAGATTTCCGCCTGAAGGCTCTTCGACTTCATGGACTCGGCGGACCTGCACTCCGCAACGACTGCAGTCTCGTCATCAAGCGCCAGGACGTCGATCTGCTTGGAGATTTTCTTACCTTCGACGTCCACCGTGACCTTGAAATGCCGGCCGACGTTCAGTTTCTCGTAGCCGAGAAGGTAGAGCAGAACCCAAAGCTGGTTCTCCAGCTGTTCGTCTAAACGTTTTGGCCGACGGACGCGGACCCCACGTTGCATCTCGCGGTCCAGCTCCCAGTCGCCATCAAGATGATCTTGAAGCTCTGCCTGACTGATCCGTTTCGTGGAGTACGGCTGGCGACGCTTCTTGTATTCAGCGATCCGTGCAGCCTTGGACTCGGTCAACCCGTCTACCGGGATCACCGCAGAGTTAGATTCCGACAATACCTCAGCCCCCGCTTAACAACGCCCAAGCCGAAGCTACTAAGAGTTGTCGGAATTGCCTAGAGCACCATCAAAACTAGTCCCCCCTCCCCTCACCGCCCCTTCCTGAACGCCTCCGCCTTCTCCGCCGCCGCTTCCGCCCGCCACCGTTTCGGCGCGGCCTTGTCGACCTCCTCGCCGGCGCCGGTGAGGACCTCGTTGGCGAACTCCAGGTCGAGGAGCTTCATCTTCTTGATCTCGTCGCGCAGGCGAGCGGCTTCCTCGAACTCCAGGTTGGCGGCGGCGTTGCGCATGCGGCCTTCCAGGTCCTTGAGGGCGGCCTGGAAATTGGTGCCCACGAAGGGTTTGGACTCGTCCTTCAGGCCCGGGTTGGTCAGGCGGTCCATCTCGCGGGACTCGTAGGGCGACGCCAGGATCTCCTTGATGTCGCGCTTGACCGACTCCGGGGTGATGCCGTGGGCGGTGTTGTATTCGACCTGCTTCTCACGCCGGCGGTTGGTCTCGGCGATGGCGCGCTCCATCGAGCCGGTCATGCGGTCGGCGTAGAGGATGACGCGGCCGTCGACATTCCGCGCCGCGCGGCCGATGGTCTGGATCAGGCTGGTCTCGGAGCGCAGGAAGCCCTCCTTGTCGGCGTCGAGGATGGCGACCAGGCCGCACTCGGGGATGTCCAGGCCCTCGCGCAGCAGGTTGATGCCGATCAGGACGTCGAAGGCGCCCAGGCGCAGGTCGCGCAGGATCTCGATGCGTTCGAGCGTGTCGACGTCGGAGTGCATGTAGCGGACGCGGACGCCCTGCTCGTGCATGTACTCCGTCAGGTCCTCGGCCATCTTCTTGGTCAGGACGGTGACGAGGGAGCGGTAGCCTTGCTGCGCGACCGCCTTCACCTCGTCGATGACGTCGTCGACCTGGTTGCGGGTGGTTCCGCTGACCGGGCGGATCTCGACCGGGGGGTCGATCAGGCCGGTGGGGCGGATGACCTGTTCGGTGAAGACGCCGCCGGTGCGCTCCAGCTCCCACGGGCCGGGAGTGGCGCTGACGAACATCGTCTGGGGGCGCATGGCGTCCCACTCGTCGAACTTCAGCGGGCGGTTGTCGATGCAGCTGGGCAGGCGGAAGCCGTACTCGGCCAGGGTTGATTTGCGGCGGTAGTCGCCGCGGTACATGGCGCTGATCTGGCCGACGGTGACGTGGCTCTCGTCGACGAACAGCAGGGCGTTGTCGGGGATGTATTCGAAGAAGGTGGGCGGCGGCTCGCCCGGGGCGCGGCCGGTCAGCCAGCGGCTGTAGTTCTCGATGCCGGCGCAGGCGCCGGTGGCCTCCATCATCTCCAGGTCGAAGCGCACGCGCTGCTCCAGGCGCTGGGCCTCGAGCAGCTTGCCGTTCTCGACCATCCAGTCGAGCGTCTCCTTCAGCTCGGCCTTGATGCCGGTCATGGCCTGGTTGAGCGAGGGTCTGGGCGTGACGTAGTGGCTGGCGGCGTAGACGGTGACCTCGGTCAGGTCATTGGTCTTCTTGCCGGTCAGGGGGTCGAACTCCTGGATGCTCTCGACCTCGTCCCCGAACAGCTGGATGCGCCAGGCGCGGTCCTCCATGTGGACCGGGAAGATCTCCAGCACGTCGCCGCGCTTGCGGAACATGCCGCGCTCGAAATTCAGGTCGTTGCGCTTGTACTGCAGCGCGATCAGGTCGGCGCGCAGCTTGCTCTCGTCGATCTGGTCCCCGACCTTCAGCGTGAAGGTCATGGCGGTATAGGTCTCGACCGAGCCGATGCCGTAGATGCAGCTGACCGACGCCACCACGATGACGTCATCCCGCTCCAGGATCGCCCGCGTCGCCGAGTGGCGCATACGGTCGATCTGCTCGTTTATACTACTATCCTTTTCGATATATGTATCAGTTCTTGGTACATATGCTTCCGGTTGATAATAGTCGTAGTACGAGACGAAATACTCGACCGCATTGTCCGGGAAGAAACTCTTGAACTCGGAATAGAGCTGGGCGGCGAGGGTCTTGTTGTGGGCCAGGATCAGGGCCGGGCGCTGGGTCTGTTCGATGACCTTGGCCATGGTGAAGGTCTTGCCCGAGCCGGTGACGCCGAGCAGCACCTGATCCCGCTCGCCGGCCTCGGCGGTCGCGACCAGTTCAGCGATGGCCGAGGGCTGGTCGCCGGCGGGACTGTACCGGGTCTCCAGCCGGAAGGGGATGGACTTGCGGTCCTGCGGGCGGTCCGGACGGTGCGGGACCCAGTCGGACGGCTTGCCCGGCGCCTCCTCCGGCGTCAGGCGCGGGCCGGTGACGGGGGCGAACATGGGCTGGCGGTTCTTGCCCGCCGCCGGGTCGAAGATGAACGGCTCCTGGGCCTCGGCCACGCCGGGGACATGCTCGGGCTTGCGCGTCCCCTGCGGGGTGGTCTGGGAGGAATTCCGGGGAGAACGGGCCATGAACGCAATCTAGTCAGCGAAGGGGGCGTGCGCCAGTGAACGCACGCCCCGCATGTTAGGCTGCTGACAGCAGGTTGGCAGCAGTCAGATCCTTAGCGGCGCACGCGGGCGCGAACCTCCAGCTCGCCGATGCGGCGATCCAGATAGGACCGATCGTCGGACGAAGGCTGGGTGCGGCCGTAGGCGGCTTCGAGGCGGGCCAGGTCGCCAGCCTCGACGCGGATGTCGGCGATCTCGGTGCGGCTCAGCCCCGCGCTGTTCGACGACAGGGCGCGCTCGATATTGGACAGGCGGGTGCGGTTGTCCTGATAGCCGCCGCCGTTGTTCCCGCCCGAGGGCGCGTCGCCGACGCGGGCGTCCAGCGCGTCCAGCCGGCTGTCGAGGTCGTCACGTTCCTGGGCGGTCAGGCGGCCGTCGCGCAGGTAGCCGCTCTCGACGCGGATCAGGTCCTGATAATCGGTCTTCAGGCGCGTGCCCTCGGTGCGGGTCAGGCGGCGGTTGCGCACGGCGGTGTCGACCCGGGCCTCGAAATCGGCGCGGCCGTCGGCGACCGATGCGCGGCCGGAGGAATAGTCGGAGCCGCCGGCTTCGACCCGCTGCGAGAACTCGCGATACTGGGCGACCAGATCGGCCCGCTCCTGGGTTGTGACCCGGCCGTCGGCAGTGTAGCGGGCCTCCAGCTGGACCAGATCATCGTATTCGTCGCGCAGGCGACGGGCTTCGCTGCTGGACAGACGGCCCGAGCGGACATCGGCGTCGAGCCGGGTCTGGAATTGGCTGCTTTGGTTTGAGAGCGGACGGCGTCCCCGGCTCCATTCGGTCTCCAGCGAAGACGAGACACCGAGACGATCCCCGAACAGGGCGCCGAGAATGGCGCCGACGGCGTCCTGCTGGTTCGTCGGCTGTTGCTGGGTCGAGCCGTAGGGCGTCTGGGCCGCGGCCAGCGGCGCGGCGCCAAGGACCAGCGCGCCGGCGGCGGCTGCGTAAAGGAGTTTGTTGGACGTCATGGGTCAGGCTCCGACCGTTGTTCGAGGCCGGAAGAACGGTGCGCAGCCGTTAAGGTTGCTGCGGCGCGGCAAGGCGAGGATGGCGAGGATGGTGAGGATGTCCGGAAACCGCCAGCGTCGGGCCGAACGCGCCCCCATGTAGACGTCCGACACGGAGGAGTTTCCCATGACCGCCTTTCACGACCTGCATCGATCCGGCCTGTTGATCCTGCCCAACGCCTGGGACGCCGGGAGCGCGGCGGTGATGCGGTCGCTGGGCGCGCGGGCCATCGCCACCACCAGCGCGGGCTGCGCCTGGGCCCTGGGCTGGCCGGACGGCGACGCCCTGCCGGTCGACCGCGCCGTGCAGATGTCCGCCGACGTGGTGCGGGCGGCGCAGGGCGTCCCGGTCAGCGTCGACTTCGAAGGCGGCTATTCCGACGATCCGGCCGAGGTGGCGGCGACGGCGAAGCGGCTGGTCGCGACGGGCGCCCAGGGCGTCAACATCGAGGACGGCGGCAAGGCGCCCGAGGCGCTGGCGGCCAAGATCGCGGCCATCCGCGCGGCGGTGGGCGACGCCCTGTTCATCAACGCCCGCTGCGACATCTGGCTGGCGGGCGTGGGCGCGCCGGCGGGGCGGGTCGACGAGGCGGTGCGCCGCGCGGTGATCTATCAGGCGGCCGGGGCCGACGGCCTGTTCGCGCCGGGGCTGGTCGAGGCCGAGGGGATCGCCACCCTGACCGGCGCGACATCCCTGCCGGTCAACCTGCTGGCCTTCCCGGGCCTGCCGAACGCGGCGGAGCTTGAGCGGCTTGGCGTGCGGCGGCTGAGCGCCGGATCGGGACTGGCGAGCGCCGCCTACGGCCGGACGGCGGCGCTGGCGAAGGACTTCCTGAGCACGGGCGTGTCCGAACCGATGATGGAGGGCGCGCTGGGCTGGGGCGAGATGAACGCCCTGATGCCGGGCTAGACTGGCCCGATGATTCTGACCCTCTCCATCCTGCCCTCCCCCGTCGGTCCGCTGGCTCTGGCCTGCGACGCCGAAGGGCGGCTGCGCGGCGTGTCGTTCGGCGAGGGACTGAGCAAGGCCATGCGGCGGGAATATCCGGACGCGGTCCAGATCGAGGGCGAAACCCCGGCGGCGGTGCAGGACGGACTGACGGCCTATTTCGCCGGCGACCAGGCCGCGCTGCATCGGATCCCATGGTCGCTGGACGGCGCGTCTGCGGGCGACGGCTTTCAGGCGCGGGTGTGGAAGGCGCTGGTGGAGATCCCGGCCGGCCTGACCATCAGCTACGGCGAGATGGCGAAGCGGGCGGGAGAACCCGGCGCGGCCCAGGCGGCGGGCGTGGCGCTGAACCGCAATCCGATCGCGGTGGTCCTGCCCTGTCACCGCGTCGTCGGCGCGGACGGCGCCATGGTCGGCTTCGGCGGCGGGCTGGAGCGCAAAACCTGGCTGCTGAGGCACGAGGGCGCCCTGCTGCTCTGACCGCTTGACTCATGTAACCCTGAGGTGACATGTAACCCGTAGGTGACACGGGAAGCAGGGTCATGAGCGACGGAAATTGGCAGGCGGTGGAACGACGGAGGGCGACGCGGTACGGCGTCGCCGTGGCGGTCTTCTGCCTGGGCGTCTTCATCGCCTGCTTCGCCGCCATCAGGCGGCACGAGGACGGGCCGGACGCGCACGGCCTTTCTGCGATCGCGATCGTTGTGGGGGCCGTGATGGCGGCGGCCGGGGTCGGTGGAATGTTCGCCTTCCGCCGGGACGACGCCGAGCGGACGCGGGAGGGAGCCGGCAGCTACCGAGACCGCCTGCAGCGCGACTGGGTCAGCCGGATCACCATCCTGCCCGCCGCCACCCTGGGCATCACGGCGGTCGCCATGGCCCGTGCCCAGGAATGGCTGAGCGGCGAGGACACCAGCTGGGGCGGGGTCATCCTGGCCGGCGCGGCGGCGATGAACCTGCTGCTGATCCCGCTGATGATCATGGGCTGGGACGGCGGTTCACGGAAGGTGAAGCGCCTGCTGGACGACGAACTGACCCGCGCCTATCGGGCGAGCGCCATAACCTGCGCCTTCTGGGTGCTGCTGGTCGGGGTGACCGGGGCCTATCTGGTCGGGCTGTGGAACGCGGACGCGACGGTGATCGCCCTGCCGATGATCCTGTGGGTCGCGGCGGCGACGGCGGCCCTGAGGTTCGCCGCCCTGCACCGGCGGGCCGAGCAGGAGATGAGCGGAGATGACTAAGAGATCGCCGAAATGGGGCGCGGTTCCGCGCGTGAGACTTGGCCTGGCCGCCGTGGCCTTGATGGCTTTTATCTGCGCCGCCCTAACCCTGTGGATGTGGCGCGTCGGGCGATTGGACACTCTAGACATGTCCACCTCGCTGATCCTGTCTTGCGTGATCGGCATTACCCTCGGGGGAGCAGCGCTGACCTATACGCCAGCGCCGATCCCGCACACCGGCCTCAAGGGGAAGCCAACGGTTGAACCCGGTCTGACCTGGCAGTTGGTCAGCAATGTTGTCGCCGGCCTGCTCTGGATCGCATGGGGGACCGCACAAGCCGCTCGCGCTTTCGAAGACGGCGACCGATTGGCGGGCTACTGCTACGCGTCCCTGGTGCTGCTTTGGCTCTATGCCTCCCCCGCGACCCTGATGGGTTGGGGGCACCAAGGAAAGCGGCTGCGTGATGATCCGGATCGCGAGTTGAATCATGCCTTCCGGGCGCGAGCCACCGCGTCCGGCTTCTGGGCCCTGCTGGCCGGGGGCGCCGCCGCCTTTCTGATTAGCTTCAGCGCCCCGGGCATGCTGACGTACCTGTTGCCCTTCGCCCTGTGGCTGGGCGGCAGCGTGGCCTGTGTCCATTTCGCCTGGCTTCATCGTCAGGCGGACAAGGGCCCGGTCGACGATGGGTGATCCGCGGCTGGCCTCGCGGCTGAAGGAGGCGCGGCAGGCGGCGGGCCTGACGCAGGCGGAACTGGCTGAAAGAGCCGGGGTGTCGCGCAAGACCGTCAACACGGTCGAGAACGGGGTCTTCATCCCCTCGACCATCCTCGCCCTGTCGCTGGCGCGGGCGCTGGACGCGAAGGTCGAGGACCTGTTCTGGCTGGCGGATTGAGGCGGAGCCGCTAAACCCGATCCATGACCGCCCTCCCCCTGTCCGAAATCCTGATCCTGCTGGCGGCGCTGGTCGCGGCGGGATTGGCCGGAGGACTGGTGGCCGGGCTGTTCGGCGTGGGCGGCGGGACCGTGATCGTGCCCGCCCTGTTCTACGCCTTCGAGGTGCTGGGCGTCGGCGGCGAGAGCAATCTGCATGTCGCGGTGGGCACCTCGCTGCTGACCATCGTGGCGACCAGCTGGCGCTCGCTGAAGGCGCACCGCAGCCACGGCGCCGTGGACGAGGCGGTGCTGAAAAGCTGGACGCCCTGGGTCGGGCTTGGCGGCCTGGTCGGCGCGGCCATCGCGGGCGTCGCCTCCATGGAAGGGCTGGCCGTCGTCTACGGCGTCTGCCTGGCGCTGATCGGGCTGCAGCTGGGCTTCCTGCCCGAACGGTTCACCCTGGCGAAGGACATGCCGACCGGCTGGACTCGGCGCATCGTGGGCACGGGGATCGGCGGGCTGTCGGCGATGATGGGCATCGGCGGCGGCAGCTTCGGCGGCCTGACCATGACCCTGTGCGGACGGCCGATCCATCAGGCGGTGGCGACCGCCTCGGGCTTCGGCGTGGCCATCGGCGCCGCGGCGGCGTTCGGCTTCGTGGTGTTCGGCTGGGATGCGGTCGGACGGCCGCCGTTCTCGGTCGGCTACGTCAACGTGCCCGCGGCCATCGTCATGGGGGTGCTGACCACGGCGGTCGCGCCCTGGGGCGCCAAGCTGGCGCATCGGCTGGACAAGCGCGTCCTGCGCAAGGTCTTCGCCGTCTACATGGTGGCGACGGCGCTGTCGGTGGTCGTGAAGGCGCTGTGAGGGGCTAGGGGCTAGGGGCTAGGGGCTAGTTTGGCGAGCAGGCCGGAACCGCAAGAACCCATCAATCTAATCCCTAGCCCCTAGTCCCTCGCCCTACGGCCTCAGCGTCAGCGCGGCCGGGGTCGCGGTGAAGGCGGACAGGCGGCCGAGGTAGCTCATGCCCAGCAGCGAGTGGGGCAGCCCCTGTTCGACCACCAGGGCCTCGACCTGCTCGACGCGGGCGCCGGCGACCGAGACCGCCTGAAGCTGGACGGGGGCGGCGCGGACGGGGCCCGAGGCGGTTACCACCTTGGCGCTGAAATCCGAGGCCTTGAGATCGAAGCCCAGGCGGGCGGCGTCGGCGGGGGTCAGGACCACCACGCTGGCGCCGGTATCGACCATGACGCGCACCGCATGATCGTCGATCCGCGCCTCAGCCCAGTAGTGGCCGTCGGCGGCCTTGAGCACCTGGCCCGGAACGCCCGTCGCGGCGGCGTGGATTGCGGGGATTTCGGCGGCCTGGGCTTCGCCACGCAGGCCGGATTGCTCCATCCACCACAGGACGGTCAGCGACGAGGCAACGGCCAGGGCCAGCACCCCGAGGGAAGACAGGTCGACACGCATGAAGACGCGAACTCGCGGCGATCACCGCTTACTGCGGCCCCTCCCCTGTCGCACAGGCCGATTGGGATGCGGTGAAGGAGGATGGTGGACGGAATCTGAATCCGTCCAGTCAGACAGGCCCCAGTTTCGCCGGATCGATCCGCGAGCGGCGCGAGGCCAGCTCGGCCATGACGGCGGCGCGCTGTTCGTCGGTCAGGGCGCTCCAACCGCCGATCTCCGGAAGGGTGCGATAGCAGCCCAGGCAAAGGCCGGTAGGACCGTCGACGATGCACACCTTCACGCAGGGCGTGACGATGGGCCGGGGCGGCTGGTGTGGCGCGGAGGGGACAGTTGATGACATGGGTGCGAAATATGGTCCGGTAGCGGAGTAAAAATACTTGCAATTCGATCAGGATTATCCTACCTTGACCATGACGCGAAACGACTATGACGGTGAGACTCCCGATCAGCACGACGTGTCTCTTTTCATCGTTCAACGAAAGGAGACATCACAGATGAACGACAAAGACAGGAACCTCCAGCACGCCATGATGAGCTTTGCGCTCTGGGGCGGGATGCTGGTGAACACGAAGAACACCAACGGCGCAGGCGATCGCGTGATCAGCCACCCGTCGAACTTCGTGCCCATCAAGATCGACAGGGCGCGCCGGTAAGGCGAGACCCGGATCCGAAGAACACAGAAGCTCCGGCCCGCAAGGTCCGGGGCTTTTGTCTTTCTAGAGGGGCGCTATCGCTCGCGACGCGGTCGCTCACTGCTTGAGCGCGGCTGGTTCCAGGGGGCGCTATCGCTTGCGACGCGGTCGCTCGCGGCTTGAGCGCGGCTTGTTCCAGAGGGCGCTACCGTTCGCGACGCGGCCGCTCGCGGCTTGAGCGGGTCGGCGCTCCCCCGGCGGCAGCTTGAGCGCGCTCGCCGAATGCGGCACTGCTCGGTCATGACCCTGATCCACATTGAACGCCGCGGCCCGATCGAACTCTGGACGCTGGACCGCGCCGAGCGGCTGAACGCCCTGCCCGACCTGGAGGACGGGGAGGCCTTCGCCGCCGCCTGCGAGGCCGTGAACGCCGACCGAGATGTGCGTTGCGTGGTGCTGACCGGCGCGGGCCGAGCCTTCTCGGCCGGCGGCGACCTGCGGGCGATGCAGGACAGGCGCGACCTCTTCGCCGGGGCCGGGACCGACATCCGCGAGCGCTACCGCCGCGTCGTGCACCGGATCGTGCGGTCTCTGTATGGACTGGAGGTTCCGCTGGTCGCGGCGGTGAACGGCCCGGCCATGGGACTGGGCTGCGATATCGCCGGCCTGGCCGACATCCGCATCGCCTCCGAAGCCGCCTCTTTCGGCGTGCCCTTCCTCAAGCTGGGCATCCTGCCGGGCGACGGCGGGGCGTGGCTGATGCCGCGCAACGTCGGCTACGTCCGGGCTGCGGAACTTCTGTTCACCGGCCGGACGCTGGACGCTCAGACGGCGCTGGAGTGGGGGTTGGTCAACCGGGTGGTTCCCGCCGATGCCCTGCTGGACGAGGCCTTCGCCACCGCCGGCCAGGTCGCGGCCCAGGCTCCCAACGCCCTGCGCATGACCAAGGCCCTGCTGCGTCAGGGCCGAGACGCGACCTTCGACCAGATCCTGGAGATGACCGCCGCCATGCAGGCGCTGGCCCATCTGACCGACGATCACGCCGAGGGGGTGGCCGCCGTGCTGGAGAAGCGGTCCGCGGACTTCAACGGACGCTAGGCGGCTTCGGCGGATCGACCGCCATCGCCATTGCCGATTGTGTGGCGGCGACGAAGGCCGAGGAGGCCGTGCTCATCATCACTCCGGCGCCTTCCAGGGCCTGGACCCAGCTCCTGTCGCCTTCGGGGGCCTGAAGCGCGCGCATCAGGGCCGCGGTGCTCGCCGCCTCGACCAGGATGGAGGTGCGCCGCACATGCGCGGCGGCGTCGATCAGATTCATGCAGACCGATTGAGCCACCGCCAGTCGAACCATGGCGTCGATGGTCGGGTCCGGCGTGGGCGGAACGGACTTGGACGGCTTCGGGGGCGCGGGTTTCGGGGGCGGAGGCTTCGCCATCTCAGGTCGTTCCCTCCACGGGCGGTTTGCCGTTCGCCGGCGTCGGCGGCGTGACGCCCGCCGCCCGATAGAGCAAGGCGATGCCGATGTCGCTCGCGGCCTGGGCGAGCGCCAACTGCTGTTGCTGGGCGGCGGTCGTGTTCTCGAACATCATCCCCGAAGCATGGGCGAAGCTCTGGAACAGCCCGCCCATCGCCATGGCGGGCGCTTCGGCCGTCACTTTTACATTGGTTTCGGTCACCGAGTCGGTGACCTCCCGGTTGACGTGAGCATAGCGGGACCGCGCGGCGGGCTGCGCCGGTCCGGCCTCGGCTCCAGCCTTCGGCGTGGGCCGTTTCATCCGAGGATCTTGCTGGTCGCCACGGTGTCCAGGCTGTAAATTTGCATCACGCCCTGAGTGGTCGCGGCCTGGGCGGCGATGTTCTGCTGTTGCTGGGCGGCGACCGCGTTGTGGAACATCAGGCCGGTGGCGTGCGCCATGCTCTGGTACAGGCTGCCCAGCGCCACGGCGGGCGACTCGCCCAGCACGCTGACATTGCTCTGGGTGATCGCGTCGGTGATCTGGTCGTTGACGGCGGTCGGAAAGGCCATGGCACGTCTCCTGTGAAGCTTCAGAAACGGGAGCCTACACCTCTCGCATCGATTGCATAGTGAAAGCTATGCGACCTCCCCGACCGGCCGCAGCCCCAGCGTCATCGCGAACATGGCCAGACACACCAGGCCGGACAGGATCAGGGCCGCGGCCGGCGAGGCGTCCACGGCGAAGGCATAGGCGGCGGGCGCGACCGCCTGGAGGTAGCGGGCCGGCGTCAGGACCAGCGCCTGCCGGACGGCGTAGCGATCCGGGCCGAACACATGCAGCGGCAGGACGCCGGCGGCGACGGACAGCAGGCCGTTGCCCAGCCCCTGCCCCACCGCCAGCAGGGGCGCCAGGCGCGCGCCGCCGAGCAGCGCCAGGACCGCGCCCAGAGGATGGAACAGGCTGGCGATCCGGATGGTGAGGACCGGGTGCGAGCGGTGCAGGATCAGCAGGTCGAACAGACGGGCGGCGACGGCGCTGGCGGCCATCAGTCCCGCGGCCCAGGCGGCGTGGGCGGGCGTCAGGCCGAGATCGGCCAGCAGGCGCGGCAGATGCGCGCCCATGGCGGTCGAGACCATCCAGCCTCCGGCGAACACCGCGGCGATCTGGACCATGCGGCGGTCCCAGCGGATGCGCTCCGCGGGCGCCCGGCCATCGATCACGCCCGGTGGTCGGGGCGGCAGGACGAAGGCGGTCAGGGGCAGGCAGAGCGCCAGATGCGCCAACGCCCATACGGCGCAGGCGATCCGCCAGTCGAAGGTTTCGACGATCAGGCGGCTGATCGGCCAGCCCAGCCCTCCGCCCAGGGCGCCGAGCAGCGAGACGGCGGTGATGGGACGACGCGCCTGCGCGCCGTGGATTTCCACCAGCGTCGCGAAGGCCGAGCCGTACAGGCCGATCGACATGCCCACGCCCAGCCCCGCGACCGCCGCCAGCAGGACCCATTTCGACGGGGCCGTCGCCATGAGCAGCAGCGCGGCGGCGAAGGCGCTGTGGGCCCATCCGAGAACGCGCCGCCCGCCCCGCCGCTCGAGCCACCGGCCCGCCCAGGGCGTCAGGACCGCCGAGATCAGGAAGGCGACGGACAGGGCGGCGAACACCTGCGTCGGCGGCAGGCCGAAGGCCCGCGCCATCGGGTCCGCGAGAACCCCCAGCAGATAGTAGCTGGAGGCGAAGGCGACGATCTGGCCGAAGCCGAGGACGGGGACGACGAGACGGGCGCGCGTGAACATGGCGCTGGATCGCGGGATTGCGGCGCCCGCGAAAGCGACTTATCGGCTAGACCATGTTCGAAAACCTCACACCTCGTGGGTCGCTGCCGTCGCTGAACGGACTGCGCGCCTTCGAGGCCATGGGACGGACCGGCAGCGCCACCCGGGCGGCCGCCGAACTGCATGTGACCCACAGCGCCGTCAGCCGGCAGGTGAAGGCGCTGGAGGCCGCGCTGGGCGTGCGACTGTTCGAGGGCCCCAGGCACAGACTGAAGCTGACCGAGGCCGGCCAGACCCTGCTGGCGGGGCTGACGTCCGGCTTCGACACGCTGGCGGCGGCGGTGCGGCAGGTGCGCGAGCGCGAGACCGTGCGACTGGCGGTGCATCCGAGCCTCGCGGTGAAGTGGCTGGTGCCCCGGCTGGCCGATTTCGAAGCGCGACACCCGGAGGTGGCGCTGTCACTGAGCGAACTGGAGACCCACGCCCTGCGCCAGCGCGGCGCGGACCTGGCCCTGCGCTATATCGACCGCGTCCAGGCGGAAGAGCCGGGGGTGGAGATCCTCGCGGAGAACCGGATCGGACTGGTCTGCGCGCCGCAGTTGATCGAAACGTTGGCGACCGCGCCGCGCCTGACGACGCGAACCCGGGAAAGCGCCTGGACGGACTGGACGGCCGTCACCGGACAGACGCCGCCGAGCGGGCGGAACCGGACGCTGGCGCATCTTCATGTGGTGGTGGACGCCGCCGTGGCGGGCCTGGGGGCGGCGGTGCTGCCCTGGGCCATCGTCGAGGATGAGGTGGCCGCCGGGCGGCTGGCGGCGCCGTTCGGTTTCGTGCCGGACGGCGGCGTGCTGGCCGTCATCCGCGGGCGAGGCGAGGCGACCCGCAGCGAGCGAACCGTGCTGCGATGGCTGAGGGATCAGGTCCGCGCGACGCGAACCTGATCCTCACAGCCGTTGATCAACCGCCCTGACGGGCCGGGGCGCGCATCGAGCGGTCGGCCGGAACGCCGGCGGCGACCGTGCGCGGGGCGCCGGCGACCTGGCCGGGCTTCATGAACTTCACCAGCACGCGCTGGCCGATCAGCAGCGGGGCGTCGCCGGCGGTGACCACCACCTCGATGACGCGCTCGTCCGAACGCTGCGAGGGATCGTCCGAGGCCAGCTTGCGGGCGCCGAAGACGGCGGCGCGGCGCAGGACGGTGCCGACGTAGACCTTGGAGGTGTCGCCTTCGGGCGTGATCTCGACCTGCTGGCCGACCGTCACGTTCGGGATGTCGCTCTCGACGATCTCGGCGCGGGCGATGCGCGGGGCGTCGGGCTCCAGATCGAACATGTTCGACACGTTCAGGGTCGAGGCGCCGGCGCCCGGGTTGGCGTAGCGGCGCACGATGCGGCCGTTGGCCGGCGAGCGAATGACGGTCAGCTCGACATTATAGGTCGCCTGATCGCGGCGGGCGCGCGCGGTCTCGACCGCCGCCTGCTGCGAGCCGAGCTGGGCCTGGGCCGACGCGATGGCGTCACGGGCCTGGTCGAGGCGCTGAGCGGCGACGAAGTTGGTGGCGGCCAGATGTTCCAGACGCTCGAACTCGCGCTGGGCGGTGCGGATGTTGACCTGGATCAGGCGCAGCTGGCTTTCGGCCGCGACGAGATCGGCGTTGGCGGTCTGCAGGGCCAGACGGGGTTCATCGTCTTCCTGACGGGCCAGGATCTGACCGGCGACGACACGGTCGCCTTCCTGCACCAGAACCTCGCGAACCACGCCGCCGCGGCGGGCCGCGATCTGGATGATGCCGCCCTCGATATCGACCTTGCCGTTGGCGATCGCCGCATACGGGCTTTCAACCTTCTCGGCGGCGGCCTTCTCTTCCTCGGCCTTTTTCGCCTTGGCGTTACCCCTGACCATGGTGAAGCCGGCGACCGCGATGATCACCGCGATCAGGCCGATCCAGAGCCACTTGTTCTTCAGAAAGCGGAGCATGTCGTTTCTCGGTCCTGGAAGGCGTTCAGTGCGACGCCAAGACGGCGTCAGGATTGGGGGTGCGGCGTTCGTCGCTGATGATGACGCCGTCCTCGATGTGGATGACCCGGTCGGCCCAGGCCTCGAGGCGGGGGTCGTGGGTCACGCAGATGACGGCGGCGCCGTGTTCGGTGGCGGCGCGGCGCAGCAGGCGGATGACCACCTGGCCGTTCTCGCCGTCCAGCGCCGATGTGGGTTCGTCGGCGAACAGGATCTTCGGATCCTTGGCGAGCGCGCGGGCGATGGCCACGCGCTGCTTCTCGCCGCCCGACAGGGCCGACGGCCGCTGGTGCAGGCGATGGCCGAGGCCGACCTCCTCCAGCGCCAGCTTGGCGCGTTTGGTGGCGTCGCCCTTGGACAGCCCCTGGAACTTCAGGACGATCTCGACCTGCTGCAGCGCCGACAGCGCCGGGAACAGGTTGAAGCCCTGGAAGATGAAGCCGCAGTGGTCCAGCCGGAAGCGGTCGATCCGTCCCGAGGAGAAGCTCCACAGGTCGTCCACGTCGAGGGCGTCCACCCGCCCCTTCTCGGGACGGAGCAGGCCGGACAGGGCGGCGATCAGGGTCGACTTGCCCGAGCCCGACGGTCCCATGACCATGGTCAGGTCGCCGTGGCGGGCGTCGAAATCCACGCCCTTCAGCACTTCGACGAAGCTTTTGCCGGACTTGAACCGCTTGACCAGGCCCTTGGCCTCGATGGCGAAGTCGCCGTGTTTTCCGTGAACCTTGGTGTGACTGTTCATCGCAGCAGGTCCGCGGGTTGGCTGTTCTTGAGGATGCCGAGCGAGAGCAGTCCCGAGAGCATGGCGATGATGATCAGGCCGCCGCCCACGATGATCAGCAGCGGGATCGGCAGGGCGATGATGACGGCGTTGGACAGGGCCAGAAGCTGCACCAGCCAGGTCAGGAAGATGGCGGCGATGACGCCGACGCAGCCGACCCAGAAACTCAGTTCCATGACGATGCGGCGCAGGCTCCCCATGCCCACGCCCAGGGCGCGCAGCGAGGCGAACTCCTTGATGTTGGCCATGATGGCGCCGCGCAGGGTCTGCCAGGTGATGGCGACGCCGATGATGGTGCCCAGCACCACGCAGCCGCCGATGATGATGACCAGGATGCCTTCTTCGAACATCGCGCCGGCGTTGGCGTCAGCCAGCTGCTGGCGGGTCCAGGCCTTCCACTGGCCGTCGCCCTGGACGTTCAGCTCATTGGCGACGCGCTGGGCCTGGGTCGGATCGGACAGCTTGATCATCAGCGGGCCGACGCGCGGACCGGTATCGGCCTGGCCCACCATGCGCAGGGTGTCGCGCGACATGATGATGGTCGCCTGCATCATGTTGGGATAGCCGCGGGTGATCCCGACGACCGTGACGGTCTGGCCGTTGTACAGGGCCTTGTCGCCCAGCTTGACGCCCAGCTTGCGCGTGGCGGTCTCGTCGATGGCGACCGTGTAGGGCTGACGCAGGGCGTCGACCAGTTCCTGGGAATAGTCGGTCGGGATGGTCACGGACCCCGGCGTCGTGTCGATGATGCTGGCCTGGACGAACTCCTGACGCGGCGCGCCCATCTTGGCGCGATCGGCCTGCGACATGGTCGGATCGACGTTCTTGACCGACTGGAAGGAGCCGCCGGCGCCGTCCAGCGGCTGGACCTCGACCACGGCCGGATTGCGGTAGGCCAGCGGGATGAAGCGGCGCGGCACGCCCGACGGTCCGCCCATCAGGCTCTTGGCGCCGGGCTGCATGATGATGATGTCGGCGCTGGAGCGCTCGATGGTCGCGGTGAAGCCCTTGCCGATGCCGATGAAGACGCCGGTCATGGCCAACACCAGCAGGCCGGAAAGGGCGAGCGCCATCACCGCCGCCATGTAGCGGCGCCACTCGTACAGAAGGGTTGAAAGTGCGAGCGACATGAAATCAGCGGGTCCCGGACGTTGCCCGCTATGTGACGACGCCCAAGGTTGTGGCCAAGTTAAATCGGGGTAAGGCGAGCGCCGATATGAAACGGCGGCGACGGGAAACCGTGGACGACCGCGTTGCACAGGCGCTAGTTACCCGCACCAGGCCGGGGGCCGGCCCAAGGGAGAAATGCCAAAATGATGTTCCGTTCGTTGCGCGCCGCTGTTCAGGCGACCGCGTCCATCATCGCCGTGGGCGGCGTTATGGCGATCATGGCCACGCCGTCGGCCGCCAAGGCCGATGAAGGCATGTGGACCTTCGACAACTTCCCGATCGCGACGGTGAACCAGCGCTACGGCACCCGCATTGATCAGGCGTGGCTGGATCGCGTGCGCAACGCCTCGGTCCGCATCCAGGGCTGCTCGGCCTCCTTCGTTTCGCCGGAAGGCCTGATCCTGACCAACTGGCACTGCGTGGTCGGCTGCTCGCAGGAGCTGTCCACCCCGACGCAGGACCTCGTGAAGAACGGCTTCACGGCGGCGACCCGCGAGGAAGAGCGCCGCTGCCCCGGCCAGACCGCCGAAGTCCTGACCGAGATCGTCGACGTCACCGACCGCGTGCTGGGCGCCGGCCAGGGCCTGGAAGGCGCGGCCTTCAACGCCGCCCGCTCGGCCGAGATCAACAAGATCCAGACCGAAGCCTGCGCGGGCGACGCCAAGTTCAACTGCCAGGTCATCAGCTTCTACCGCGGCGGCAAATACGCCCTGTACAAGTTCCGCAAGTACGACGATGTCCGCCTGGTGTTCGCGCCTGAAAACCAGGCCGCCTTCTTCGGTGGGGACCCCGACAACTTCAACTTCCCGCGCTACGCCCTGGATGCGGGCTTCCTGCGCGCCTACGAGGACGGCAAGCCGGTCAACGTCGGCCAGAACTATCTGCGCTGGAACCCGAACGCCCCGGCCGAGGGTGACGTGACCTTCGTGTCCGGCAACCCGGGCACCACCCAGCGCCTGCTGACCATGAGCCAGCTGGAGCGCCTGCGCGACCAGCAGCTGCCGGTCACCCTGATCCAGAACTCGGAACTGCGCGGCCGCCTGCTCGAATATTCGCTGACCGGCGACGAGGCCAAGCGCGTGTCGTTCGATCCGGTGTTCGGCCTGGAGAACAGCTTCAAGGTCTACTACGGCCAGCAAGGCGCCCTGACCGATCCGGCCTTCATGGCCCGCAAGCGGGAAGAAGAGACCGAGCTGCGCGCCCGCGTCGCCGCCGACCCGTCGCTGGTCCAGCGCATCGGCGATCCGTGGGCCGACCTGGAGCGCGTGCAGGCCACCGCCCGCGACCTCTACCTGCCCGTCCGCCAGCTGGAGCAATCGGCCGGCGGCGGCTCGCAACTGTACGCCTACGCCAAGGCCCTGGTCCGCGCGTCCAAGAACACCACCATGACCGCCGAGCAGCGCACCCGGATGGCGGCGACGATCTCGGCCGAAACGCCGATCTATGTGGATATGGAAGAAATCCGCATGCGCTACTGGCTGTCGAAGACGCGGGAGTACCTGACGGTCGACAATCCGCAGGTGAAGGCGATGCTGGGCCGCGAGAGCCCGGAAGCCCTGGCCGAGCGCCTGATCACCGGCACCAAGCTGGCGGATCCGGCCTTCCGCGCCCAGGCCGCGACCATGACGACCGAGCAACTGGCCGCAGCCGATCCGCTGCTGGCCTTCGTCGTCGCCAATGACGACGCCGCCAAGGCGATCGGCGACCGCTGGAACGCCGAGGTCAACGCCCCGACGGCCCGCGCCGCCGAGAAGGTCGCCCAGGCCCGCTTCGCGGTCTACGGCACCAACCTGTATCCGGACGCGACCTTCAGCCTGCGCCTGTCCTTCGGCAAGATCGAAGGCTGGAGCTACCGCGGCGTGACCGTGCCGCCGTTCACCTACATGGGCGGCCTGTACGAACGGGCCACGGGCGCCGAGCCGTTCAACGCGGCCCAGGCCTTCATCGACAACGAGAGCCGGGTGAACAAGTCGGTGGTCTATGACTTCTCGTCGACCAACGACATCATCGGCGGCAACTCGGGCTCGCCCGTGATCAACGCCGCCGGCGAAGTGATCGGCGCCGCCTTCGACGGCAACATCCACTCGCTGGGCGGCTCGTTCGGCTACGACGGCGAGCTGAACCGGACCGTCTCCGTCTCGACCGCGGCGATCACCGAAGCGCTGCGCAACATCTACCCGAACCCGCGCCTGCTTCAGGAGCTGGGGGTCGATCAACCGCAGCGTCGCCGCCGCTAAGTCCGGCGCGACACCGCAACGCCTTCGAGAGGGGCCGTCCGGACTTGCCGGGCGGCCCCTTCTGGTTTCATGGTCCGCCGCAAATGAGGGCGCACGCCGCCCGCCCGGAGTCCGTTTTCATGCGTCATCTCACCCCCGCCGTCGCCGCCGCCCTTCTGACCCTCGCCGCAGGCTCCGCCGCCCAGGCGGAAGAAGGCATGTGGACGTTCGACAACTTCCCCATCGCGCGGGCCAACCAGACGCTGGGCACCCATATCGACCAGGCGTGGCTGGACCGGGTGCGGCTGTCGTCGGTGAAGTTCGGCGGCTGTTCGGCGGGCCTGGTGTCGGGCGAAGGCCTGGTGATGACCAACAATCACTGCGTCGCCACCTGCATCGCCAACCTGTCGACGCAGGCGATCAACTACGCCGAGACCGGCTTTACCCCGCGCAGCCGGGAAGAGGAGCTGAAATGCCCCGGCGGCAGCGCGGAGATCCTGACCGACATCACCGACGTGACCGAGCGGATGCACGCCGTCGGCGCCGGCCTGTCGGGCCAGGCCTTCACCCGCGCCCGTGACGCGGAAGCGGGCCGGATCGAGCAGGAGGCCTGCGCCGGCGATCCCAACAAGCGCTGCCAGGTGGTGACCCTGTATCGGGGCGGTCAGTTCAAGCTCTACACGTACAAGAAATACTCGGACGTCCGCCTGGCCTTCGCGCCGGAGGACCGGGCCGCGACCTTCGGCGGCGATCTGGACAACTTCAGCTTCCCGCGCTTCGCCATCGATGCGGCCTTCATCCGCCTGTACGAGAACGGCGCCCCGGCGGCGACGCCGACCCACTTCACCTGGAAGGCTGATCGTCCGGTCGAGGGCACGCCGGTGTTCGTTTCGGGCAGCCCCGGCGCGACCCAGCGCCTGCTGACGCAGGACCAGCTGTTCAGCGTGCGCGACGTCGTCCTGCCGATGGACCAGCTGATCGCGTCCGAGCTGCGCGGCCGCCTGATCCGCTACTCCGAAGAGGGCGAGCGCCAGGCCTTCGAAGCCATGGATCCGATCGTCGGCCTGGAGAACACCTACAAGCGCGGCCTGGGCCGGATGCGGGCGCTGACCGATCCGTCGTTCATGGCCATGAAGGCCGAGCAGGAAGCCGACTTCCGCGGCCGCGCCGAGGCCGGCGTCGGCGCCGACAATCCCTGGACCACGCTGAGCGGCGTGCAGCCGATCCTGCGGGAGAGCTATCCGGCCTACGCCCTGCTGGAAGGCACGACCGGCATCGGCACCACGCCGGTGGCTGGCGGATCCCAGCTGTTCCTGTGGGCGCGGACCATCGTGCGCGGCGCGCAGGAGCGCGGCAAGCCGTCGGCCGAGCGCCTGCCCGAGTTCGCCGACAGCCGTCTGGCGGCGGTGCAGACCGGCCTGTTCGCCGAACGTCCGGTCTATCCCGGCCTCGAGCAGGTCCGCATGGAATGGTGGCTGTCCAAGACCCGCGAGTGGCTGACGGTCGATCATCCGGCGGTGCGCGGCCTGCTGGGCGCCGAGTCGCCGGAAGGCCTGTCGGCGCGCCTGATCGAAGGCACGACCCTGGCCGACCCCGCCGTTCGCCGCGCGCTGTGGGAGGGCGGCCTCGCCGCCGTCGAGGCGTCGAACGATCCGCTGATCAAATACCTGCTGTCGATCCAGGACGAGACCCGCGCCGCCCGCTCGGACTGGGAGGCCCGGGTCCAGGCTCCGACCGACCGCGCCTCGGAACGCCTGGCCGCCCTGCGCTTCCAGACCTACGGCGACGCCGTCTATCCGGACGCCACCGGCACCCTGCGTCTGACCTACGGCAAGATCGAAGGGTCGGACGTGCCGGGCCAGCGGTTCGGCGCCTTCACCACCTTCAGCGGGCTGTGGGACCGGGCGACCGGCGCCGCGCCGTTCGACTTGGCTCCGAAGCTCCTGGCCGCGCGTGACCGCATCGACGGTTCGACCGTGCTGAACATGACGGTGTCGTCGGACACCATCGGCGGCTCGTCGGGTTCGCCGATCGTCACGGCGGCGGGAGAGATCGTGGGCGCGAACTTCGACTCCACCGTCCTGACCCAGCGCAACGCCTACGGCTACGACCGCAACGTCAACCGCTCGGTCATCGTGACCACCGGCGCGGTGACCACCGCCCTGCGGGACGTCTACGGCATGGACGGGCTGGTGCGGGAACTGGGCGTTCGGTGAGGCTTCTCCCTCCCCTTCATGGGGAGGGATGTCGACGCGAAGCGGCGACAGGGTGGGGTGCGTTTGGCATTCCCCACCCGGCTTCGCTGCGCTCAGCCACCCTCCCCACTTCGGGGGAGGGAGACCTTCAGAGCTGGCTCATCTTCTGCTGGGCCTTCGAGAAATACTGCCAGCCGGTCCACAGGGTGACGCCGGCGGCGACCCAGGTCAGGACGACCGCGAAGGTCTCGAAATGGGTCTGCCATTCCGGGGCGGTGCCGTCCGGGCTGGTCAGGCCGAAAGCGTCCCACAGCAGGGTCAGTTGCAGGGCGCCCAGCGCCAGCATCTGCAGCAGGGTCTTCCACTTGGCCAGCAGGGTGACCGGCAGCTTGACCTTGCCCGCCACGGTCTCGCGCAGGGCCGAAACCGCGAACTCGCGGAACAGGATCAGGCCGCAGGGAATGGCGATGCCCGGCAGCGAACCGGACGCCAGCACGCCCAGGATCGCTCCGGTGATCAGCACCTTGTCGGCGATCGGATCCAGGATGGCGCCCCAGCGGGTCGTGGCGTGCCAGCGGCGCGCCAGGAAGCCGTCGACCCAGTCGGTCGAGGCGGCGACGGCGTAGATCCAGAAGGCCCAGACGCCGAAGCTGAGCTGCTGCTCGGGCGACAGGAAGCCGTCCATGAAGCCCGGGGCCGCGCCCGCCAGCATGAGGAACATCACCACGCCCGCGGCGAGGCGCAGGCCGGTCAGGATGTTGGGGATGGGATTGGCGTGAGGGGTGGGGGTCATCGCGGCTTTCCGAAAACAGGTGTCCGGTGTGCCACGCTTCGTCGGACGAGGCGAGGCGTCACAAGGGGCTTCAGTCCAGGGGCTCGAACCGCCCCGGTCCCTTCAACGCGCGAAGCACGCCGTCGGCGATGCCGAAATGCAGGCCGCTCAGCGTCAGGGTTCCCGCCGCCTCGCGCTCTGCGATCCACGGGAAGGTGCGCAGGTTGTCCAGCGACAGGCGGACCACCGCCTCCTCCGCCGCCTGCTCCCGCTCCGCCGGAGCGACCTCCTCGCAGACGCGGCGCACGACGGGCGCGCCCTGCGCGACCCAGGGCGCGACGAAGTCCCGCACATTGTCGGGCGCGCCGTGGATCATGGCGTTGACCCCGCCGCAGGAGGCATGGCCCATGACGACGATGCGCGACACGTTCAGCACCTTCACCCCGAACTCCAGCGCCGCCGAGACGCCGTGCAGGTGGCCGTCGGGCTGATAGGGCGGGACCAGGTTGGCGACGTTGCGCACCACGAACAGCTGGCCCGGCGCGGTATCGAAGATCAGGGCCGGATCGGCGCGGCTGTCGGAACAGGCGACGATCAGGGTGTGCGGCTTTTGGCCCTTTGCGAGAGCCTCGTATTCGGCGCGGGCCTCGGGCCAGCGTTCTTCACGGAAGCGGCGATAGCCGGAAGCCAGTTCGTCGGTCATGACGCCCGTATAAGCATTCCTGCGCCGTTAGGGGAGATGCCCTCGCCCGCCGCGAGGAGAGGTCGCGCGGCGGGCTGCAGGGGTCACAGATTCGGAGCCAGCTGCTGCAGTTGAAGGCTGACCAGCATCACGCCGCTGTCCGCGTCACCGGCCACCCGGCCCCAGCCGGACGAAGTGCCCATCTCGTAAAGCTTGGGGGGGCTGCCCGCCGCACCGACACCCATCAGTCCGATCACGAACATGCCGTAGTCGTACCAGTAGGACGACACGGGCTTCATCTCGCCGCCCTGGGTGGCGGTGTACAGCATGGAGCCGTCGGGGTTGACCTGCAGGGCCGGGGTATAGGGGTAGTGCAGAAGGCCGCCGTGGTGCTCAACCGCCCCCTGTTGATAGTAGGTCCCGGTCCAGAGCGGCAGCAGAACCGGCCCGAACGGCGTGGTCCCTTTCACCTGAGCGCCGTACAGCGCGCCGCTCAGGCTGACCCCCGATGAGGTGCTGCTGAAGGCGAGGGTGGCCGCAGCGCCGCCTTGGCCATCGGAGACGGTCAGGGTCGTGCCGTCGAAGCTCGCCCCGGCGCCGATCTCGAACTTGTTGGACGTTACGCCGTCCGGGCAGAGGGTGATGGTGCCGAAATATTGCGACTGACCGCCTGTCGGCGACGCCGTCCAGACTTCATGGGTATCGACCATGACGAAGGCGTTGGTCATCGCGTCCACGACATAGAAGCCCGTGTACGGAATAAGCGCCTGCGCCTGAGAGGTTTGACCGGGTGCACTCGACATCTGAGAGGGTCCAATTCCGACGGTTCAATGGAGCGTGACAGCCACGATCCGCCGCTCAAGAAACAGACTGAAGAACACCGGTCAATGACCTATGGTGGTATCTGTATATAATTTCGATCCCTGCGGGAGCGACGGTCATCGCCCCGCACCTCGTATCGGGCCGCGCCTCGATCTAGCGGTTCGCCTCGGGATGGAAGAAACCGTGGATGCGTTCGGCCAGCGCCTGGCTGACGCCCTCGACCTGGATCAGGTCGGCGACCGACGCCCGACCGACGCCCTTGGCCGAACCGAAGGCGTGCAGAAGCGCCTTCTTGCGGCCGGGGCCGATGCCCTCGATCTCGTCGAGCGGGTTCTTCTTGATGTCCATGGAGCGCCGCTTGGCGTGGGCGCCGTTGGCGAAACGGTGCGCCTCGTCGCGCAGGCGCTGAATGTAATAGAGCGCCGGCGACTTCAGCGGCATCATGAAGGGCGCCTTGCCCGGCATGAAGAAATGCTCCTTGCCCGCGTCGCGGTCCGGCCCCTTGGCCACGCCGACGGCGAGGATGTCGTCCAGCCCCAGATCGGCCAGAACCGCCTGCACCTCGGCCAGTTGGCCGGCCCCGCCGTCGATCAGCAACAGGTCGGGGCGTTCGACCTCCTCGCCCTCATCCTCGTCCTTGACCAGGCGGGTGAAGCGTCGCCGCATGACCTCGCGCATCATGCCGTAGTCGTCGCCGGGGGTGAGGTCTTCGCCCCGGATGTTGAACTTGCGGTACTGGTTCTTGCGGAAGCCCTCGGGTCCGGCGACGACCATGCCGCCCACGGCGTTGGTCCCGGAGATGTGGGCGTTGTCGTAGATCTCGATCCGCTCGGGGCGCGAATCCAGCCCGAAGGCCTCGCAAACCTCGTCCAGGATCTTCGACTGGGCCGAGCTCTCCGCCATCTTGCGGCCCAGCGCCTCGCGGGCGTTGGTCAGGGCGTGATCGACCAGCGCCCTGCGGTCGCCCCGGGCGGGCTTCTCGATGCTGACGACGCGGCGGCCGTCGACGATACGGGCCTTCATCGAGAAGGCCTCTTCCAGCAGTTCCTTCTCGAACGGGACGACGTTGGACAGGATCTGACGCGGGACCGGCTTGTCCTCGTAGAACTGGCCCAGGAAGGCGGCGAGGATTTCTGGATCGGTGTCGGTCTTGTCCACGCGCGGGAAGTAGGCGCGCCCGCCCCAGTTCTGGCCGCCGCGATAGAAGAAGACCTGCACGCAGGCCTGCCCGCCGTCGGAATGCAGGGCGAAGACGTCGGCCTCGGCCACACCCTCGGCGCTGACGGAGTTCTCCATCGAGATGGCCGAGAGGGCGCGGATACGATCGCGGACGCGGGCGGCCTGTTCGAAGTCCATGTCGTCGGACGCGGCCTGCATCTCCTTGGACAGGCGGCCGATGACCGCGCGCGACTTGCCGCGCAGGAACTGTTCGGCCTCGCTGACCAGCTCGCCGTAATCCTCCAGGCTGATCAGGCCCGTACAGGGGGCCGAACAGCGCTTGATCTGGTGCAGCATGCACGGCCGGGTGCGGGTCTCGTAGACGCTGTCTGAGCACGACCGGAGCAGGAAGGCCTTTTGCAGGGTGGTCAGGGTCCGGTTCACCGCCCAGGTCGAAGCGAAGGGGCCGAAATAGTCGCCCTTGATGGTGTGGGCGCCGCGATGCTTGCGGACCTGGGGGGCGCGGTGGTCGCGGCGGATCATCAGCTCGGCGAACGACTTGTCGTCGCGCAGGACGACGTTGAACCGCGGCTTCAGCTTCTTGATGAAGTTGGATTCCAGCAGCAGGGCCTCGGTCTCGGACGCCGTGACCACCAGCTCCATCGAGCGGGTGAGAGAGACCATCAGGCCGATGCGCTGGGTGTGGAACCGGCCCTGCGCGTACTGGAGGATGCGCTTCTTCAGCGACCGCGCCTTGCCGACGTACAGGCAGGCGCCGTCCTCGCCGTACATCCGGTAGACGCCGGGCTTGTCCGGCGCGCGACGGGCTTCGTCGCGGATCAGGTCGGCGGCGCTCAGGGGCGACTCCGGGAGCGGCGAATCAGTCGTGGGCGTCTCCTCGGTCATCGGAAGCAATATAGGCGTCCCAGCGCCGCCGCGAAGCGTCAGCAGCCGGTCTAGAAGCGCCGGACCATCAGGACGCCGCCGATGACCAGGGCCACCCCGGCCAGTCGGCCCAGGCTGATCGGGTGCTGGGGCGCGCCGAAGGCGCCGATCTGATCCAGGATCAGGCCGATCAGCAGTTGGCCGGCGACCATCAGGGTGATGGTCAGGGCGACGCCGAGACGCGGCACGCCCCAGGCCGCCGCGACCACGAAGATCGCGCCGTACAGCCCCCCGATCCAGGCGTACCAGGGCAGGCCGCGCGCGGCGGCCATGTCCGGCTTGGTCTGCAGGATCACCGCCATGACGCCCAGCGCCGCCGTTCCCACCGCGAACGACACGAAGGCGGCGTTCACGGGCGACCCGACGGCGGTCATCATCTTCGCGTTGGTCGGGGCCTGAAGCGCGGTGGCGCCCCCCGCAAGGACGACGGCGATCATGGAAAGCAGCATCGGGTTCATGTTGTCTGGCTACCACCTCCCGATGCGACGCGCACCGGTCGTCAGCGGTCGAGCATGAAGCGCGCGGCGCGCTCGCCTTCCGCATCGCCCGCCTTGCCGAAGTCGACATTGATGTCGCGGTGGCTGTCACCCGGAGCGGCGACCACCTCGGCCCGGCCGCCCGCGCGGATCAAGGCGGCGGCCAGAGCCTCGCTCTGACGCTTCGAATCGGCGCGGCTCGCGATGTGGAAGATCAGATAGGGCGGATAGGTCACGCCGGACCGGATCAGCAGGATCGGCGACAGCTCCGCGGCCTGATCGCCGAAGGCGGCGCCGTACAGATCGCCCAGCAGCCGCCCGCCCCGATCGCCGGTGGCGTCATAGCCCGCGCCGTCCAGCAGGATGATGCCCGCCAGGTCCGACGGCTGCAGCCCCTGCCCGGCCAGGTAGGCCGGATCGGCCCCGACCAGCGCGGCCAGATGAGCCCCGGCGGAATGGCCGATCAGGAACAACGGGCGCCCCGGATGGGTGCGTTTCAGTCCCGCGACGGCGGCGGCCACGTCCTGCGCCTGCTCGCGCGGCGTCACCTGCGGGACCAGCCGGTAGCCGATGGAGGCGAACGTCAGACCGTGACGGCGGGCGTACTCCGGCAGGCCGTGCACCATGCTCCGGTCGCCCCTCGACCAGCCGCCTCCATGGATGAAGGCCAGAACAGGCCCGGTATCCGGACCGCCGCTGTAGAGGTCATAGGCCTGCTGCGGATCGGGCCCGGTCGAGATCGAAAGGTGCGGTGCGTCGGAGGCGCCGTCCCCCCGCCCTCGGCGGCGACCGAGCAGTCGAGGACGATCCTGCGCAGCGGCGGCCCCGGCGGCGAAGGTGGCGGCCATACCCGCGATCAGGGCCGCGCGGCGATCCAGTTCACGCATAGATGTGTCTCCCTAAGCCCCCGAGGGTTTTCAACGCCAAGCTTGACCTCTTTCCGTCGTCACCAGTGCGGCGTGGCCTCGTTCGCGCCGAACACCTCCGCCAGCCGGGTCCGGGTGGCGCGATGGGTGTCCTCAGGCAGGGCGGCGGGGTCGAACCAGCCGATGTCGGCGATCTCGCCGTGGCTGGAGCGGTCGGTCAGGGTGAAGCGGTCGATACGGTAGACCAGCACATGATCGCCGCGGAAATAGCGTTCGTTGGAATGGGCGCTGACCAGGATCGGCCGCCCTTCGACGATCAGCCCGGCCTCCTCGCGCATCTCGCGGATCAGGGCGTCCTCGGCGGTCTGGCCGCGCTCGACCCCGCCGCCGGGCAGCCACCAGCCGTGGACATAGGTGTGCTTGACCAGCAGCACCCGCCCCTCGCCGTCCACCGCGACGCCCCGCACGCCCAGGGTCATGCCCCGGCTGGCGCGGGCGAAGGCGAAGAACAGGGGCCGGGTGAAGGGCTCGATGCGGGCGCGCCACGTCGTCATGCGGCGACGATACGCCCTGATGCATCCTTGAACAGCGAGGCACGCCGCTTTATTGCCGGTCGCATCAAGGAGCTTCCCATGCTGGCCCTCTACATCATCTTCGGTTTCATCGCCGTCCTCGCCCTCATCAACTTCGTCGAGTTCGGCCGGGTTGACTAAGTCCGCCGCCGATCGCGGCGCCGCGCTGGTCACCGGCGGCGGCAAGCGGATCGGAAAGGCGATCTGTCTGGAGCTGGCGCGCGCCGGCTTCGACATCGTGATCCACTATCGCGGGTCGAAGGAGGCGGCTGAGGCCGTGGCCGAAGAGGTGCGCGCCCTGGGTCGCCGGGCGGCCGTCGTCCACGGCGACCTGTCGGTCGAGGCCGAGGTGCGCGGGATCGTTCCCGCCGCCGCCGAGGCCATCGGTCCGCTGGCCGTGCTGGTCAACAACGCCTCCATCTTCGAGGACGATCGGGTCGGGACGCTGGGGCGCGAGACCTGGGACGCGCATATCGAGACCAATCTGCGGGCGCCCGTGGTGCTGGCCGAGGCCTTCGCGGCCCAGGCGCCGGACGGCGGCTGCATCATCAACCTGCTGGACCAGCGGGTGCTGAAACCCGATCCCCGCTTCTTCTCCTACGCCCTGTCGCGCAACGGCCTGTGGTGGGCGACGCGGACGATGGCGCAGGCGCTGGCGCCGCGTATTCGCGTCAACGGCGTGGGCCCCGGTCCGACCCTGCCCTCCATCCATCAAAGCCCCGAAGATTTCGCCGCCGAGGCCGCCGCCGTGCCGCTGGAACGGGCGGGCAGCCCCGAAGCCGTGGCCGCAGCGGTGCGCTGGCTGGTTGAAGCCGACCTCGTGACGGGCCAGATGATCGCTGTCGACGGGGGCCAGCACCTGGCCTGGCGAACCCCGGACATTGTGGAGTAGCCCGTGGCCGCACCGTCTCCCCTGCCCTTCCCCGCCCCTGGCGCGCCGGTCCGCGAGGGGCTGACCGTCTTCGTCAAAGGGCTGGAGGTCGCCGCCGGCATCGGCGTCTACGACCATGAACAGGGCCGGCTGCAGCGGCTGGTCATCGATGTGACGCTGGATCTGACGCCCGCACCGATCGAGCGGCTGAGCGACACCATCAACTACGAGACCGTGGCCGAGGCCGCGCGCGCCATCGTCGCCGAGGGCCACGTGGGCCTGGTCGAGACCTTCGCCGAACGGCTGGCCGTGGCCATGCTTGGGGATGCGCGCGTGCGGCGCTGCACCGTGCGGGTCGAGAAGCCGGGCGCCCTGGGCGGCGACGAGGTTCCGGGCTGCGAACTGGTGATGAGCCGCTAGTCTCCGGACTCTGGCGGTTGCGCCCCGCGAGCCGGACCGTCATACCTGAGGACGGACTCGAAGGACCCCCGATGGCCGAACCCGGCGATCCCCAACACCCTGATGATCATGATGATCATGTCGGCTTCGCCTCAGCGGCGGCGCTCGAGGGCCGTCCGCGCGACGTGACGCCGGAGCCCGAGCCCACGCCCGAACCGGAGCCGGAACCGGAACCCCAGGCGGCTCCGCAGCCGGAACCCGAACCCGATCTGTTCGATCCTCCGCCCCTCCGTGCGAAGCCCCCGGAGCCGGCGACGCCCGACCGGCGCCCGGCCTCCGCCGATTCGATCTTCGAGGCCTCGCCCGACTTCACCGGCCATTCGCGTTCGCGCGCCGCGCCGGTCAAGGACCCGCCCGGCGGCATGGGCCTGTACGCCGTCTACGCCCTGATCCTGCTGGCCGTGCCGACGCTGGGCGCTTCGGCGGTGATCGCCCTGTTCGCCGTGACCGGACGGCCCGGTCCGGACGACGCCCTGGCGCGGTCGCACTTCATCTATCAGCAGCGGACCCTGTGGGCCGCGGCGGTGGCGGTCGTGGCGGGGGTGATCCTGCTGGCGGCGCCCTTCGCCCTGGGCGTGCCCATCCTGTTCCTGGCGGCGCTGTGGGTCGTGCTGCGCGGCGCCACCGGCGTCTGGAACCTGAAATCAGGCCGCTCCATTTCCAGCCCACGAAGCTGGTGGATCTGAAAGAGAGACAACCCGATGTCGCATGTGCCCCCTCAGGATTCTGACACGCCGCGCTTTGACAGCGGAAGCGGCGACGGCGGCAGGGTTCCGGCGCTGATCACCTGGGCCCTCTACATCCTGTCCATTCCGAGCGCGAACATCCTGGTGCTGGTCGGCCTGGTGGTCGCCTACGCCTCGCGCGACACCGCCACCGGCCTCTCGCGCGACCATCTGGATGCGCAGATCAAGCTGTTCTGGTCGGTCTTCTGGTGGACGATCGGCTGCTGGATCGGGTTGGCGGTCAGCGCGGTGCTGTCGATGATCTTGGTGGGCATTCCCTTCCTGATCCTCTTCGGCATCCTGTGGCTGCTGATCACCGTCTGGTTCACGGTGAAGAGCATCCTCGGCCTGCTGAACCTGCTCAACGACCGCGCGCCCTGAGGCGACGGAACCACGGACGTCGGCGACTCGCGGTTTTCCAGGAACGCCAGGACGGCGCGCGGATTGGGGGCATGTCGGTTCGCCGACAAGAGTCAGGAGTTCCGCATGACCACCTTTCGTGACGTTCGCGCCGAACAGCGCTTTGAACAGGGCTTCGCCGATTCCGAGGGCGAGATGCGCACGGTCTTCGCCGACTATGCGACGCAGGACGACGTCCGGGTGATCCTGCATGTCGAGGCCGATCCCGCCCTGCGGGGCGGGGGCGCGGCCGGGCGATTCATGCAGGCGTTGGCCGGCCACGCCCGCGCCGAGGGGCTGAAACTCCAACCGCGTTGCAGCTATGCGGTCCTGTGGCACCGTCGCCACCCTGAGTACGACGACGTCCTGGCCTGAGCCGCGCCCGACTGGCCTTGCGCCGGAGCCTGTGCTGGACTGCCCCGCTCAGGGGGAAGTTTTCACATGATCGTTCGCCATCTGGCCGCCGTCGCGGCCGTCTGCGTCATGGCCGCGCCCGGCATGGCCGCCGCGCAGGTCTGGAGCGACTGGAGCGAGGCCGAAGCCCGCACCCTGGTCGCCGCCGAGAACGGCGTGGTCGACGAGGTGCTGCGCCCCGATGACGGAACGCTGGAGGTCTACGCCACCTTCGACGGCTGGCTGAAGGTCCTGATCGGCGGCAAGGACTGCAACGGTCGGGGCCCGGCCCTGCGCTGCAAGGAGATGACCTTCAACGCCCTGTTCGAGATCGACGACGCCGCTCGCGCCCGGCGGCTGGAATCCGAACTGATCCACAATTTCGTGGCGGACATGGCCGATGGCGAAGACTACGTCGTCGAACGGGCGGTCGAGCTGACGGGCGGGGTCAATCTGACCAACCTCCGCGCGCAGCTGGACCGCTTCATCGGCACCTGCGAGCTGGTGACGGAAAAGGCCTGGCCGGACAAGGGCGCCGCCTCCGCCGCCCCCGGCAAGGGCCGCTAGGCGTCAGCCGCCTCCGTAGCCGCCGATGATCGGCAGAACTTCGCCGGTGATGTAGCTGGAGCACTGGCGCGAGGCGAGGAAGACGAAGGCGGGCGCGATTTCCTCGGGCTGGGCGGGACGCTTCATGACGGTCCCTGAGCCGAATTTCGAAGTCGCCTCGGCGTCTTTGTCGGCCGGGTTCAGCGGCGTCCAGACCGGCCCCGGCGCGACCACGTTCACACGGATCGCCCGAGGGGCCAGATGCGTGCCCAAGGACCGGGCGAAGGCATGGATGCCGCCCTTGGTCATCGAATAGTCCAGCAAGTCCTCGTTCCCCATGATGCCCGTGACCGAGCCGGTCATTACGATGGCCGAGCCGGGCCGCAAGTGCGGGACCGCCGCCTTCACCAGGTTGAAATAGCCGTAGAGATTGGTCTTCAGCGTCCGGTCGAAATGTTCGAACGTCAGGTCCTCCAGCGTTTCCACATGCTCCTGGAAGGCGGCGTTGGGGACGACGACATCCAGCCGCCCGAAGGCGTCGAGCGCCGATTTCACCGCCGCCGTCGCAAAGGCGGGATCCGAGACGTCGCCCTTGAGCACGATGGCCTTGCGGCCCTCGGCCTCGACGGCCTTCTTCGTATCCTCGGCGTCTCTTTCCTCGTCCAGATGACAGAGGGCGATGTCACAGCCTTCGCGGGCGAACAGGACAGCGACGGCGCGGCCGATGCCGGAATCGCCGCCCGTGATGATCGCCGCCAAACCCTCCAGCTTGCCCGAGCCCTTCCAGAAGGGCGCCTCGTACATCGGCGCGGGATCGAGCCTGAACTCCTCGCCAGGCTTGCGCTGGTGCTGTTTCGGGAACGGCGGTTCAGGGTATTTCCGCGCGCCGGCCTGGACCGCGCCCTTCTTCTCGCTATCGCCCGAGGAGCCCTTGGCGTCGATCACAGCCTGAATCTTCCGCTCCTGATCGGCGATGGTATCGGCGCGAGGTTCGAAGCGGTCATCCATGTCGATTCTCCTTCAGCTGGTGAAGGGAAAGCCGAGGGAGCGCCGACCGTTCCAGCGCATTATGGTGTTCGACCAGCCGAAGCGGCTGGAGGGAGGCGAGATGCCGGAACTGGACCTGAACACCCTGGGCGCCGCGGCGGGGCCGCTGCAGACCTGGATCCTGCCGGCCCTGCTGGGACTCGGCCTGGCCTCGGCGACGGGGCTGCGCACCTTCCTGCCGTTGCTGATGCTGGCGCTGGCGGCGAAGTTCGAGCTGTTCGGCGTGCGGCTGATCGATCAGATGGACTGGCTGGTTTCGTGGCCCGCCATCGCGGCCCTGGGCACGGCGGCCGTGGCCGAATTCGCCGGCGACAAGGTCCCGGCGGTCGACCATGCGCTGAACGCGATCGGCTATGTGACGCGACCGGTAGCCGGAGCGGTGGCGGCGGGCAGCGTGTTCTGGGCCGTGGATCCGACGACGGCGGCCATCGCCGGGGTCATCGTAGGAGCGCCCGCGGCGCTGGCCTTCAACGCCGCCCAGACCGGGGTGCGGGTCGGATCGACCGCGACCACGGCCGGGCTGGGCAATCCGGTGGTGTCCCTGATCGAGGACGTCCTGGCGGTCCTGACCGTGATCGTCGCCTTCCTCGCGCCGATCCTCATCCCGCTGGCGCTGATCGTGCTGGCGGTCATCGTCTTTCGGCTGGCCAACCGTCTGCGCGGCCGCGACGCGGGACGAGTCAGAGCGCCCGGCTGACGATCGCCTTGAGCGTCTCGGACTTGGAGGGAAGGTCAGAAGCCAGCCGCCCGGCCAGCTCACGCGCGCCCACCGGATAGGCGTCGCCGCCCTCGGCAATCTCGCGGGCCAGAGCCGCCGCCTGCATCAGGACCGCCTCCAGCGCCTCGACCTGCTCGACGGCCAGCGCACGGGCTTCCATCTGAAGCCGACGGACGCGGTCCGCCGTGGTCTCCGGCGTCCGCATCAGGTCGTAGATTTCAGCCTCGGCCTGGACGAGGCGCAGATCGGGTTGAGAAGGCGGCGAGCGCTTGGGCATGGCGGTGTCTCCTGCCAAGCCAATGCGGGCTGACTCGTCGGAGTTCCCGTCCTCACGCGGACGGATTTCACAAAAGCGGGGCTGTGGCTTTCACGCCTCAGGTGAACGCGGTCAGGCCGCGTCGTCGTGTGCCTCGAGACGCGCCTCGGCCTCGCGTACGGCGTCGGCGGCGCGATCGACGACCTCAAGGCCGGCGCCGGACTTCACCCCCTCGACGGTCAGGATGCGGCGGAAGGCGCGCGCGCCCGGCCGACCGTGCATGACGCCCAGCATGTGGCGGGTCATGTGGGCCAGGTGCACGCCCTCCTCCAGCCGCGCCCGCAGATAGGGACGGTAGCGCTCCAGCGCCTCGAAGGCGTCCACGTCGGCCCCCGCCGACCCGAACAGACGCCGGTCGGCCTGCCCCAGCAGCGCGGGCTCGTGATAGGCGGCGCGGCCCAGCATGACCCCGTCCAGCCGCACCCCGTCAGCGTCGTCAAGATGCGCTTCGGCCTCGTCGAGTGACGCTATGCCGCCGTTGATGCTGATCGACAGGTGGGGCCGCTCACGCTTCAGGCGGCGGACCAGGGCGTAGTCCAGCGGCGGAACGTCCCGGTTTTCCTTGGGCGAGAGGCCTTTCAGCCAGGCCTTGCGGGCGTGGACGATGAAGGTGTCGATCCCGACCGCTGCGCTGGCGTCCACGGTGGCGAACAGGCTGACCTCAGGGTCCTGATCGTCCACCCCGATGCGGCATTTGACGGTGGCGGGAACCGAGACCGCCTCCTTGATGGCCGCCATGCAGTCGGCGACCAGTTCCGGCTCGCGCATCAGGCAGGCGCCGAACTTGCCCGACTGGACCCGGTCAGACGGACAGCCGACGTTCAGATTGATCTCGTCATAGCCATACTGCTCGCCGATGCGGGCGGCCTCGGCCAATTGCGCGGGGTCGGAGCCGCCCAGTTGCAGGGCCACCGGATGCTCGACCGCGTCGAAACCCAGCAGCTTGTCCCGGTCGCCGTGCACCACCGCGGGCGCCGTGACCATCTCGGTATAAAGCAGCGCGCGCGCCGACATGGCGCGGTGGAAGGCGCGGCAGTGCCGGTCGGTCCAGTCCATCATCGGAGCGACGGAGAGGCGGCGGGAGAGGGCGAGCGGGTCGGACAAGCGAGACGGCCGTTTGGAAGACGAAGGCGGCGGCTTTTACGTCATCCGGACCCGGAAGGCGACCGGAGCGCTTGCACGGGGTCCTCGACAGGGCGAACCTCGGTTCCACGACAGGAGAACAGACCATGGCGGGCTGCGGACATCTGGCCACCGTGAACCGGGTCACCCCGGGATCGAAGGGCTGCGAGGAATGCCTGAAGACCGGCGGCTGGTGGGTGCATCTGCGCCTGTGCCGAAGCTGCGGCCATGTCGGCTGCTGCGACGACTCGCCCAGCCGCCACGCGACCGCGCACCATCAGGCCACCCACCATCCGATCATCGAAGGCTACGACCCGCCCGAGGGGTGGGGCTGGTGTTACGCGGACGAGGAGTTCGTCGACCTGCCCGACCAGACGCCGCAGCTCGGGCCGATCCCCAAATTCTTCTAGCCCGGCTCAGCGCCGGGCGATGGTCAGGCTGTAGCCACCGGTCTCGTCACGACGCGCCATGGCGCGAGGCTGGAAGGGCCGGATGATGTAGATCGCACCCTTCTCCGCGGTGACCGTCGCCGTCGCGCCGGCGGTCTCTCCGGCATGGACGGCGGCGCCGCTGGTGTCCGCCGCGTCGATGACGTTGATGTAGAGGTTGGTGTTCGAGGGCGCGAAGGTCGCCGTCAGGGTTTGCCCCGCCGCCACCGGGACGGCCCAGACGGTGGACTTGTAACCCTTGACCTCGCCCCTGACCGTGGTCGAACCCTCGCGCGGAAGCTCTATCACCGACAGGGTTTCATCGGGCGACAGGATGGCCTGCAGCGCCGCGGCGTCGACAGTCGGCAACGGCGCGGGCGCAGCTGCGGCCGGTTCGGCGGGCGCGGCCGGAGCTTCGGCCGGCGGCGAACAGGCGGCGACCAGGGAGAAGACGGCAAGCGAAACGGCGACGGCGGACAGCTTCGACATTCTGGGCTCCTGAAGATTGCTGCGACCCCGAGGCTGAACGCGCCGGCGCCGTGATGGATCAAACGCCGGCCTTCTCGCGCTCTTCTTCCTCTTCCTCGAGGGCTTCGGCCGCTTCCTCGTTGAGGGCCTGCCCCTCGCGACGGGGCTTGATGTAGGGCTCCGGCTTGGTGGTGCGGATGTTGCCCCGCATCAGCGACCGCCCGCCCTGAATGCCCTCGACCATCTGGATGGACAGGCGTTCCTCGTCGCGGCGGCGGACGTCCTCGATGGTCTCTCCGGCCTGTTCGTGGGTGAAACCCAGGTCGATCAGCACCTGATAGCCGAACACCAGGGCGCTTTCGAAGGTTTCGCGCAGCTGATACTCGACCCCGGCCTGGACCAGGCGGATGGCGTGGCCCCGGTCGTAGGCGCGGACGAACAGCTTGGTCAGCGGGAACTCGGCCTTGACCAGTTCGACGATCTTGTCCGCGTCCGCCTGCTTGTCGACGCAGACCAGGATGGTCTCGGCGTTGCCGGCGCCCGAGGCGCGCAGCACGTCCAGCCGGGTCCCGTCGCCGTAGTAGACCTTGAAGCCGAAATTGCCGGCGGCCTGGATCATCTCCACGTCCAGATCGATGATGGAGACATCCACGTCGCGGGCCAGCAGAGGCTGGGAGACCACCTGGGCGAAGCGGCCGAAACCGATGATCAGAACCCGCTCGCGCAGGTTCTTGGCCTTGTCGACGCCGTCCGCATCCTCGGGGTTCAGGGTCGAGGCGGGCATCAGGCGGCCGACCAGCAGGGTGGTCAGCGGCGTCAGCACCATCGACAGGATGACCACGGCGGTGGCGATGCCCGAGATGCGTGCGTCGAAGACCCCGGTGGTCAGGGCGGCGGCGTACAGGACGAAGGCGAACTCCCCGCCCTGGGCGAACAGGACGGCGCGTTCCACGGCCTCGCGCTCGCTGGCCTTGAAGATGCGGGCGACGCCATAGATGGCCACGGCCTTCACGGCCATGAAGGCGATGACGCCCCCGACCACGACCTGCCAGTCGGCCAGCACCACGCCGAGGTCCAGCGACATGCCGACGCTGAGGAAGAACAGGCCCAGCAGGATGGCGCGGAAGGGCTCGACGTCCGCCTCCAGCTGGTGCCGGAAGGTGGACTCCGACATCAGCACGCCGGCGAGGAAGGCGCCCATGGCCATCGACAGGCCGCCCAGGTCCATCAGCCAGGCGGCGCCCACCACGACCAGCAGGGCCGCGGCGGTCATCACTTCGCGTCCGCCATAGCGGGCCAGGAGGCGGAAGATCGGATTGATCAGGAATTTGCCGGCCAGGAAGACGATGGCCACCGCGCCGATCGCGAGGCCGACCGTGCGCCACAGGGGCGGCGCCGCCTCGCCCGCCAGTCCCATGACCGAGGCCATGACGGCGACCACGGCCAGCAACGGCACGATGGCGAGGTCTTCCAGCAGCAGGATGGAGACGGCGCGCTGGCCCGAGGGCGCGGACATCTCCCCACGCTCATCCAGCATCTGCATGATCACGGCGGTGGAGCTGAGCACGAAGCCCATGGCCGCGACGAAGGCCACCGGAACCGACAGGCCCGCGGCCATGCCGGTGAAGGTCAGCAGCAGGCCGGCGCCCAGCACCTGGGCCGCGCCGAGGCCGAAGATGTCCTTGCGCAGGCTCCACAACCGGCTGGGCCGCATCTCCAGTCCGATGATGAACAGGAAGATGACCACCCCGAACTCGGCGACGTGAAGGATGACCTCGGGCTCGGTGAACAGGCCGACGCCGAACGGGCCGATCGCCAGGCCGGCGGCCAGGTAGCCGAGCACCGAGCCCAGTTGCAGCCTGCGGAACAGCGGTACGGCGACGACGCCCGCCGCCAGCAGCGCCGCCACATGGCCCAGCTCGAGTCCGCCGGTCGCATCGGCCATTGTCATCCCCTCGTCAGTCGAGGCTCCATAGTGGGGCGCGACGGCGTGAATCGCCACCCCGCGCCGTCAGACTTCGTCAGGTCCGCCCGCCACAGTTTGGCCCGAGGCTGAACTCCCTGATGCCCGTCAGAGCCAAAGGGAGATGCGTGATGACCCACAGCCCGCTGAAGTCCGCCACCGTCGTGGCGATGAGCGCCCTCATGATCATGGGCGCCGCGCCGCCGCCTCCCGCGGGCGCGCCGCAAAGGCGGCTGGCGCGAGACGGCGAAGTCTCGGTCGCGGCCTGCCGTGAGGTCGGGATCACCCTGCAGCGGGAGGTCGCTCAGGGCGATGTCGTCGTCACGGGTACGCGGATGAGACGCACTGGACCGCAATCCTCAATGCCCATGCCGCCTCCGCCACCTCCTCCGCCCCCGCCCCCGCCGGTCGCGCCCTCACCGATTCCGCGCCTTGAGGCGCGGGCCGCCACCCCCCAGTACGCCGTCGCTCCTCCGGTGATGCACCCCTCGGTCGCCCCCCGGCCGACGCCGGATACAGAGCGCTACCCGGACGCCACGCCCAATCCCGTGCGCCGCGTCGCCGACGAACCGGTGTCCACCTTCTCGATCGACGTGGACACGGCCAGCTATTCCAACGTCCGGCGCTTCATCGACGAGGGTCGCGCGCCGCCCGCCGACGCCGTGCGGGTCGAGGAGCTGATCAACTATTTCGACTACGGGTACGACCGTCCGACCTCGGCCAGTCAGCCGTTCGCGATCACCACCGTCGTCGCGGCCGCGCCGTGGTCGCCGGGCCGCCAGATCGTCCACGTCGGCCTGCAGGGCTATGAACTGCCCGCGGCACAGCGGCGGCCCCTGAACCTGACCTTCATGGTCGATGTCTCGGGTTCGATGCACTCGCCGGACAAGCTGGCGCTGGCGCAGCGGTCCATGAACCTGATCATCGACCGGCTGCGGCCCCAGGACCGGGTGGCGGTGACCTATTACGCCTCCGACGTCGGCACCGCCGTCGGCCCGACGCCGGGCGACCAGAAGCTGAAGCTGCGCTGCGCCGTGGCGGCCCTGAACGCCGGCGGTTCGACCGCCGGAGCCCAGGGCATGGTCAACGCCTATCAGCAGGCCGAGGCCGCGTTCGGGGCCGACAAGGTCAACCGCATCCTGATGTTCACCGACGGCGACTTCAACGTCGGCGTGACCGAGAACCAGCGGCTGGAGGACTACGTCGCCGCCAAGCGCGCGACCGGGATCTACCTGTCCGTCTACGGCTTCGGGCGCGGCAACTACCAGGACGCCCGCATGCAGACGATCGCCCAGGCCGGCAACGGGACGGCGGCCTATGTCGACGACCTGAACGAGGCGCGCCGCCTGTTCGGGCCGATGTTCGACCGCGGCGCCTTCCCGATCGCCGACGATGTGAAGATCCAGGTCGAGTTCAATCCGGCGCGGGTCAGCGAATACCGGCTGATCGGCTATGAGACCCGGATGTTGAACGAGGAAGACTTCAACAACGACCGCGTCGATGCGGGCGAGGTCGGCTCCGGCGCCTCGGTGACCGCCCTGTACGAAATCACGCCCGTCGGCGGACCGAGCCAGATCCCCGAGCGGCGCTACGACCAGAACCGCATCGGCGTCGGCGGCGGCGATCCGAATGGGGAGATCGGCTTCGTCCAGGTCCGCTACAAGCTGCCGGGCGAGGCGGACTCGCGCCTGATCCAGCGCGTGGTGTCCAACAGCGGCCAGCCGGCCCGCTCGACCCAGCCGCCGGAAAGCACGCGCTGGGCGCTGGCGGTCGCGGCCTTCGGTCAACGCCTGCGCGGCGATCCGTGGATGCCCGTCGACTACGGCTGGGATCAGATCCTGGAGCAGGCGCAGGGCGCGCGCGGCGATGACCCGTACGGCGACCGGGCCGAGTTCGTGCAGCTGGTCCGGGCCGCGCAGGGCCTGCCCGCCCGAACGGTTCCGTAGCCGGTTTCCGCCATCCTGCCATGGCGTGGCGGCAGACTTCGGCTAGGCTGACCCGGTGACCGAAACCATCAGCCTGAAGACCGCCCGCCGCATCGCCCTGGCCGCCCAGGGTTTCGGCCGGACCCGCCCCGCGGCGCCCGGCCGGAGCCATGTCCGCGACCTCGTCCGCAAGTTGGGCGTGGTGCAGATCGACAGCGTCAATGTGGTGGCGCGCACCCACTACCTGCCCGCCTTCTCGCGGCTGGGCGACTATCCGCGAGAAGCACTGGAGGCCGAGGCCTGGGGCGCGCGGCGCAGCCTGTTCGAATACTGGGGCCACGAAGCCTCGCTGATGCCGATGGAGCTTCAACCCCTGTTCCGCTGGCGTATGGCGCGGGCGCGCGACGGGGCGATGTGGACCGGCTTGGCGCGGTTCGGACGCGAAAAGCGGGACTACATCGACGGCGTGCTGGCCGAGATCGAACGGCGCGGCCCGGTGACCGGCGGCGACTTCGCGCAAGGGCCGCGCGGCCAGCCCGGCTGGTGGTCGTGGTCGGACGGCAAGCGCGCTCTCGAGTGGCTGTTCTGGGCCGGGCTGATCACGACCAAGACCCGGCGCGGCTTCGAGCGGGTCTATGACCTGACCGAGCGCGCCCTGCCCGACCGCATCCTCGACCTGCCGACCCCCGACGAACCGGACGCCCAGCGCGAGATGGTCCGCATCGCCGCGCGGGCGCTCGGCGTCGCGACCGAGGCCGACCTGCGCGACTGGTTCCGCATGCCCGTGGCCGAGACGAAGGCGCGGATCGCGGAACTGGTCGAGGCGGGGGAGCTGACGCCGGTGACGGTGAAGGGCTGGCGTCACGCCGCCTATCTGGCGCCGGGCGCCCGAACCCCGAGGAAGGTCGAGGGCGTCGCCCTGCTGTCGCCGTTCGACAACCTGATCTGGGCGCGCGACCGGACCGAGCGGCTGTTCGGCGTGCGGGTGCGGCTGGAGATCTACACCCCCGCCCACAAGCGCGAGCACGGCTACTACGTCCTGCCCTTCCTGGAGGACGAGGCCATCACGGCGCGCGTCGATCTGAAGGCGGACCGCAAGGCCGGTCAACTGCTGGTGCAGGCCGCCTGGCGTGAACCGGACGCCACGCCCGACACCGCCGTGCGGCTGGCGGACGAGCTGAAGCGGATGGCCGGCTGGCTGGGGCTGGGGGGCGTCCACGTCGTCGGCAAGGGCGATCTGGCGGAGGCCCTGGCCGGCGCGCTTTGAAAAGTCCGGGGCGGCGCCCCTTGATTAAGTGGACACGACTGTCCACTTACGCGCCATCATGGATCGCCCGCTGAGGAAAGACGCCGCCGAACGCCGCAAGGCGCTGCTGGACGCCGCCCGCGCCGTCTTCGCGGAAGAGGGCATCGACGCGCCGCTGGACCGCATCGCCGAACGGGCGGGCGTCGGCCGCGCGACCCTGTACCGGAACTTCCCCGGCCGGACCGAGATCGCGCTGGCGGTGCTGCTGGACGACATGGCCGAACTGGGCGAGCGGTTCGCGGACCGCGACACGCCGGACGCCTTCCTGGACTTCCTCGCCGCCCTGTCCGACCGGATGGTCCGCAACGCGGCCCTGGGCGGGGTCGTGCGGTCGCCGCCGTCGCCCGAACTCCTGACTCCGCTGCGCGCTGCGATGATCGAAGCGGCCGCCGCGCCGCTGAAGGTTTCGCAGGCCGCGGGCGTGGTCCGGTCCGACCTGACCCTGAAGGATATCCGCGTCCTCGCAGCCATGCTGGGCGGCGGATTGCACAATGCGACGGTGCGTGAACGGAACGGCATCGCTCGCCGAACGCTGGAGCTTGTGCTGGACGCTGTGAAGGCGCGCCTCGGGGAGGAGGCATGAGCCGTCGGAACTTCCACCTGCCCTGGGCCGAGTATCTCGAGACCCTGAAGCCGCACGAGCGGCCGATGCTGCCCGGCTCGCCCGCGACGCCGGACCACACGGCCCCGTGGCGGCTGGCCTATGCCGGCACCGGTGTGCTGATCACGGCCACGGGCAGCATCGGCAACGCCATCGTCACCGCCAACACGCCGCAACTGGCGGGCGCCCTGGGCGTGTCGTTGGTCGAGGCGGCCTGGCTGCCGGTCGTGTTCGTCATGACCAACGCCTGCATGAACCTGCTGCTGATCAAGTTCCGGATGCAGTACGGGCTGCGGCTGTTCGCCCAGATCTTCCTGGTCGCCTACGTCCTGATCGGCCTGGGGACCCTGCTTTTCGAAGACTACCAGTCGCTGCTGATCGCCCGCGGGTTCGCCGGCATGGCGGCGGCGGCCCTGTCGACCCTGGGCATTCTGTATCTGATCCAGGCCTTTCCGCCCAAGCTGCGGATCGGCGGCCTGCTGACCGGCATCGGGATCTCGGGCCTGGCCATACCGGCCGCCCGGCTGTTCTCGACCTCGCTGATCGACCTGTCGGAGTGGCGGGGCGTCTACGTCTTCGAACTGGGACTGGCGCTGGTCGCCCTCGCCGCCGTCCTGGCCGTGCGCCTGCCCCCGTCCGAGCGGACCAAGGTGTTCCAGCCCCTCGATTTCGTCACCTTCGCCCTGTTCGCGCCGGGGATCGCCCTGCTCTGCGCCGTGCTGGGCCTGGGCCGGATCGTCTGGTGGACCGAGGCCGCCTGGATCGGCTGGGCCCTGGTCGGCTCCATCATCCTGCTGACCGCGGCGATCGCCATCGAGTACAATCGCGAGACCCCGCTTATAAACCTGAAATGGATGGCCGGGCCGGACATCCTACGGCTGGGGCTGGTGATCATCGGGACCCGCATCGTCCTGTCGGAGCAGACCTCCGGGGCCGTGGGCCTGATGACCCAGATGGGCCTGGGGCCGGAGCAGCTCTACAGCCTGTTCTGGGTGGTCCTGGTCGCCACGGCGGCGGGGACGGTGGTCAGCATCCTGACGCTGAAGCCGGACCGGTTGATGGCCCTGATCGCCATCGCCCTGGCCCTGATCGCGGTCGGCGCCTTCCTGGACGCCCGTTCGACCGTCCTGACGCGTCCGGCGCAGCTGTATTTCAGCCAGGCCCTGATGGCCTTCGCGGCCTCGTTCTTCATCGGGCCGGCGATGCTGATCGGCTTCCTGCAGGTGCTCCAGAAGGGCGCCCAGAACCTGGTCAGCTTCATCGTGGTGTTCACGGTCGGCCAGAACATCGGCGGCCTGATGGGGTCGGCCCTGGTCGGCACCATCGAGACGATCCGGGAGAAATTCCACTCCAACCAGCTGTCCGAGGCGATCAACCTCGGCGACCCGAACGTCGTCCTGCGGCTGCAGCAGCTGGGCGGTGCCTATGCGCGGGTGCTCGGCGATCCCGCCCTGCGCACGACGCAGGGACAGGCGATGCTGCAGCAACAGATCACCCAGCAGGCTCACGTGCTGGCCTACAACGACGTCTTCCTGCTGATCGCGGTGTTCGCGGCGGTCGGCTGTGCGTGGACGACCTTCCATCACCTGCGACCCCGCATCCTGGCCCGCCGGGCCGCGCGCAAGGCCGGCGAACCCGTCGCCGCCACGCAATGACCGACGAGACCCTCTTGAAGCCATGACCGACACGACCGCACCCGCATCCACCCCGGCTCCCACGACCGGAGCCGCCCCGGAGCCGACGCAGCCCACCGCTCCGGCGCCCGCGCCTGCGCCGAAGAAGACCGTGCTGTTCACCGTCGTGCTGATCGCGGCGGCCGTGATCGGGGTCCTGCTGGTGCTGTGGGCCTGGCAGCTGCCGCCCTTCGTCTCCGGCGTTCAGCACACGGACAACGCCTATGTCCGCGGGCAGGTGACGGTGATCGCGCCGCAGGTGACCGGCTATGTCACCTCGGTCGAGGTGCAGGATTTCCAGACCGTGAAACAGGGTCAGCTGCTGGCCACCATCGACGACCGCATCTATCGCCAGCGCCTGGAGCAGGCGAAGGCGAGCCTGCATTCGGCCGAGGCCGCCCTGGCCAACTCGGCCCAGGCCCAGAATTCGGCGCGCGGGTCGGTGGCCCAGCAGCGCGCCACCATCGCCGGCGCCGAAGCCAATCTGGCCAAGGCTCAGGCGGATGCGACCCGGGCGCGGCGGCTGTTCGAGGGCGGCTGGGTGGCGCAGGCCCAGGTCGACGTCAGCCAGGCGGCGCTCAGGGCCGCCCAGGCCCAGCTGGCCCAGGCCCGCGCCGCCGAGGGCATCGCCCAGACCAACGTCACCTCCGCCGTCGTCAGCCGCGGCTCGCTGGAAGCCGCCGTCGAGAACGCCCGGGCCCAGGTGCATCTGGCCGAGATCGACCTGTCGAACACCCGCATCGTCGCCCCGCGCGACGGACGGCTGGGCGAGATCAGCGTACGGCAGGGTCAGCAGGTCGCCGTCGGAACCCAGCTGATGGCGCTGGTCCCCGACCGCATCTGGGTGACCGCCAACTACAAGGAGAACCAGCTGCGCGACATCCGTGTGGGCCAGCCGGTCGAGCTGTCGGTCGACGCCCTGGGCGGCCGCACCCTGACCGGCAAGGTCGAGCAGATCGCCCCGGCCACGGGCTCCGAGTTCAGCGTCATCCGTCCAGACAACGCCACCGGCAACTTCACCAAGGTGGCCCAACGGGTGCCCGTTCGCATCGCGCTGGATCCGGGCCAGGAAGGGCTGGACCGCCTGCGGCCGGGCCTGTCGGTGGTGGCGCGGGTGGATACGCGAGACAGGCAGTAGGCAGTAGGCAGTAGGGTGCAGACCGTCGGCGGAGGGAGCAATCGTCCCTATTGCCTACTGCCTACCTGCCTATTGCCTCACACCTCGAACCTCACCCCCTGCGCCAGCGGCAGCTCGCGACTGAAATTCACCGTCTGCGTCTGGCGGCGCATATAGGCCTTCCAGGCGTCGGAGCCGGACTCGCGGCCGCCGCCGGTGTCCTTCTCGCCGCCGAACGCCCCGCCGATCTCGGCGCCCGAGGGGCCGATGTTGACGTTGGCGATGCCGCAGTCCGAACCCCAGGCCGACAGGAACTGCTCGGCCTCGCGGACGCTGTCGGTGAAGATGCAGGAGCTCAGGCCTTGCGGCACGGCGTTCTGCATTTCGACTGCCTGATCGAAGTCATCGTAGATGAAGGTGTAGAGGATCGGGGCGAAGGTCTCGTGTTTGACCGTTTCGGTCTGCTTGCTCATGCCGATGAGGGCGGGCGTGACGTAGACGCCATCGCGGTCGAGGCGCTCACCGCCGCAAATCAGGACACCTTCGCGGCTGGCTTGGTCCACCGCTTTACGGAAGGCGGTGTAGGCGTCTTCATCGATGAGAGGTCCCACCAGCACGCCGTCTTCGCGAGGATCCCCCACGGGCAGGGTTTCATAGGCCTGGACCAGGCGATCAATCAGCTTGGCGGAGATATCCGAGTGCATGAACAGACGGCGCAAGGTGGTGCAACGCTGTCCCGCCGTGCCGACCGCCGAGAAGGCGATCGCCCGGACCGCCATGTCGAGGTCTGCGCTCGGACCGACGATCATGGCGTTGTTGCCGCCGAGCTCAAGCAGCGACCGGCCGAGGCGGGCGGCCACTGTCTGGGCCACCGCCCTGCCCATGCGGGTCGAGCCGGTGGCGGAGACGAGGGCGACGCGGGCGTCGGCGGTCAGTCTCTCGCCGGCCTGGCGGCCGCCGATGACGAGCTGGGACAAGCCGGCGGGCGCATCGCCGAAACGCGACAGCGCGCGGTCGAAGATCGCTTGCGTGGCCAGCGCTGTCAGCGGCGTCTTCTCCGACGGCTTCCAGATCACCGGGTCGCCGCAGACCAGGGCGAGACAGGCGTTCCAGGCCCACACCGCGACCGGAAAGTTGAAGGCCGAGATGACCAGAACCGGCCCCAGCGGCTGCCAGGTCTCGCGCATGTGGTGGCCGGGCCGTTCGCTGGCCAGCGTCAGGCCGTAGAGCTGGCGCGACAGGCCGACGGCGAAGTCGCAGATGTCGATCATCTCCTGCACCTCGCCGAGGCCTTCGGAGACGATCTTGCCGGCTTCCAGGGTGACCAGACGGGCCAGGTCCTCCTTCGACGCCCGCAGCTCCTCGCCCAGCAGGCGGACCAGTTCGCCCCGGCGCGGGGCCGGTACGCGTTTCCAGGCGTGGAAGGCCTGGACCGAGCGGGCGATCACGCTGTCGATGTCCGCGGTCTCGGCGACCGAACCGGCCGTGGAGCCGTCGATGGGGGAGCGCGTCGGCAGCTGGCCGTTCCAGACCGCCGCATCGACGCCCAGTCGTTGAAGGATGGCCTTCGCCTCATTCGCCGCCGTCATCGTCCGCTCTCCCTCGTCTGAAGCGGCGTGTAGCCCGGCCATCGCGCGGGCGGAAGCGGAACCGCCGCGCCGGGCAAGGGTTCTGTCGGCGAACCAGTCCAGGGAGAGAGCCCGATGAAGGTACGCGATCTGATGAGCAAGGACGTGCAGGTGGCCCGTCCCGGCGACAGCCTGCAGGAGGTGGCTCGCCGCATGCATGACGGCGATTTCGGCTTCATGCCCGTCGCCGACGGCGACACCCTGATCGGGACGATCACCGACCGCGACCTCGTCGTGCGCGCCCTCGCCGGCGGCGTCTCGGCCACCGCCCCCGTGGTGGAGTTCATCACCCGCGATCCCTACACGGCCCGCGTCGACGATGATCTGAAGACCGTGCTGGACGCCATGAGCAGCCGGCAGATTCGCCGCCTACCCGTGCTGGACAAGGACAACCGTCTGGTCGGCGTAGTGTCTCTGGGCGACCTCTCGACCCGGGTGAAGGAGAAGTACGCGGGCGAGGCCCTGGAAGGCATTTCCCGAAACTGACCGGCGGCGGCGTCAGGATTCTCTTTACCCTTTCGCCAAACCGGCTGTTCATCCGCAGGCCGCATTGTGCCCTGTCTCAGGACGGGAGTGATCAATGGCGCGCGCGCAGTTCCAGAAGGGCCAGAAGGTCTGGGTCGAGTGCGTCGGCGCGTGGGCCCAGATCGAGAAGGTCCAGCCCGTCTGGGCCAAGGGCTTCGAGGAGCCGGTCCGTGTCACCTATGACGTGGGCCTGGGCCGCGAGTTCCTGGGCCATGAACTGCTGCTGCCGGTCGAGGATCCGGCCGCCGAGGTCTCCGGCCAGAACTGGCGGCTGATGCGCGCCCGGAACAAGTGGCAGGCGGCGGAGGACACCCCGCACCATCCCTTTCCCGGCACCTACCCCGTCGTCGTGACCGACAAGGCCGACTGGGGCGGCTGGCGCGTGCCGGGCGCCGAATACGACCGCGACCCCGAACAGATCGAATTCCAGGCCCGGCTGATCGCCGCCGCCCCGCGCCTGATGGCGCTGGCCGAGCAGCTTCTGGCCTCGGTCGACGAGGCGCCCGACGACGCGCCGCCCGAGATGCGCGCCCTGGCCCGCGAGGCCCGGACCGTGCTCAGGACCGTGACGGACGTGCTGGCCGCCCCGACGGGCGAGCTGGCGGCGGCTCCGACGATTCAGGCGGCGTAGGCGCGAGGACAGGCCGGTTCCGGCGTTTCGGCGCCGGAGTGCGACTCCCGCGACTCACCCCGTTCAAGAATGTTGAGCGAGGGTTAACCCCGCTCGACACGAATCCGCGACGCAGCCTAGATTCGGGCTTCGTTGTCGAATCGTCCGGGAGAGCGCCTTGCGGGGTGAGGAGCGCCGCATATCACCGCAGGGACGACGCGCCTCCGATCGCGAGCGCGGGGCGCCCGCATGGCTGCGCATCTCGATCCTGACGCTGGCGCTGGCGATCACCGCCCATGTGCTTCTGGTCGCCCGCGGCGTCGCCGCGCCCCAGAGCACGGGCGCCGGCTTCTCGCTGCACGATCTGTGGGTGCTGGGCCCGCCGATCGGCATCGGCCTGTTCACCCTCGTCCTCGTCGTCATCATGCAGCGGCGACAGATGGGCATCAGCCGTGAATGGGCGGCGTCCGAGCGCCGGTTCCGCGGCGCGGTCGAGGCGGCGCACTGCGGCGTCTGGGACTGGGACATCGAGGCCGGCGAGGTGATGATCTCGGACTATATGGCCAGCCTGCTGGGTCTGGACCGCAGCGGCTCCCTGCCTGACACCGTGATCATGGAGCGCATCCATCCGCGCTACCGCGAGGCCGTGCAGCACGCCCTGCGTCAGGCCCAGGCCTACGGCGCCTTCGAGGTCAGCTTCCCCGTTCCGGACGACCAGGGCCGGGCCCGCTGGATCGACGCGCGGGGCCAGGCCCGCGGCGAGCGCGGGCAGGACGGCTTCACCTCCATTCTCGGCGTGGCGCTGGACACCACCGAGGCCCGCCGCGCCAAGTCTCAGGCCCAGGCCGCCGAAAGCCGCCTGCGCGACGGCATCGAGAGCGTCTCGGACGCCTTCGTCCTGTTCGACAAGTCGGGTCGGCTGATCCTGTCCAACCAGGCCTTCCAGGACGCCTTCGGGTTCGAGGACGGCGTGGTCCGCAAGGGGGCCTACAAGCAGGACCTGAACCGCATCGCCGCCCTGGCCATCAAGTCCGAGCAGGCCGCCGCAGGCGGCCGGGCCGGCGCCCGCGAGGTCGAGCTGGTCGACGGCCGCTGGCTGCAGCTGGTCGAGCGCTTCACCTCGGACGGCGGCTCGGTCGTTTCGGCCGCCGACATCACCGCCATCAAGCAGAAGGAAGCCGAGCGCCAGCGCGCGGTCGAACGCCTGCACGCCACCATCGCCGAGTTGGAGGACCGCGAGGAGAAGCTGTCCCTGCTGGCGCGAAAATACGAAGTCGCCATGACCCGGGCCGAGGCCGCCAACCAGGCCAAGTCCGAGTTCCTGGCCAATATGAGCCACGAACTGCGCACGCCGCTGAACGCCATCAACGGCTTCTCGGAGATCATGGCCGGAGAACTGTTCGGTCCGCTGGGCGACGCCAAATACAAGGGTTACGCGGGCGACATCCTGAAGTCGGGCCAGCATCTGCTCAGCCTGATCAACGACATCCTCGACATGGCCAAGATCGAGGCCGGCAAGCTGACCCTGCACTATGAACAGGTGTCGCTGAAGGAGGTCGTGGACGACGCGGCCCGGCTGATGCGCGGCAAGATCCAGGAGGCGGGGCTCAAGCTTCTGGTCGACGCCGCCGAAATCCCCGACATCGAGGCCGACCATCGCGGTCTGAAGCAGGTGGTGCTGAACCTGATCTCGAACGCCGTGAAGTTCACGCCCGAGGGCGGCGACATCGTGGTGACCCTGTCACGGCTCGACGACGACCGGGTGCGGGTGGCGGTGACCGACACCGGCATCGGCATCGCGCCCGAGGACCTGGCGCGCCTGGCGCGCCCGTTCGAACAGGTCGAGGGCCAGCACTCCAAGACCACCCAGGGCACCGGCCTGGGCCTGGCGCTGACCAAGTCGCTGATCGAGCTGCACGGCGGCCAGCTCATGATGGAAAGCGAGCCGGGTCAGGGCACCACCGTCAGCTTCGAACTGCCGATCCATCCCCCCGGCGCGCCGGTGCAGGCGGCGCGGGCGGCCGCTTAATCGACCGCCTTCTTGTCGGCGGACGGGATGTCCGGACGATCCCGAACCACCACGCGGCCGCGGCGGGTCAGGATCTCCGAGAGCGCCTGCCGATCCGCCGGATCGAGGGTGCCGAGCAGCTGGACGGCGTCGGCCTCCAGCCGGGCGCGGCCGCGGATCTCGGCGGCGCGGGACTCTTCCAGCAGGGCTGTGGCGCGGGCGGGATCGAAGTCCGGCGAACCGGCCAGATCGACGGCCGCGCGGCGCTTCAGACGCGCCTCCTCGAAGTCCGGCTTGGCGACCAGGGCCGAGGCCTTCAGCGTCTGGCGAACCCGCTGTCGGACCTGCGGATCGAGACGGCTGACCACCACCTGCATCGGCGAGCGCTCGTGCGGCGCACGCTGCGCGGCGTCGATGCGGTCCTCGACCTTGGCCCGGCCCACCCAGAGGGTCGCGCCGGCCGCGACCGCGAACAGGTTCAACGCCACCGAAGCGGCGAGCGCGATCTTGAGGGCCTTGGGGCTCAACCGAGCACCTCCGTGTCATCCACGCCCTGCAGCGAGGCCTGATAGAGCACCGCGTCGGCCTGGGCGTCGGCGGTCAGGTGGCCGGTCATGATGACGCCGGCGGCCACGCCCGCGCAGGCCGCGGCGGCCCAGCCGGCGCCGAGAACCAGCGCCAGCCGGTCGAGCCACAGGCGACCGTTGCGACGCGCCTTCAGCCCCAGTTCGGCGGCCGAAGCGATGACCCGGTCGCGCAGGGCCGGCGAGACCTGCGGCGTCGGCGCGGCGTGCAGCAGGGCGTCGACGGCGTCCGCCTCGGCCAGGACCGCGCGCGCGGCCTCGGGCTCAGCCGCCATATAGGCCTGCGCCGCCGTCCGTTCGCTTTCAGGCCAGCGCCGCGCGTCGGCGCCGTAGGCCGATACCAGGGCGTTGAACCGTTCCGCCGTCATCACACTCATGCTCCTTCAGCGTCCGGCCGCATATCGGCCAGAGCCAGTCTCAACGCCCGCCGCCCTCGCGACAGCAGGCTTTCCAAAGCCTCGACGCTGACCTCCATCAGGGCCGCGGCCTCGATGTTGGTCAACTCCTGATAGTGGCACAGGACAATGGCCTCTCTCTGACGATCCGGTAAACGGGCCAGGGCCGCCTCGACCCGCGCCCCCACGTCCGCCGCCAGCAGGCCCCGATCCGGGGCCGCGCCCTCGTCGGGCCGATCCGGCGGACTGTCGGTGGCGATCTCGCGCCGCCGACGCAGCCGGTCGTAGCAGAGGTTCAGCGCCACCCGGTGCAGCCACGTATCGAAGCGCGCCTTGCCCGGCGTCCAGCGCGGCGCCTGCCGCCAGGCCCGCAACATGGCTTCCTGCGCCACGTCCTCGGCCTCCACGGCGTCGCCCAGCATCCGGCGCGCCAGCGCCAGCATGCGGGGCAGCTTGCGCGCCACCATGGCCTGAATGGCCGCCGGATCGCCCTGACCCACGCGGCGCACCAGATCCTCGTCGGGGTCGGCGATCAGCGCCAATAGGCCCTCGTTCGAACATCATCGAGAGGGTCGGTCGGCGCAGGTCCGTCGTCCCCGCCATCTCCTTACTCCGAAGCGGGGGCCGGACGCGACGCCTGACGTGCGGCGCGGCGTTCGGCCATGCGTTCGCGGCGATGTTCGCGCGCCTGCTGCATCCCGGCGCGGCGTTCTTCGGCGGTGACGAAGCCGTCGTGATCCGCATCCAGACGCGCGAAGGCCTGCTCGGCTTTCGCCTGCGCCTCGGCCACCGAAACCGGGCCGCGTTCGGCGCGCGGCCCGCCACGGCGGGCCATGCGCGGACCATGACGGCCGGGCTCGCCGTGGGCGCGAGCGGCGCGGGGCGCGGTGAACTCTTCGCGGCTGATGGCGCCGTTGCTGTCGGCGTCGAGCCGGGCGAACCGCGCTTCGGCCCGCTGCTGCCGATGGGCGACGCGCCGGGCCTGCCTCTCCTCGCGGGTGACCGAGCCGTCGCGGTCCGCGTCGGCGGCGGTCAGGCGAGCGACGCGGCGGCCGACGAACTCGGCCTGGCTGATGCGGCCGTCGCCGTCCGTGTCGGCGCGCTGGGCGTGCGCCTGTCGCTCGACGATGGGGCGGGCGGGCTGCTGGGCGGTGGCGCCCCCGGCGAGGGCGGCCAGAACGACGGTGGCGACGGCGCCGATAGCCAAGGTCCTGCTCATGCGATGATCTCCATGGCCGTTCGGCCGTGTGCGTCCCTGTCAGGAGATCAAACGGGGGTGGCTTCAGTCTCCGTCGCGAACCGGCGGCAGGGCCGTCTCGAAGGCTGCTCGCGCCGCGGCCCGGACCTCGGCCAGACGCGCCGTCAGGGCGTCGAAATCGGGCGCGCCCGCGGCCTCGGCGAGACGGCGGCGGAACCCCTCGGGCTCGTCGGAAGGATCGCCGGTCTCGTCGAAGGCGGCGGCCAGCACCTGTCCCAGGGCCTGTTGCAATCGCCAGGCCTCGGCCAGCTCAGGATCGCCCACCAGGGCGTCCAGCGTCGAGACGGTCAGCGGGGCGCCCGTCGCCGCCGCGCGCAGCTGGCCGGCCTGGGCCACGAACTCGGCGTCGACCTGCCCGCCGGGCGCCAGCTTCAGGTCCCAGGCGCCGCGCCCGGGCCGTTCACGCGCCATCAGGTCCCGCATGCGGCGGGCGTCGGCGGCGATGTCCACGCCGGGCCGGGGGCGGCGCAGAATGGCCTCAAGCGCCGCCGTGACCGCCGCGCCGAAGGCCGGATCGTCGGCCCAGACGACGCGGGCGCGGGTCAGGGCCATGAACTCCCAGGTGTCCGCCTCGGCCGCGTAGTAGTCCTGGATGGAGGACAGCCGCAGGGACACCGGTCCCTTGGCCGCGCCGGGGCGCAGCCGCATGTCGACCTCATACAGCCCGCCCTCCGCCGTGTGCGCCGACAGGGCGGCGATCAGCCTTTGGGTGAAGCGGGAATAGAAGACGCCGGCGGCCCAGCCCTTGTCGGACGACACCGCCTCGGGCGGCGCGTCGTACAGGGTCATCAGGTCCAGGTCGGAACTGGCCCGCATCTCGCGCGATCCGGCCTTGCCCAGCGCCACCACCGCCACCTGTCCGCCGGGCAGGTCCCCGCCCTGCCGCGCGGCCTCGGCCAGGGCGGCGGGGGCCAGGGCGGCCAGCGTCGCGTCGGCCAGCGCCGTCAGGGCGCGACCGGCGCTTTCCGCCCCCGCGCGACCGGTCAGGATCTGCAGGCCGATGCGGAACATCTGATCGCGGTGGATGCGCCGGACGGCGTTCATCGCGCCTTCGAAATCAGGGGCCGCGCCGGCCTCGGCCAGCATCTGCTCGGCGACGCCGGTGTCCTCTTCCAGGTCTCGGGTGAAGCGGGCGTCCAGCATGCTGTCCAGCGCCGCCGGATAGCGGCCCAGGGTGCGCGCCAGTCGGGGCGCGAAGGCCATCACGCCGACGACCAGGTCGAACAGCCGGGGCTGGGCCAGGAACAGGGCCTGCACCTGCACCCCGCCGCTCAGGCCAGCGAAGAAGACGGCGAAGCGGCGGAAGGCGTCATCCGCCGCCCCGGTGTCGGCCAGCGCCGTCAGCAGCCGGGGGGCCAGCCGGGTGAACAGCTCCCGCCCCCGGGCCGTCCGGGTCGCCGGAATGCGTCCGTGGTGCCAGCTGCGGATCGTGTCGGCGACGGCTGCGGGTTCGGAAAAGCCCATCCGTTCAAGGGTGGCCAGGGTCTCGGGGTCGTTCTCGACGCCTGTGAAGACCAGGGAGCCATAGCGGGACGACAGTTCCTCCTCGCCCTCGAACAGCTCGCCGTAGCGGCCGTTGACCCCGACCAGCACGGCCTCCACGCGGGCGTCGAAAACCGCCAGGTCGCCCTCCCCCGCCAGGGCCGCCACGGCCGCGCGGCGGACGGGGTCCGTGGGCAGGCTGTGGGTCTGTTCGTCGTCCAGCATCTGGACCCGGTGTTCCAGCCCGCGCAGTTCGACATAGGCGGCGGTCAGCTCGGCGCAGACCTCGGCCTTCACGTGGCCCGCGTCGCGCAGGGCGGCCAGCGCCTCGACGGTGCGCGGGACCCGCAGCTGCGGGTCCCGCCCGCCCAGGATCAGTTGCTGGGTCTGGGCGAAGAACTCGATCTCGCGGATGCCGCCCCGCCCCAGTTTCAGGTTGGCCCCTGCCGCCTCCAGCCCCTCGCCGGTCTTGTGGACGTGGATCTGTCGCTTGATCGACTGGATGTCGAGGATGGCCGGATAGTCGAGGCTGCGCCGCCAAATGAAGGGGGTCAGCGCCCTGAGGAAGGCCCGGCCCTCCGCTTCGTCGCCCAGCATGGCCCGGGCCTTGATGAAGGCCGCCCGCTCCCAGTTCTGGCCGACGCCCTCGTAGTAGGTCAGGGCGAAGGGGACCGCGATCACCGGCGGGGTCGAGGACGGATCGGGCCGCAGCCGCAGGTCGACGCGGAATACATAGCCGTCGCCGGTGCGCTCCTGCATCAGGGTCGAGAAGGCGTGGGCGATCCGGTCGACGAAGCGCTGCGGCTCGACGCCGTCGGCCAGCGCCGCGGTCAGCACCTCCGGCTCCCAGAACAGGCTGATGTCGATGTCCGAGGAGTAGTTGAGCTCGTCCGCGCCGTGCTTGCCCATCGCCAGGCCGAACAGGCCTGGAATGGGGCCGCGCCTGTCGTCGGCGGCGGAGATCAGCTTGCCGCGCTCGCGCTGGTCATGGGCCACCGCCGCCAGCGCCGCCCGGGCCGAAACGTCAGCGAAACGGCTGAGCGCGCCGGTCACCTGATCGAGGTCCCATTGACCGCCCAGGTCGGCCAGGGCCGTCAGCAGATGAAGCTCGCCCTTCAGACGCCGCAGCGGCGCGCGCAGGTCGTCCGCCCCCCCGGTCAGGGCGGCCGTCCCGTTCAGAACCTCGGCCAGGCGCGCATCGGCGCCCTGTTCCAGCAGATCATGCAGCATCTGCGGCCTGCGGCGGGCGAGGCCGAACAGATAGGGCGAAGCGGAGAAGACGGGGCCCAGAACCGGCCAAGCGGCCTGCAGCGTATCGGACCAGCCGCCTTCCGCCGCAGCCTCCGACAGCCGCTCATGGGCGCGCTCGGCGGCGGCGGCGTCAACGATCGGTCCGCAGGGCCGCAGGGCGCTCATCCCGGCGACCGCATATGCAGCAGCGGATAGGGGCGCCCCTGGTCGTCGGTTTCGGAACGCCCGGTCCGCGCGAACCCCAGGCGTTCATAGAAACCGATGGCGCGGGGGTTCTGCTCGTTCACATCGACCGTCAGCGCCGGGTGCAGCGACCGGGCGTGGTCCATCAGGGCGCGGCCCACGCCCGAGCCGTGGCGGGCCGGATCGACGAAAAGGGCGTCGACGTGGGCTTCGGTCATGGCGATGAAGCCGAGCGGGCGATCCTCGCCGTCCACCTTCACCCAGGACACCATCGCGGGCAGGTGCTCGGCGACCAGGGCGTCGATCGCCTCCAGATCGTCCGGGGCGAGGAAGTCGTGGGTCGCGCGGACGGCGGCGCGCCAGATCTCCAGATTGCGCGGAGCGTCGGCGACGGTGGCGGCGCGGATCATCCCTCCGCCGCCGGCAGGACCAGCGCCACGCGCAGCCCGGGGCCGAAGCCGGCGTAGGCTCCGGGGCCCTCGTCCAGGACGATGCGCCCGCCATGGGCCTCCATGACCGCGCCCACCAGCGACAGGCCGAGGCCCGAGCCGGGCTCGGTGCGGCTGTTGTCGAGGCGGACGAAGCGCTGGATGACGCGCTCACGGTCGTCCTCGGGCACGCCGGGGCCGGTGTCGGTGACCGAGAATTCGATCTCGCCCGAAGACCGGCGGCGCGCGCGCAGCATCACCGCGCCGCCCACCGGCGTGTACTTGATGGCGTTGTCGATGATGTTGGCCAGCGCCTGGGCCAGGAAGGGCTGGTTGGCGTTGACCATCAGGCCGCGCTCGATCTCGGCGGAGAACTCCAGCCCCTTGTCCTCGCTGGCGGGCTCGTAGAGCTCGGCCATGTCGGCGGCCAGGTCGGCGGCGTCGAACACCGCCGGATCCGGCGTGCGGCCCGAACCGGCGGCGGCCTGCAGGCGGGCGATGGCCAGCACGGTGTTGAAGGTCTTCAGCAGGTCGTCCGCCTCGGACAGGGCCAGCTCCAGCGCCTCGGTGCCGTCGATCTTGCCGGCTTCGGCGTCGATCAGCGCCACCTCCAGCTTGGCCCGCATCCGGGTCAGGGGCGAGCGCAGGTCGTGGGCGATGGCGTCGCCGGCGTGGCGGATCGAGGCCATGGAGGACTCCATCCGGTCCAGCATGACGTTCAGGCCGGCGCCCAGTTCGTCGAGTTCGTCGCCGGAATTCCGCACCGGCACCCGCGCCTTGAGGTCGCCCTCCTGAACCGCACCGACCACCTTGTTCAGCCGGCCCATCGAGCGTTCCAGGTTGCGGCTGACGAACAGGCCGCCCGCCAGGCCCAGCAGCAGGACGATGCCCATGGCCGCCCACAGGGCCTGGGTCAGGCGGCTCAGATAGGCCTCGGTGTCCCCCATCGACTGACCGACGAACAGGACCTCGCCGCCGGCCAGCCGCGCCTGCACCCCCAGCGACTGGGGCCGGGTGACCCGGCCGCTGGCGTCGTTGTCGGTATAGGTGAAGGTGCTCCACCGCGGGGTCCGGCCGCCGTCCTCGGTGCCCTCCGGGATCAGGTCGATCGGCGTCTCGGTCAGGTTGCCGGTGATCAGGCCGCCGTTGGCGTCCATCAGCATGTACAGATACGACCCGCCCCGGATGGTCCGGTCCACCAGGGCCGCGTTCAGGGCGTCCTTCCCCCGCTCGCGATAGATGCCGGTCAGCACCCCGAACTCGGTCGTCACGTCCACCTGGGTCTTGGACCGCGCCTCATTGGCCGAGGCCACATAGACATAGGCCAGCACCGCGCTGGCCGCCGCTGCGAACAGGGCGACGAACAGCAGCGTCAGCCGGAATGGCGTGCGGCGAAGGAGCGAGGGCAGCTTCATGCGGAGGCGCTACGCCTCCAGCCGATATCCCGCCCCGCGGACCGTCTGCAGCATGGCCTTGTCGAAACCCTTGTCGATCTTGGCGCGCAGGCGGCTGATGTGGACGTCGATGACGTTGGTCTGGGGGTCGAAATGATATTCCCAGACCTTCTCCAGCAGCATGGTGCGGGTCACGGACTGGCCGGCGTGGCGCATCAGGAACTCCAGAAGCTGGAACTCCCGCGGCTGCAGGTCGATCTCCTGCCCGGCGCGGTGCACGGTGCGGGCGATCAGGTTCATCTCCAGGTCGCCGACCTTCAGCACCGTGGCGACCGAGCCGGTCTCGCGGCGGCGCGACAGGGCCTCGACCCGGGCGATCAGCTCGGCGAAGGCGTAGGGCTTGACCAGATAGTCGTCGCCGCCGGCCTTCAGGCCCACGACGCGGTCCTCGACCTCGCCGAGCGCCGACAGGAACAGGACCGGAGTCTGGTCGCCGTCCTTGCGCAGGGTCTCGACCATGCCGATGCCGTCCAGGCGCGGCATCATGCGGTCCACGACGTAGACGTCATAGCCGCCCTTCTGGGCCTCGAGCAGGCCGAAGGCGCCGTCGACGGCGTGGGTGGTGTCGTGACCGGCCTCGGTCAGTCCCCGGACCATCGCGGTCGCGGCCTCGGCGTCGTCCTCGACCACCAGAATGCGCATGGAATCAGCCCCTGAATGCAAATCGCCGCCGATGTTAGCGCATCGGCGGCGATGAAGTCAGTTAAGCGTTATTCAGACTTCGGAAGGTCCAGCACGACCGGCTGATTTCCCTGCGGCGTCCAGACCAAGAGGAAGACCCCCGTGCCCGCGGCCTGCGCCGCCTGAACGGCGGCCTGGAAGTCGGCGACCGAGGTCACCGGGCCGCGTCCCGTCCGCATGATCACAAAGCCCGGCTGATAGACGCGGTTGTCGCCGCGCCCTTGCTGGGTGATCACCACGCCGTTGACGTTGGCGGGGATGTCGTAGCGCTGACGCAAGGCCGGGCTCATTGCGGCGACGGTCAGGCCGCCGACAGCCGTACCCGCCGTGACGCCGCCCGGAGTGGGCTCGTCGCCCGGAGCCGTGCTGCCGTCATTGTTCAGCTCCGCGACCGAGGGGCGCGTACCAGAGCGGACGTTGATCGTCTGGCGGCGCTGGTCGCGCAGAACTTCCAGCCGCAGGTTGTCGCCCGGTTTGGCTTGGCCGACCCGACGGGTCAGATCGTTGGAGTCCGTGATCTTCTGGCCGTTCAGGCTCAGAACCACGTCGCCTTGTTGCAGACCACCGCGTTCGGCCGGACCACCGGGCGTGACGCTGTTCACATAGGCCCCATCGCGGCTCTGAAGCCCCAACGGTCCCACCCAGGTGCGGTCGATCGGCCCGATCTCGACACCAAGGTAGCCGCGCTCGATGTTCTCACCACGCATCAGGCGGTCCGTGATCGGCTTGGCGACCGAGGCCGGAATGGCGAAGCCGATGCCGACCGAGCCGCCCGACGGCGACAGGATGGCCGAGTTCACGCCAATGACGCGCCCGTAGATGTCGAAGGTCGGGCCGCCCGAGTTGCCCCGGTTGATGGCGGCGTCGATCTGGATGTAGTCGGTGTAGGGCGTGGCGCTGTCCAGTTGGTTGCGCCCCTGCGCCGAAACGATGCCGGCCGTGGCGGTGCCGCCCAGGCCGAAGGGATTGCCGACGGCGATGACCCAGTCGCCCACGCGGGGCTGTGCCGTCTCCTCGAAGCTGACAAACGGGAAGTCCGAGCCGTCCACCTTGATGACGGCCAGATCGGTCGCCTCGTCGCGGCCGATGATCCGGCCGGCCATCTCACGCCCGTCGGCCAGCTTGACGCTGATCTCGACCGCGTCGGCGACGACGTGGTTGTTGGTGACGATGAAGCCGTCGGCCGAGATGAAGAAGCCCGAACCGGCGCCCAGGGCGGTCGCGCCCTCGCCGTCTTCGCCTTCGCCCTGTCCGTTCGGAGCCGGAACCGGCACAGGGCCGAGGCCCGGGATCTGGATGAAACCGCCGCGCGGTTGTTGCACGCGGGTCTTTACGTCGATCTGCACGACCGCCGGAGCGACCTGGGCGAAGATGTCGGCGAAGCTCAGCGGCGCGCCCTGCGGCGGCGCGAAGTTCAGGCCGGCGGCGCCGGCGCTGGGGATCAGACGTCCACTGACGCCCGCGACGGGGTCGGCATGGGCGGCCGGCCAGTCGATCACTCCACCCGCGGTCGCGGCGGCGGCGAAGGCCAGGCCGGCGACGGCTCCGAGCATGAATTCCTTGCGCTTCATCATAGGCGGTCTTGCGATCCTCTTGCCGGGCGACGAATGCGCCCGTTACGGCGATGAATATAGAGCGTTTGTGGATCTCACCAACGCCACGGCGCGATGATGGCTCCTGCCCCGCGTCAGTCGTCGGACGGCTTTGCGTCAGGATCGCGGCGAAGCTGCTCTCCGGCGAGAATATCGGCCAGTCGAGCCTCCTCATCAGGCGAAAGCGGAGAAATCTCCATCTTCCGGCGACGCGCGAAGACCAGCAGCGCGGCGCCCACCGCCAGCAACACCGCCAGGGGTCCGAACCACAGCAGCCAGGTCCCGATCCGCACCGGCGGCTTGAACAGGACGAAGTCGCTGTAACGGCGCACCAGGTCCTCGCGGATCGCCTTGTCCGTGCGGCCGGCGGCGATCTGCTCGCGCACCAGGCCGCGCATGTCGGCCGCGATGCCCGCCGGGCTGTCGGCGATGGCCTCGTGCTGGCAGACGACGCAGCGGATGTCGTCGAACAGGCGCTGGGCGCGGGCTTCCTGGGCCGCATCCGGCAGGGGCCGGTCCGGCGCGGGCGGCGGCTCGGCGGCCATCAGCCCCACGGCGGCGACCGCGATCAGCAGGGCGCGCTTCATGCCGCCTTCCTCGCGTTCACGGCCAGCCGCAACCGACGGTCCATCAGCGACAACACCCCGCCCAGCGCCATGATCAGCGGCCCTAGGAAGATCAGCCGCGCCCACGGATTCCACCAGACCCTCACGTTCCAGGCGGGTTGGCCGTCCGTCGCCCGCGCCCGTTCGCCGACCACGACATAGACGTCGTCCAGCCCGCGGAAATCGAGCCCGACCTCGGTCGTCGTCTGGCCGCCCGCCGGGAAGAACCGCCGCTCGGCGGTCACCTCGCGCGTGCGGCCGCCGGGCGTGGCGACGCTGAGCTTCCCTTGCTCAGCCAGATAGTTCGGCCCCTCGACGATGCGGACCTGATCCAGGGTCACGGTCCACTTCCCTGCCTGCACCGACTGGCCGACGGCCAGCGGACGGGCCGCCTCGACGCGATAGCCGGTCTCGACCACGGCCCCCAGCACGAAGACGCCCAGCCCGGCGTGGGCCAGGGTCATGCCCCAGGCGCCCAGCGGCAGGCCCTTCGCCCGGCGCAGCGTCTCAGCCAGAGGGGCGCGGAACAGGCGGATGCGCTCGGCGGTCTCGGCCAGCGCGCCCAGGATCAGCCAGGCGCCCAGGCCGACGCCCGCCGCCGACAGGGCCTTGCGCGGCTCGAACACGGCGAAGGCCAGAAGCGCCATCACCACGGTCAGGGCGGCGGCGACCGCCAGCCGCTGGCTCGCCCCCTTCAGGTCGCCGCGCTTCCACGCCAGCAGCGGCCCGGCGGGCAGGATCAGCAGGGCCACGGCCATCAGCGGCACGAAGGTCAGGGCGAAATAGGGAGGGCCGACCGAGATGGTCGCGCCCGACGCGGCCTCCAGGATCAGCGGATAGAGGGTGCCCAGCAGCACCGTCGCGGCGGCGGCGGTGAGGAACAGGTTGTTGATGACCAGCGCGCCCTCGCGGCTGACCGGGGCGAACAGGCCGCCGCCCTTCAGCTGCGGCGCGCGCCAGGCGAACAGGGCGAACGCCAGTCCGGCGGTCCCGCCCAGGATAGCCAGCAGCATCATTCCGCGCTCGGGATCGACGGCGAAGGCGTGCACGCTGGTCAGCACGCCCGAGCGCACCAGGAAGGCCCCCAGCATGGAGAAGGTGAAGGCCAGCAGGGCCAGGAAGGTGGTCCAGCCCGCCAGCGCTCCGCGCCGCTCGGTGACCACGGCGCTGTGCAGCAGGGCCGCGCCCACCAGCCAGGGCATGAAGGAGGCGTTCTCTACCGGGTCCCAGAACCACCAGCCGCCCCAGCCCAGCTCATAGTAGGCCCAGAAGCTGCCCAGCATGATGCCGACGGTCAGGAAGGCCCAGCTGGCCAAGGCCCACGGCCGCACCCAACGGCCCCAGGCGGGCCAGAAGCTGGCGTTGGCGCGCCCTTCGATCAGGGCGGCGACGGCCAGCGAGAAGCAGACCGAGAAGCCGACATAGCCGAGGTAGAGCAGCGGCGGGTGCAGGGCCAGCGCCGGGTCCTGCAGCAGCGGGTTCAGCGAGTCCCCCTGGAACGGGGCCGGGTTCAGCCGCGTGAACGGGTTCGAGGTGAAGACCGTGAAGGCCAGGAACAGGGCGCCCAGCAGGCCCTGCGTCGCCACCGCGCAGGTCTTCAGGCCGAAGGGCAGGTTGTGCGCCCGCGCCAGCGCCGCGCCGAACCCGGTCATGACCAGGCACCACAGCAGCAGCGAGCCCTCGTGGCTGCCCCAGGCGGCGGCGACCTTGTAAAGCATCGGCTTGTCGGTGTGGCTGTTGGCCGCGACGTTGGCGACCGAGAAGTCCGACACCGCGAAGGCGAAGATCAGGGCCGCGAAGGCCACGGCGACCAGGCCCGCCGCGGCGATGGCCGCGCCGTTGGCGGCTCCGGCCAGAACCGGGCTGCGGCGCAGGCGTCCGGCGGCCGCCATGACCGCCTGCAGCACCGACAGCGCCAGCGCGAGGATGAGGGCGAAGGCGCCCGTTTCGACGATCACGAGGCGGGATCTCCGGCGGCGGGACGCCATTCGCCCTTGGCCTTCAGCCGGTCGGCGACCTCGCGCGGCATATAGGTCTCGTCATGCTTGGCCAGCACCTGGGTGGCGCGGAACGAGCGGTCCGGCAGGAAGGCGCCCTGGGCCACGATCCCCTGCCCTTCCCGGAACAGGTCGGGCAGGTCGCCGCGGTAGACCACGCGGGTGGCCGCGACATTGTCGGTGACGACGAAGGCCACCTGGCCGTCGGCGTCGCGCTGGACGCTGCCCATCTCGACCAGGCCGCCCAGACGGATGACCCGGCCGGCCGGCGCCTTGTCCGCAGAGGCCTCGGACGGGGAGAAGAAGAAGGTCACGCTGTCCCGCATGGCGTAGAGCGACAGGCCGACAGCCAGCGCCAGGATAGGCGCCACGGCGGCGACGATCCAAAGGCGGCGGCGCGCCTTGGGCGATTTCGGCAGCCAGCTCATGCGGCGCCTCCCGGCGGCAGGCGGCGTTCCAGATCGGTCCGGCGCGGATCGGCGGGATCGAGCGCGGCGATCAGGGGCAGCCACATCGCACGCACGCCCGCCGCGTCGCCCCGCGCCAGGGCGGCCTCGCCCAGGAAGTAGCGGGCCCCCAGCTGGTTCGGGTCGCGCTTGAGGGACTCCTGGAAGGCCGCCTCGGCGTCGCCGCCGACCGCGCCGTCATTGGCTCGCACCAGGCTTTCGCCCAGCCGGGCCCAGCTCTGGGCGTCCTCGGGGTTGAGCGCCAGCGCCCGGCGGAAGGCGGAGGCCGCGCCGATGGGATCGCCCGCGTCGAAGCGGGCCGCGCCCAGCATGGTCAGGGCCTGACGATTGTCGGGTTGCTCGCGCACGATGCGAGCGACGACCGCCGCGATCTGCGGGCCTTCCAGGGCCTCCGGCTGGACCGCCCATTCGTCGACCCGCCGCTCATAGGCCTGGTCCGGCAGTCCCACCGTGCCGACCAGAAGATACAGCCCCAGCGCCGCCGCGACGGCCGCGCCCGCACCGGCCAGGGTCCAGATGCGGTCCTTAGATCCGGCCCGCACCGGCGCGACCGCGCGCTCGCCCGACAGGATGCGGCGCCCGGCCTCGGCGCGAGCGGCGGCCCAGCCGGCCTCGTCCATCAGCCCGCGCGCCTTGAGGCGATCCAGCTCAGCCAGCTCGGCGGCAGCGGCGGCGGTCTCGACCGCCTCGCCGGCGTCGGCGCCGCGGCGGGCGCCGGTCAGCACCAGCAGGCCCGCGAGGGCCGCCAGCAGAGCTGTCATGATCCAGAAAAACATCATCGCCGCGCGATGTAGCCGATCAGGCCGCCCGCGACGAGGCCCCGCTCGATACCGGGGGCCCTCCGGCCACTGCGGCGCGGCGACGCACGGTCCGCGCCGGGTCGCGGGCGTCGATCAGTTCCAGATAGCGGGCGGCGACCGAAACCAGCTTCAGCGCATGCGCCTCGTCGGCGGCCTCGCCGTCGTTGATCTGGCCCAGCACCTGGTCCGCATAGTCGACCAGTCGTACGGTCAGGGCCTCGACCAGCGCCTTGCGCGCCGCCTCGGCGCCGAAGATGGCGGCGGCGCCGCGGGTGGCGCCGACCAGCCGCAGCAGGGCGAAGGCCGCGTCGGCCGCTTCTCCCCGCGCGGCGGCCTCCAGCATCGGGGCCATCCGGCTCATCCGGCCGGTGGTCTGCACCCGGGCCAGGGGCAGCGCCTTGTCCACGGCCTTGTCCGCGCTGCGGAGCAGGCCCGACAGCCAGGCGGCGACCTTGACCCGGCTGTCCCGCACCCGCCGTCCCCACTCCGAATCCGGATCCAGGGTCAGGGTCACGTCCAGCTCGGCCAGCACGCTTGCGCACCAGTCGAGATCGGCGATCACCGCATCGACGCCGCCGACGGTTCCGTCGGGGCGATAGGCCGCCAGCCGGGCCGCGCGGTCGTCCACGCCCGCCAGCAGCCGATCGACGAAATCAGCCAGCTCCGAACCGCTGAGAAAGCCCTGACGGCCCGCCACGCCCGAGGTGCGGGTGATGATGCGCAGCACCAGCACCGCATCGTCCAGCCGGGCGAACAGCATCTCCAGCAGGCGGGTGGCGCCGTCGGAATGGATTTCGGAACAGTCCTTCACCAGCAGGCGCAGCTCGGCCAGCTGATCGCCGTCCGGGCGTTTGAGCCAGACCTCGATCGACGGCAGGCCGCGCCGCGCCAGGTGGGCCAGATCGAGACAACAGGCCAGGTCGATCAGCCCTTGAGCCCTGCGGTCGGGCGCGAGGCTCTCGGGCCAGACCAGGGCGGGCCGATCACGGACGGCGCAGGCGGCGGCCAGGCAGAAGCGGTTGGCCACCGCCACCGCGTCCGGCCCGTCTGTGTCCAGGCGCGGCAGCAGATCCGGCTCGCGTTCGATGGCCGCGCGCCACAGGCGGGGCAGGACCGCGGGCGGGAAACCCAGGGCGGCGATGCCGTCCGCGCGGGGCTGGAACATGCGGGCGATCGGCGCCAGGACCACCGCGCGACGGGCGCGATCGCGCATCTCATCGGCCAGCATCAGGCGCAGCTCGGCGGCGCGGCCGCCCGGCAGGGCGGCGACGGCGGCGGAGACGGACTTCAGGACGGTCTCCGGGCACCGCCCGATCAGGGCGGCCAGCGCGACGCGATGGGCGGCGGTCAGCCCGGACATGGGACCTCTTCGAGCCGGCAAGGTCCGGCAGGCCCCCAAAATGGGGTAGCCAGGGTTAAGAGGCTCTAACCAACTGTTCTGTGGTCAGATTTCCGCCGTGGGAAGTTCCAGCAGGACCTTGAGCCCGCCCATGTCGCTGTCGCCTAGGGTGATCTTCCCGCCGTAGGCGCGGGTCAGCTCGACCACGATGGAAAGGCCCAGGCCCGAGCCGGGCGTGGTCTCGTCCATGCGCATGCCGCGCTGCAGGGCGGCCGCGCGCTGCTCCTCGGGCAGACCCGGGCCGTCATCCTCGACCACCACGATCATCTGGCCCAGATGGGTGGGCCCGGCCGAGATGCGGACACGGCGCTTGGCCCATTTGCAGGCGTTCTCCATCAGGTTGCCGAGGATTTCCTGCAGGTCCTGTCGCTCGCCGCGGAAGCCCAGCTCGTCAGGCGCGCGCCAGTCGATCTCGACGCCCTTCTCCTCGAACACCCGCTCCAGCATGACGGCCATCTCGTCCAGCACCTCGGCGATGGGGGTGCGTTCGCCCAGCGACTGGGCGCGGGCGGCGGCGCGGGCGCGGCGCAGGTGGTGATCGACCTGGGCCTTCATCACCTCGGTCTGCTTGCGCACCATGTCGGGCAGGTCGCCCTCCTGGGCGCCCGCCTCGGCCAGCATCACCGACAGGGGCGTCTTCAGGGCGTGCGCCAGGTTGCCGACGTGGGTGCGCTGGCGCTCCACCGTCTCCTGATTGTGGTCCAGCAGCTGATTGACCTGTTCGGCCAGGGGCTGGATTTCGAGCGGGTAGGTTCGGGCGATGCGGGCGGCCTTGCCCTTGCGCACGTCGGCGATCTCGTTGCGCAGGCTGTAGAGCGGGCGCAGGCCGATCTGCACCTGCAGGAAGACCGCGACCACCAGGCCGAGCCCGAGGATCAGCAGCGCCGTCCCGGTGAAGGTGGCGAACTGGCGCGTGTCGGCGTCGATCATCGAGCGGTCCACCCCCGCCATGAGCACCAGCGGCGCATCCCGGCCGGGCATGGTCTTCAGGCTGGCGGCGACGCGCAGCGGCTTGTCGATGGGGCCGGGGGCGTTGTAGCTGATCGTCTCGCCGAACGCGCCCTGCAGACGGTTGCCGAGCCCCGGCGGCACGTTCAGGTCCTCGCCCGCCAGCGAGGGCGAACGGGCCAGCGTCCGAACCCCGCCCTCCCCGTCCAGCTCGCCGACCGCCCAGTATTTGCCGGACAACGGGCGAAGGGTCTGCGAGTCCTTGATCTCGGCGACGGTCACGCCGTCCGGGGTCACCGTCGTCGCCAGCACCACCTCGTCGATGGTCTGGTTCAGGAGGAAGCCCAGGCGACGCAGGGTGCTTTCCTCATACTGGCTCGTCAGGGCCCAGCTGGTCAGCGCCAGGGCGACGACGATCCAGGCGGCGGCCAGCCAGATCAGGCGCCGGGTCAGGCTGCGGCCCGGACGGCCGAACCAGCGGCCCCAGGTCTTCGGCTCCGTCGCGGTCTCGCCTTCCCCCGCCGTGTCGGTCACGCCGCGTCAGACTCCCCGGCCAGCGGCGTCAGGCGGTAGCCGAGGCCGCGCACGGTCTCGATCCGGTCGGAGCCGATCTTCTTGCGCAGGCGGCCGACGAACACCTCGATGGTGTTGGAATCCCGGTCGAAGTCCTGATCGTACAGGTGCTCGACCAGCTCGGTGCGGCTGATCACCCGGCCCTGGTGCATCATCATGTAGTGCAGCAGGCGGTACTCCAGCGACGTCAGCCGCAGGGGTTCGCCGTTGACGCTGGCGCGGGCCGCGCGGGGGTCGAGACGCAGGCCGCCGCAGGACAGGGTCGCCGAGGCGATGCCGGCCGAGCGGCGCAGCAGGGCGCGCAGGCGGGCCAGCAGCTCCTCGGTGTGGAACGGCTTGGTCAGATAGTCGTCGGCGCCGGCGTCGAAGCCCGACACCTTGTCAGACCAGGCGCCGCGCGCGGTCAGGATCAGGACCGGCGTGGTCTTGCCCTCGCGCCGCCAGCGTTCCAGCACGGACACCCCGTCGATCTTGGGCAGGCCGAGATCGAGGACGATGACGTCATAGGGTTCGGTGTCGCCGAGGAAATGCGCCTCCTCGCCGTCCGCCGCGTGATCCACCGCATAGCCCGCGTCGCCGAGCGCCAGCTTCAGCTGGCGCGAGAGGTCGGCGTCGTCTTCGACCAGAAGCACTCGCATCGTTGGATCCTAGCGGCTGGCGTCGACGGAGATGTTGAACACCCGCCCGTCGCGCTCGAAGGTGAACACATGGGCCCCGCCCGAGAAGCCGCGATAGCCCACGAAGCGGGCGTCGCCCGCCCGCGACTGGGCGATGCGCTGCGCTTCAGCGGAGCTCATCTGGGGCCGTTCCTGGCGCTGCGGCTGCTCCTGGGACGGCGGACGGCGATCGCCGCGCGGCCCATCCTGAGCGACCGCGGCCTGGAAGGGCGCTGCGGCGAGCAAGGCGGCGACGACAAGGGCGGACATCCGGTTCATGGATCGGTTTCTAGTCTCGGGGCTCTGAACGACGGCTGAACGAGCAGTCTAGACATATTTCACGGTTCGCGGGCATCGACCGGTCGGCGCGAAGCATCTTTTTCTGGCCGCGAGCTGTCGGCCCTGCGCTACCTCCCGACCCCATGCGGCCTGACGTGGCTCGCGCGCGTGCGCGGACCATCTCTCCCAAACCAGAACAGGCTCTGGCCAGCGTGACGCCGATTTCATGCAGATGAACGTTAACTGACTTCGGCTGTTCAGGTCGGGCTCAGGCCGGGGCTGCTCTTATCCGGGTCAACGCAGCCCATCCGGTTGCGCCAAGCCAAGGAGAGACCCGATGTTCAAGAAAGCCCTCATCCCCGCCCTCGTCCTGGCCGCGGCTTCCGTCGCGGTCCCCGCCGCCGCCCAGTCCTACGGCCAGCACGATCGCGGCCATGATCGCGGCGGTCCCCGCTACGAGCAGAACCACCGCGGCTGGCAGCCGATCGCCCAGCGCAAGTACAACCTCGACCAGCGCATCGACGTCGGTCAGCGTAACGGCCAGCTGAGCCGCCGCGAGGCCAGCCGCCTGCGGGCTGAGCTGAACTCGCTGGTCCGCCTTGAGTACAGCTACCAGCGCGGCGGCCTGTCGGCCCGCGAGCGTCAGGACCTGGACCGCCGCTATGACCAGCTGTCGCGCCAGGTCCGCGAAGAGCGCCGCGACCGCGACGGCCGTCGCCACTAAGCTCTGACGTCCTCCCTGACGTCGGAGGGGCGCGATCCGAAAGGGTCGCGCCCTTTCGCCGTTCAGAGCCTGAGCACGCTTTCGATCACCGTCACCGCCTGTCCGCGCAGCAGGACGCGGTCGCCGTTCAGCACCGTTTCGATATCCCCGCCGCGGCCAGGAAAGACCTGGCGGAAGCGCACGTCCGGGCGGCCCAGCTTGTCGGCGTAGAGCGGCGCCATGATGCAGTGGGCCGAGCCGGTGGCGGGGTCCTCGTCGATGCCGCAGCCCGGCGCGAAGAAGCGGTCGACCACATCGACGCCGTCCGACGCATCGGCGCGGGCGCAGACGATGACCTGCCCGGCCTCCCCCGCCTCGCCCTGCAGCGCAGCCAGGGCGCGGATGTCGGGCGAAACGGCATGGACGGCGGCGGCGTCCGCCAGCACGGCGACCAGATAGCGCCCGGCCCAGACCTCGACCGGCTCGACGCCCAGCGCCCGCGCCAGCCCCTCGACCGGCCCGGTGCGGCGCGGCGGATCGGCGGGAAAGTCCATCTCATACCCCTGCCCCGACGCCTGCACGATCAGCGGCCCCGAGCGGGTGTCGAAGATCAGGGCTTCGGCCTCCAGACCCGTCTCCGCCAGCAGGACATGGGCGGCGGCCAGGGTGGCGTGGCCGCACAGATCGACCTCCGTCCCCGGGGTGAACCAGCGTAGGCCGAAGCGCGCGGGATCGGCGGTGCGCAGCAGGAAGGCGGTCTCGGCCTGATTGTTCTCCTTCGCCAACGCCTGCATCCATCCGGCGTCCGGCCATCGTTCGAAGGGCTCGACCACGCAGGCGGGATTGCCCCGGAAGGGCGCGGCGGCGAAGGCGTCGACAGTCCACTGCTTCATCGGTTCTTCCCTTGAGCGTTCAGACTTCGCAGGATCAGGTCGGCACGCTCAGTGACACTGACTTTGGGCAGATCGACGATCTGATAGCCGAGCGATTTGTAGGCCTCGATCAGGCGATCATACTCCCGCACAGCCTCGTCGAACCCCTGCCGTCGCTCAGCGTCGGTGACGCGGATTTCGGGCCAGGGCGGCGTCAGGAACACTTCCGGATTATAGCGATGGTCCCGGCCCAGGCGTTCGACGGCGGCTTCGCCCGTTGCGTGCTGCAGCGCCGCCGCCGCATCCACCAGGCTCCGGTCGAAGAAGACCCACCCCGCCGCCGGCGCGGTCTCTCGATCCGCCGACGCCATGTCCGCCGCGCGGCGAGCGAAGGCGGCGAGATCTCGCCAAGGCAGGGATGGGTCATTGTCTTCCGACGCCTGCCTGACGATGCGCCGGCCCGGCTCCTCAACGACGGAATGACCTCGCCGCGCCAGCTCCGCCAGAAGCGTCGACTTGCCGCCACCCGAGCAACCCGAGATGACGACGAAGCGATCGGTGTCGGGCAAGGGCTTTGGGGTCATGGCCGAACGACTGTCAGCTCCGGCCATCGCCCCTGCGCGCTCGCCACCACCTTGTCCCACCCCTTGGCCAGCGGGCGGTTGGGATTGGGGCGCAGGACCATGTCGAACATGTCCTCCAGGCCGAAGGGCGCCGCGACGCTGATGGCGTCGTCCTCCTCCAGCCGGATCCCGATGGAGAAGGCCGGGGCGACGAAGCGGCTCAGGGCCGTGTCGGTGTCGGGCAGGGCGTCATAGGGTTCGCCGAAGCGATCTTCGAACCACAGGTGGACGCGGGCCTGATTGCGGACTTCGACGATGTCGCGGAAGGGCGGTTCGAAAGCGGCGGCGACCCGCTTGATGACGACGTCCTCGGCGTCCCAGCTGACATCCGGGTCGAAATAGCCCAGGTCGTAGTCCTTGATCCCGTAGCCCGCCGGGCGGCCGGTGACGTCGTTCCAGACCGCCTGATAGACGGCGCCGGAGAAGACGCGCCAGTCGTCGAGGCCGAGCGTGCGCACCGTCGTCAGGACGTGCATCAGATCCGGGTTGGCGCGGACGATGTCGGCGAGGCGAGCCTCGAGATCGCTCATTTCCGCAGCGTCCAGCCGTGATCCAGCGGGCCGTGGCCACCGCCCAGGCCGGGCGCGCGGCGGATGGCCTCGGCGACATAGGCCCAGGCCTCGGCGACCGCGACTTCCAGGGTCAGGCCGCGCGCCAGGCCGGCGGCGCAGGCGCTGGCGAGGGTGCAGCCGGTGCCGTGGGTGTGGCGGGTATCGACGCGTTCGCCCTCCAGCAGGGTCTCGCCGTTCGGGGTGACCAGCACGTCGACCACGGTCTCGCCCGGGACGTGGCCGCCCTTCATCAGCACCGCCTTGGCGCCCATGCCGAGCAGGAACTCGCCCGCCCGGCGCTGGCCGTCGAGATCGGCGACCGTCAGCCCGGTCAGGGCCTCGGCCTCGGGCGCGTTGGGAGTCAGCAGGGTGGCGCGCGGGATCATCAATGTGCGGACGGCCTGCACAGCCTCGTCGGGCAGCAGCGGGTGGCCGCCCTTGGCGATCATGACCGGGTCGACGACGGTCAGGGCGTCAGAGGTGTCCAGAATGGCCGCCACCCGCTCGACCACCTCGGTCGATCCCAGCATGCCGGTCTTGATCGCGTCGGTCCCGATGTCGTCCAGCACCGCCCGGGCCTGGGCCTCGATCAGGTCCAGCGGCAGGGGATGCACGCCGTGGACGCCCAGGGTGTTCTGGACCGTGATGGCGGTGATGGCCGTCGCCGCATAGCCGCCCAGGGCGGTCACGGCCTTGATGTCCGCCTGAATTCCCGCCCCGCCGCCCGAGTCGGAGCCGGCGATGATCAGGACGCGTCCGAGGTAGGAAGTCATGCCCCGCAGATGGCCGAGTCCGAAGGTCGGGACAAGTCCGATCCCGCTACGACCAAAACTGACGGGGTCGCGTGCTACTCAATTTCCGCTCGGGAGAGGCGAGCCGCCACGGCCACCCTCACCTGAACGAGAAAAAGTGCACAATGTGCACTCGCTTTTTTTCAGGTGCACATTTTTCATTGCCCTATGGCTATATTGCCGATAGGCAATACTTATGCACGCCGCCCTTCAAGCCCTCTCCGAACCGCACCGCATGGCTATCCTGGCCATGCTGGCGGACGGCGAACGCCCCGCCGGGGACTTCGTCGACGCCCTGCCCATCGCCCAGCCGACGGTGTCCAAACACCTGTCGGTGCTGCGTGAGGCCGGACTGGTGACCGTGCGCAAGGACGCGACGCGGCGGCTCTACAGCCTCAACCCCGCGCCGCTGAAGGAGTTGGACCAGTGGTTGGCGGGTTATCGCCGCTTCTGGACGAGCACGCTGGATGCGTTGGAGGCGCACCTCGACAGGGAGTTTCCGCAATGACCGACACCACCTATCCGCCCGTCGCCCTCGGGGCCGACGCGGGCGTCATCCGCCGGGTGGAGGACGGCTGGGAGATCCGCTTCGAGCGCCGCCTGCGCCATTCGCCCGAGCGGGTCTGGAAGGCCCTGACCACGGGCGACGGCCTGGCCTGCTGGCTGGCCGAGGCCGAGATCGAACTGGCCCCCGGCGGGAAGATGGAGCTCAATTTCCGCCAGCCCGACAATGACTTCATGCCCGACATTCCGGAGAAGCGCCGGCAGTCGAACGAGGTGCTGACGGTGCAGCCCTACAGCTGCTTCGAGCACACCTTCGGCAGCAATCCGGACTCGGTCGTCTCGTGGCGGCTCGAGCCGGACGGCGACGGCACCCATCTGACGCTGGTGCACCGGGTGCCGGAAACCTGGGCAGGCGCGCGGGCCAATGTGCTCAGCGGCTGGCAGCATCACATGGAAGGCCTGGACGACGCGGTGCGCGGCGTGCGGCATCCGTGGAACTGGGACCGCTGGTTCGCCCTGCGCGACGCCTATGGCGCGCGGCTGGAAGGCGCTCAGGACGCCGACCACACCAACGACTGGACCACCAGATGACCGCCCCGGTCGCCGCCGCCGGCATGCTGATCCGCCGGCCCGTCGCCGAGGTGTTCGAGGCCTTCATCGATCCGGCGATCACCCGCCGCTTCTGGTTCACTGACGGCGGCGGGCGGCTGGAGCCCGGCGCGACCCTGACCTGGACCTGGGCCATGTACGGCGTCTCGACCGAGGTCGTGGTCAAGGCCGTCGAGCCGAACCGCCGCATCCTGATCGACTGGGACAACACCTCGTCCCCGACCGAGGTCGAGTGGCTGTTCGAGCCCCGGGGCGACCACGCGTGGGTCACGGTCCAGAACCGCGGCTTCACGGACGACGCGGAAGGCGTCGCCGAGGCTCTTGATTCCACCGGCGGCTTCGCCCTGGTCATGGCCGGGGCCAAGATCTGGCTGGAGCACGGGATCGAGCCGGGTTTCGTCGCCGATCGCTTCCCCGAGCACCGCGTACCGGGGTGGTCGGCATGACGGGCGTACGTGTGGAGAAGCGGTTCCGCCATCCGCGGGAGCGGGTGTTCGACGCCTTCCTGGATCCCGCCCATGTCGGCGAATGGCTATACGCGACCCCCACGGGCGTGATGGAGCATGTCCGCTACGAGCCCCGTCCGGGCGGGGTGATCGAGCTGTTCGAACGACGCGGTGAAGAACTCGCCGAACATCACGGCGTCTTCATCGAGATCGACCGGCCGCACCGCATCGTGTTCGAGACCCGATACGCCGACGATCCGTCGATCATCGTCACCGTGACGTTCCGGCCTGCCGGCGACGGCTGCCTTGTCGTGCTCGAACACGCCCTGCCGGACGAATGGGCGCACTTCGTCGAGGGCGCCTCCAAGGGCTGGACCATGATCCTGGACGGCCTCGCGAGGACCGTGGAGGCGTCACCAACTGGAGATCAATCATGAGCGACTGGCTCGACCAACTGATCGGCGAGTGGACATTCGACGGCCGCACGATCCCCGACGATCCTTCTCAGCGCCGCACGGGCGCGGAGACCGTCACCCGCCGCGGCACCTGGATCATCATCGAATCCAGCGACGACGTCCGCTTCCAGTTCGCGTTCGATCCGGCGACGGGCAGGGTCACGGGCGATTTCGTAAGCTGGGAACACCCCACTCTGTGGACCTATGACGGCGCCGTCGAGGACGGCCGGCTGCACATGCGCAGCCGGGGTCCCAGCTTCGATATCGAGGGCGAGGAGACGGACTACGACGACGTCTTCGAAATCCTTTCGCCCGACGAGCGCCGGCTGACCGGGCGCGTGCTCGGCCAGGACGGACAGTGGCGCGACTTCACCACCACGACCTACCGCCGCAAGACCTGAAGGAGGGGACCGATGATCCGCATCAAACTGACCAGCATTTCCGTGCCCGATCAGGACAAGGCCGAACGCTTCTACGTCGACAAGCTCGGTTTCCAGGTGAAGCAGAACATTCCGATGGGACCGGTCCGCTGGCTGAGCGTCGTCTCACCGGCCGATCCCAACGGGGTCGAGTTGTCGATCGAGCCCGGCTCGACCAAGCCGGAGGTGGCGGCCTTCCAGGCCTGGATGGTCGAGCAGGGCATCCCATGGACCGCCTTCGAGGTGGACGACATCGACGCCGACTACGAACGCCTGACCGGACTGGGCGTCGCGTTCCGCGGCCCGCCCGCCGATATGGGTGCGGTGCGCGCCGCGACGCTGAACGACACCTGCGGCAACCTGATCATGCTCTACCAGACGATCTGACGGGCTTTCCGGCGCGGTATTCACTACATAGGGAATATCGAAACAGGAGAGCCGTCGTGTCGAGGAAGACCGTGGTGATCGTCGGGGCCGGCTTCGGGGGGCTGGCCGCCGCCAAGGCGTTCAAGGGCGCCGATGTGGACGTGGTGCTGATCGACCGCACCAACCATCACCTGTTCCAGCCCCTGCTCTACCAGGTCGCCACCGCGGCCCTGTCGCCCGCCGACATCGCCACCGCCTCGCGCACCCTGCTGAAGGGCCAGAAGAACGTCACCGTCCTGATGGGCGAGGTGACGGCGGTCGACGCCGCGGCGAAATGCGTGCGGCTGAAGGACGGCCCGGATCAGCAATACGACTGGCTGATCCTGGCCACCGGCGCGGCCTACAGCTTCTTCGGCCATCCGGAATGGGCCGGCGACGCCGAGGTGCTGAAGTCGCTGGACGACGCTCTGACCATCCGCCGCAAGCTGCTGGCCGCCTTCGAGCGGGCGGAGCTGGCCGACGATCTGGAGCAGGCGCGCAAGCTGACCACCTTCGTGGTGGTCGGGGCCGGGCCGACCGGGGTGGAGACCGCCGGGACCATCGCCGAGATGGCGCGGATGACCCTGCGCAACGAGTTCCGCCGCATCGATCCGGCCCAGGCGCGGGTCATCCTGTTCGAGGCCGGGCCGCGCGTGCTGGCCGCCTTCCCCGAGGACCTGTCCGCCTATGCCGAAAGGGCGCTGGAGGAACTGGGCGTCGAGGTCCGCACCGGAACGGCGGTGGAGGCCATCTCTGACGGCCTGGTGCGCGCCGGCGGCGAGACCATCGAGGCCGCCGCCGTGCTGTGGAGCGCGGGGGTCGAAGCCCGGCCGGCGGCCCAGTGGCTGGGCGCGGAGGAGGTGCGCAACGGCGCCGTCGTGGTCGATGCGACCTGCGCCGTTCCGGGGATGGAGAACGTCTTCGCCCTGGGCGACGTGGCCAGCTACCGGCAGGACGGCAAGCCCCTGCCCGGCCTCGCGCCCGTGGCCAAGCAGCAGGGCAAGTGGGTCGGCCGGCTGGTCCGCGCCCGGGCGGAGGGACGGCCCGATCCGGCGCCGTTCCGCTATCACGACTGGGGCACGATGGCGGTGATCGGCCGCTCCCGCGCCGTGGCCCTGCTGGGGCCGTGGAAGCTGAAGGGGTTCATCGCCTGGCTGGCGTGGTCGCTGGTCCACCTGATGCTGTTGATCGACTTCCGCAGCCGGGCGGCGGTCTACGTCAACTGGACCTGGGCCTGGTTCACCATGGGTCGGGGCGCGCGGCTGCTTACCCGGCTGCCGTGACGGCGGCCTGAACCGCCAGGGCCTGAACCGTCTCGCGCACGTCGTGGACGCGGATGATCGCCGCGCCGCGTCGAGCGGCCTCCAGCGCCAGGGCCAGCGAGCCGCCGAGACGGTCGGAGGCCTTGATCGCCGTCGGATCGATGGCGGCGATGGTGCGCTTGCGGCTGGCTCCGTACAGGATGGGCAGGCCGGTCGCGCCGATCCGCTCCAGATGGGCGGTCAGGGCCATGTTGTGCGCCGCCGTCTTGCCGAAGCCGATGCCGGGATCCAGCCAGATGCGGTCCGGCGCCACGCCCGCCGCCATCACCTCGCCGGCCCTGAGCGCCAGCCAAGTGGCGACCTCGTCGACCACGTCGTCATAGTAGGGGGCGTCCTGCATGGTGCGCGGCTCGCCCTTCATGTGCATCAGCACGACGTCGCAGGCCAGGTCGACGGCGGTCGGCAGGCTGCGCGGAGAGAAGCCCAGGGCGGAGACGTCGTTCCAGATGTTCGCGCCGACGCCGATGGCGGTCGCCGCCACCTCCGGCTTCATGGTGTCGATGCTGATCGGCCCCGCCCAGCCCGATGCGCGCAGGCCCAGGATGACCGGGGCGGTGCGGGCGATCTCGTCCTCGATGCTGACCGGCTCAGCCCCCGGCCGCGTGCTCTCGCCGCCGATGTCGAGGATATCCGCGCCCTGCCGGACCAGCTCCAGTCCGTGCGCGATCGCCGCCTCGACCGTGTCGTGCCGCCCACCGTCCGAGAAGCTGTCCGGCGTGACGTTGACAATGCCCATGACCCTCGGTCGGGGATGGGGGCGAAGCACCGCCATCAGCCCTTGCCCTGCGGATAGACGGTCTCGCCCTTGCGCAGCATCTCGACGGTGGCGGCGATGCGCTTGGCGCGGCCCGCCTCGGTCTTGAGGGCCTGCAGCCGGAAGATCAGGGCGAAGCGGTTTTGGGCGGTCAGGGTCGCGAAGAAGGCCTTGGCTTGCGGATCAGCCTCGATGGCGGCCTGGAGGTCATCTGGGACAGTCGAGCCCTTGATGCGGTAGGCGGCGTCCCAGCGGCCGTCGGCCTTGGCCGCCTCGACCTGCTTCAGGCCGTGTTCGGTCATGCGGCCGTCGGCGATCAGGCGGGCGATGTTGTCGACGTTGACCTGGCTCCAGGTGCTCTTCTTCCCGCGCGGGACGTAGCGCTGAAGGAAGCTCTTGTCGTCGAAGCCCTTGCGGATGGCGTCGATCCAGCCCCAGCACAGAACGGTCTCGATGGCCTCGATGTGATTGATCGACTTCAGGCCCGAGCCCTTCTTGTGGATCTTGATCCAGACCTCGGGCTCGCGGTCGTGGTTCTTCGCCAGCCAGGCGTAGAAGGCGTCGGCGTCCTCGAACTCGCGGACGCGGGCGGGATCGACGATGACCGGCGCCATCAGCCCTTGCTCCCGATCAGTCCGCCCAGCGCATCCAGATAGGCGCCGAACGCCTTGCGGCCGGTTGGGGTGATGGAGACGCGGGTCAGCGGCTTGTTGTCCTTGAAGCTCTTGTCGATGGCCACATAGCCCGCCTCCTCCAGCTTCTTGAGGTGGACCGACAGATTGCCCTGCGTCGCCTCCAGCACGGTCTTCAGCTCGGTGAAGTCGGCGGTGTCGGCGTCGGCCAGATAGACCATGATCCCCAGCCGCATGCGACCGTGGATGACCTCGTCGATCCGTCCGAGATCCGCCAGTCCCATGGCTCAGACCGCCTTCGATCCGGCGCGGGCGTCGCGGAACAGGATCAGGCCCGGCAGGGCGAACAGCAGGAACAGGGCGATGGTGCAGACGCCGAGATAGGCGAGCGGCTGGCGCACCAGCACCCCAAGGGCGACCGCCGTGACCCAGCCGCCCAGCGCGGTGGCCAGCATCCAGCCCTTCCGCTTCAGCATCCAGGCCACGTACCAGGCGGCGGCCTGAAGCGCGAAGACGATGGCGGCGTAATAGAGCCAGATGGCGAAATCCTTGTCCCGGATCGCGCCCACGGCGAAAACGATGATCACCGCCGTATTGGCCATGCCGGTGGCGCTGAAGGCCGCGCTCAGCGTGCGCGACGCCGTCGGGCCCCGATTGAGCGCGCCCTGCTTGCGATCCCGCAGGATCGCCCAGGTCAGGACGACCAGAAAGGCGGCGGTGAAGCCGACCACGATGATCAGATTGGCCAGGTCCGGCAGGCGGACCACTCCGAAGACCTGACCGAGGTGGAACAGGCATTGGGCGCCGTAGATCAGGCCGCCGGCCAGGTAGCAGACCGCCAGCGTCATGGGCACGCGCCCGCCGCCCTCGACGATCGAGCGCATGAAGGCGAGGTCGTCCTCGGGCGAATGCAGACGGGGCTTGGCGGGCATGGCGACTCTCTCCGAACCGGCTCGTCCATCGGGGTGGACGAGCCGGAAGGGGTTGGCAAGTTATTCGGCGGGAACCGCCTCAGGTTCAGCCCGACGACGCCACGGGATGCGGCGGCCGTTCAGCCACTTGCCCATGAAGCCGTGCCGCACGAGCAACTCATAGGAGCCCAGGCAGACGGCGAAGACGCCGAGCGACACGCCCGCCAGCTTGATCCACCAGGGCGCGGGCCAGTCCTGCACCCACACCTGGGCCAGCATGACCAGCGGCAGGTGCAGGATGTAGACCCAGTAGGAGGCGTCGGCGAGGTAGCGGCGGACCGGGCTATGGCCGGACAGGAACCGCAGGCTCAGGCCCAGGGCGGCGAAGGCGGACGAATAGACCGCCAGGGCGCACACGGCGGCGGCGATCGCCTTGGTCGTGGTCGGCTCGACCATCGGCGCCAGCTTCGGTCCGCCCGCCAGTTCATAGGCCGCGACGCCCGAGGCCACGGCGACGAGCAGGAAGATCGGCGACCAGGCGGCGATCCTGTCCAGCAGCTCGCGCCGCCGATCCAGCAGGAAGCCCAGCCCGAAGGCCGACCCGAAGCCGACCAGGGCGGCGGTGTGCGGGACCAGTCCCGCGTCCGGCGTCGGCACGGCGAAGAAGGCGATCCATTTCGGGTCCAGCCAAAGCGCCAGCGCCAGCGGCGCGGCCATCAGGACGGGCGTCCACCAGCCGATCAGCGCGCCCGTGATCCGGTCCACCACCCGGCCCCAGCCGCCATTGCGGTCCAGCGCCGCGAAGGGCGCGCGCAGGATCAGGGTCGCAATGCAGAACAGGGACAGGACGTACAGGAACCACAGGTGGGTCAGCGGGACATTGGTCCAGTCATAGGTCGGCGGCGGCGGCGGCGGCGCGCCCGGGACGATCATCCCGTTGGCGTGGGCGTTCCAGACCAGGGCCGTCACGATCCCCGCCATGACGGGGAACCAGAAGGCCAGCAGCGGCCCGGTGATGCGCACCGCCCGGTCCCGCGCGAAGCCCCACCAGCCCTTGCGGCTCAGCATCATGTGGGCGAACAGGCCGGCGATCAGGAAGAAGGCCGTCATCCGGAACAGGTGGATGGCGAAGAACAGCCAGGCCGCCCCGATCGACCGGCTGTCGTCGGCGACGATCCAGATCTGCTGGGGGAAGAAGGACAGGCTGGCGTGCAGGACGACGCCCAGCAACAGCGCGCCGCCCCGCAGGGCGTCGAGGCCATGAAGGCGTTCGGGTGGGCGGATTTCGGAATGGGTCATTGAACCGGTCTCTTTCACAGGCGTCGGTTGTTGGATTTCAGGGCGTCGAGCAGGCGGCGCACCGCGTCGGCCACGACCTGCGGCTCATCCAGCGGAATGGTGTGGCCGCTGTTCTCCGCGACGATCAGCACGCTGTTCGAGGACAGGGCGGCCAGATCCTCCTGGCCCTGACGATGGTTCAGATCCGCCTCGCTCGGCGGCGACATCGTCCGCCCCCGGCGGATGACGATCAGAGGCAGGTCGCCCAGCGCGCCCGGTCCGCCCGGCGGCAGGGTCTCGGGACCGAGCCGGCCCAGGGCCTCGAACTCCGCCTTCACGCCCCGCAGGACCTCCGGCGTGAAGGCCATCTGCACTTCCGCCGGCGTCCCGGCCGGCATGCCGATCACCGGCACGCCCGGCCGGGAGACCGCCAGGGCCGCGTCGATCTGCGAAAGGGTCGGCCCCCGGGCGGCGTCGATCTCGGGGAGATTGCGTTCCGAAGTGGCGTCCACCAGCACCAGGCCCGCCACCTGATCGGGATTGGCGGCGGCGTAGGCGCGAACCAGGAGCCCGCCCATTGAATGGGCGACAAGCACATAAGGGCCGTCGATCCCCGCCGCCGTGAGCAGGGCGCGCAGGTCTTCCACCCTGTCCGGATAGCTCCAGCCCTCCGGAGCGGGGTCGCTCCAGCCCATCCCGGCGCGATCATAGGTGCAGACCCGCGCGAAGCCCGCGATCGCGTCCTGGGCCGCCCTCAGGGTAGTGTTGGCGGTGTACTGGGACAGCCCGGCTTCAAAGATCACCGCAGGTCCGCCGCCTTCGCCCTCGCACAGGATGTGCAGCCGGCGACCGTCAGCGATGGCGACCAGTCGACCCGGAGCCGCCGGACGGACATAGCCGCCCGACGCGGCGGGAGCCGGATTCACCGCGCCCTGGGCCGCCGCTGACGTGCTCCCGGCGGCGAACGCCAGCAGACTGATCGCCAGAGCTCCAGCCTTGCGCGCGCCGAACCGATGCGAACGGCCGATGGGGCGGATTTCAGATGACGGCATGATGGGCTTCCCCTCGTTGAGAGCAGCGTTCTACGTCAGACTTGTTTGAAATGCAAACTTGTTCATTACGGCGACGTCCATCTGGTTTGACTTCCCCCGTGGTCGGCCTAGCCTGCGGGGCATGTGCGGATTGTCCGAACAGGGTCGAATGCTGAATCACGCGGGCCGCCTCGTCGCAGGCGACTGACCCGGGGGCGATGACGCGTGTCGCGCCTCCGGGAGGCGCGACCTGTTCAACAGCAGCGACGGCGCCCAAGCGGGCGCGCTGCACTTTCATATCGAGATCAATTCCATGACAACCCGTTCCACGGGCGCCGCCCCGCGTCTGCCCGCCATCCACCTCAGCGCCACGGACCACGCCCTGCTTTCAGGCCTTGTCGGAGACGCCGACGCCGAAGGCGCGGCGGGCCTGCTGCAGCAGGAACTCGCCCGCGCCCATGTGCACCGCTCGGGCCGCCGCATCCCCACCGTGGGCCTGAACCACTGGGTCCACTACGTCGACGGCGACAACAGCCGGACGCGGCGGATCAAGATCGTGCTTCCGGCCGAGGCCGATATCGATCAGGGGTTGATCTCGCCCCTGTCGCACGTCGGCGCGGGCCTGCTGGGCCTGGCGCAGGGGCAGTCGATCCGGTGGCCCGCCCCATCCGGGCAGATCCGCACCCTGACGCCCGTCCTGATCGAGGATCCCGACGACCTGGTCTAAGGCGGACGGAAAAAGGGCCGGGGATCACTCCCCGGCCCTTCCTGTTTCGTATGGCGCGACGGATCAGTGGACCGTCGGAACCTCGACCTCGACGCCGTCCGACACCGGGGTGATCGGCACCGAGACCGACGGGCCGGCGGTGGGGAAGTTGCTCTCGTCGCGGTTCGGCGCGAGGCCCTTCTCCAGCAGGTCGCGGATTTCGTCGCCCGACAGGGTTTCGTACTCCAGCAGGGCCTGGGACAGTTTCTCGTGATCCTCGGCCTTCTCGGTCAGGATGCGGCGCGCCTCATCCCAGCCGTCGGTGACCAGGCGCTTGACCTCTTCATCGATGATCCGGGCGGTCTCTTCCGAGACGTTCTGGCTGCGCGCGACCGAGTGGCCCAGGAAGACCTCTTCCTGGTTCTCGCCGTAGGCGACGGTGCCCAGCTTGTCCGAGAAGCCCCAGCGCGTGACCATGGCCCGCGCCAGCTTGGTGGCCTGTTGGATGTCCGAGCTGGCGCCCGAGGTGATGTTCTCTTTGCCGAAGATCAGCTCCTCGGCCACCCGGCCGCCCGCCATGATGGCGATACGGTCGATCATCTGCTGGTACTTCATGGAGTAGCGGTCGCCTTCCGGCAGCTGCATGACCATGCCGAGCGCGCGGCCGCGCGGGACGATGGTCGCCTTGTGCACCGGATCGGCCATCTTGACGTTGATGGCGACCAGGGCGTGACCGGCCTCGTGATAGGCGGTCATGCGCTTCTCTTCCTCGTTCATGGCCATGGATTTGCGCTCGGCGCCCATCATGACCTTGTCCTTGGCGTCCTCGAAGTCGCGGTGCGTGACCATGCGGCGGTCCTTGCGGGCGGCCATCAGGGCGGCTTCGTTGACCAGGTTCGCCAGATCGGCGCCCGAGAAGCCCGGCGTGCCGCGCGCGATGGTCTTCACATTCACATCGGCGGCCAGCGGCACGTCCTTCATGTGGACGCGCAGGATCTTCTCGCGGCCCGCGACGTCGGGGTTGGGCACCACGACCTGACGGTCGAAGCGGCCCGGACGCAGCAGGGCCGGGTCCAGAACGTCGGGACGGTTGGTGGCGGCGATCAGGATGATGCCTTCGTTGGATTCGAAGCCGTCCATCTCGACCAGCAGCTGGTTCAGGGTCTGCTCGCGCTCGTCATTGCCGCCGCCGAGACCGGCGCCGCGATGGCGACCGACGGCGTCGATCTCGTCGATGAAGATGATGCAGGGCGAGTTCTTCTTGGCCTGTTCGAACATGTCGCGCACGCGGCTGGCGCCGACGCCGACGAACATCTCGACGAAGTCCGAGCCGGAGATGGAGAAGAAGGGCACGCCGGCCTCGCCCGCGACGGCGCGGGCCAGCAGGGTCTTACCCGTACCCGGAGGGCCGACCAGCAGGGCGCCCTTGGGGATCTTGCCGCCCAGGCGCTGGAACTTGCCCGGGTCCTTGAGGAAGTCGACGACCTCCTGCAGTTCTTCCTTGGCCTCGTCCACGCCGGCGACGTCGTCAAAGGTCTTGCGGCCCTTGTGCTCGGTCAGCAGCTTGGCCTTGGACTTGCCGAAGCCCATGGCCCCGCGCGTGCCGCCCTGCATCTGGCGCATGATCAGGATCCACAGGCCGATGATCAGCAGGAAGGGCAGCGCCGCCATCAGGATGCCGATCCAGATCGGCTGGCGGGTGTTCTTGACGTCGACGGTCGCGCCCTTCTCGGTGATGCTGTCGATCAGCGCGCCGTTGGGCATGGGCGTGACGACGGTGACGACGCGGTTGTCCTTGAGCGTGGCCTTCACCTGCTCGCCATGAACTTCGATGCTGGCGATGGCGTTGGCGTTGCGGGCCTGGAGCAGATCCGAATAGCTCATCTCGGCCGGACGCGCGGCGGTGGCCTTGGCGTTGTCGGGGGCCGTCAGGCCGCCGCGGTTGAAGGCCATATAGGCCGTCGCCAGTCCCAGGATCAGGACGCCGATGATGGCCAGGTTGCGCAGATTCATTCTCGTCTCGTTTCCTCGGAACGCGGTTGCGGCCCGTCGTTCGATGATGTCACGCCAGAAAATAGGTGGTTCCGGGGCGTCGCGCCATGTGCGTGAGCATCCAGATCCCGTTCATGCGTCATTCCGTCCAGCGCCGCCGCCAGTCTCGCTTCGACCAGGGCGTGCGCCTTCATGCCCTCCCCTGCAAGAACCGCAGCATCCGGAGCGTTCCGGATCAGCACAGGGCGAGCCCCGCGGGCGGCGGGCGGAAGGGCCTTCAGGACCTCGCGATCGGCGTCTGACAACAGGGCCATACGACCCGCGGCGGGGCAGACGGTCCAGCCGGCGTCCGGCGCCGTCACCAGCCACCGGCCGTCCCAGACCGTGCCGACGCCGGGCGACAGGGGGACGGGGCGGCCCGCCCCGCGCCGGAACTCGCCCGGCTCGCGCAGGACGCTGATCTTCGCCCTCCTCGCCTCGAGACGGGCTCCGCACAGGGTGGCGGTGAAGTCCTCGCCCGTCCGCAGACGCTCCAGAACGGCGCCCAGGCGTTCGCCGCGCGGCGGCCGGTCGCCGCCGCCGGCGCAGACGAGGGCCGCGGACAGGGCGCGGGCGGAGACCCGGCGCGACAGGCGGATGAGGTCCTCCTCGACGCCGAGCACGCCCGCGACGGGGCCCTCGGCCGAGACGCCGTGGGAGACGGCGGCGGCCAGGCTGCGAAGGGCCCGCGCGCGGGCGCGGGCGAAGCGGAGGTCCTCATTGGCCGGATCGTCGATCCAGTCGGCGCCGCGCGCCTGCAGCCAGGTCCGCAGGTCTGCGCGACGGACGTCCAGCAGGGGACGCAGCAGCATCAGCCCGCGTCCCTCGGGCCAGGCGGGAGACGGCGTCCATTCGCGCAGGCGGCCCAGGGTCGAGCCTTCGGCCCGCATGACCTCGCCCTCGGAGACGTCGTCGGCGGTGTGGCCGATCAGGATGACCGAGGCGTCCGCCGCGCGGGCCGCGTCGGCGAGCAGCCGGTGGCGGGCGGCGCGGGCGGCGGCGGGCAGGCCCGTGGCGGGCTTGTCGCCGGACCAGACCAGACCGCGCCAGTCGGCGCCGACGACCCGGGCGGCGGCCTCGGCGCGGGCGGTCCAGTCCGCGCTGTCGGGGTTCAGGCCGTGATCGACGGTCAGCGCCAGCAGACGGCGGCCATGGGCTCCGGCCCAGTCGGCGGCGAGCCGCAGCAGGGCGATGGAATCCCCGCCGCCGGACAGGGCCACGGCGAGCGGGCGCGAAGTCTCCGTCAGAAGGCGGGCGGTCAGGCGGCCCCTGACCCGGGCGACCCAGTCAGGATCCGACCGGCTCAGCCCGGTCTCCGGGCCGGCGGACGCGCGGGGGTCGCCGCCGGGGCGCGGGCGGGGGCGCAGGCGAAGCGCGCGCCCATCTCGGTGGCGCGGGTGCGCTGGGGCGCCGTGGCGGTGGCGGCGTAGCGGTTGGTGAACTCCGCCAGCGCGCCGCAGGCGTCGGTCTTGCGGTCGGCGGCGTTCAGCGCATTGGCGAGTTCCAGCGTGGTCGCCGCGGCCCAGGACGTGGTCGGCCAGCCGCGGATGGCCGAGGAATAGGCGCGCACGGCGTTGTCGTAGTCGCCGTCCGAGACGCGCAGATCGCCGATGCGGCTGAACGCCTCGCGCGCCTGCGGCGTGTCGGGCCAGGCCAGGGTCACGGTCTGCAGCGCGCGGTCGCCCCGCGCCGGATCGGTGGCGGCCAGACGGACGGCGGCGGCCAGATCGCGCGCCGCGTCGCCCGTCGGCGAGGTGTTGGGAATAGGCGAATTCAGCTCGGCCTCGCGGGCGGCGGCCTGCTCGATGGCGCGGACCCGGCCCTCGGCGTCGCGGACGCGGGTCGACAGGGCGGCGTTGTCGCGCTTGGACTCGTCCAGAGCGAAGGTCAGGCGTTCGATCTCGCCGTTCACCCGCTGGGTGGTGGCTTCCAGATCCTGCAGGCGGCGGTCCATCAGGCCGACGCGGCCCTGCAGCGCCACGACCTCTTCGTCCGGCTCGATGATCACCGGCTGGCCCGCGGCGTTCCGCTGGGTCACGGCGCGCTCGAGGCGGCGGACATTGCGGTCCAGTTGATCCAGCCGGCGCTTGTCCCACTGGATCGGCTCCATCGGCGTGGTCTGGGCCACAACGGTCGTCGTGCCGGCGATCATCACGACGCCCAAGGCGGTGATGACGACTTTGCGGGTGCGCAGGGCGGACGGGAGCTTGAGCATGGGATCAGATTTCACCGGATTTGGGGCGGTCGCAAGGCAGTCAGACCGCGACCGCCAGATAGATGATCGCCGTGACGAACAGCCCCACGACGATGAGGCAGAAGTTCTGGAGGAGGACGAACCGCCAGATCGTCGAGAACCAGCCGAGCTCATAACCGCCCTTCAGCTGGGCGAATTGATGGATCGGCGTACCGACCATGACCGCGAACCACGCCGCCACACCCAGCGCCGGGTGGATGAAGCCCAGACAGATCGCGATCAGGCCCACCAACACCACGAAGGTCAGCGAATACAGAACAAAGACACCGTGGTCATAAAGGGTCGTCTTGCGCCGCCACAGGAACAGCAGGGCCATGAACGGGATCGACAGCGGCACCAGCAGGAAGGCGAATTTGTAGAAGGTCTGCTGGATTTTGTAGACCGCGAGGTCAGGGTTCATCAGCTTCTTGGCGACCTTCTTGACGCCCGGACTGACGGTTGGGTCAGAGTAGACGTCGTTGGCGATCTCACTGACCGACCCCTGCCAGCTGTCCGATTGCACCTCGTCGGAAGAGGCCGCTTCGGCGCCATCAGCCTTTTTGCTGAGACCCGCCAGGACATTGTCGGCGACGTCCAGCGCCGCCTTGTCGCCGGCGGTTGTCGCCGCGGCGCGGGCCGCGGCGATATCCTGACGCCCCTTCTCGAACTCGGCCGCGCCCTCTTCCCCCGCGACGGTGCTGACCGGGTGGAAGCTGGACTCCGGCATGTGCACAAAGCTGAGCGCGAAGAAGGAGACGAAGACCGTGAACAGGAAGATCGCCAGCGGCGAGACGTAGCGGGTGCGCTTGCCGTGGATCCACTCGCGCGTCAGCTTGCCGGGATTGAAGGCCAGCAACGGCAGAGTGCGCCAGATACGGGCGTCGAAATGCATGACGCCGTGCAGCACCTCCTCGCCGAGATGCAGCAGGGTGCGGTGAACATGGGTCGGCTGACCGCAGTTCGAACAGAAATTGCCGGAGGTCTCGGACCCGCAGTCGGCGCAGGTTCCGGTGTGGTCCTCGCCCGCCTTGCCGGCCGGCTTCTCGATCGCGCCGGCGATCAAACCCGCGGTCACGACGCCGCCTGCACCTTCGATATCCATCGCCAGCATCCCCCCGGGCCGCACTCAGGCGGATGTCAAACCCGCCGTACAAAAGGAAAGGGCGTCGGTAAACCGACGCCCCCTCCCCATACAACTGTCGCCGCGATTTAGCGCGCGGCGCCGGAGACGATCGCGGTGTGGGCGTTGCGGTTGCGGGCCCACGATTCTTCCGACGAACCGGCGGCGATCGGACGTTCCTTGCCGAAGCTGATCGTGTCGATGCGGCCGGCGTTGATGCCGCGCTCGATCAGATAGGTGCGGACCGACTCGGCGCGGCGGGCGCCCAGGGCCAGGTTGTACTCACGCGTGCCGCGTTCGTCGGCGTTGCCTTCGATACGGATCGTCACCGACGGGTAGCGCTGCAGCCAGGCCACCTGGGCGTCGAGGCGCGGGAAGGCTTCCGAACGGACCGAATAGCTGTCGAGGTCGAAATAGACGCGGTCGCCGACGTTGACGACGAAGTCCTGCTCCGAACCCGGGGCGGCGGCGCCGAGGTTTCCGCCGTCGACGTTGCCGTTGTTGACCGGCGGATACTGCGGACCGACCGGCGGCGGGACTTCGCCCGTACCGGTCTCGACCGGACGACGCGGGGTGCAGGCGGCGATGGCCGTCACGGCCACGCCCACGGCGGCCAGACGGACGAGGGTCGAGGGCTTCATCATCGAGGTCGTCTCCTAGGTCGTCGGGGCCAGGCCCCGCTTAGCTTTGCTGTAGTAGGTCGGTACTGTCGCGCCAGCTTTTTCACCAGACACGATAACGCGGTAGTGAGGCCAAAGGCTCCGCTTGTGATCAGCTGGGACAGGCGTCCGCGCCGGAGGCGCCCAGACGGCTGGGCTGCTGATCCAGCAGCGGCGACCACGCCGGGTCTGTGCCGCGACCGCTGTAGCCGGCCTGGCTGACCACCCGGCCGGACAGATCGACGGTCCACAGGCGGGTGTCGCCGCCCGGGCTCTGACGCGCGAACATGATGTAGCGGCCGTTGGGCGCCCAGGTCGGGCCTTCCTCGAAATAGCTGGACGACAGGATGCGCTCGCCCGAGCCGTCGGTGTTCATGACGCCGGTCGAGAAGCGGCCGCCACCCTGTTTGGTGAAGGCGATCAGGTCGCCGCGCGGGCTCCAGGTCGGGGCGGTATAGAGGCCGCCGCCGCGCGAGATCGGCCGCTGGCCCGAACCGTCGGCGCGCATGGTGTACAGGCGCGCGCTGCCCGAACGGTCCGAGGTGAAGACGATCTGGCTGTTGTCCGGGCTGAACGACGGCGAGGTGTCGATGCCCGGATCGCTGGTCAGGCGGCGCACCTGACGGCTGCTGAGGTCCATCACATAGACGTCGGTGTTGCCGTTCCGGATGATCGAGAAGGCCATCTTGGCCCCGTCGTTCGAGAACCGCGGCGCCAGCACCTGACCGTCGAACTCGCCCAGGCTCTCACGGCGCTGGGTGGCCAGGTTGAACAGGTAGATGCGGCTGTAGTCCTTGCCGAGGGCGACGTAGGTGATCTCGTTCGGATCGCTCAGCGAGAAGCGCGGCGACATGATGATCTCGTCGCCCTGGGTCAGGTAGATGGGGCTGAACCCGTCCTGATCCGAGATCGTCAGGCGCGACAGCCGGTTCAGCTGGGTGCCGCTTTCCGAGACGAAGACCACGCGGCTGTCGAAGAAGCCGCTCTCGCCGGTCATGCGCTGATAGACCATGTCCGCGATCTTGTGGCCGATCCGGCGCCATTGCTCGGGCGTGGCGGTGAACTGGTAGGCGACCAGCTGGCACTGGCGATAGGGGTCGTACAGGCGGAAGCCGAAGTCGTTGCGGCCGTCGGGCCGGGCGGTGACCGAGCCGTACAGCACGGCCTGGGCGCCGATGGAGGTCCACTGGGCGAAGTTCGGCGCGTTGGCCAGCGTCAGGCCGGTCTCGACGAAGCTGGCCGGATCCAGCGGCTCGAAATAGCCCGAGCGGCGCAGGTCGGCGCGGATCACGCCCGACAGGTCGGAACCGTTCTGGCCGCCGAAGTCGGCGACGGCGATCTGCATGGGACGCAGGACGCCCTGATTGATCTCGACCTCGACCGGTTCCTGCGATTGCGGCTGTCCGGCGGGCGGCGTCTGGGCCGTGGCCGCGCTCACCGTCATCGCCAGGATCGCGGCGCTGGCCAGTAGTCGGTTCAATCGCATGAGAAGCTCCCGCAAGTTCAAACGTCCGCCGGTTCTTGTCGCCGAACCGGTCGCTTATGGCCAGCATGGCCGTGATTGGGGCGACTTTCAGGCCCCGTCAGGGTTCGTCAGAACCTTTCCTACCGGTTCCGGCAGGCTTCTTCGGTGTTGAAGGTCGGGCGGAATGAGCCGCCGGTGAAACCGTCGGGCACGTCGAACGGCGCGGTCTGGCGCAGGGCGCGCATGGCCGCGTCGGCCGAGGCGCGCCAGACCGGATCCGAGCGCGGCGAAATCAGGGTCGGGCCCGCCGTGATCCGGCCGTCGCGCGACAGGGTGACATCCATCTGGATGCGCAGGTTGCGGGCCTCGGGCACGTCGCAGGGCAGAATCCAGTTCGGGATGATCTGCTGGAACATCGCCGTGATCTGCGGACCCGAACTCTGCTGGACCGGACCGGCGCCGCCACCGCCGGGCGGTGGGCGGCGGGCGGGACCCGGATTGTTGCGCAGCGGCCCCGCGTTGGCGTTCGGGTCGAAGCTGGGCTGGGGCGGCTGGCGCGGAGGTTGGGGGCGCGGCGGCTGGGGACGCGGGGGCGTCGGGGGACGCTTCTCCGGCGGGCGCGGCGTCGGCTGGGGCGCGGGGCGCGGCGGGGTCGGACGCGGCGCAGGCGCGGGCGGCGTCGGCTCCGGCGGAGGCGGTTCGACCGGAGCCTCCACCGGGGCGGTGTTGGCCTCCTCGGTGGTCGGTTCGTCGCTTGGGGTGATCTCTCCGCCGCCGGACACCAGCGTGTCCGACACGATCTGGACCGGTATGGCGTTGTTGACCGGCAGGCGCGGCGGGGTCGGCGCGAACAGCACCATCCACACCAGGCCGGCGCCGATCAGGGCGTGCACCGCCAACGCGCCGACCAGAGCTACTCCGGGCCGCTCCACGCCGTCAGCCCTCCCCGGGCGTCGCGGCGGTGTCGGTGATCAGGTTCAGCTTGGTGAAACCTTCCGACGACAGGCGGGCCATGACGCGGGCCACCGCCTGATAGGGAGCCCGGCCGTCGGCGCGGATGAAGATCGGTTTCTCGCGGGCGTCCGCGCCGCCTTCCTCAGCGACACGCGCGAGCAGCTGATCCCAGCGCACCTCGCCGTCGCCGACGAAGATCTCGCCGTTCTCCTTGATCGAGACCGTCACCGGCTGGCTTTCGGTATCGACGGCGCTGGCTTCGGTCTTGGGCAGCTCCACCTCGACGCCTGTCGTCAGTAGGGGCGCCGAGATCATGAAGATGATCAGCAGCACCAGCATGACGTCCACCAGCGGGGTGACGTTGATCTCGCTCAGCGGACGCTTGCGCGCCCGGCGGCGGCCGCGGACATGGCCGCCTCCGCCTGCTCCACCCAGGGCCATGGCTCAGGCCTCCCGGCGCGGTTCGGACGAGGGCGCGCCCAGGCGGCGGGCCACGGCGGCCTGCAGGTCGTCGGCGAAGCTCTCCAGACGGCCGGTGAACTTGCCCGCGTCGATCGAGAATTTGTTGTAGGCGATATAGGCCGGGATGGCCGCGAACAGGCCGATGGCCGTCGCAAACAGGGCTTCCGAAATGGCCGGGGCCACCGTCGTCAGATTGGTGTTGCCCGCCGAGGCGATGGCGCCGAAGGCGTTCATGATGCCCCAGACCGTGCCGAACAGGCCGATGAAGGGCGAGGATGTGGCGACCACCGACAGGACGCCGAGACCGTTCTCGACCCGTTGACCCTCACGGGCGATCAGGCTGTCCAGCGCGCGGTCGATACGCGCCATCAGCAGATTGCCCTGCCCCTCGGTCAGCGGGCCGCGCGTGCGGGCCTCGCGCCAGTCCGACAGGGCGATCACCAGCATGCGCGGCAGGGGATGCGAAGGGTTCGGACCGGCCTGCGCCGCGATCTCTTCCAGCGACCGGCCCGAGCCGACCGCGTCCTCGAAGGCGTTGGCCTGACCGTTCAGTGCGGAGAACCGGATCGCCTTGTCGATGATCACCGCCCACGACCAGACCGAGGCGAGCGCCAGACCGACCATGATGGCCTTCACGACGAGGTCGGCCCGCAGGAACAGGTCGACGGGATTCAGCATCGAGGGGTCTGCAGCGATGGTCATTCAGGCGTCCTTGCGTGTCCGTCCTGTGCAGCGGACGGGCGTGGCGGTTCTGTGGCGAGTCAGATGTCGTCAGCCGGGTTTAGTGTCCTGTAGCGGCACGGTCACGCTCGTGCACGTGACAGGTTCGCAATGCGCCGCCGCTCTCGCCTCAAGCTATTCCGGCGAGCGGGCGGCGTTCGGCTGCACGGCCACCGAGACGGGGGCCCCGACGCTGATGATCACACCTTCGTGGCCTTCCTTGGCGATCGAATAGGTGGCGGCGTCGCGCAGCAGCTGGTTCTCGCAGGCCTGATCATTCGGACGGCCCAGATCCTCGCAGCCGCGCTTGGCCGCATCGGCCCAGCCCCGCACCCGACGGGTGGCCGCCTCGGCCCGCTTGATCGCGGCCTCGTCCTCGGCGGCGGCCTGGGCGATCAGGGCCTGGCGAGCGCCTTGCTGATACTGCAGCTCGGCCTGACCGGCCATCTTGCGCTCCCAGACCTTGTAGTAGGGGCAGCCGACCAGTCCGCCGCCCAGCAGCAGGACGGCCAACAGGGTGACGATGGCCAGCAGGGTCCAGGCCTGGCGGCCGGTCATCTCGGAGGTCTGGGCCATGTCAGGGCTTCCTTTCGTCGGCCAGCCAGGGGCGGACCTTTTCAACAAGGGTCTTGGTGGGCCGGCGCGGGCGGCCGTCCATGTGGATGCAGACGACCTCGACCTCGGCGCGGCACAGGACGCTTTCGGTGGGGGCGTCATCGCCGCGCACGATCTCCTGCGCGATCAGCAGGCGGGGTCCCTTCACGGCCTCATACCAGGTGCGCACCACCAGCTCATCGTCGATGCGCGCGGGCTTGAGGAAGGTCAGGTTCATCTTGGAGACCACGAAGGCCATGGGCTGGTCGCCGTCCAGCAGCTCCGCATGGCCGACGCCCATCAGGCGCAGGCAATCGGACCGCCCCCGCTCGAAATAGCGGACGTAGTTGGCGTGGTAGACGAGGCCGGTGAAGTCGGTGTCCTCGTAATAGACGCGGACCGGCAGGCGATGCTCGCGTCCTTCGAAACGGCCGGCGGTGGGACGGTCGGTCATCGCACCAGCTCTTCATGACGCTTGAGGAAGCCGGGGCACAGGTCGCCCTGCAACTGGTCGAACTCGACCTTCAGCGGATCGGTCTCCAACATCAGGCGATTGGGGCGGGAGATGAAGGCGACGATGTCATCGCCGTTGCGGATGTAGCCGCAGACCGCGCGGCGGCGGCCGGTCTCCGTATAGGTGACGCGCGCCTGACGGCCGACCAGCCGATGCACCTGGGCCTGGGCGCGTTGCTCGGGCGTCGGCTCGGGCGTTCCGAAGGCGTTGCGGCTGACCAGCCAGACCAGAAGCGCGCCGAGCAGGATGACGGCCACGCCGAGGACGGCGATCAGGCGTTCAACGCGGATTGTCCGTTTCGCCATGCGGCCTCCCTGCTCCAACCATGCCGGGGTTCGGCGCGCAGGTGAAGGCTATTTGCCCCCGAACAGGTCGCCGGCTTGGGGAACCTTGGGCGGTTCGGTCAGGCCCAGATGGCTGTAGGCGCGCGCGCAGGCCATGCGGCCGCGGGGGGTGCGCTGGATGAAGCCCTGCTGCAGCAGATAGGGCTCGATCACGTCCTCGACCGCGTCGCGCGCCTCGGCGATGGCGGCGGCGAGGGTGTCCATGCCGACGGGGCCGCCGCCGTAGTTCTCGATCAGGGCCTTGAGGAAGCGGCGGTCGTTGGCGTCCAGGCCGACCTCGTCGATCTCCAGCCGGGCCAGGGCGCGGGCGGCGGCGAGTCTGTCGATGGAGGTCGCGCCCTCGGCGGAGGCGAAGTCGCGCACCCGGCGCAGCAGGCGGCCCGCGACCCGGGGCGTGCCGCGCGAGCGCGAGGCGATCTCCAGCGCGCCGTCCTCGGTGATCGCCGCGCCCATCTTGCGCGCCGTGCCCATGACCACGCGGGTGAGTTCCTGCGGAGTGTAGAACTCCAGCCGCATCGGGATGCCGAACCGGTCGCGCAGCGGCGTGGCCAGCAGGCCCGCGCGGGTCGTGGCGCCGACCAGGGTGAAGGGGGCCAGATCGATGCGCACGGAGCGCGCGGACGGCCCCTCGCCGATGATCAGGTCCAGCACATGGTCTTCCATGGCCGGATAGAGGATCTCCTCCACCGTCGGGGCGAGACGGTGGATCTCGTCGATGAACAGCACGTCGCGCGGTTCGAGATTGGTCAGGATGGCGGCCAGGTCGCCGGCCTTGGCGAGGATGGGGCCGGAGGTGGCGCGGAAGCCGACGCCCAGCTCGCGCGCCACGATCTGCGCCAGCGTCGTCTTGCCCAGCCCCGGAGGGCCGAACAGCAGCACATGGTCCAGCGCCTCGTTGCGGGCGCGGGCGGCGTCGATGAAGACCTTCAGATTGCCCTTGGTCTGCTCCTGGCCGACGAACTCGGACAGGGTCTGGGGCCGCAGGGCGCGGTCATAGGCCTCACCGGGGGCGGGCTCGGCGGAGATGATGCGGTCGTCGGTCAACGCCCCAGCTCCTGCAGGGCGGCGCGGATGACGGCGGACAGGTCGGCGTCCTCACCCAGGCGGATCAGGGCCTGATCCACCGCGCGGCGGGCGTTGACCTCGGCCACGCCGAGTCCGAGCAGGGCCGAGACGGCTTCGCCGGTCAGGCTGGGGGTCGGAGCCGCGATCTCGGCGTGGACGCCAGGCGCGGAGGGCGTGAAGGAGGTGTCGCCCAGCGGCTTGCCCTTCAATTCCGTGACGATGCGCAGGGCCAGCTTGGGGCCGACGCCGTTGGCGCGGGCCACCGCCGCCTTGTCCTCGCGCGCCACCGCGGCGGCCAGTTCGCCCGGCGGCAGGACATCCAGAACGCTGAGCGCCGCCTTGGGGCCGACGCCCTGGATGCCGGTCAGGGTGGTGAAGGCGCGCCGGTCGTCGCGGGTCAGGAAGCCGTACAGGCGCGGGCCGTTCTCGGCGGACCAGTTCGATTCGATGTGCAGGGTCGCCTCGTCGCCGGGCGCGGGCAGGCGTTGCAGGGTGCGGGCCCCGCAGGCGACGACATAGCCGACCCCGGCGCAGTCGATCAGGCAGTGATCCTGCTCGACCTCGGCCAGCACGCCGCGAAGACGTCCGATCATGCCGCGCCTCGCAGGGCTGTCAGAAGCGCGCGCTTGCGCAGCTGGGCGTGGGTGATGGCGACGGCCAGGGCGTCGGCGGCGTCCGCCTTCACGTCGCCGGCCGAGGGCAGCAGCCGCTTCACCATGAAGGCGATCTGGCCCTTGTCGGCGTGGCCGGCGCCGACCACCGCCTTCTTGATCAGGTTGGGCGAATATTCCGCGACCGGCAGGCCGCATTTCGCGGGGGCCAGCATGACGGCGGCGCGGGCATGGCCCAGCTTCAGCGTCGAGGACGGGTTCATGTTGACGAACACCTCCTCCACCGCCGCCTCGTCACAGGCGTATTCGGTGCAGATCGCGCTCAGGGCGTCTAGCAGGTGCAGCAGCCGCTCGCTGAACGGGGCGGTCTCGGGCGGGGTCACGACGCCGTGCGCGATCCAGCGCAGCCGCGAGCCTTCGGAGGCCACGACCCCCCATCCGGCGCGTCTGAGGCCGGGATCCAGACCGAGTATCCGAGTCGTTTCGTTCGCCATCCGTTCCGTTATTGCCCGAGAGATGCCTAACGGACAATGACCGGATGCGATCATCGACCATTGCATACGCAATGAAGTCGTGCTTTGCGTATGCAATGGACACCACCCCCTGCATCTGCGGCCGCTTGCGCCGCACCTCGCGCGCCCTGACGCGACTGTATGACGAGGCGCTGGCGCCGGTCGGGCTGACGGTCACGCAATTCTCGGTCACGCGGACCCTGTCGCGGCTGGACCGGCCGACGCTGACGGAGCTGGCGGACGCCACCGCCCATGAGAAAAGCGCCCTGTGGCGCATCCTGCAGCCGCTGGTGAAGAAGGGCTGGATCGACGCCGCCTCGCCGAAGGGCGAGCGCGGGCAGCGCCTGTCGGTGACGCCGTCGGGCCTCGAAAAGCTGAACGACGCGATGCCCCACTGGCGCGCGGCGCAGGCGAAGGTGTCCGAAACCCTCGGCGACCGCGAAGCCGCCCTGATCGCCCTGCTGCGGGAAGTCGAAGCCCATGTCTGACGTCCTGCACCCGAAGCTGTCGAACCGCGCCTGGACCATGATCCTGGCGGGGGCGGTGATCGTGACCCTGTCGATGGGGGTGCGGCAGTCGTTCGGCCTGTTCCTGCAACCGCTGGGCCTGGAGTTGGGCGTGGACCGCCAGACCTTCGGCCTGATCGTCGCCGGCCAGAACCTGCTGTTCGGCCTTCTGCAGCCCTTCGTCGGGGCCTGGGCCGACCGGCACGGCGCGGGCCGTGTCGCCGTGGTCGGGGCCGCCGTCTATGCGGTCGGGCTGATCATCGCGGCGACGGCGGTGAACGCGCTGGGCCTCGCCGTCGGCTTCGGCGCCCTGGTGGGCCTGGCCATGGCCGGCTGTACCTTCACCGTCATCCTCGGCGCGGTCGGCAAGATCGTGCCCGCCGAGAAGCGCACCCTGGCCTTCGGCATCGTCACCGCCGGCGGATCGCTCGGCCAGTTCCTGGTCGTGCCCGCCGCGCAGGGCCTGCTGGACGCCCTGGACTGGCGGCTGACCCTGTTCGTCATGGCCGGCCTGATCGCCGTGATCGCGCTGCTGGCGATCGGCATCGCGGGCAAGCCGCCCGCCTCGATCGGCCAGCAGGACGGCCCACCGATCCGCGAGGCGCTGAAGGAGGCGTTCGTCGACCGTTCGTTCTGGCTACTGAACGCGGGCTTCTTCGTCTGCGGCTTCCACATCGCCTTCGTCGGCACCCACCTGCCGTCCTACATCCGCGACCAGGGCCTGCCCGCCGAGGTCGGGGCCTGGTCCCTGGCCCTGATCGGCCTGTTCAACATCGCGGGCTCCTGGCTGTGGGGCGCCTGGGGCTCGAAGCGGTCGAAGAAGAACCTGCTGGCCCTGCTCTACGGCCTGCGCTCCGTGACCATCGTCCTGTTCATGATCCTGCCCCTGTCGTCGGTCAGCGTGCTGGTCTTCGCCGCGACCTTCGGCTTCCTGTGGCTGGGCACGGTGCCGCTCACCAATGGGCTGGTGGCCCAGATCTATGGCTTGAGGCACCTGTCGGCGCTGGGCGGGATCGTCTTCCTGAGCCACCAGGTCGGGGCCTTCCTCGGCGCCTGGACGGCGGGTGTGGCCTTCGACGTCACCGGCTCCTACAACCTGATCTGGATGGTCTCGATCGCCCTGGGCCTGCTGGCCGCCGCCGCCAATCTGCCGATCCGGGAAGCGCCGCTGCTCCGGCCTAAAGCGGTCCCGGCGCAATGACGCGCAAGCTGGCCATCGGCGGCGCGGCGCTGGTCCTGACCGGGCTGGGGCTCTGGCTATGGAGCCGCAACGGCATGGCGGTGTTCCTGGACGCCATGGTCGCCTTCTGCGCCTGAGGCCTGTTCGTCGGGCCTATTCGTCTCTGGGCATCACCAAGAAGCCGGACAGATCGTCCTCCTGCGACAGACGGGCGACCAGGCCGTCGACGTCCAGGGGCATGGCGCCTTTCACCTTCATGTGGTGCTCGTGGACCTTGCCGTCCTGCGAGATGACGTGGCCCAGACGGACGGCCTTCATGCCCGAGTCGCGCAGCAGGTTGCGGACGACGGCCTCGCCCGGAGCGGCGTTGCGCCGCCACTTCAGCACCACGTCCATGACGCCGATGTGGGGCAGCTTGGCGTCGGCGAGGCGCAGTACGGCCAGCACCGCCAGCGTCGCGCCCGCCGCCAGCAGGGCCAGCGGCAGCATGCCGACGCCGAACAGCACGCCGATGGCCGAGGTCACCCACAACGACGCCGCCGTGGTCAGGCCGTGGACCGAAAATCCCTCGCGGAAGATCACGCCCGCGCACAGGAAGCCGATGCCGGTCAGCAGGCCGTGCGACATCCGCGTCGGATCGACCACCACATTCTGCCCTGGCAGGGCGGTGAAGGCCCAGGTCGACTGGTGCATGGCCGCCAGCATCAGCACGCAGCTGGTCAGGCAGACCAGGATGTGGGTGCGAAAGCCCGCCGGATGGCCGTGATAGGTCCGCTCGACGCCGATCAGCCCCCCGGCCGTCATGGCCGCAAGCACGGGCCAGACCAGATCAAAGTTCAGCAATGAAATTCGCTCCGCAAACTGACGAATCCCGAACCTAGGCCAGTCCGGCGGTTTCAATCAAGCAGCGGGCAAGCAGGGGTCAGTCGTCGCGCGGATCCAGCGAGTAGCCGATCACGCCGTCGATGCCGCGCAGGCGGGCCGCGAGCGTCTTCAGGGCCGGCTCGCCTTCGACCTTGAAGCGGAAGCTGCGACGCAGGGCGGCGCCGCCGTCGATCAGTTCGAAATGGTCCACCGTGGAGGAGCGGTCGATGCCGGCCAGCGCCGCCTCGATGCGATCCTCGGCGCCGGTCGCGTCGCGCCGCCAGACGATCTGGGCGTCGATCACCGCCTTCTGCGGCAGGCGTAGGCTGACCAGCCGCAGGACGACCAGGATGGCGACCGTCAGCACCGTCCCGACCAAGCCGAGCCCATACAGGCCCGCCCCGAACAGCAGGCCGATCGCGGCCGTGATCCACAGCGACGCCGCCGTGGTCAGGCCGTGAATGGAGAAGCCCGCGCGGAAGATCACCCCGGCGCACAGGAAGCCGATCCCGGTCAGGACGCCGTGCGCCAGACGCGCCGGATCGGCCACCACTGCGGCGCCCGCGACCGGCAGGAACCGCCATGCGCCCTGCGACACCGCCGCCTCCATCAGCAGGGCCGAAGCCAGGCAGACGAGGATGTGGGTGCGAAAGCCCGCCGCCCGCCCCCGCCATTCGCGTTCGAAGCCGATCAGCCCGCCGGCCAGGACGGCGGCCAGAAGTGGAAGGGTGAAGCCGGGCAGGTCGCTCATGTCCATGGGCGAGCAACGGTGGTCGAGCGTAGCGGTTCCGGCGATCAGCCGGCCGGCGTGGGTTCCGGCGACGGAGCCAGGGGCGTTTCCAGCCGATCGGCAGGCGGCAGGGTCGACGGCGGCACGTAGACCGGCGGCTTTTCAGCCTCGGCCGGCGGCGGCGTCGGCTGAGGCGGCCTCACCCATCGAGGGGTGGCGGTGTAGGACACGCCGAGCGTGACCGTGCCTTCGACCGTGCGGCCGTTGGCCGTCAGCGGCTCCATGCGCGCGCCCGCCAGGGCGGGCCGCGTCCGCGCGGCCAGCCCCGTGCCCGCGGGCTCCTCGGTCGCCGAACAGCTCGACAGGGTCCCGCCGCGGCTGACGTTGCAGCGGAACCGAACGCTCATGCGGGTGACGCCCGACGGGTAGGCGTCGTCTCCGACCGATGGCCAGGCCGGCGGGACCGACCAGCGCAGCGGCCCCCAGGACGGCTCACGGCTCCCACGCTCGGACGATACGCCGCGCTGCTCCGTATCGGGGGGCGCATCGCCGTAAGAGGGATCGCCCGTGGGCGAGACGGGGACCGTGAGGGGGATCGACGACGACGCCTCGGCGACAGGAGTCGCCACGGGCGGTTGGCGTTCAAGCGCCCTTTGGGCGGCTCGCGCGGCCCGCTCGGCGGCCTGCGCCGTGCGATAAGGTCCGGCCTGTCGATACTGGCCGACCAGATGGACCAGCGACACGACGGTCGCGACCGCCAGGGTCGCGCTGAAGGCGCGGATCAGCCACCGCTCGGTCCTGCCGCGCGGCCTCGCATCCGCCGGATCGTCATAGCTGTGCGTCATGGCGCCTCCCCGGCCCTATCCTGACCGGTCAGCCCCCTGTCTTGCAACGCCCGAGACAGCCGCGCCGCGCCGCGCTAGCGTCTGGCTGCTGGGGAGAAGCCTGATGTCCAAGTCCGCCGGAACCGTCGCCGCGATCGCGGTCGCCCTCATCGCCTTCGGGGGCGCCCCGTCGCGGGCCCAGGAAGCCGCGCCCCGGCCCGACCAGCAGGCGTTTCGCGGCCTCTACGAGGAACTGATCGAGACCAACACCACCCTGTCCGAGGGCAGTTGCACCCTGGCGTCCGAGCGGATGGCGGCGCGGCTGCTGGCCGCCGGCTATCCGGCCGCCGACGTGCGCGTGCTGGTCCCGGCGGAGCGGCCGAAGGACGGCAATCTGTCGGCGGTGCTGCGCGGGTCGGACCCGTCGGCCGGTGCGATCCTGCTGCTGGCCCACATCGACGTGGTCGAGGCCCGCCGCGAGGACTGGGACCGTGATCCGTTCACCCTCGTCGAGGAGGGCGGCTATTTCCACGCGCGCGGCGCGCAGGACGACAAGGCCCAGGCGGCCATCTGGGTCGACACCCTGATCCGGCTGAAGGCGCAGGGCTTCACCCCGCGTCGCGACATCAAGATCGCCCTGACCTGCGGCGAGGAGACCTCCGACACCTTCAACGGCGTCTCGTGGCTGCTGGAGCACCATCGCGACGCGCTGCAGGCGGACTTCGCCCTGAACGAGGGCGCGCGCGGGCGTCTGGACGCGGACGGAAACCGCGTGGCGCTGGAGATCCAGGCCGGCGAGAAGATCTATCAGGACTACCGGCTGGAGATCACCAATCCGGGCGGCCACTCGTCGCGGCCGGTTGCGGACAACGCCATCTACCGCCTGTCCGCCGCCCTGACCCGACTGGGCGGCTACACCTTCCCGACCGAGCCGAACGCGACGGTCCGGGCCTATTTCACCGCCCTGGCCGAGGTCACGCCCGCCTACGCCCTGCCCATGCGCGAGGTCGCCGCGGCCGCCAATCTGGACATCCGCGAGCGGGCGGCGCAGCGGCTTTCCGCGGCCGATCCGGCATGGAACGCCGTGCTGCGCACCACCTGCGTGGCGACTATGGTCGATGCGGGCCACGCGCCCAACGCCCTGCCCCAACGCGCGACCGCCAATGTGAACTGCCGCATCCTGCCGGGTCACGATCCACAGGCGGTGCGCGCCGAACTGGAGCGGGTGCTGGCGGATCGGGACATCGCGGTGACGATTCCGGGCCAGATCGATCCCACATCGCCGCCCCCGCCGCTGAGCCCCGCCATCGTCGATCCGATCCGCCGCATCGCCGCCGATCTGTGGCCGGGCGTGCCGGTGGTCCCATCGATGAGCCCAGGCGCCACCGACGGCCGCTTCACCAACGCCGCCGGCATCCCGACCTATGGCGTCACCGGCCTGTTCTCCGACCCCGACGGCGGCGGCGTGCATGGGCTGAACGAACGCATTCGCGTCCGGTCACTGTATGAAGGACGAGATTTCCTGTTCGAACTGGTGAAGGCGTACGGAAAGTAGTCCGCACCTTCATCACAACAGCAAAGCTCCGGCTGCGTATGTTGTAACATCAACGAATACATCAAGCCTTGCTATTGAAATTGCCGCCACGACTGAATTTCCTAGGTTAATATAGTATTAACAATTTCCTAACCTGATCACGAATGAGTGATTACTTGGAACCCCAAGGGAACCACCTGGGGGATCGCTCCTTTTTCGGCTCGGGAAAGGAGAATACCATGGGTCACACAACCTTTAGCGCTCCCAACGCCTTGATCTGCTGCGGCATCGCCGCGGCGCTCATGGTGGCGGGCTGCAACGGAAACCGATCATACTCACTCGGCGGCGGAGGCGGCTTCGGCTCCGACGGCGGACAAGGCGCTCCGGGCGCTCCGGGCGCTCCAGGCGAACCCGGACCGTCCGGCCCTCCCGGTACGCCCGGAGGTCCCGGAACCCCGGGCGCGCCCGGCGGCATCGGCGGCGGACTGGTCGGCGGCCTGAGCGATCTGGGCGAGACCACCGGCCTGACCGGCCTGACCGACCCCTTGGGCCGCGTCACCGTCGGCGACCGCACGGTCCTCGGCCAAGGTGGAACCGGCGGCCCGCTCGGCGTCAGCGTCCTGTCTCCGACACAGCAGACAGGCTCGGTCGCCACGGTCGGCGTCCTGTCCGGCGGGCAGATCGCCACGGTCGGCGCCGGCACGCCGAATACGCCGGTGACCAACGCCTCGGGTCCGGCCACCGGACTGCTGGGGCTCACGGTCGGCAGTCATCAGGTCGTCGGTTCCGGCAGCGGCAATCCGGCCATTGATCTGAACGTGTTGTCGCCCACCGGAGCCTCCGGCACGGCGGTGACGGGCAACATCCTGTCGAACGGACAGCCGGTCGGCGTCGGAGTCAGCGGCGCGCCGGGAGCCACGGGCGGGACCAATCCCGTCGGCGGCGTCCTCGGCGGCGTCACCGGCACGGTCGGCGGGCTGCTGAACGGCGGCGCGACGGGCGGAGCCAACCCGGTCGGCGGCCTGCTGGGCGGCCTGCGCCCCGGCGGCGGCCACTGAGAATGGACGGGCGGCGTCGCCTTTCGACGCCGCCCGCCTCTCGTCCCTTGCAAGGATGTCGTGAATGATCGCCCCCGCCGTGCTGGCCGCTCTTCTGATGACAGCCCCCGACGGTCCCCAGGATGGACTGATCGTCGATCGCGGCCGGCTGGACCGCAGCCAGCCCCTGCCCGAACAGCCCCCGCCCCCGACCCCGACCCCCGCCGAGGCGGAAGGCGCCGATGCGCCGGTCGCCCCGTTCGTGCTGCGCGCCGTCGATATCCGGACGCCGCCCGTGGCCGCGGACGAGATCCGCGCCGCGGTCGATCCCTTCATCGGCCAGACCCTCGACGCCGACGGCCTGGCCCGGCTGCGCGCCGCGGTCAGCACGACCCTGTCGCGCCGGGCCGCCTTGCCCATCGTCTCCATCGACACCCGCGAGTCGGCCACGGGCCTGCTGCGCATCACCGCCGCGCCGGGCCGGGTCGGCCGCGTGGCCATCTATGGCGACACCCGGCCGAGCGTGGATCTGATGCGCCGTTACGCCGGGCGGCTGGCCGCCGAGGCGCCGCTGACCCGCGAGACGGCTGAACGCTACCTGTCGCTGATCGCCGACATCCCCGGGGCGAAGACGACGCTGGAGAGCGCGCCGTCGGCGACGCCCGGCGCCACCGATCTGGGCTTCGACGTCGACTTCAGCCGTTGGGTGTTCGAGACCGACATCAATAATCGCGGCTCCCGGACGCTGGGCCGGACCCAGGTCACCGGCGCGGTGACCTTGAACGGGGGCTGGCGGATGGGCGACCAGACGCGGCTGGCCCTGACCGTCCCGACCGACCCCGACCGGTTCCAGTTCCTGAGCCTGTCCCACCGCCAGCCGATCGGCGCGGACGGGATGGCGGTGACGCTGGCCTCCGGGCGGCTGCGCACCCGGGTCGAGGGCGCGGACGGCGACGCCACCACCCTGGGCGCCGTCCTCAGCTGGCCGATGATCCGCAGCTATCGCCGCAACCTGGTGCTCAGCGCCGGGCTGGACAGCCTGGACAGCGACAACGCCGTGTTCGGCAATCTGCGCGCGACCGAGAAGACCCGCGCCCTGCGCGCCTCCGCCGCCTTCGGCCAGATCGGGACAGGCTCGACCCTCAACGCCAGCCTGACGATCAGCCGCGGTGTCGACGGCCTGGGCGCCGAAGTCGACGGCTTCACCGACGCCGATTTCACCAAACTCAACGGCCGCGTCGACGGGGCCCGCGCCTTCGGCCGGAGCATCCGGGTCAGCGGGGCTGTCGCCGCGCAGTATTCGCAAGACCGCACCCCGACCGCCGAGCTGTTCAGCCTGGGCGGGACCGACTTCGGCCGCGGCTTCGGATCGGGCCTGCTGGTCGGCGACAGCGGCTACGGCGCCAAGATCGAGACCGCCTGGCGCCCCGCCTTCGTCCCCCGCCCGTTCGCCGGCAGCGAGCTCTATGCCTTCGCCGATGGCGGCGAGGTCATGGTCAACGCCCGCGGCCCCTTCGCCGAACGGTCCGACAGCCTGATGTCCGCCGGCGGCGGCGTCCGCATCGCCGTCGCCGACAAGGTCATGGTGGAGCTGGAGGGCGCCCGCGCCGTCGATGATCCGCGGCCTTCGGGCGCCCGATCCCGTTTCGGCTTCGCCGTCACCGCCCGCTTCTAGGACAACGTCATGACTTCCCCGCCCGAACGCGGCCTCTGTCCTGAGACATTCACCGCCCTGAAGGCTGAGGTGATCCGCGCCGCCGTGGAACTGTCGGACGAACAGCTGATGGCGCTGAGCGACGCCCTGCACAGCATGATCCGCCTGCGCCGCCCGGGCCGGCCGATCAGCCATGACTCCGGCTGGCTGGAGGAAAAGTCGCCCTACATCGTCTAGAGAGAGAAGCCCCGCCGCTTCCCCTCAGGCGCCGTCTGCTGGACGGCGTACGGGGTCAGCCCGCGTACTTGGCGGCGTCTTCGTCCGAGATGTCCTCGTTCGAATAGACGTTCTGCACGTCGTCCTCGGCGTCCAGCGCGTCGAGCAGCTTTAGCAGGGTGCCGACGGCTTCGCCGGTGACCGGCACCTCCGACTGGGGCTTCCAGACGATGGCGGTCGACTTCGGGTCGCCCAGCACCTTGGACATGGCCTCGGCCACCTCGTTCAGATCCTCGAAGGCGGTCCAGATGGTATGGCCGGGCGCGTCCTCATAGATGTCCGGCTTGACCAGATCGCTCTCGACGTCCTGGGCGCCCGCCTCGATGGCGGCTTCCATGACGGCGTCCTCGGTGCCGGCCTCGGCCTTGTAGATGATCTGGCCGACGCGATCCCACATGAAGGCGACCGAGTTCATCTCGCTCAGCGCCCCGCCGTTCTTTTTGAAGGCGGCGCCGATGTTGGAGGCGGCGCGGTTGCGGTTGTCAGTCAGGGCTTCGACGATGATTCCGACGCCGCCCGGGCCGCGGCCCTCGTAGCGGACCTCTTCCATCGTATCGACATCGCCCGACGAGGCCTTGTTGATGGCGCGCTGGATGACGTCCTTGGGCAGGCTTTCGGCCTTGGCGTTGTTCACCGCCAGACGCAGGCGCGGGTTCATGGCGGGGTCGGGCATGCCCGACTTGGCGGCGACCGTGATGTCGCGCGACAGCTTGGAGAACAGCTTGGAACGCTGAGCGTCGGCGCGCCCCTTGCGGTGCATGATGTTCTTGAACTTGGAATGGCCGGCCATGGGTTCGGTCTCTGGTCGTCTCAAAGGGTCGAAAGTCGGAGCCGCGATCTAGCCGAAGGCGGCGGCGGTGTCACGATTCAGGAACCTGTAGAGCTTTACAGGCATTTCGGATCAGCAGACGGAGCCCCGACATGACCGCCGAAGACGCCATCTATGCAGCCGAGGGCTATCACGACGACGACCTGCATGAGGCCGACATCGTCGAGTGGTACGAAGCCCGCCCCGTCACCGTGCCGACCGCCGTCGCCACCGGCGCCGTCATCGGCGCCTTTGCGCTCGGTGTGCTGACCGCCGTCGGCGCCCTGGCCCTGATGGGCCGCCTGGACGACTGAGACGCTATTCGCTCGCCGTCCCGAAAAGGGCGGAGTTCTGGATGGAATGTCTCCGGTATGTGAGGTCGGCCTCCACGAGCTTGTTCCAGTTGTCGCATTCAACCAACTGGTCTTTCAGGCGATCAGACAGGCTGAACCATCCATCCGCCAGCACGATCTCCACCGGCCAGGGCTTGGAGACGTGATTGGCGATATCGTCGGCCGCCCTCTGCACAGCCTTCGAGATCGCGATGAAATTCCCGATCGGGGTGAAGTTGGCCGCGGCGTCAGCGCCGTTCCGCACCAGTGAATCGATCAGCGAAGTCAGCGTCTGGCTGTCGTTGGGCGCCAGGACCGAGGCGAGACGTCCGCACTCCTGAGCGACACGAAACGCCGCCGTGTCGAGCGCGAGTCCAAACGCGGCGTCAGCGCGAGACAGGGTCTCGATCTGCATCCGGTCCACCGCCCCGGCCTCCGCACCTTGTGGCGGCAGCGTACTGGCTGACGCCCGGCTAATGGCCGCAAGGGCGTCGTCCAGGTCCGTATAGGCCCGCATCATCTCCGCGTGGCTAGCGAGGGCCTGCCTGATCGCGGCGTCCACCTCGGCCAGCGAGCGTTTCACGGCCTCTGAACGCGCAAGCGAGGTTCTGTACGCGAGCCATTCCCCGCGAGCGTCACGGCTTTCCTGCAGCACCGTCTCGGCCTTCTTGAGAAGCGCGAGGGCCGTGCTCTTCATCCGGTCAGCTCTTCAGGCTCTCAAGGAAGCCGCGCATCTTCTCGTCCACGGGCACCGGCCGCTTGGTCTCTCGGTCGACATAGACGTGGACGAAATAGCCGACGGCGGCGGCCTCCTGCTCGTTGTTGCGGAACAGGCCGATCTCGTAGCGGACCGAGCTTGAGCCCACGTGCGCCACCCGCACCCCGGCCTCGATCTCGTCCGGGAAGGCCGTCGGCGAGAAGTACCGGCAGCCCGTCTCGACCACCAGGCCGATGGTCGTGCCCTCGTGGATGTCCAGCACGCCGTTGACCACCAGCAGCCGGTTCACCGCCGTGTCGAACCACGAATAATAGACCACATTGTTCACGTGGCCGTAGACGTCGTTGTCCATCCAGCGCGTCGAGATCTGCTGGAAGCGGCGGTAATCGCCGCGCTTCGTGCGTTCGATGGTCCCGGTCATTAAGTCCCTTCCCTCTTTTAGGTGCGCTACCGCTCGGCGCGCGGCGCCTCGCTGCTTGAGCGCAGGATGAGTGCGCCGCGCTGTGTGGTCGTTCGTCCCTCGGAGCCGGTCTGCGCCGACTTCCGATACCGACGCTCGGGCTTGGCGGACGCCGCGTCAAGCGCCCGAACCGAAATCGGTTGGGTTGGGCAGGGCCCAACTCAACCCAGATTTCGGTCCAGTTTAATGCTGGACCATTTTCTGGATTCGGGCCGTTCCGGCCCGAAGCGAAAATGGTCTAGCGTCTGGTCATGAGCACGCCGATCCAGACCCGCGCCGCCGTCCTCCGCACCATGGGCGCCGCCCGCCCCTATGCCGACAGCCGTCCGCTGGCGATCGAGACCGTCACCCTGGACCCGCCGGACGCCGGAGAGGTCCTCGTGGCGGTCCGGGCGGCGGGCCTGTGCCACTCGGACCTCAGCGTCATCAACGGCGACCGGCCCCGCCCCATGCCGATGGCGCTGGGCCATGAGGCGGCCGGCGTGGTCGAGGCGGTCGGCCCCGGCGTCGACGACCTGCGGCCCGGCGACCATGTGGTCATGGTCTTCATGCCCAGCTGCGGCCATTGCCAGCCCTGCGCCGGCGGCCGCCCGGCCCTGTGCGAGCCCGGCGCGGCGGCCAACGGCAAGGGCGAACTGCTGGGCGGCGGCGTCCGCCTGCACGGCCCCGAGAGCGACCTGCACCATCACCTCGGCTGCTCCGCATTCGCAGACCGCGCGGTCGTCTCGCGCCGGTCGCTGGTCAAGGTCCCGGCCGACCTGCCGTTCGAGCACGCCGCCCTGTTCGGCTGCGCCGTCCTGACCGGGGTCGGGGCCGTCGTGAACACCGCGCAGGTCAAGGCCGGGCAGTCGGTGGCCGTGGTCGGTCTGGGCGGCGTCGGCCTGGCGTCGGTGCTGGGCGCATTGGCCAGCGGCGCCAGCCCCGTCGTGGCCGTGGACCTGTCCGAGGACAAGCTGGCGCTGGCCCGCTCCCTCGGCCCCGTCCTCACCGTCAACGCCGCGGACGCCGACGCCGTCGAACAGGTGCGCGCCCTGACCGGCGGCGGCGCCGACGTGGTCCTGGAAATGGCCGGCTCGGTCCGGGCGCTGGAGGCGGCGTGGAAGATGACCCGCCGGGGCGGGACCACGGTCACCGCCGGCCTGCCCCCGCCCGAGGCGGCGCTGGCGGTCAACGTCGTCAATCTGGTCGCCGAGGAGCGGACCCTGAAGGGCAGCTATATCGGCACGGCCATCCCGTCGCGCGACATCCCCCGCTACATCGCCCTGTTCCGCGAGGGCCGTCTGCCGGTCGACCGGCTGCTGACCGGCGTCGTCGCGCTTGAGGACATCAACGCCGCCTTTGACGACCTGCACGCGGGCAAGGCCGTGCGGACCGTCGTCCGCTTCTAGGCCTTGTCGCGCACCCGCATCGCGCCGCCCTGGCCGGTCTCCACATCGAAGCGGCCGGTGGCGCGGATCAGGTCCGACAGCTTGGCGTGGCCGTAGGACCGCTGATCGAAGTCGGGATAGGCGTTGCGCAGCCGGTTGCCGATGCCGCCGACCGTCACCCAGCCGTCGCCGTCCTCGTCCATGTCGGCGATGACCGAGGCGATCAGGCGCGCGGCCTCGGACGGCTTGCGGCGCACGGACGGCGCGGGCGCCGTCTTGCCCGCCGGCGCGGCGACCGAACCCTCGGCGGCGGGGGCGCTGAGGTTCTCGGTGTAGATGAAGCGGGTGCAGGCCTGCCGGAAGCTCTCGGGCGTCTTCTGTTCGCCGAAGCCGTAGACATCGACCCCCTCCTCGCGGATCCGCGACGCCAGCCGGGTGAAGTCGGCGTCCGAGGAGACCAGGCAGAAGCCGTCGAACCGGCCCGAATGCAGCAGGTCCATGCCGTCGATCACCAGGGCGATATCGCCGGAGTTCTTGCCCTTGGTGTTGGCGAAATTCTGCTGCGGCTGGATGGCGAAGCGGGCCAGGACCCGCGTCCATCCGGCCAGCTGAGCGCTGGAGAAGTCGCCGTAGATGCGCCGCGCCGAGGCCTCGCCCAAGGTGGCGATCTCGGTGAACAGGGCCTCGGCGATCCGGGCCGAGGCGTTCTCGGCGTCGATCAGCACGGCGAGGCGGGGCGGCTTGGCGGCGTCGGAAGCGGGCATGAAATGATCTCGGCGAAGGGGAGCCCATCCTCCACCTCTTCGCCGCCGCTGTCGCCTCCTCTCTGTCGTCCTTGAGCCCGACACGCTACACCGCGCCCATGACCCAAGCTCCCCTGCGCCGCCTGATCGACCTGCCGGGCCTCGACGCCCTGGAGATGAAGGCGCTGATGAAGCCGCGCCTCGCCGACCCCGACACGCGCGACGAATTCCCCGAGATCGCCGAGGCGGCGAAGGCCGCCTTCGGCCTGACCCCGGACGAGGCGGAGGCCGTGGCCCTGCCCGCCGACTGGGACGGTATCGAGCGCCTCACCGGCTTCGACCTGGCCGACGCCTTCGAGGCCGAGGGCTGGGATGTCGCGGACGCCAAGCGCAAGCCCCTGCGCATGCTGGCCCACTGGACCCTGCCGCTGGCGCTGGCCATGCGCGGCGTCGCCGGCGAACTGCCCTTCCAGCCCGAACCGGGCCCGGACGACCGCGGCGACGACTGGGGATCGAAGATGGCGGCCGAGGCGACGCGGTTCAGGAAGCGTTAGGGCGGTGAAGACACCTCAGGCCGACTAAAACCTGTTGCTGTCCCCCCTCGCGCCATGCCTAACCTAGAGTAGGCGGATAGGTTTGCTTCCTACCTGAGATAGGAACCCGCCGAGGGCGCGGGGGAGGCGCGCAAAGGCGCATGTCACTCTCGTCGATCCTGCAATCCATCATCTCGCTCCAGCACGAACATTCGTCGGTCGGCACGCCGGCCATGGCGCTGAGGGGTGAGTTGGTTCGCGACACCCTGCGGCTGGAGATAAACGAGTGGCGTCTTGAAATCGCGCGGGTGTTGGGACGCTACGGGGACGATCTGGAAGTCCGGGGCAGCGACGGCTCGGGCCGCAAGGCCGTCATCCCGTGGGTCAGGCTCTATTCCAGGAGAATGGCGCCGGCCCCGACCAAGGGCTGGTCCATCAGCTATCTCTTCCATCCGGACGGCGCCGGCGTCTCCCTGTGCCTGATCCACGGATCTACGACCGGGGAAGGCCGACAATTCAAAAGCCTGGGCCGAGGCGAAGCCGCTGAGCTGGTCGATTGGGGACGCTCCGTCGTGAGGAACGACCTGGCCCACGATGAGGCGGTGCAGGCCGGCGTCGTTCTGGGCCGGCAGCATCTGGCGGCGGCCTACGAACGAACGGCCCTGTTCTCGAAATTCTACGCCGACGGATCGATACCCGCCGACGAGGCGCTGGTCGGCGATCTCATTCTGTTTTCCGGCGCGCTGGCCAAACTCTATCGCGCCGACGAGGCGGGGATCACGCCCGGCTCCTCCAGTGCGGAAGTCGTCCACATCCTGCAGTTGGCGGAGGAGATGGCGGCGCCGTTCAAACCACCTCAGCGCGGACAGGGATGGGGCCTCGACACCGCGGCCAAGACGGCGGTCGAACTGCGCGCGATGCGCGTCGCCGAGGAATGGCTTTCGCAGGAAGGGTTCACCTTCACCGACGTCTCATCCACCGACAGCTGCGACTTTCGCGCCCAGCGCGACGGCGAGGACTGGGTCATCGAGGTCAAGGGCACGACCGCGGGCCCCAAGAGCATCCTGGTCACGCGGAACGAGGTGGCGCTGCATCGCGCGTCCCATCCGCTGAACGCGCTCCTCGTCGTGCATGGCGTCAAGCTGGGGAAGGACGGCGTGTCCGCCTCGGGCGGGACGCTTCTGGTTCTTTCGCCGTGGCTTCTGGAGGACGATCGCCTGAGCCCCACCAGCTATGAATACCGGCTGGTCTAGGCCCGGCCGGCGGCCCCTACCCCATCCGCGCCGGAGCCCGAGCCAGAATGGCCCGGATCTGGTCCGGGGTCATCATCACGCCGCGACCGCCGGCCGGGTTGATCAGGATCACCGCGTCCTGCAGCAGTTCAAACAGGTGGCGGCCTTGGATGGCGATGAAGGCGGCGTCGGCGCCGAACACCTGGGCGACGCGTTGGGGATCGGTGAAGAGGGCGACCGTGTCGCGGCCGTCCTTCATGCGCAGGCCGCGCAGGATCAGCTCCTGCCCCGGGCTGATCATCTGGGCGCCCTCGGAAAGACCGGCGCCGACGCTGTCCGGCTGGGGCACGGCGAACAGGTCCTCGCCCAGCAGCAGGGCCTCGAACAGGCCCATGTCCGCGGGCGGCGCCAGACTGTCGTTCAGGGCGACCTCGAGCGGGTTCAGCGGGCTGTCGGTGAAGGCGAGGTTGAGGGCGTCAGTCATGGTCGGACTCGGCTACAGGCGGGCCGACACACAGACGGGAACGGCCGCGCGGCGTCAACCGCGCGGCCGCCGGGAAAGTCCGTCGTCGTGCGGCTTACGCCAGGACGACGATGGTCACGCGCCGGTTCTGGGCGCGGCCCTCGGGGGTGTCGTTGGAGGCCACCGGCGATTCCTCGCCGTACGAGATGGCCGCCATGCGGTTCAGGGCCACGCCCCGACGGCTGAGGAAGCGGCGCACGGCCTCGGCCCGGGCCTCGCCGAGCTGGTCGTTGTGCGCGGCGTCGCCGACGCTGTCGGTATAGCCCTGGATCTCCAGATAGACGTTCTGGTTCTCGCTGGTCAGGCGCTGGGCGAATTCGGAAAGACGCTGTTCCGCCTCGGGCGAGAGACCGTGCATGTCGGTCGGGAATTTCACCGAGTCATCCGACAGGACGACCTCGTACAGGAATTTGCCCTCGGCCAGTTTGTGGGCCGAGTTGGCGCGGGCGAGCGCTTCGCCGGCGGTGCCCTCGACCGTGGTGACGCGCGCATCGACCACGGCGGTCTGATCGCGCACGAAGCGGTGGCTGGCGCAGCCCGAGGCGGCGACGCCCACGGCCAGAAGAACGCCTGCGGCCGCGGCCATCCTGAGTTTCGATCTGATCAAGAGTCTCTCCATCAATGGTCCGGTGCGCCATGGTCCGGTTGTCGCGCGAGCCGCCCAGCACAGGTTGCCCAACGACGAACGGCGAATGAGGTTGCATGAGACGAATGGAAGCTATGCGATTTATTGCATCGAGATACTCTGTCATCTCTTACGGTAAAGCTTGCTTTCAACTTGTAGTGCGGCGCCATGATGCTGACGCGAGGCGCGACTCATCATCGAGGCAGCGATTTTCATCTAACATCGTTCCGGAGATCGGATGCGCGAAGCGAGGCGACGGCGAAACGGCGGAAGGGTCGGCGCGACGGCGGTCGCGGTGCTGGCCCACGCCGCCCTGCTGCCGGTTCTGTTCGCGGCCAGCGGCGATCCGGGCGCCCTGCCGGCGCCGGTCGAGCCGCCGGCGATCCTGGTGGAGTTGATCCCGCCGCCGAAACCCCCGCCGCCGCCGCCAGCGCCGACCGAGGCGCCGCCGCCGCCCGGCCCGAAGGCGGAGACGCCGACGCCGCCCGCCGGACCGCCTGATCCCGCGCCCGCCCCGCCCAGGCCGCCGGCGCCGCGCCCGCCCCTGCGCGTGCGCCCGGCCCCGCCGACGCCGCGGATGGCGTCCGTCCCCCTGCCCGCCGCAGCGCCTGAAGCGCCGCCCGCCCTTCCGATGCCGACCGTGGGCGAGGCCCAGCTGGCCGGAGCGCTGCGGGCCGGCGCGGGATCCGGCGGCGGAGCCGGAGGCGCGGGCGGTGCGGGCGGCGGAGGCGGCGGTTCCGGGGACGGCGGCGGCTGCGACATGGTGCGCGAGCTCCAGAACGCCCTGCGCGGCGACGCCGATGTGCGCGCGGCCATCGCCAGCGCCCATAGCGCCGCCGGTCCGGGCCGGGCCCTGCTGGTCTGGGACGGCGACTGGCGCCAGACCCCGGGGCAGTCGGGCAAGGGACTGGCGGGCGTGCGTCAGGCCATCGCCCTGGAGGTCGCCTTCGCCCCCCAGGCCTGCCGCCGCGAGACCATGCGCGGCCTGGTCCTGATCACCATGAGCGACGCCCCCGGCGCGGCGCGGGTGGTGCTGGGGACCGGAAGCTGGCGGTGGAACGATCTGCTGAGGCAACGGTGAAGCTGCCGTAAAGCGGTCTTGAGGCAGCCGCGGTCTGGTCGCCTACCCCGGCTAGACGCCCGCCCGGGCCTGAGGGGGTTCGTGTAGATGAACGGCGGACAACAAGACCCTCAGCCTCTGTTGGGCGCGAGAGTTGCACACCGCGACGATCGAGACCTCTCGATAAGGTTGTGGGGCTGGTTGTGAAGATCGCTATACTTGCAGGCACTCGTCCTGAAGTCGTCAAATTGGCGCCGGTTCGAGCCGCGCTGGGCGCCGTGCCCGGGCTGGAGCCCGTGTGGATCTCCACCGAGCAGCAGGGCTCCCTGAACGCGCAGGCGCTGGAGACTTTCGGAATCACGCCGGAGATCCGGCTGGACCCGCCCTCGCCGGAGCGCACCCTGGGCGGACGCTTCGCCCAGATCATGGACCGGCTGGATGACGTTCTGGGCCGCCTGGCCCCACAGCTGGTGCTGGTGCAGGGCGACACCTCGACCACGGCGGCCGGGGCCATGGCGGGCTTCGCCCGGCGGATTCCGATCGGCCACGTCGAGGCCGGCCTGCGCACCTTCGACCTGGAGCAACCCTTCCCCGAGGAGGGCTGGCGGTGCGTCGTCGGTCAGCTGGCCGACCTGCATTTCGCCCCGACCGAAGCCGCGGTCCGGAACCTGCTGCGCGGGGGCGTGTCCCAGCACCGAATCCACATGACCGGCAACACCGGAATCGACGCCGTTCGGCTGTCGGGCGCCCGCGTGACGCCCGTCCCGCTGACCGATGGCCTGCGCCTGGTGCTGGTCACCGTGCACCGGCGCGAGAACTGGGGTCCCGAATTGGAACAGGTTCTGGCCGCGCTGCTCCGGATTCGCGACCAGGTGTCCGATATCGAGATCGTTTTCGCGGCCCACGCCAACCCGGCGCTGCGCGGTCGTGTCGACGCGGCCCTGGTGAACCAGGACCGCATCCGCATCGTCGAGCCGCTGGACTACCTCGGCTTCCTCGCGCACCTGAAGAGCGCCACCCTGGTCCTTTCGGACTCCGGCGGGGTGCAGGAGGAAGGCCCGGTTCTTGGCGTGCCGGTTCTGGTGCTGCGCGACGCCACCGAACGGGCCGAGGCGGTGGAGGCGGGCGTGGCCAAGCTGGTCGGCGCGCGGACGGACGACGTGGTCGAGGCCGCCACCGCCCTGCTGACCAACGAACCCCAGCGGATGCAGATGGTCCGCGCGATCAGCCCGTTCGGCGACGGCTTCGCGGCCGGGCGTATCGCCGACGTCGTCTCGCGCTGGAGCCCGGCCAAGGCGCCGGGCGGCGAACAGATCCGGGCGGCGGTCTGACATGTCTCCCGTCCTGGCCATCACCCTCGGGTACTGGCTGAACCTCCTGACGGCGTTCCTGCCGACGGGCGCGGACCTGTACGCCTTCGTCCTGGGCTACTGGGAGGTGTTGCGCTGGGCGGTGATCATCTCGGCGGTGCTGATCCTGATCAGCTCGCTGGACGATCTGCTGATCGATCTCGCCTACTGGTGGGGACTGCTGGTGCGGTTCTGCACCTTCTGGGAGCGGCCGGCGCCGCAAGCCCTGCTGGAACGCGAGCCCGAGAAGCTGATCGCCATCATGGTGCCCGCCTGGCAGGAGTCGGACGTCATCGCCAGCATGGTGGCCAACACCAACAACACCTTCGACTACAGCCGCTACCACATCTTCGTGGGGGTCTACGCCAACGACCCGGAGACCCGGCGCGAGGTCGAGAAGGTGCGTCAGCGCTTCCCCAACGTGCATCGGGCCGAGGTGCCGCACGACGGCCCGACTTCCAAGGCCGACTGCCTGAACTGGATCGTGCAGAACATCCTTCTGTACGAGGAGAAGAGCGGCCAGAAGTTCGGCGCCTTCCTGATGCACGACGCCGAGGACGTGGTGCACCCGTTCGGCCTGAAGACGGTCAACTGGTTCGTCGACGAGGCGGCCATGATCCAGATGCCGGTCCTGTCCATGGACCGCAAATGGACCAACCTCGTCGCCTGCCACTACATGGACGAGTTCGCCGAGTTCCACACGAAGGACCTGCCCGTCCGCTCGGCCCTGGCCCGCATGACTCCGTCGGCGGGCGTGGCCACCGCCTTCCATCGCCAGGCCATGATGGCGCTGGTCGAGGAAAAGGACGGCCAGCCGTTCAACACCGACAGCCTGACCGAGGACTATGACGTCGCCCACCGGCTGAGCGCGCTGGGGTATCCGTCGATGTTCGTGCGCTACCACGCCCGGGTGCCGCGTCAGAGGAAGGCCTGGTTCCGCAAGGGGATGGTGGACATCCAGCGCCGCGAGTTGGTGTCGACCAAGGAGTTCTTCCCGCACAAATTCTTCTACAGCGTCCGGCAGAAGGCGCGGTGGACCCTGGGCATCTCCATCATGGGCTGGGCCCAGCTGGGATGGTTCGGCGGACTGGTGAACCGCTACTACCTGTTCCGCGACCGCAAGGCCCTGTTCACCGCCCCGGTGGGCATGTTCGGCTATGTGATCGTGGTGCAGCTGCTCGGCCTGCTGCTGGTCGAGATGATCTGGCCGGAGGCCGTGAACCTGCCGCCGGTGATCGACCGGCACTGGGTCTGGGTGATCGTGACGATCAACTTCCTGTTCCTGGTCAATCGCATCCTGCACCGCGCCTGGTTCACCGGGATCAATCACGGCCTGAAGCATGTGCCGCTGACGCCGGTGCGGATCGTGACCTCCAACCTGATCTCGTTCGGCGCCTTCTGGCGGGCCTCGCGCCAGTGGATCAGCCATCTGATGACCGGCCGACCGATCGCCTGGGACAAGACCCAGCACGCCTATCCGTCACTGTCGGAACTGCAGCAGGGTTCGGGTCGGCTGGGCGACACCCTGCGCTTCTGGAACCACGTGAGCGAGGCGGACCTGACCGCCGCACTCGAGGCCCAGAAGGCCGACTACCGCCCGCTCGGCCTGCTGCTGCTCGATCTCGGCACGGTCGAGGACGACCATCTGGCCGAGGCCTTCGCCGAGCGCGGCGAGACCTACGCCTCGATCTTCGATCCCTTCCAGATCGACCCCGCGGTGCTGAACCTGCTGACGCCGGAAGAGGCCGCGCGGTACGGGGCCGTGCCGCTGCGCCGCACCGGGACCAATCTGGACGTGGCCCTGGCCGAGCCCCTGCCCTCCGACCAGCGCACGGCGCTGGAAAAGCGTTTCGGCCAGCAGGGCGTGCGCGGCGTGCGCTTCCTGTTCGCGCCGCTCAGCGACATCGCCTTCGCGATCCGCTTCGCCTGGGGCGAGGATCCCTTCCCCGGCGTGCGCGAGCAGCTGACGCGGATGCGGGCGGCCGGCCGCCTAGACGCCTCGCGTGAGGCCATGCTGTGGCGTTCGGTGCGGGCCGGCTATGCGCGGCTGGGCGACATCCTGATCCGTCAGGGCCGCATCACCCACGCCGACCTGCAGACCGCGCTGGCGGCGTCGCGCGCCGACGGCCGCTCGCTGGGCGAGACCCTGACCCGGCTGAACATGGTCTCGGCCGCCGATATCGAAACCGCCCTGAAGGACCAGCGCAGCGCGCGCTGGCTGAACGAACATCTGGCTGAGGCGCTGAGAAGCGCGCCGCCCGAATCCCTGCCCGACCCCCGTCACGAACCCGTCTGACCCCCCGAGGCCCCGCCGTGAACCGCTCCCTGCTCCTCGCCTCCGTCGCCCTCGCCGCCACCGGCGCCGTGGTCCTGACGCCGGCCGACGCCCGCGCCCAGACCGTGGCCGCCCAGGCGGACGGCTACGCCGACGCGACCGCCGCCTACCAAGCCATGGGCGCCGGACGCCCCGCCGACGCCGTGGCCCCCGCGGCCCGCGCCGTCGCCGCCGCGCCGGACAATCTGGACTGGCGGCTGCTGCTGGCCGACGCCCTGACCGGATCGGGAGACCATGCGGGCGCGCTCGCCGCCCTGCAGCCCGTCGCTGGCAGCTGGGATCACCGCGTCCAGACCCGCCGCGCCGAGGCCGCGCGCCAGACCGGCGATCTGGAACAGGCGGTGGAGGCCTACGCCCTCGCCGCGCCGCTGGCTCCGACGGCGGAGAGCCGCGCCTATCTGACCCGCGCGCGGGCGCAGGCCCTGGTCCAGCTCGGCCGCACCGGCGAGGCCCGCACGGTCCTGCGCGAAGCCGCCGCCACCGGCATGCTGCCGGGCGACGCGCCGCTGGACTTCGCCTACGCCGCCGTCGGCGCGCGCGACGACCGGCTGGCCGTTCAGGGCTTCGCCGCCGCCGACCGCGCCGAACCGCTGAAGGGCGCCCAGGCGCTGGACGCCGCCTATGCCGCCCGCCGCGCCGGCCAGGACGCCGAAGCGATCACGTGGCTGGAGCAGGGCGCGCGCACCCTGCCCGCCGCAGAGATGACGCCGCAGCGCCGCCATGAAATCGGTCGCGAACTGCAGACGCTGGAACATCGCGTCGGCGGGACGGTGACGGTTGCGACCGGCCCGGCGGCCAGTGCGACGACGCTGGTCAACGCCGGCGGCGACCAGGTCACCCAGGTCGGCGGCGAGGTCTGGGCCCGGGTCGGCGGCGACAACAACGGCCGCCCGGTGCAGGTCTTCGCCCGCGCCTACCAGAACGTGGACGCCGACACCGGCCCGACCGGCGGCGACAGCACGCAAGGCTGGGTCGGCGTGCGTTGGAAGCCCTTCACCGAGACCAATCTCTCGCTGGAAGCCAGCCGCCTGATCGCCATCGGCGACGCGGCGCGCGACGACACCATGCTGCGCGCCGCCTGGTCGGCGGACGTGGGCGGCGACCTGCGCTACGACCGCGACGCCTGGCCCTCGGCCCACGTCTATGTGGACGCCGCGCGCCTGCTGGAGGACGAGCAGACCTACGCCGTCGCCGACGCCAATATCGGCTGGACCTGGGTCGCCTCCGAAAGCCGCCGCGACACCCTCACCGCCGGCGTCGGCGTGCGGGCCGACTACGACAGCCTGCGCGCGCAAGAATGGGCGGTGGCCGCCGGCCCCCGCGTCGCCTGGCGCCACTGGATTGGCGGCGACGACCTGCGCGCGCCGGGGCGGTATCTGGACCTGTCGCTGGGATATTATGCGCCACTGGACGACGGGCCACGGGATGCGGGGGTGGTGGCGGCGGTGACGGTGGGGTTCTGAGGTGGGAGCTCCCTCGGTCACTCCAGATCACCCTGCGACATTTCGATGCGCAGTCCTGTCCTGGGAAGGGTTGTGCAGGCCGCGCTCACGAAAGTCCTCGTGAGCCTCGAAGCCTAAAACCAGACGGAGCTCCGCCAGCTATTAGGCGATGAACACCTGACTACGGTGGTAGCCGAGATAGACATTATGAGCCGTCTGAAATCCCTCCGCACTCCAAGTCGCCGGCTCATCGTTTAGACCCGACCGCTGACGCATCAGTTGTTCGAAGCCTAGCCGCCTCAGGTCGTCCGTAGGCACGCGGGAGGATACCAGCACGTCCCCATCGTCGCCAAAACTGATGAAGCCTCGATCGAACAGGTGATCCGCATCGGGCGTCAACAACAGGCCATTCGCACCATCCAACCGCTCTGCCGCAGTCTCGCACACTCTCCAAGGCTTAATATGGCTCGCGATCAACAAGGCAGGATTGGTGATCCCTGTCAGCCGACAGGCACGCTCTCGCGCCTCCACGTTCTTACGGAAAACACCCTGACCTCGGCGGGCCTGGATCAGGGACTTCTTGATCGTACTGTCTAACCCTGCATCGAGCTCAACCCCCTTCTGGATCGCATCATCCAGTATCTCGGTCACGACATCGAAGGTCAGGCTGTTTCCGCCACCTCGCGCCAGCGCCTCCGCGCTAAAGGCGGCTCCGACCAGGATCATGTCGAAAGCTTCCGCAGAAATGCTCGCCAGATAAGCCTTCTGGTTGCCGTGGCCCGTTAAGGCGCTGATAGGCGAGTATTTCTGCGGCAGCAGGGGACCGAGCGTCTCGATCATCGTCTTGGGACGCACCGGTGGTGATAGCGGCGTCCAGTACACCGGGAGCAACCAGCCCTCATGGTCCCAATACGACCCGACGTTACCAAACTCCGCCGGCTTCGGAGCCGTAAAGGCGAACTCCGCGACTCGCCCTATCCAACCGATCTGGCCATTTGCATAGGAAAGGACAACATCGCCGGGCGAAGCCTGGCGCATGTTATCATAAAACTGGCTCCGCGCGCCTCTTCGCTCAGCTTTAGGCGACCAAAGGTACTGACCCTCGATCTCCTGGCGAAGCGTTTGCTTATGATTGACCCACCAGTAGTTCGGCATCACGCAACGTCAGCTGCCATTTGTCTGGATTTGATCGAGCGCCAACTGGCCCGGACCATACCTTTCGGCAAACCATACCAATTGCGCTCTCCCGACAAACTCTTCGACCTATGGACGATCTCGAAGCGCGCGGGTCAATCCTCATCCATCTTCAGCGCCGCGATGAACGCTTCCTGCGGGATCTCCACCTTCCCGAACTGCCTCATCCGCTTCTTGCCGGCCTTCTGCTTCTCGAGGAGCTTCTTCTTCCGCGTCGCGTCGCCGCCGTAGCACTTGGAGGTCACGTCCTTGCGCAGCGCCCGCACCGTCTCGCGGGCGATGATCTTGCCGCCGATGGCCGCCTGGATCGGGATGACGAACATGTGCGGCGGGATCAGCTCCTTCATCTTCTCGACCATGCCGCGCCCGCGCGTCTCGGCGCGGCCGCGGTGGACCAGCATAGACAGGGCGTCGACCGGCTCCGAGTTGACCAGGATGCTCATCTTGACCAGGTCGCCGGTCTTGTAGCCGGTGATCTCGTAGTCGAACGAGGCGTAGCCCTTCGAGATCGACTTCAGCCGGTCGTAGAAGTCGAACACCACCTCGTTCAGCGGCAGCTCATAGACCACCAGGGCGCGGGAGCCGACGTAGGACAGCTCCAGCTGGGTGCCGCGGCGGTCCTGGCACAGCTTGATCACGCTGCCCAGGTAGTCGTCCGGGGTCAGGATGGTCGCCTTGATCCACGGCTCGCTGATTTCCATGATCTGCATCACGTCCGGCAGGTCGGCCGGGTTGTGCAGGTCGATGGTCGTGCCGTCGCGCTGGGCGATCTTGTAGACGACCGACGGCGCCGTCGCGATCAGGTCGAGGTTGAACTCGCGGCTCAGGCGCTCCTGGATGATCTCCAGGTGCAGCAGGCCCAGGAAGCCGCAGCGGAAGCCGAAGCCGAGCGCCGCCGAGCTCTCCATCTCATAGGTGAAGCTGGCGTCGTTCAGGCGCAGACGGGCGATGGCCGCGCGCAGGTCCTCGAAATCGGCGGCGTCGACCGGGAACAGGCCGCAGAAGACCACGGACTGGACCTCCTTGAACCCCTTCAGCGGTTCGGCGGTCGGCTTCTTCTCATCGGTGATGGTGTCGCCGACGGCGGCGTGAGCCACTTCCTTGATCTGGGCGGTGATGAAGCCGACCTCGCCCGCCGACAGCTGGTCGACCGGGGTGTTCTTGGGCAGGAAGACGCCGACGCGGTCGACCAGGTGGGTCGAGCCGTTCTGCATGAATTTCACGCGCTGGCCGGTCTTCAGCACCCCGTCGAAGACGCGGACCAACAGCACGACGCCCAGGTAGGGGTCGTACCAGGCGTCGACCAGCATGGCCTTCAGCGGCGCGTCCGGATCGCCCTTGGGCGGCGGCAGCTTGGTGACGATGGCTTCGAGGACGTCTTCAATGCCGAGGCCCGACTTGGCGCTGGCCAGCACGGCCTCGGAGGCGTCGATGCCGATGACGTCCTCGATCTGGGCGCGCACGCGCTCCGGCTCGGCGGCGGGCAGGTCCACCTTGTTCAGGACCGGCACGATCTCGTGGTTGTTGTCGATCGCCTGATAGACGTTGGCCAGGGTCTGGGCCTCGACCCCCTGCGAGGCGTCGACGACCAGCAGCGAGCCCTCGCAGGCGGCCAGCGAGCGCGAGACCTCATAGGCGAAGTCGACGTGGCCGGGCGTGTCCATCAGGTTCAGGACGTATTCGAGACCGTCCTTGGCCTTGTAATTCAGGCGCACCGTCTGCGCCTTGATGGTGATCCCCCGCTCCTTCTCGATGTCCATGTTGTCCAGAACCTGGGCGGACATTTCGCGCGCGGTCAGGCCGCCCGTGAACTGGATGAGCCGGTCGGAGAGCGTGGACTTGCCGTGGTCGATGTGCGCGACGACGGAGAAGTTGCGGATGCGGTCGATGGGAGGGGTCGTCATGGTCCGGCGCGCCTAGCACGACGCACGGGAAAGCGCCAACGCAACGGGATATCCCTCCGGCTCCGCCACTGATTTCGTTACTGATTACTTCCGCGTAAGGCGCCGCTTTGTCGTTTCCGAATGCCGGCGAAATCTGTATTCAACGACTGATGACAACCGGACGCCCACAGGGGCGTTCCTTCCGTCCGGGCCCGCGGCTCCCCACCGCGCCGGCCCACAGGGGATCAGATGCCGATGAGACTCCGCAACACCTGGACCGTCACTGCTGCCGCCTTGATGGCTGTGAGCGTGGCCGTGGCCGCCTGCGGCGGCGGCGACGAGAAGGCCAAGGAGGCCGAGAAGAAGGCCGATGCCGGTCACGCCAGCGGTCAGGCCGTCACGGTGCAGGCCGCGACGCTGCAGAACCTGACGCGCACGATCACGGCCTCCGGTTCCGTCTCCGCCTGGGAAGAGGTCCCGGTGGGCGCCGAGACCGGCGGACTGACGGCGACGGCGGTCTATGTCGACGAGGGGACCTACGTCCGGCAGGGTCAGCCTCTGGTGCAGATGAACGACGCCCTGCTGCGCGCCCAGCTGCGCCAGCAGCAGGCGGGAGTGCAGACGGCCGAGGCCAATGCGGCGCGCGACGACGCGGCGCTGGGCCGGGCCCAGGAACTGAAGACCCGCGGCTTCCTGAGCCAGGCGGGGCTGGACACGGCCCTGGCGAACCAGCGTGCCTCGCAGGCCAATCTGGCCTCGGCCCGCGCCGCCCTGTCGGAAACCCAGACCCGCCTGTCGCAGGCCACGATCAAGGCGCCGGTGTCGGGCCTGGTGATCAGCCGCAGCGTCACGCGCGGCCAGATCATCTCGGCCGGAACCGAACTGTTCCGCATCGTCCGCGACGGCCGGCTTGAGCTGGACGCCCAGGTGCCCGAGACCGACCTGGCGCTGGTGCGCGCCGGCCAGACGGCGACCGTGTCGTCCGATCAGGTGGGCGACGCTTCGGGCCGCGTGCGTATCGTGACCCCCGAGGTCAACCCGGAGACCCGCCTGGGCGTAGCCCGTATCGCCCTGTCGGGCAGCGGCTTCCGGCCCGGCATGTTCGCCCGCGCCCGCATCGATGTGGGCGACCAGCCCGCCGTGACCGTGCCGACGGCCTCCGTGCTGTACCGTCAGAACAAGCCGGGCGCCTTCGTGCTGCGCACGGACGGGACGGTCCGTTTCCAGGTCGTGACGGTAGTCTCGCGCAACGGGGACCGCACGGCGGTGACGGGTCTGAACGCCGGGGCCCAGGTGGTGGTCGACGGCGCCGGCTTCCTGGCCGAAGGCGACCGCGTGACGGTTTCCGCCCCGACGCCGGCGGCGGCGCCCCGCGCTCCCGCGGCCCGGCAGTAGGGCCCCCAGATGAACCAGATTTCCTCCTGGTCGATCCGGAACCCCATTCCGATCATCCTGATGTTCACGCTGCTGACCCTGGCCGGGATCATCAGCTTCATGGGCATGCGGATTAACAACAATCCGGACATCGACTTCCCGCTGGTCAACGTCACGGCCGTCCGCCCGGGCGCCGCGCCCAGCGAAATGGAAGTCCAGGTGACGCGCCTGGTCGAGGACTCCCTGTCCGGCCTGTCCGGCGTGCGGCACATCACCTCCCAGATCACCGACGGGGTCTCCAACACCCAGATCGAGTTCGAGCTGGGCACGGACACCGAGCGCGCGACCAACGACGTCCGCAACGCCATGAGCGGCCTGCGCGCCGACCTGCCGCAGGACATGCAGGAACCCAGCGTCCAGCGCATCGACATCACCGGCGACAGCCTGATCACCTGGGTGGTCCGGTCGCCGACCATGACGCCGGAACAACTGAGCTGGTTCGTCGACAACGACATCAGCCGGGACCTGCTGGCCGTGCGCGGCGTGGGCCAGGTCAATCGCTCGGGCGGCGTGGACCGGGAAATCCGGGTCGCCCTCGACCCCGACCGCCTCGCCTCCTTCGGCGTGACCGCGGCGACGGTCAGCCAGGCGCTGACCTCGGTGAACAGCGACCTGCCCGGCGGGCGTGTGACCATCGCCGGTTCGGAGCGGTCGATCCGCACCCTGGGCTCGGCCGGATCGGTCGAACAGCTGCGCGAGACCCTGATCCCGATCGGCGGCGGCCGCACGGTCCGGCTGGGCGACCTGGGCACGGTCGAGGACCACTGGAACGAGCCCCGGACCCTGGCCCGCTACAACGGCCAGGAGGCGGTGACCTTCAACTTCCTGCGCTCGCGCACGGCCAGCGAGGTCGCGGTCGCCGAGAAGGCGCGCGAGGTCGTCGCGGAGATCGACGCGGCTCACCCCGAACTGAGCATCGAACAGGTCAACGCCAACGTCGAGTTCACCGAGGAGAGCTATCTGGCCTCGGTCGAAGCCCTGATCCTGGGCGCCGTGCTGGCGGTCGTGGTGGTGTTCATCTTCCTGCGCGACTGGCGGGCGACGATCATCACGGCGGTGGCCATGCCCCTGTCGCTGATCCCGACGTTCGCGGTCATCGGGCCGCTGGACCAGTCGCTGAACGGGGTCACCCTGCTGGCCCTGTCGCTGACGGTCGGCATCCTGGTCGATGACGCGATCGTGGAGATCGAGAACATCGTCCGGCATATGCGGGACGGAAAGACGCCCTATCACGCCTCGATGGAGGCGGCGGACGAGATCGGCCTGGCCGTCGTGGCGACCACGGCCACCATCATCGCCGTGTTCGCGCCCGTGGGCTTCATGCCTGGCATCGTGGGCCAGTTCTTCAAGGCCTTCGCCCTGGCGGCCTGCGTCTCCGTGGCCTTCTCGCTGGTGGTCGCCCGGACGCTGACGCCGCTGATGGCGGCCTATCTGCTGAAGCACCACAAGCACGAGGACAGGGATCCGCCGTGGATGGGCGGCTATCTGAAGGCGCTGAAGTGGAGCGTGACCAACCGCTGGAAAGTCTTCGGCCTCGGCACCGGCTTCCTGTTGGCCTCAGTCGGCATCATCGCCAGCGGCGCCGTCCCGTTCGAGTTCATGTCGGCGGGCGATCAGTCCCGCGCGGCCTTCTCGGTCGAACTGCCGCCGGGCGCGACCCTGCGCCAGACGGATGACGTGGTTCAACGCCTGACGCGTGATCTGGAAGCCCGGCCGGAGGTGACCTCCGTCTACGCCCAGGTCGGTGGTCAGAGCGTCGTCCAGGCCAACATCTATGCGGACATGGTCCCCAAGGGCGATCGCAAGATCACCCAACAGGAATTCCAGCGGGTGATGGTCGACGGCTGGAACGACGTGCCGGGGGTCCGCATCGGCGCCGGCGCAGCCCAGGAAGGCGGCGGGCCCAGCGACGGGACTAGCTATACCTTCGCCATCCTGAGCAACGACGGCGACAAGCTGGAAGCCGCGGCGCGCAAGATCGAAGCCGAGATGCGCTCCGTCGACGGCCTGGCCAACGTCGTGAACACGGCGTCGATCGCCCGCCCCGAAATCCTGGTGACGCCCCGCGCCGACGAGGCGGCCCTGATGGGGGTGTCGACCGGCGACATCTCGCAGACCATTCGCGTCGCCACGATCGGCGACGTCGAGCAGAACCTGCCCAAATACAATCTGGGCGACCGGCAGGTGCCGATCCGGCTGCAACTGACCGAAGGCGCGCGTGAGGACCTCGCGGTGCTGGAGACCCTGCGCGTGCCGACCAGCAACGGAGGGTCGGTCCCGCTGAGTTCGGTGGCCGATATCGCCTTTGGCGCCGGCCCGTCGGAAATCCGCCGGCAGGACCGGGCGCGGATCGCCTCGATCACCGCCGAACTGGACGGCATCCGGTCGGGCGACGCCGCCAAGCGTGTCGCTGAGCTGCCTTCGGTGAAGACCCTGCCGGAAGGCGTCCGCGAGGTTCCGGCCGGCGACGCCGAATTCATCCAGGAGATGGTCACCGGTTTCGCCATCGCCTTCGCCACCGGCCTGTTCCTGATGTACGCCGTGCTGGTGCTGCTGTTCCGCAGCTTCGCCTTCCCGATCACCATCATGGCCTCCCTGCCGCTGGCGGTGGGCGGGGCGCTGGCGGCGCTGATGATCGGACAGTCCAGCTTCTCGATCTCGTCCCTCATCGGCGTGCTGATGCTGATGGGGATCGCGGCGAAGAACTCGATCCTGCTGGTCGACTACATCGTCATGTCCGAGAAGGCCGGGATGACCCGCTTCGAGGCCATCATGGACGCCGCCCACAAGCGGGCGCGGCCCATCCTGATGACCACCTTCGCCATGGGCGCCGGCATGCTGCCGGTAGCCATCGGCTGGGGCGCGGACGTCGAGTTCCGCCAGCCCATGGCCATCGCCGTAGTCGGGGGACTGATCTCGTCCACCTTCCTGTCGCTGCTGTTCATCCCGCCGATCTTCACGATCATCGACGACATCGCCAAATGGATCTCGCGCCACCTCGGCGGCGGGTTCGCCGCGCGCCGTAACGAAGGCCACGCGCCGGCTCCGGTGCGCGAAGAGCCCGCGTCCTGGACCACGGACTAATGCCTGGAGCCGCCCGCCCCGATCAGGGAGCGGGCGGCGTCCGACGTGCGGCGGCGACGAAGGCCGCGGCGTCCGCATGAAGCGGGCCGTCCTGAACCATCCTCCCGTCGCACAACACCCCGATCAGCGCCGCCGAGGGTGACCCCGGGGCCGCATCGCCCCAGTTCGGGCGCTCGCGGGATTCCCGGCTCAGCTCGCCCTCGGTCAGCGACATCGTCACGGCTTCCATGGCCGAGGCCTGCCGCGCGTCGCAGTTCACCAGGAAACGCCCCAGCATGTAGTCGCCGATGGCGGCGTCATCCGGGTCCCGCCAGGCGATGATGATCCGGACCTCGAGACCGTCGGGGCCGGAGACTGCCGGCCGCGCCTCCCGTCCCACCACCCCCGGCCCGAAGGTCATCAGCGGCGTCCAAGGGCCGGACTGATCCTGGGCGGCGGCCGGATGGGCGGCGAGCAGCGCCAGGGCGGCGGCGGCGAACAGCGGACGGCGGACCATGGCGATCTCCTTCACCCAAAACAAAACCGGCCGGGGTCGCCCCCGGCCGGTTCCACGATCCGCCTTTTGGCGAAGCGATCAGTACTTGAAGCGCAGGGTCATGCCGTAGGTGCGCGGCTGGCCCAGGAAGGCGTTGTAGGTCTGGGTGTCCAGAGCCTGGTTGTAGTAGGTGCCCGGGTGGCTGCCGGCGGCCTGGACCGTCGACTGGAAGGCGGTGCCTTGCAGCGGACCGTTGTAGCCGACCTGCAGGTACTCTTCGTCGGTGATGTTCTGGCCCCAGAGCTCCATCGTCCAGCGCTCGTCCTCGGAACCGATCGAGATGCGGCCGTTCACCGTGGTGAAGGCGTCCTGCATCTTGAAGGGCGAGAGGTCCGAACCGGTGTTGTATTCCGACATGTACTTGCCGGCGAGGCTGAAGCCGCCGCGCAGGCCGCTGCCCAGGTTGCGCTCGAAGTTGATCGACAGCGAGGCCGAGTACTCCGGGGCGAACGAGGGACGCGAGCCCGGCAGCAGCGAGGCGGCCGGGAAGTTGTTCGGATCCACCAGGTCGGCGGCGGTGAACACGCCGTACTCCGCGTCGGTGTAGGTCACGCCGCCCTGGAAGCTCAGGCCCTCGATGGGCGAGAACCAGACCATGTCGGCGTCGATGCCGCGCGAGGTCAGCTCCGGGATCGGCTCGACCGTGAAGCCCACGCCGTTGAAGGTGTTCAGCTGGAAGTTCTCGAACTTCTGGTCGAAGTAGGTGACGTTCAGCAGCAGGGTGCGGTCCAGCAGCGTCATCTTCACGCCGGCTTCGTAGCTGTCGACGTACTCGGACGGGAAGTACAGCGTCGACACCGGAGTGATGGTGCCGGTGCGGTGCACGCGGTCCAGGTTGAAGCCGAAGCTCTTATAGCCGCGAGCGTACGAGCCGTAGAACATGACCGAGTCGTTCAGGCGGTAGGACGCCTTGATCGTGCCGGTCAGTTCGCTGTCGTCCGCGTCCTCGGCGATCGTGCGGTTGTTGAACGCGCTGTTGGCGAACGGCAGGCAGAGAGCGCCCAGGATGCCGCCGACGTTGGCCGCACCGGCCGCGCCGGCGATGGCCGCCGCGTTCAGCTGGGCCGCCGTACAGGCGGCGCCGTTGCCGCCGACGTTCAGCTGGCGCGCGTCAAGGGACTTGTCATCCATCGTGTAGCGCAGGCCCAGCGTCAGATCGAACTGGTCGGTGACGTGCCAGGTGTTGTTCGTGAAGAGCGCGAACGAGGTCGATTCCTGGTCGTAGGTGTCGCGATAGCCCTGGCCGACGGTGAAGCCGGGGCCGCCGCCTCCGACCGCGCCGCCGGTGCCCAGGCATTCGCGCAGGCCGAAGGGCGGCGCCGGGTTGGTGGCGACCTGACCGGCACGGGTGAAGCAGGGGACGATGTTGGGGCTGATCGGGACGGCGCCGGCCGTGGCGGCGTTCAGGTTCGCGCTGAGCAGGTAGGAGATGAACGGCGTGTAGTCGGAGCCGAAGTACCAGCTGTCGTTGCGGGTGATCTCTTCCTTGGTGGCGAAGAAGCCGACCAGCCAGTCGAGGCGGTCGGTCTGGCCGGCCAGGCGGAACTCCTGCGTCAGGTTCTTGACGCTGTAGCCGTTGTCGCCGTCCTGGTTGCGGTAGGCGATGTCCGCGCCGGTGTAGTCGATGTCCTGGCCCAGGGTGGTCGCCCATTCACGCCACGAGGTGACCGAGGTCAGGGTCGCGCCGCCGAACAGTGACGGCATGTCGAAGTTGGCTTCGAGCGAGACGCCCTTGTCTTCGATTTCCTGGCCGCTCGAACGGTTGGCGTAGGCCAGGCGCGAGAAGGGCAGCGGAGCGAAGCCGGGCGCGGGCGGACGGGCGCCCGAGCCGTTCGACAGCAGGTCGATGAAGGCCTGGGTCGGACCCGAGCGGATCTGCACGCCGGTGCAGCAGTATTCGTCGCGCGAGGTGTAGTCGGCGATCAGGCGGAACGAGGTGTTGTCGTTCGGCAGCCACAGCAGCTGGCCGCGGACGGCGCCGAAGTCCTGATTCTGGTCGTCGGTCTCCGGACGGGGGCCGTCGCCGATGTCCACGTCATAGAAGCCGTCGCGCACGCGGCGGGCGGCGTACAGGCGGAAGGCCAGGGTGTCGGTGATCGGGCCGGTGACCGAGCCCGAACCGCCCATCGCGCCGTAGTTGCCGACGGTCAGTTCGGCGTTGAAGCCCGGGGTGAAGGACGGGGCTTCGGTGATGATGTTGATGACGCCGGCCGAGGTGTTCTTGCCGAACAGGGTGCCTTGCGGACCCTTCAGGACCTCGATGCGGGCCAGTTCGCCCAGGTCGCCGAAGCCGACCGAGTTGCGCGAGCGATAGACGCCGTCGATCACGACGCCGACCGAGCTTTCCAGGCCGGGGTTGTCGCCGACGGTGCCGACGCCGCGGATACGGGCGGTGGTCGAGGCTTCCGACGACGTCGAGGTGACGGTCATGCCCGGCGTCAGGATCTGCAGGTCCTTGATGTCGCGGACGCCGGCGTTCTGCAGCGTTTCCGCCGGCAGGCTGGTGACCACGATCGGCACGTCCTGAAGGTTCTGCTCACGCTTCTGGGCGGTGACGATGATGTCGTCGATGGTCGTCGGGCCGTCCTGGCCCGCGCTCTGGGCCGACGCGGTCCCGGCGATGCCGAAGGCGCAGGCGCCCACGACAGCGGCCGAGACGGTGGTGCGAAGAAGGTTGGTAAGGCGCATGCAATGGCTCCCCGACATAGGCCCGACCCCGTGTTGTGACGGTGGTCGTGGCGTTTCCTGATCCCTTGGTCCGCGCCCTTATCGTGGAGCGCGAAACTCCAGTATCCGGGGTAACTCAGGCAGGACTCAGCGACAAGGAGCGCTGGTCGCCCAGATCGAATTTCGCCGGTGCGTGAAGGCTAACTGTGACGCAAAAGCGACAGAAAGCGATGACGTTACGTCAATATTCGCTCAACTATTGTGAGTATCCGCGCCTGTTTCGGCCAATTTCTTGCGCCGCGAGGCTGCAATCCCAAGAACCACCGCTCCGGTGATCGCTGATAATATAGACCCGCCGAGCACCCCCAGCTTGACCTCAACCTGCTCTGGCGAGTCGATCGCGCCGGGGAAGGCCAGGATGCCGATGAACAGGCTCATGGTGAAACCGACGCCGCACAGCAGACTGACGCCGTAAAGCTCCAGCCAGGTCGCGCCGGTCGGACGCCGCCCAATACCGACGGCGGACGCCAGCACCGCGGCCCCGAAGACCCCGGCCTGCTTGCCGATGAACAGCCCCAGGGCGATCCCGAGCACCAGCGGAGCGAAGGCCTGCTCCAGCGACAGGCCGGCGAAGCTGACCCCCGCCTTGGCGAAGGCGAACAGCGGCAGGATCAGATAGGCCACATAGAAATGCAGGTCGTGCATGGCCTCCTGCAGCGGGCTCTGGCCGTCAGAGCGGCGATCCTTGACCGGCACGATGGCGGCGAAGGCCACGGCGGTCAGGGAGGTCGACAGGCCCGACTGCACGGTCAGGTACCAGATCAGGCCGAAGCCCAGCACCCAGAAGGGAGCCGGAATCTTCTTCCACTGCGCCACCACAGCCCCGACCAGAAGCAGCCCCGCGACCCACAGCAGGGGGCCGATCGCCACGCCCTTGGAGAACAGGATGGCGATCAGGGCGATGGCGCCCAGGTCGTCGGCGATGGCCAGGGTCAGCAGGAAGACCCGCAGGGAGGACGGCAGGTTGCGCGCCACCATGGCGAAGACGGCCAGGGCGAAGGCGATGTCGGTGGCCAGCGGAATGGGCCAGCCGCCATGCGGCCCGCCCAGCGTCGTCGAGAAGGCCAGATAGACCACGGCGGGGATGACCATGCCGCCCACCGCCGCCAGCACCGGCGTCGCCAGCTTGCGGGGATCGCTGAGCTCGCCGCGCAGGATCTCGTATTTGATCTCCAGCCCCACGACGAGGAAGAAGACCGCCATCAGGCCTTCCTTGATCCACTCCGAGATCGTCAGCTCCAGCATCACCGGCCCGAGCTGGACGACATGCTCGCTCTTCAGCCAGCTGAAGTAGTCGGCCGACCACGGCGAGTTGGCGACGACCAGGGCGGCGATGGCCGCAAGGCCCAGAACCGCGCCGGAGCCGGCCTCGGTCTTGAGGAATTCGAGGGTGAGTTTGCGCGCCATGGGGCCTCCGTTCGAACAAGGTCAGTGGCGCCAGGTTATCGACGGACGCCGGACCGGATTCGCAGGAGGCGCGCCGGCCTGACCCGGCGCCCCGGAGGGGGCGCGGGCCTGATCTCTGCGGCCACCATACGGCCACCGGCCGTCCGTTCAAGGCGAAGACGCACGGCCGGGCGGTTGCTTCGCGGGCGCGCAGACCGCATCTGGCGCGGATGCCCGTCTCTCCCGATTACCGCCCCGAGCCCCGCTTCTTCGATCTGGGAGACGAATACGGCGACGCCGTGCGGGCGGCGGAGTTTCCAAAGACCCTGCTGCGCTTCCGCAACGACCGGGCGGCGGCGACCGTGGGGTTGGAGACGCTCACGGACGCGGAATGGATCGCCCACTTCGGCCGGTTCGAGCCCCTGCCCGGCCAGCCCCAACCGATCGCGATGCGCTATCACGGGCACCAGTTCCGCACCTACAACCCCGACCTCGGCGACGGGCGCGGGTTCCTGGCGGGACAGTTGAGGGAGACCTCACGCGCTCAAGCAGCCAGCGACAGCGCCCTCCCAGGTCGACTTCTCGACCTGGGAACAAAAGGCTCCGGCACGACGCCTTGGTCACGGACGGCGGACGGGCGACTGACGCTGAAGGGCGGCGTGCGCGAGGTGCTGGCGGCCGAGATGCTGGAAGCCCAGGGCGTCCCGACCAGCCGGGCCTTCAGCCTGATCGAGACCGGCGAGGATCTTGAGCGCGGCGACGAACCCTCCCCCACCCGCTCGGCGGTGCTGGTGCGGCTGTCGCACAGCCACATCCGTTTCGGCACCTTCCAGCGCGCGGCCTATTTCGGGCGGCCCGACATGATCGAGGCCCTCGTCGAGCACGCCCGGTCGCTCTACCACCCGCACGTCGCGCAAGGCGATGTCCCGGGCTTCCTCGCCGCCGTGGTCGAGGCGTCGGCCCGGCTGACGGCGCGCTGGATCGCCGCCGGCTTCGTGCACGGGGTGCTGAACACCGACAATCTGAACGTCACGGGCGAGAGCTTCGACTACGGCCCCTGGCGCTTCCTGCCCTTCTACGAGCCCGGCTTCACCGCCGCCTATTTCGACCAGACCGGCCTCTACGCCTTCGCCCGCCAGCCCGAGGCGGTGTTCTGGGCCCTGACCCAGCTGGGCGGGGCGCTGAAGCTGGCGGCCGACGCCGAAGCCCTGACCGAGGCCCTGAACGGGTTCGGCCCGGCCTACATCCGCCACCTGCGCGCCGCCTTCCTGGAACGGCTGGGCGTGAAGAGCCTCGGCGAGGCCGCGGACCAGCGCCTGCTCGATTCTACCCTGGCCCTGCAGCGCGAGGGCGGCGAGGCGATCCGCTGGGAGCCCCTGTTCCACGACTGGTTCGGCGGCTTCGCCTCCTCGGCCCGGGCGCTCGCCGGTCCACGCGCGGCCCTGTACCAGACCAAGGCGTTCGCCGACTTCCGCTTCGCCCTGTTCGAGCATGAGCCGGACCGGCCCGAGCGGCTGGAGCATCCCGTCTTCGCGGCGGCGGAACCGGAGGAGATGCTGATCGACGAGGTCGAGGCCATCTGGGCCGCCATCGACGCCCACGACGACTGGTCGCCCCTGCACGACAAGCTGATCCGGATCGAGGCGACGCGGAGCGCCCGCGCCTGAACCTTACGAAAGTTTCATATCGTTTATCGACAATTTCCTTGATTGATAATCGATACGGTCATATCGACTATCGACATGGCCGCCCGTCGCGGCGGGGAGGTAGTCAAATGAAGCTCATCGGTCGTCGCTCCGTCGCCAGCGCCCTGCGTTGGGTTCTGGGGTTCGTGAACGTGTTCGTGACCTTCGCGGTCGTCTTCACGGCCCTGCTGCTGCTGGCCTCGCTCGTCATGCCGGACTTCGCCGCCGGCTTCATCGACGGCCTGGCGGATGAGGACCCGGGCATGGGGTTGCTCCTTCTCAACGAGCGCGCCACCTTCCTCGCCGCCTTCGTGGCGACGCTCAGCACCTGGTGGATCCTGAACCGCCTGCGCCGGATGTTCCTGGCGGTGAACCACGGCGACGCCTTCGAACGCGCCAATGTCGGGCGGCTGCAAGGAGTCGGCCTCGGCCTGATCGGGGTGCAGATCAGCGCCGCCATCCTCGCCTTCACGGTCCCCAAGGGGATTATCGCCGACCTCGACTATCAGCTCGATCTCGGCGCCTGGCTGGGCATCCTGATCGTCTTCATGCTCGCCGAGGTGTTCCGCCAGGGCGCAGCCATGCGCGACGACCAGCAGATGACGGTCTGAGGGGGAGGCGCAGATGTCCATCGATGTCCAACTGGATCGCCTGCTGCTCGAGCGCCGCATGTCCCTGACCGAGCTCAGCGACCGGGTCGGGGTCACCCTAGCCAACCTGTCGATCCTGAAGACCGGCAAGGCCCGCGCCGTCCGCTTCAGCACCCTGGACGCCCTGTGCCGCGAACTGGACTGCCAGCCCGGCGAACTCCTGGCCCGCAGCGAGGGCCCGCAGCCGACGGAAGACGAAGAGGCCGCGGCCTGAGGCCGTTCCAGCAGGCTTTCGGAAAGCCCGCTTGTCATGATGTAAAAGACGCTTGACTCCATGTTGGCGCGATGTAAAACACCCTTGTCACAACGACAGGGAGCCTTGACATGACCAACCCGCCGGCGCCGACCAAAGCGGCCTGGAGCCCTTCGCGGGGCGAGATCGCGATCTTCCTTCTGGCCATCGTCGTGATCGTTTCGGACATGCCCGAGCCCATCCCCTTCTGGCCGATGGCCTGGGGACAGGCGCCGTCCGTCGGCACGGTCCTGCTGATCACCGCGATCCTTCTCGCCCTGAGCCGGTTCGGTCGCGAGCAATGGGACAAGGCCCAGTGAACGCGCCCCATCCGCTGAAGGCCCTGCGCCTCGAACAGAACCTGACGCAGGCCGAACTGGCCAACCGGTTGGACATCTCGCTCCGGACGCTTCGGGCCATGGAGAACGGCTTCTACGACCCCTCCGTCACCCTGGCCTTCAGGGCGGCGCGAGCGCTGAACCGGCCGGTCGAAGAACTCTTCCACCTCTGATCCCGGGCCCGATCCCTCGGAGCCCATCCCCCTCTTTCACATCAAGGAACAAGACCATGGTCACCAGCATCATCCTGGGGCGCGCCGCCTCCTGCCTGGAACATTTCGCCGCCGGCCTGTGCCTGACGGTCGTCGCCTCGGCCTTCCTCTACGCCGCCGACGCGCAGATCAGCGCCGCCGCCGACACCTCGCCCGCCCCCGTCACGGCGGAGAACTGACATCGCTCATGTAAGGCTGCTGACAGCAACTGGCAGCAGGGTGGCGGTAGAGATGTCCTGGCCGGCGCGCCCCGCCGGCCCGTCCGCCCCGGAGCCCCGTCATGACCTGTCAGTACGATTCACCCCGGGACCGGCTTAACCGGGCGGAAAGGCCGGTCGCATTACACCGATTTATAAATACGGCCACGCTTTGGCCGCGGGGATTCCGCAGAAGGCGGTCACGGATGGTTACGCTATCGCTTCGCCCCCTTGCGGAATGGCTTCGCCGATCCGATCTCGCGACTGTTGCAAATAACAAGAGCGCCCGACGGGCGTCATCGACAATGACTTCTCAGACACTGAATCCCGCCCGCTCGCGGCTGAACGCGAGCTACCGCAACCTGACCCTGTGGACCTTGCAGGGCTGGGTCGCGATGTTCTTCATCGCCGCCGGCTACGCCAAGCTGAGCGAGCCGCTGGCCAACCTGACCGACCTCATGAAGTGGCCGGCCCTGGTGTCGGAGAACTTCACACGCGGCCTCGGCGTCGCCGAGATCGTGCTGGCTGTCCTGCTGCTGGCCCCGCTGGCGTCGTGGAAACACGGCCGCCCGCTGCTGGTCGTCGCCGCCTCGGGCCTGCTGCTGCTGGAAACCGTCATGCTGGTCTTCCACGCGACCGGCATGGACGTCGGCCCGGCGGTCAGCAACCTGATCCTGATCGCCATGACGGCGCCCGTGCTGTGGATGCGGGCCCGCGAGGTTCGCTAGACTCTCAAGGCGACAGGCGGATAGGCAGCAGGGCCGCGGCGGAAACGTCGCGGCCCTTCGCTTTGGCGGCCACGATCCGGCGCCTGCCGCCTCGGCCAAACCTTCCCTTTACGTGCACGTCAAGTTCAGTCTAGAACTTCGGACATGGCGACCGCCGACGACCACCGCACCTATTCGATCCGCCAGCTGTGCCGCGAGTTCAGCGCGACGGCGCGCGCCCTGCGGTTCTACGAGGACAAGGGCCTGCTCAATCCGGCCCGCAAGGGCCAGACGCGCGTCTACGACGCCCGCGACCGCGCCCGCCTGAAACTGATCCTGCGCGGCCGCCGCATCGGCTTCAGCCTGCAGGAGATCCAGTCGATGCTGGATCTGTACGACCGCAAGGATCACAACGCCCACCAGATGGCCGTGGCCCTGCGCCAGCACCGCGCCCAGATCGCCGCGCTGAAGCAACAGCTGGACGACATCGAGGGCGCCATCGAGACGGCCGAAGAGGCCTGCCGGTGGATGGAGGAGAAGCTGGGCGAGTTCCGCCCCGACCTCCTGCCCGGCGCCGAGGAATACGCGACCCTGATGAAGGCTCGCCTGAACATCGACCACCACCACCAGCCCTTCAAAGCGAGAGCCTGACGCATGGCCTACAAAGCCCCCGTCCGTGACCTGACGTTCATCCTGAACGAGGTGCTGGAGATCGACCGCTACACCAACCAGCCCGGCTTCCAGGACGTCTCGTCCGAGCTGGCGCAGCAAATCCTCGAGGAGGCCGCGCGCTTCTCGGACGAGGTCATCGCCCCGATCAACAATCCGGGCGACAAGGAAGGCTGCCACTGGTCCGAAGGCGGCGTCGTCACCACGCCCAAGGGCTGGAAGGAAGCCTATCACCAGATGGTCGAGGCCGGCTGGCCTTCGCTGATGATGGATCCGGCCTACGGCGGCCAGGGCATGCCCTCGGTCATCGGCTCCGCCGTCGGCCAGTTCACCGCCGGCGCCTCGGCGGCCTTCTCGATGTACCCCGGCCTGACGGCCGGCGCCTGGGCGGGCATCCACGCCAACGCCTCGGAAGAGCTGAAGCAGAAATACCTGCCCAAGATGGCCACCGGCGAATGGACCGGCACCATGAACCTGACCGAGCCGCAGTGCGGCACCGACCTGGGCATGGTCCGCACCAAGGCCGTTCCGAACGGCGACGGCAGCTATTCGATCACCGGCCAGAAGATCTGGATTTCGGCGGGCGAGCACGACTTCGCCGACAACATCATCCACACCGTCCTGGCCCGCGTTGAAGGCGCGGTCCCGGGCATCAAGGGCCTGTCCCTGTTCCTGGTGCCCAAATTCCTCGTCAACGAGGACGGTTCTATCGGCGAGCGCAACACGCTGGAATGCGCCGGCCTCGAGCACAAGATGGGCATCCACGGCAACGCGACCGCGGTCATGCAGTACGACGGCGCCAAGGGCTGGCTGATCGGCGAGGAAGGCCGGGGCATGAACAACATGTTCGTGGTCATGAACGAGGCCCGCCTCGGCACCGGCCTGCAGGGCCTGGCCATCGGCACGGCCGCCTACCAGGCCGCCGCCGAGTTCGCCAAGGACCGCCTGCAGGGCCGTTCGCTGACCGGACCGAAGAACCCGGACGGCCCCGCTGACCCGATCATCGTCCACCCGGACGTGCGCCGCATGCTGCTGGAAGCCCGCGCCTTCGTCGAAGGCGGCCAGGCCTTCATCCTGTGGACCGCGCTGCAGTCGGATCTGGAGAAGTCGGAAGACGAGGCCGTCGCCACCAAGGCCAAGGACTACATGGGTCTGCTGACCCCCGTGCTGAAGGCCTATCTGACCGACAAGGGCTTCCACGCCGCCTCGCTGGCCATGCAGGTCCACGGCGGCTCGGGTTACACCGAACACTTCCCCGCCTCCCAGTATCTGCGCGATGCGCGGATCACCATGATCTACGAGGGCACCAACGGCATCCAGGCGCTGGACCTGGTCGGCCGCAAGCTGCCGTCGGCCGGCGGGCGCGCCATCATGAGCTGGTTCGGCGACATCGACGCCTTCGTGGCGGAGCACAACGACGCCGGCGAGACGGTGAAGCCCTTCATCGACGGCCTGGCCGACGCCAAGAAGAAGCTGCAGGACGGCACCATGTGGCTGATGCAGAACGGCATGGCCAACCCGGACAACGCCGGCGCCGGCTCGACCGACTATCTGAACATCTTCGGCATCACCGCCCTGGCCTATGTCTGGGCCCAGATGGCGATCGCCGCCCAGAAGCAGATCGACGCCGGTTCGTCCGACCCGTTCTATGCCGCCAAGCTGCAGACCGGCCGCTACTTCGTCGAGCGCATCCTGCCCGACGCCGCTGGGCACCTGGTCAAGATGAAGACCGGCGCCGACGTGCTGATGGCCATGCCGGCGGACTCGTTCTGAGCACGGATTTGACTGCCGTGGCGTGAGCGCGGCAGCGACGGACTGACAACTCTCCCTCCCCTTCATGGGGAGGGTGGTCGGCGCGCCAGCGACGACCGGGTGGGGAGGGCTCGGCACGACCGCGCCCCACCTCGCCGAGCCGCCCCCACCCGGCCGCTGCGCGGCCACCCTCCCCATGAGGGGAGGGAGAACGTGAGTGATGCCCCCATGAACGTCCTCAACAGCCCCGACCCCGCCTTCATGCAGGAAGAGGAGATCACCCTCTTCTCCGACTCCGTTGGCAAGTGGATCGACGAGCATGCGCCGCTGGAGAAGGTCCAGCAGTGGATCGCCGACTCCTCGGTGCCGCGGCAGCTGTGGAACGACGCCGGGGACGCAGGCCTGCTGGGCCTGTCGATGCCGGAAGAGGACGGCGGCTTCGGCGGCGACTACCGCCACGAAGTCGTGCTGATGCGCCAGCTGGGCTGGAAGGGCGCGGACCACTTCGGCATCTCGCTGCACAATGCGATCGTCATGCCCTACGTCTGGCACTACGGCACGGCCGAGCAGAAGGCGCGCTGGCTGCCCCGCCTGCAGACCGGCGAACTGGTCGGCGCCATCGCCATGACCGAGCCGGGCGCGGGCTCGGACCTGCAGGGCGTGAAGACCACGGCCATCAAGTCGGGCGACCACTACGTCCTGAACGGCTCCAAGACCTTCATCACCAACGGCCAGCTGGCCAACTTCATCATCGTCGTCGCCAAGACCGACCCGGCCGAAGGCGCCAAAGGCACCAGCCTGATCGTCGTCGAGACCGACGGCGCGGAAGGCTTCGAGCGCGGCCGGAACCTGCACAAGATCGGCATGGAGGCCAATGACACCTCCGAGCTGTTCTTCAACGACGTGAAGGTCCCGCTGGAGAACGTCATCGGCGGAACCGAGGGCCAGGGCTTCATCCACCTGATGCAGCAGTTGCCGCAGGAACGGCTGAACATCGCCATCCAGGGCGTCGCCGCCGCCGAGCGCGGGCTCAAGGAGACGCTGGCCTACGTCAAGGAGCGCAAGGCCTTCGGCAAGCGCGTCATCGACTTCCAGAACACCCAGTTCAAACTGGCCGAGGTCAAGACGAAACTGACGGTCGCCAAGGTCTTCGTCGACCACTGCATGGGCCTGCACCTGGACGGCAAGCTCGACGCCGCCACCGCCTCGATGGCCAAATACTGGGTCACCGACATCCAGGGCGAGGTCATCGACGAGATGCTCCAGCTGCACGGCGGCTACGGCTACATGAACGAGTACCCGATCGCCCAGCTGTACAAGGACGCCCGCGTCCAGCGCATCTACGGCGGCACCAACGAGATCATGAAGCTGCTGATCGCGCGGACGCTGTAGGGCCTGAATTGCCGGGCCCCATGACCGCTCATAGCGAACAGGATCTCAAAGAGGCGCTGCGGGCGATCGAGTCGACCCTGTCCAAATGCGAAAAGGCGTTGGTCCGTCTCACCCCCGGCACGGCCCAGCACACCCTGCTCACGCGCAGGATCGCGGCCTTTGCGATCGCCATCGAACTTCTCAGAGAGAAGCTGGGCGAATAACCTGCTGATCCACGGTTGCTTGCCCTCTCCCGGCGGCCGTCGGATATTCGGCCTGGGCGAGTTGCGAGGGGCCATGAAACGTCGTCACACGGCATGCGCGGCTCTCGTCGTCGGCCTGTTGCTGTCACAGGGCGCCGTCGCTGAGGACGCGCGGATCACGCCGAAGCTGTCCACGACCCTGCAGCGGACCTGCCAGGGCGAGGCGACCCGGCTCGTGCTGATGGACCAAGGCCAGGCCGTGGCCGACGCCCAGCCGACGATCGAGCGGCAAACGCGTCGCTTCCGGGCGTCACGCGCGCCGGACGGGTGGGCCTTCGAGCACTCGGTGATCACGCCATCCAACGAGTCGACGCTGCGCTTCGAAACGGCGCCCGATGGAGCCGTGACCACGGCGGACATGTCGGGACCGTCCGTGGACGCCCTGCCGAGAAACCAGATGTACGCCCTCGCGACCGCCACGGCCGAGGACGTTCCCGAGCGGCTGCTCCTCGGTCGGTCTTTCGCGGTCGGCGACAGCTACTATCCGGAGGACCTGCGGCGGAATCTTCTCACCCGGGCCGGCGCGGGCATGGGCCTGCCCTTCGCCGTGAACGGATCGGTCGACATGCGGTACGAGGGCCAGGTCGAATTCGAGGGCCGACGCGCCTGGCGGTTCGCAGGCCGCATCACGGCGAGCGGGTCCGGCGAGGTGTCAGGCGCCGCCATCGCGGTCGACCATGGGACCGAGGCTGTCATTCTGCATGACGCGGAGACGGGACTGGTCCTGAAGTACGACACCCGGGCCGACACCCACATCTCGCGCGATGGGCGGCCCTTCCGTCATTTTCAGAAGACCGACGCCTTCACCTGCGAGATCATTCCGCGGTGAGCCTGGTGTCGGGTATCAAGGCGCCATGACCCGCCTCCACATCCCCCAGCCCCTGTCCCCCGGGGCCGCGCTCGCGCCGACGCTCGACCAGTCGCGCTACCTCACCCAGGTGATGCGGCTGAAGGCCGGGGATGAGCTGCGGGTCTTCAACGGCCTGGACGGCGAGTGGCGCTGCACCATCGCCGAGGTGTTGAAGAAGGGCGCCGTGCTGCGCGCCGAGGAACAGGTGCGCGACCAGATCAATCCGCCCGACATCCACCTGCTGATCGCCACGGTGAAGAAGGCGGCGCTGGAGTTCGCGGTGGAGAAGGCGACCGAGCTGGGCGCCGCGCGGATCCGGCTGGTGACCACCGCCCGGACCCAGCCCCAGCACCTGCGCCTCGACCGGCTGGACGCCATCGCCGAGGAGAGCGCCGAACAGACCGGACGGCTGGACGTGCCGCTGGTGGACGAGCCGTCGAAACTGGATGCGATCCTGGACAGCTGGGACGTCTCCCGCCGGCTGATGTTCTGCGACGAGACCGGCGGGGAGCCGGCGATGAAGGCCCTGCAGGCCGCGGGCGGATCGTCCTGGGCCGTGCTGATCGGGCCGGAGGGCGGCTTCACGCCTGAGGAACGCGACCGGCTGCGGGCCCTGCCCTTCACCACCGCCGTCTCGCTGGGACCGCGCGTGCTGCGGGCCGACACCGCCGCGACCACCGCCCTGACCCTGTGGCAGGCGGCCCTCGGCGACTGGGACCGCTGATCCGACCGGAATTGACGTATCGGCGAGGCAGAATACGGCACGATGGAATCGCACTGTTCGCACTCTTCGCACCCGTTTTTTTTCCGCCACGAGTCCGACGAAACCGCTGTCGGGACCGTTCCAATTCCGCCTGCCCCTTGAGCAAGGGCCGCTTCCCGCCCATCTAGCCGCGACACGAGGGGCTTGAGACATCCATGGCCGACACCGCGCCGCTTTCCCGCGAAGACCTGATCGGGGCCATGTCGAAGGGCGCCAAGCCTCGCGACCAGTGGCGCATCGGCGCCGAGCACGAGAAGTTCGGCTTCGACCGTTCGACCCTGCGCCGCCCGACCTATGAAGGTCCGAACGGCATCAAGGCGATGCTGGACGGCCTGACCCGCTTCGGCTGGGACAAGGTCTATGAGGGCGAGAACGTCATCGCCCTGGAGCGCAAGAACGCCGAGGGTCTGACCGCCTCCATCAGCCTGGAGCCCGGCGGCCAGTTCGAGCTGTCGGGCGCGCCCCTGAAGGACGTGCACGACATCTGCAACGAGACCGGCCAGCACCTGATGGAGGTCAAGCAGGTCGCCGACCAGCTGAACCTCGGCTTCCTCGGGACCGGCTTCGACCCGATGTGGACGCGCGCGGACGTGCCGATCATGCCCAAGGGCCGCTACGGCATCATGCGCGCCTACATGCCCAAGAAGGGGAACCTCGGCCTCGACATGATGCTGCGCACCTGCACCATCCAGTCGAACCTCGACTTCGAGAGCGAAGCCGACATGGTCGCCAAATTCCGCACCGCCCTGGCGCTGCAGCCGATCGCGACCGCCCTGTTCGCCAACTCGCCCTTCACCGAGGGCAAGCCCAACGGCTTCCTGACCGCCCGCGCCAATGTCTGGACCGACACCGATCCCGACCGCACCGGCATGCTGGACTTCGTCTTCCAGGACGGCTTCGGCTTCGAGCGCTACGCCGACTATGCGCTGGACGTGCCGATGTATTTCGCCAAGCGCAACGGCCAGTACATCGATCTGTCGGGCCGCTCGTTCCGGAAATTCATGGACGGCCGGCTGGACGATCTGCCGGGCGAGCTGGCCACGCTCAAGGACTGGAACGACCACCTGACGACGCTCTTCCCCGAGGTGCGGCTGAAGGCCTATCTTGAGATGCGCGGCGCCGATGGCGGGCCGTGGAGCCGCATCTGCGCCCTGCAGGCCCTGTGGGCCGGCGTGTTGTACGACGCCCCGTCGCTGGCCGCCGCCTGGGACCTGGTCAAGGACTGGGACATCGCCGACCACGAACGCCTGCGCCGTGACGTGACCCGGCTGGGCCTCAAGGCCGAGGTCGGCGGCCGCACCGTGCAGGCCGTCGCAAAGGACATGGTCGAGATCGCCCGTCAGGGCCTGAAGAACCGGGCCCGCTTCTCGGGCGGCATGGTCGATGAGCGCGGCTACCTGTCCGAACTGGAAGACATCGCCGCCAGCGGCGTGACGCCCGCCGAACGGCTGCTGGACCTGTACAACGGCGAATGGCAGGGCGACCTGACCCGCCTGTACCGCGACTTCGCCTACTGATGCGCCCGCTCGGCATTGATCACGTGGTGATCCGCACCCGCGACCTGGAGGCGATGATCGCCTTCTATTGCGAGGTGATCGGCTGCACCGTCGAACGCCGCCGCGACGACATCGGCCTGATCCAGCTGCGGGCCGGCGACGCCCTCATCGATCTGGTCCCGGTCGCCGGCGTGCTGGGCGCCAAGGGCGGGGCGGCGCCGGGTCCGGAAGGCCGCAACATGGATCACCTGTGCCTGCGCATCGCCGACTTCCAGATCAAGGCCGTACGGGCCCATCTGAAGTCGCATGGCGTCAAGCTGGGCGACGAAGGCCTGCGGTACGGCTCCACCGGCGAGGCGGTATCGATCTACATCAGCGACCCCGACGGCAACGACCTGGAACTGCGCGGCTGACGCCCCCGCCCGGCGGCCCGCGCATGGCGATTTGACGCGGACCAATGCAATCCGACCTTAACATCACGGCGTTAAGCTTGTTGTTCCGGTTACCCCTGCGGACGTCCCTCGACGATGACCTGCCCTGCCCCCGCCAGAAGCTCCAACGACGACACGGCGCCCGGCGCCGGGGGGCAGGCGGAACTGGCCAACTTCTTCGACGTCTCCCTCGACCTGCTGGTCATCCGCGAGCTCGACGGGCGCCTGGTTCGGGTCAGCCCCTCCTGGCGGGCGGCCATGGGCTATGCACCGGCGGAGCTGCAGGGGACCTATCTGCTGGACCTGGTCCACCCCGACGACCTGCCCGGAACCCGGGACAGCGCCCGCGAGGTCGAGAACCGGCGTCCCGGCGCCCCCGTGGTGGGCCATATCAACCGCTACCGGCACAAGGACGGCCACTACCGCACGCTGGAATGGCGCGCCCAGCGGTCCGGCGACCGCATCTACGGCGTGGCCCGCGACGTCACGGATCGGGTCGCGGCCGAGCAGGCCCTGCTGGACGCCAAGGCGGCGGCCGAGGCCGCGAACCGGGCCAAGTCCGACTTCCTGGCCAATATGAGCCATGAGATCCGCACGCCCCTGAACGGGGTCATCGGCATCGTCGACGCCCTGTCGCGCACCGCGCTGGACGCCGGCCAGACCGAGATGGTCGAGCTGATCCGCAGTTCGGGCGTGACGCTGGAGCGGCTGGTGTCCGACATCCTCGACGTCTCCAAGATCGAGGCGGGCCAGTTGGACCTGGAGTCGCGGCCCTTCGATCTGGACGAGGCCCTGGAGCCCATCGCGGTCATGCAGACCCGGGCCGAGGACAAGGGCCTGGCGTTCCACGTCGAACGCGATCCCGAGGCGCGCGGGATGTTCCGCGGCGACAGCACTCGCATCCGCCAGATCCTCGGCAACCTGCTGTCCAACGCGGTCAAGTTCACCGCCGAGGGCGCGATCACCGTGCGCGTCCAGATGGCGGAGGGCCGGCTGGCGATCTCGGTGGAGGACACCGGCGTCGGCTTCGACGCTCACCACGCCTCGCACCTGTTCGAGCGCTTCAACCAGGCCGACAGCACCATCACGCGCCGCTTCGGCGGCACCGGCCTGGGCCTGTCCATCTGCCGCTCACTGGTCGAGATGATGGACGGCGAGATCGAGGCCCAGTCCGCGCCCGGCGAAGGCAGCCGCTTCCGCTTCGCCCTGCCGCTGGAGCGGGAGCAGAGCCTCGACGACTATGACGCGCGCGACGCCCGCAGCGGAGGGGGCGCCCATCCGCTGACCGAGCGCGCGCTGCGGGTCCTGCTGGCGGAAGACCACCCGACGAACCAGCGCGTTGTCCAGCTGATCCTGGCCAGCCACGGGGCCGAGGTGGTCATCGCCGGGGACGGCGCCCAGGCCGTCGCGGCGTTCGAGGACGACGACTTCGACGTGGTCCTGATGGACATGCAGATGCCGGTGATGGACGGACTGACGGCGACCCGCGCCATCCGCGCGCTGGAGGCGGCCTCACCCGGCCGGGGGCGCACCCCGATCGTGATGCTGAGCGCCAACGCCATGATCGAACACCGCCAGGACGCGATGGCCGCCGGCGCCGACAGCCATGTCGCCAAGCCGATCACCGCCGCCAGCCTGCTGGCCGGGATCGAGGCGGTGATCGATTGACGACCGGCGGCTTTCTTAAGCGGCCACGGCCGTGTTGCACTGGGCGATCTCGGCCTGGGTCAGGGCCAGGCCGCCGCGGCTGAAGCCGGAGACGGCGCCGGTGCGGGCCACGAACCGGCGGCACTCGCGCATCAGCGGCTGGGCCGCGCCGCCGCCCCGGCCGACGCAGGCGCCGTCCGGACCGCAGGCCCAGTTGCGGCCGTCGAGGTTCAGCCGGATCTCGCGCGGCTGGACCAGGGTGGCCGAAGCGCCGGTGGGAGCCGGCGCAGGTTGAACGGCCAGAAGGGCCGCCGTCATCAGGGACATGAGAAGCATGGCGCTTCCTCCTCGGAGGGGGTGGTCAGAACGACCGGGATCGGATAAAAGTGACCGGTCGTACACCCATAAGTGACCGATCGGTCACTTTGAGTCAACAGGATTTCCGCTGATGCCGCCCAAGGGCGAGTCCACCCATGCCCGGCTGATCGACGAGGCGATGGCCCAGGTCACCGTGCGTGGGCTGGCGGCGGTCAGCCTGGCCGACGTCGCCGGCGCGGCGGGGGTGTCCAAGAGCGCCGTGCTCAAGCATTTCCAGTCCAAGGAGGCGCTGCAGGCCGAGGTGGTCGACGCCATGATCGCCCGCTTCACCGCCGCCGTCTGGGCCCCGGCCGAGCCGCTGGCGCAGGGCCGTGAGCGGCTGGACCGCATCTTCCAGGGCGAGCTGGACTGGATCGACGGCGAGGACCGGCCGGGCGGCTGCCCGCTGAAGGCGGCGGCCATCGAACTGGACGATCAGCCGGGCCCTCTGCGCGACACCCTGAAGGACAGCCAGATCCTGTGGGCGAAGACGCTGAAGCGCGAGTTCCGGACCTTGAAGCCCGACGCCGACAGCGTCGCGCTCGAGATCCTGGTGTTCCAGTTCAAGGGCATCGTGCTGGCCTACGGGCATTCGCGCCGCCTGCTGGACGACGATACGGCCCGCGCGCAGGCGACGGCGGCCTATCGGGCGCTTGTGGGATCGGCGGTCTGATCCTAGGTCCTTGGACGACAGGGAGAGGACACCATGACAGGCACCATTCGGGTCGGCATCGGCGGCTGGACCTTCGAGCCGTGGCGCGGCGTCTTCTATCCCGACAAACTCAGCCAGAAGAAGGAGCTGGAGTACGCCTCCAGCAAGCTGAGCTCGATCGAGATCAACGGCACCTACTACTCCGGCTTCAAGCCCGAGACCTGGATGAAGTGGCGCGACGAGACGCCGGACGACTTCGTCTTCGCGGTGAAGGCCAGCCGGTTCTGCACCAATCGAAAGGTGCTGTCGGAAGGCAATGAGAGCTTCGAGCGGTTCCTGGACCAGGGTCTGACCGCGCTGGGCGACAAGCTGGGGCCGATCAACTGGCAGTTCATGGCCACCAAGAAGTTCGACCCGGTCGACTTCGAGGGCTTCCTGAAGCTGCTGCCCAAGGAGAAGGACGGCATCCGGCTGCGTCACGCGCTGGAGGTCCGCAGCCCGACCTTCGACACCCAGCAGTTCTACGATCTGGCGGCCAAATACGGCGCGGCCATCGTCTACGCCGAGGACGACGAGGCGCCGGAATGGCCCAGGATCGACCTGCCGACCGCCGACTTCACCTATGCGCGCCTGATGTCGAGCAGGCCGGACGAGCCGACCGGCATGACCTCGGCCGAACTGGACGGGATCGCGGCCCGGGCGAAGGACTGGGCCAAGCGCGGCGACGTGTTCGCCTACTTCATCGCCGGGGCGAAAGTGCGCAATCCGGCGGCGGCGCAGGCCCTGATCGCCAAGCTCGGGTGACGCGCCGACGATAAAGCTGCGTAACGGCGTCTTTCCGCGCAACGGCGCGCGGGCTAAAGCGTATCCATACGGCAGGCGGTCCGCGTCAGAGACCGCCGCTCAAGGGAAAAGGAAGCGCATATGGCACGCGTCGCACTGGTCACGGGCGGAACCCGCGGTATCGGCAAAGCCATCGTGCAGCGGCTGAAGGAGGACGGCATGGCCGTCGCCGCCGGCTATTCGGGCAATACCGAAGCCGCCGAGGCCACGGCCCGCGAGCTGGGCGTGATGGTGGTGAAAGGCAATGTCGGCTCCTATGACGACTGCGCCCGCGCCGTCGCCGAGGTCGAGGCCGAGCTGGGCCCCGTCGACGTGCTGATCAACAACGCCGGCATCACCCGCGACGGCTTCTTCCACAAGATGAGTGCCGACCAGTGGTCGGACGTCATCCGCGTGAACATGGACAGCGTCTTCAACATGACGCGCCACGTGATCAACGGCATGCGCGACCGGGGCCACGGCCGAATCGTCAACATCTCCTCGATCAACGGCCAGAAGGGCCAGATCGGCCAGACCAACTATTCCGCCGCCAAGGCCGGGATGATCGGCTTCACCAAGGCGCTGGCGCTGGAGAACGCGCGCAAGGGCGTGACCGTGAACTGCATCGCCCCAGGCTACATCGACACCGAGATGGTGGGCGCGATGGACGAGAAGGTCCTGGCCGGAATCATCGCCCAAATCCCGGTCGGAAGGCTCGGAAAAGGCGAGGAAATCGCCGACATGGTGTCCTGGCTGGCCGGTGAACGTGCCGGATATGTCACAGGCTGCACCCTGTCGCTGAACGGCGGTCAGTATCTGGTCGGCTGATCCGATCCCTGCCCAAAATCCGCCGCGTGACGACTGCACCAAGTCAGCCATGGAGTTGACGGCAAGGGTCAGAATGGCGCGCGGGCCGCTTCCGACCGTGATGGCGCTTGCCATCGCGGCGGCGGCGTTGCTGTCCGCTGCATTCACCGCGCCCCAGGTCTTCGCCCAGGAACGCGGCAACGCCCAGGCCGAGCAGAGCCAGGCGCTGCGCAGCCGGGGTGGCGCCAATCACGCGCCACCGCCCGTCGGACGATACATATCGGAATCGGGCGAGGCCTTCACCCTGGACCGGTCGGGGCAACGCCCCCTGCTACGCTTCGATCGCCGCGACGAGACCTGGGTGCTGCGCCCCACCGCCGCGCCGCGCGGGGACGTCATCTACCGCAACGACGCCGGCCAGCAGATCCTGCGCTTGACGCCCGGCGGCGGCATGACGGTCTTCACCAGCCGCGCGCCGGGCGGGTCGCCCGTCTCGCTGACGGGACCGGGTGAAGCGCTGACCCAGCCGTCGCTGGGGCCGGCGCAGCTGTTCCAGCTGATGACGCGCCGCAGCGCCATGATGAGCCAGACCATGGGTCGGCTGATCGAGATCAATGTCGACACCGATGCGGACGCCGAAGGCCTGACCGTCGAAGCCCTGATCCTGTCGACCGACGCGGTGCTGCGCATCGCCCGCTCGCCGACGGGCCGGTCGTCGCTGAACCAGTTGCGCCGCATCGTCATCGTTCAGGGCGGCAGCACGGCGGTCACCTATGTGCGGGGCGAACTGCGCATCGTGGTCGCCCCGACGCAGGGCGTCGCGGGGCGTCCATCGTCCGCGCGGGTGATCCGCGCCTTCCTGCCGCAGGACCCGACGCCTAACCGGTAAAGCCGTCCTTGGCCGCGCGCCGGGCGGCGAAGTCTGCGGCGTCCGTCGCCCGCAGGAACGGATTGAAGGCCTTCTCCGAACCGATGGTCGTGGGCACGGTGGGCTGGCCCCGCTCGCGCATCGCCATGATCTCGGCGGCGCGCGCCCGCATCTCGGGCCGGTCGTCGAGGCTGAGGGCGAAGCGCGCGTTGGCGGCGGTGTACTCATGCGCGCACCAGACTGTCGTCTCGTCCGGCCAGGCGGCCAGCGTCCGCAGGCTGTCCCACATCTGGTCCGGCGTGCCCTCGAACAGGCGGCCGCAGCCGAGAGTGAACAGGACGTCGCCGACGAAGGCCTGACCGTCCGACGGCGCGCGATAGACGATGTGGCCGAGCGTGTGCCCCGGCGCGTCCGACACCTCCAGCACCGTCTCGCCCAGCATCACCGTATCGCCGCCGCGCACCACGCGATCCAGCGGCGCGGCCTTGCGCACCTCCTCCGGGCCGACGATCTCGCAGCCGGTCTCGGCCTGCAGGGCGGCGTTGCCCTGGGTGTGGTCGGGGTGCCAGTGGGTGTTCAGGATCAGGTCCAGCCGCCCCCAACCCGACCGCTCCAGCTCCGCCAGTATGGCCGTCGCGTCGGGCGTATCGACCGTCGCGACGGTTCCGGTCGCCGTGTCGCGGACCAGGAAGCCGTAGTTGTCGTTCAGGCAGGGGAAGAGGCGGATTTCGAGGGTCATGACGGCATTCTGGCAGCCGCTCCCCGGCGGGTCTATGCTGGCCCCATGCGGCGCAGCATCGAGGACCTGAGGATTTTCTACGGCGAGCCCGCGGGCGCGCTGGCCCGCCGACTGCTGGCCCGCCGGCTCGAGGACGCGTGGGGCGAGGCCAGCAACTGCGACGTGCTGGGCCTGGGCTATGCGACACCGTGGCTGGAGGCCTTCATCGGCGCACGCCGGGTGGTCGCCGCCATGCCGGGCGGTCAGGGCGTTGAGCTGTGGCCGCAGGCGGGCAAGAACCGCACCGTGCTGGTCGAAGACCGCCGCCTGCCCTTCGCCGCCGGATCATTCGACCGCATCCTGATGGTTCATGCGCTGGAAGAGGCCGAGGACGCCCAGGCGCTCATGCTGGAGGCGGTGCGGGCGCTGGCGCCGGCGGGCCGGGTCATCCTGGTGGCGGCGGCGCGCGGCGGCCTCTGGGCGCGGTCCGAGAACACCCCCTTCGGCCACGGACGGCCCTTCACCCGTCGCCAGCTGGAACGGCTGGTGCGCGAGGCCGGGCTGGAGCCGACGGCCTGGTCCCAGACCCTGTATGTGCCGCCGTGGGGTCCGCTGCTGCCGCTGGCCGACGGGCTGGAACAGATCGGCAAGCATGTGCTGCCCGGAGCCGCCGGCGTCATCCTGCTGGAGGCCACCCGCCAGGCCTACGCCAGGGCCCGTCCCGGCGGGGCGGTGGCCACCGTCCCGGTGCGGAACTCCGCACTGCAGCCGCAACCGGCCTCGCGCGCCCGGCGTGATCTGGCCGAATAGGCCGAACACCCGTAAAGGCGGCCCATGCAGCGACTGATCCTGATGCGCCACGCCGAGGCGGAACGGGCGAGCGGCTCCGGCCGTGACCGCGACCGCGACCTGTCGGCGCGTGGCCGAAGCGACGCCGCCCTGATGGGCCGCGCCCTGGCGGCCAGGGGCGTGCGCCCGGATCTGGCGCTGGTCTCCCCCGCCTCCCGCACCCGCCAGACCTGGGCCCTGGTCCACGACGCCATGGGCGATGTCGAGGTGCGCGACGACGAACCGCTCTACAACGGCTCGGCCGATACGCTGCGCCGTCATATCGAGGCGGTCGAGGACGAGGCCGGTTGCCTGCTGGTGGTGGCGCACAATCCGGGCGTTCACCTGCTGGCTGTCGAATATCTGATCGAGAGCGCCGCCTCGCCGTCCGTGCTGGACCGGATGAGCGGCGGCTTCCCGCCGGGGGCCGCGGCCCTGTTCACGGTGGATGTGGCCGGGCGCTGCACCTTCGAAGGCTTCCTGCAGCCGCGGGACATCGCCGAATGAGCGAGATCGCCTACAAGCTGGTCGACCACGCCGAGTGGGAGCTCGCCCGTCTGGACGGCGCCTATGCCGGGTCGGCGGTGGACCTGAAGGACGGCTACATCCACATGTCCAGCGCGGCCCAGCTGGCCGAGACGGCGCGCCGCCACTACGCCGGGCGTGGCGACCTGCTGTTGATCGAGGTGGACCTGGCGGTTCTGGGCGAGGCGCTGAAGTGGGAGGCCTCGCGCGGCGGCGATCTGTTTCCACACCTGTTCGCCCCGCTGCCCGTTTCCGCCGCCCGCGACGAGCGTGGCCTGTCGGTGGATGCGGACGGGATCATGCGATTCGAAGACGGAGCCGTCGGATGGCCCTGACCGACCTCGGCGCGGCCCTGTTGCGCCGCCTGGATCCCGAGATGGCCCACCAGCTGGCGATCAAGGCGCTGCAGGTCACGCCCCTGCCCGCGCCCGGCGCCGACGATCCCGTGCTGCACACCCGTCTGGCCGGGCTGGACCTGCCCAATCCGGTCGGGCTGGCGGCGGGTCTCGACAAGAACGGCGAGGCCCTGCACGGGCTGGCGCGCCTGGGCTTCGGCTTCGTGGAATGCGGCTCGGTCACCCCGCTGGCCCAGCCCGGCAATCCGAAGCCGCGCCTGTTCCGGCTCAGCGAAGACCGGGCGATCATCAACCGGATGGGCTTCAACAACGCCGGGCTGGAGGCCTTCGCGGACCGACTGGCGCACCGCCCGAAGACGGCGGTGATCGGGGCCAACCTCGGCGCCAACAAGGATACCGAGGACAAGGCGGCCGACTATGTCGCCGGTCTGGTCCGGCTGAAGGGTCTGGCCGACTACGTCACCGTCAACGTCTCCTCGCCCAATACGCCGGGCCTGCGCGCCCTGCAGGGCCGAGCAGCGCTGGACGACCTGCTGGGGCGGCTGGCGGCGGCCCGCGGCGATGACCCGACCCCCGTCTTCCTGAAGATCGCGCCCGACCTGACCGCCGACGAGATCGGCATGATCGTCGAGGCCAGCCTGGACCACGGCCTGGACGCCCTGATCGTCTCCAACACCACGCTGGACCGCCCCGACAGCCTGCGCTCGCCCGACAAGGACGAGGCCGGCGGCCTGTCGGGCGCCCCGCTGCGGGCGCGGGCGCTGGACGCGCTTCGCGCCGCCGCCGACGCCTCCGCCGGTAAGCTGCCCCTGATCGCGGTCGGCGGCATCGATTCCGGGGCCGAGGCCTGGGCCCGGATCCGCGCCGGCGCCTCGGCGATCCAGGTCTATTCCGCCCTGATCTACGAGGGGCCCGGCCTGGTGTCGCGGATCAAGCGCGACCTCGCCGCCCGCCTGCGCGCGGACGGCTTCTCCACCGTCTCGGAGGCCGTTGGAACGGGCCGTTGACGGACCGTTAGGGCAGACGCGTCATGGTGGAAGGAAGGGCGAGTACGCCCATCCTCGGGGAGACGCATGGCGAACACCGGCGCCAGCAACACGACGCCGATGACCGATCCATGGGTCATCGCCATCCGCCAGCGTCGCAAGGCGCTGTTGCAGCGTCTCGGCATGGCCGCCGCCAGCGCCCTGGTCTTCAGTCCCCTGATCGGCTGGAACATCAGCGTCGGATGGGTGCTGGGCTACTTCCTGGTTCAGGGCCTGGACCTGTGGGCCTTCGCCCCGATCATCGGCGGCCGCGCCCAGAAGCTGACCGGCTTCCGCGCCTTGGCCGGCGATCTTCTGCTGTTCGTCAACGCGGGCTATTTCGGCAGCCTGTCCGTCCCGCTGTGGCTGATCGGCGGTCCGATGGGCGGGGTCTGCGCGGCCATGCTGCTGTCGGCGGGCGCCATCTATTCGATGATCAATGCGCCGCGTTCCATGCGCGTGCTGATCCTGACGGTCACGCCGCAGTTCCTGTACCTGACCTCCATCCCCGTGTTCATGGCCCTGTTCGGCGGCTCGACCGGCTTCGTGACCGCCGCGGCCATCGCCGTGGGCGTCTTCATCACCTACTGCCTGTCGACCTGGCAGCGGATGAACGAGGCGCGCACCGCCGAGAGCGCCGCCCGGATCGAGGCCGAGCAGAAGCGTATCGACGCCGAGCGCATCATGGACGGCCGCAGCGCCTTCCTGGCGACGGTCGGCCACGACCTGCGCACCCCCATCAGCGCCATCCTGACCGGCGCGGCAGAGCTGGAACGGGGGGCCAACGACGGCTCCGCGCGCGCTCAGGCCCGCCTGATCAGCGACGCCGGTTTCATGATGAAGGCCCTGCTGGACGATCTGCTGGATCACGCCAAGCTCGAGGCCGGCCATATGACCGTCGACGCGGTCGATTTCGACCTGCGTGAACTGCTCAACCAGACCGTCCGCCTGTGGCGCGGACCGATGCGGGCCAAGGGCCTGAAGTTCCGCGTCGAGGGCGCGGCCACCATGCCCGCCTCGGTGCGCGGCGACCCGATGCGCCTGCGGCAGGTGCTGAACAACCTGATCTCCAACGCCATCAAGTTTACCGACAAGGGCGCGATCACCCTGCGCCTGAACGGCTGGACCGAGGAGCCCGGCGGCTACGCCGTCCTGATCGAGGTGGTCGACACCGGCCCGGGCATGACCGCCGCGCAGGTGGCCCGCCTGTTCACCCCCTTCGACCAGACCATGGACGGGGTCAGCGCGCGTCACGGCGGCACCGGCCTGGGCCTGTCTATCAGCCGGCAGCTGGCGGACCTGATGGACGGCCGTCTGACCGCCCGCAGCCGCCCTGGCGAGGGCGCCCGCTTCACTCTGGCCCTGCGCCTGGCGCCGGGAGAGATGACCGAGGCGGTCACGCCCGGCCTGGATCAGGAGAGCCGCGACGCCGTCGCCCGCGTCCTGTCGAACCGGCAGGGCCCTGCCGCCCCCGCCGTCGCGCCCCGCCCCCTGGAGACGGCTCGCCCCGCTCCGGCTCCCGTCGCCGCCGAGGCCGCACCCGAACCGATCGCGGACGAGGCCTATGACGACGAGGACGAAGGCCGTCCGATGCGGGTGCTGGTGGTCGACGACCACGACATCAACCGCCGCGCCATCCAGCTGATCCTGCAGCCGCTGGGCTGCGACATCGCCACCGCCGCCGACGGCATGGCGGCGCTGAAGATCTGCGAACACACCGCCTTCGACCTGATCTTCATGGACGTGCGGATGCCGGAGCTGGATGGGCGCGAGACGACGAAGCGCATCCGCGCCGGAAACGGCCCGAACGCGGGCGTGCCGATCATCGCGGTGACCGCCGATACCTCGCCCGAGGACATCGCCGCCTGCACCGCCGCCGGCATGACCTATTTCGTGCCCAAGCCGATCACGCCGCCGATGCTGCTGGGCGCCATCACCCATGTGATGACGGATCAGGGCGAAGCGGACGATATCGAGACGGCCGCCGCCTGATCGCGCACGGCCGCCAGCAGGCGGTCGGGACAGTCCGGCGCCTTCATCGCACATTCCCAGACGGTGACGACCCGCCAGCCCAGCGCCAGCAGCGCCTCCGCGTTGGCGGCGTCGCGGGCGCGGTTGCGGTCGATCTTGGCGATCCAGTAGGCGGCGTTGGCCTTGGGCTGTCTGGACCCGCGCGGGCATTCATGGCCGTGCCAGAAACAGCCGTGGACGAAGACGACTGTCCGCCGCCCCTTCATGACCACGTCCGGCCGCCCCGGCAGGCCGGCGCCGCCCAGCCGATAGCCGATCCCGGCCGTGCGCAGGCAGGATGCGGCGCACGGCCAGTTCAGGCGTGGTGTCCTTGCCCTTCACGCGGCGCATCACGGCGCTGCGCTTTTCCGGGGTGAAGACGTCGGTTGAACCCATCGGTCGCGAGGCCCTCAAGTAGCCGAGGGGCGGTAGGGCCTCGCGACCAACGCTTTAAAGCTGCGCCAGCAGGTGCTCGGCCGAGGACACCTTGAACTCGCCGCCCTGCTCGATGTTCAGCTGTTCGACGACGCCGTCCTTGACCAGCATCGAGTAGCGTTGCGAACGCTCGCCCATGCCGAAGCCCTTGGCGTCCAGCGCCAGGCCGAGCTGGCGGGTGAAGTCGCCGTTGCCGTCGGCCAGCATCAGGATGTCTTCCTTGCCGATGCCCTGGCTGTCGGCCCAGGCGCCCATGACGAAGGCGTCGTTGACCGACACGCAGGCGACGGTGTCGACGCCCTTGGCGGCCAAGTCTTCACGGTGATCCTTGAAGCCGGGCAGGTGGCGGGCCGAACAGGTCGGGGTAAAGGCGCCCGGAACGGCGAACAGGGCCACGGTCTTGCCCGCGAAGATGTCGTCGGTGCTGACCGGCTTGGGGCCGTCGTCGGTGGCCCGGGTCAGGTTGGCCGAGGGAATACGGTCGCCGATCTGGACGGTCATGGCAGGCTCCTGGAAGGAAGATGAGGATCAAACTCCCGGACCAGATAGGCGTTGCCGAGGGCCGCGCCAACCGCCTGCGTCCACGCCGCGCTTGCGCCGCCGCCCTCGCGTGCCGATCATAAGGGCATGGACGACTTCCAATCCCTCGTCGGACGCCTGCTGGTGGCCATGCCGGGCATCAGCGACCCCCGCTTCGAGCATGCGGTGATCCTGGTCTGCGCGCACGGCCCGGACCACGCCATGGGCCTGAGACTGGATCGCCCCGCGCCGGGCGTAGACCTGAAGGCGGTGCTGTCCAAGCTGGACACCCCCGCCCCGGACGGCGCCGCCGCGCGCAAGGTGCTGGTGGGCGGTCCGGTGGAGCGGGAACGCGGCTTCGTCCTGCACACCGACGACTGGATGATGGAGGACGCCTCGATGCCCTTCGGCGAGGGTCTGGCCATGACCGGCACGCGCGAGGCGCTGGCGGCCATGGTCGATCCGCTCAAGGGGCCGCGTCAGTCGATCCTGCTGCTCGGCTATGCGGGCTGGGGCGACGGGCAGCTGGAGGATGAGTTGGTCGAGAATGTCTGGCTGACCGCCGACGCCGATCCGGGCCTGATCTTCGACACCGACTACGACGCCAAATGGGCGCGGGCCGTGGCGACGCTTGGCGTCGATCCGGCGCAACTGTCAGGGCAGGCCGGGCGGGCCTAGGGCCTCACGCCCTCGCATTTCGACAGCAGCCAGCGCGCGCGATCCGTCAGCGCGGTCTCGCCGGACGCGACCTCTTCGACGCTGACGCCTGTCCATTTTCGCGAGTGGCGCATGAGGACTGCGACCCTCCCATCGACACGGCCGTCGACCTGACCGCACCACAACCTGGTCCGACGCCGCTGAGATCCATCGGAATCGATGAAGTTCGGCCCTTCGGCGAGGTGGATCACAGCCTCGCCGAAGGAAGGGTCATTTTGCCGAAGCGCGCGCTCGACAGGCCCCGCGCCCGAGTTGGTCCACTTTTCCCAAGCGCCCCACCCGACAAGGCCGAGAGCCGCGACAATACCCAGGATGCGCAGCCATCCCGGGGTCTTGTCTCCGATCATCAAGCCGACCGGGCCTTGATCGGCGCCGAGCCGTCGGCGAGGGACTCGTTCAGATAGACCTCGGCCTCCTGCGCGGGCAGGGCCTGGGCGTAGCCGAAGCCTTGCCCGTAGTGACACTGGGCCTCAAGCAGCAGCTTGGCGAGGCCGGCGTTCTCGACGCCCTCGGCGACGACTTCCAGCGACAGGTCGCGGCCCAGGTTGACGACCGATTTGACGATCTTGGCCGAGCCCTCGTCCTTGTCCATGGTCAGAACGAAGTAGCGGTCGATCTTCAGCGTGTCGAACGGCAGCTTGGCCAGGTAGCTGAGCGACGAGAAACCGGTGCCGAAGTCGTCCAGCGCCAGCGAGGCCCCGGCGTTGCGCAGCTTCGTCAGCGTCTCGGCGGCGCGGGTGGTGTCGCGCATGATGTCGCCTTCGGTGACCTCCAGCTTCAGCGCGCCCTTGGGCAGGCCCGCCTCGCTGATGATCCGCGAGACGTCCTCGACAAGATTGGCCCGCTCGATCTCGCCGACCGACAGGTTGACGCTGCAGAACAGCTTGCCCGCCGACGGATGTCGGGCCAGCCATTCGGCCAGCTGCCGCGCCGAGGCGGTCATCATCAGCAGGCCCAGGTCGTTCATCAGGCCCATCTCGTCGGCCAGGCCCAGGAATTCATCCGGCGGGACCATGCCGCGCTTGGGGTGACGCCAGCGGGCCAGAGCCTCGAAGCCCGCGACCGCGCCGGTGTTGAGGTTCACGATCGGCTGGTAGAAGGGCTCGATCTCGCCGCGCACGAAGGCGTTGCGCAGGTCCGCCTCCAGCGCGAGCCGGGACAGGCTGTCACTCTCCAGCGCGCGGCCATAGGCGGCGATGCCGCCGCGCCCGGCGGTCTTGGCCTGTTCCACCGCCAGTTCGACCCGGCGCAGCAGTTCGGCGGGATCGGCGGCGTCAGGGCCGCCCTCGACGGTCACGCCGCCGATGGAGACCGTCGGATAGATGTCGAAACCGGCGACGCGCAGCGGCTGTTCCAGCGCCTCGCGCAGGCGTTCGGTCGCCGCGCCAGCGCCGCGCGGGACCAGGATGGCGAACTCGTCCTCCCCGATGCGGGCGGCGTTGGAATCGTGCGGGAAGGCGGCGTTCAGGCGCGAGCCCAGCGCGGCCAGCACCAGGTCCGCGCGTTCATGGCCCAGGGCCTCGTTGAGACGGCGCAGGCGGTCGACGTCGGCCACCACCAGCTCGAACTCGCCCATCTGGGTCAGGGTCTCGCCGGCGCGCGACAGGAAGGTGCGGCGGTCCAGAAGGCCGGTCAGGTGATCGCGGTGCGAGGCGGCGAACTTGGTTTCCAGCGCCACGACGCCAGCGGCGCGCAGGCCGTCTTCAAGCCAGACCCCGCGCCAGATGCAGGTCTCGGAATCGCGCATGCGCAGGCGAACGGCGACCTCGGTCCCCTCCTCCTGCGGCTTGAGAATCTTTTCAGCCAGCGCCCGGTCCTGCGGAATGGCCACGGCGGTGAAGGCGGCACCCGAGCATTCGGGGGCCAGCGGACCCAGCCCGAGGGCCCGCGTCGCGCCCGTGAACCGCATCTGATCCTCGGCGGGCGTCCAGATCCACAGCGCGGCATCGGCGGCGGCCAACGCCTCAATGGCGGTCGTCGCGTCCCAGGCCAGACTTCTGGAGCGAGTGTTCACGCGCCGCGGTTCTCCGGTGCACGGCGTCAGCCGGCGCGCCCGGCCCCGTCATTCACGCGGCCGAACAGGAGATGATCTGCCCAACCGCCGTTAATTTTGAGATAAGCCCGCGCCCGGCCCTCATGCTCGAAGCCCGACTTCTCCAGCACCCGGCGCGAGGCCATGTTGTGCGGCACGCACGCCGCCTCGACCCGATGCAGGTTCAATTCGTTGAAGGCGAAGCTGACGAGGGCGCGCACCGCCGCCGTGGCGTGGCCCTGCCCGGCGAACCGGCGGCCGATCCAGTAGCCGATGGTGCCGGTCTCGGCGACGCCGCGCCGGACGTTCGACAGGGTGACGGCCCCCACCAGCGTTCGCCCGTGATCGGTGAAGATGAAGAAGGGCCAGGCGTTCCCGGCCTCCAGCTCGCGCTGGTAGATCGCCAGCCGCCGCTTGAAGGCCGCGCGGGTCAGGTCGTCCTCCGGCCAGGTCGGCTCCCACGGCTGGAGATAGGGATAGGACTCCTGCCGCAGCATGGCCCAGGCCTCATGGTCGGCCGAGCGCGGCGAGCGCAGGATGACCCCCTCGCCCTCCACCACGGGTCCGCCCGCGTCGCTGATCCAGTCCAGAAGCGCCATGACCTCAGAATAAACCGCTCGCGACCGCCTTGGCGACGGTTTCGGCGCTGGATGGGGGCGAAATTACCGGAGTTTCATTTGACGGCGCGGCCAGTCATCGGCCCCTAGCGCGGGACGTCGCGGGAGATCAAATGACCAGAGCGCTGCTTTTCGCCACCCTGCTGATGGCCCTGGGGCCGTCGACGAGCGCCCTCGCCCAGGCCCCCGCCTCGCCCGGCGCGATCGCCGTCGTCGATGACGACGTGGCGCGGTTCTGGACCGCCTATGACGCAGTGCGCGGCATGGCCGATCCCGTGCAGCAGGAGGCCGAGTTCCAGCGCCTCTATATCGACCAGGGCACGCCTGGCCTGCACGCCTTCATGGAAGCCAAGGGCTACAGCGCCGCCACCTATGTCGCCGCCATCAACGCCTACCCCCGGTACTGGGACACCGTTCGGCCGCGCACGGCGCTGGCCGCCGGCGCCCTCGTCCGGCTCGAGGGGCACCTGGATCGCTTCCGCGATCTCTATCCGGACCTGCGGCCGGCCGGCATCTATTTCGAGGTCGGGGCCTTGCGCTCGGCGGGCACGACCCTGGACGACAAGGTGCTGCTCGGCGTCGAGATGGCCACCGGAGACCAGAGCGTCGACACCTCGCAGATGTCGGCCGGACTGCAGAGGTTCTTCGCCGGATACTTCGCCAGCGACCCGCTCGCCAACCTCGACCTGCTGGCGGTGCACGAGGTGGTCCACACCCAGGAGCGCGGTGAGCGCCAGACCCTGCTGGCCCAGGCCGTGTACGAGGGCGTGGCCGACTTCGTCGCCGAGCAGGTCACCGGCCGCATGCCCGACCTGGCCTATGTGACCTACGGCCCGCAGAACGACGCCGCGATCAAGGCGGCCTTCCGCCGGGACATGATGGTCAACGACTACAGCGGCTGGCTCTACAACAGCACCGACAACGCCTTCGGCGTTCGCGACCTGGGCTATTACGTCGGCTACGCCATCGTCTCGCGCTATCATGCGCGCGCCGCCGACAAGCCCGCCGCGATCAAGGCGATGATCGAGCTGGACTTCGGGGATCAGGCCGCGGTTCAGCGCTTCGTCGACGCCTCCGGCTATTTCGCTGACTAGCTGAAAAGAGCGTCCCTGAAGGCCGCGCCCGCCGGGGCGGCGGCCTTGGGACCCAGCACCGCCGTGGCGGCCAGGCCGGGCGCCAGGCACCCGGCGGCGGCGGCGCGGACGTCCTCGGCGGTCTGGGCCAGGGTGCGGTCGGCCATGGTCCGGGATTCGATCGGCGCGCCGAAGAGCAGCACCTGAGCCGCGGCCCGGCCCGCACGAGCCGCCGGGCTCTCGTCCGACATCCACAGGCCGGCGTTCAGCACCGCCTTGGCGCGCGACAGCTCGGCGACCGTGGGACCGGTCTCGGCCAGCGCCTTCAGTTCAGCGGCGCAGACCTGGGCCAGTTCGACGGCCCGGTCGGCCGAGGCTCCGGAGTAGATGCCCAGGACGCCCGCGTTCTCATAGGGCTCGTGATAGGCGTCGATGGCGTAGGCCAGTCCCCGCTCCTCGCGGGCGCTCTGGAAAAGGCGCGAGGCCATGCCGCCGCCCAGGATCTCGCTCATCAGCCGGGTGGCCGCATAGGCCGGATCGACCGCCGACGGGGCGGGCAGTTGGAAGACGATGTTGGCCTGTTCGATCCGCCGGGTCAGGGCTGCGTCGCCGCCGGTGAAGCGGGGCGTATCGGGCTCTTCCGCCGGGGTGGCGACCTGATCGCCGAACCAGCGCTCGGCCAGGGCCAGCAGCTCGGCCTCATCTACCGCGCCGGACGCCGCCACCACCATGCGGTCGGGGGAATACAGGCGGGCGCGCCAGACGCCGATGGAAGCGCGGTCGATCGGCTTCAGACTGGCCACGGAGCCCAGGATCGGACGTCCCAGCGGCTGGCCGGCGAAGGCGCGCGTCTGGGCCATTTCGAAGACGTGGTCGTCGGGCGTGTCGAAGGCTTCGGCGATCTCCTGCGCCACCACGTCCTTTTCGCGCACGATCTCGGCGGGATCGAGCATGGGGCGGAAGACGAGGTCGGAGAGAACCTGCATGGCCAGCGGCAGGCCGCCCTCCAGCGCCCGCACCTCGAAGCTGGTGCGCTCATAGCCCGTCGCGGCGTTGATCGAGCCGCCTTCGGCCTCGATCCGCTCGACGATCTCCCGCGCGCCCATGTCGCCCGCGCCCTTGAACACCAGATGTTCGAGGCAGTGGGACCAGCCTGAGGTGGCCTCGCTTTCCCACTTGGCCCCGCCGCGCACGGCGACGGTCAGGGCGAGGGTGCGCAGACCCGGCATGGGATCGCAGACGACGCGGACGCCGTTGGACAGAGTGTGGAGGGTGGCGGTCAGGAAGAGCTCTTTTCAGTGTCGCTGGACGGCGTCGAGGGGCGCAGCTTGCGCCGAAGCAGGGCCACGTAGGTTCCCGCGAGCGCCAGCGCCAGTCCGAACCATGTCAGGGCGTAGCCGAGGTGGTTGTTGGAGAAGGCCGCCGGCGGGGCCGAGGGCTGCAGCGCCTGCCATTCCGGATTGGTCGAGGACAGGGCGTAGAGGGTGCGCGGATCGACGGCCTCCATCACGCCCAGCGCCCGGGCCATGGCGACGGTGTCCCGGGCGTAGAAATGCGTCCCGCTGACGGCTGGGGCCATGGGGCCTGGCGGCGGCGTATGGCGCACCTCGACCGTGACCTCCAGCGGCGTCCCCGAGGCGGCGACCGGCGGGCGGGCGGAGATGGTGTCGGCGATGAAGCCCCGATCGACCAGGAAGGTCGAACCGGCGCCCTGGGGACGGCAGGCCGAAACCAGCCGCACGCCGACCTGTCCCTCCTGAATGGTCTGGAGTTCGACGAACGGGGCCGTGGCCAGCCCGCCACAGACGATGATCGCCTTGCGGAATTCCGGATCGGCGGCGGCCAGGACGGCGGACAGGGGCTGCGGCGCGGCGGTCGCGGCGGCCTCGGCCTCCGCGATCAGGGCCTCTTTCCACTGCAGGCGCTGCACCTGCCATGTCCCCAGCGCGCACAGCAGGACCAGCGACAGTCCGGAGGCGATGGTCAGCCCCCAGGGGAAGCGAACGCGGGCCTCAGCCATGGTTCGCCTGCCCGGCCTTGTTGCGCATCTGGAGGGCGATCATCACGCCCTTGCCCGGGCGCATCAGCCCGATCGACAGCCCGGCCACCAGCGGCAGGGCGATCAGCAGCAGGAGCCAGATCGGCGGATTCCAGGCGATCATGGCGAACAGGGCGCCGAAGACCACGACGCCGCCCGCGATCTGCATGATGAAGATGGCCGCGCCGTCGCCGGTGTTCAGGCGGCTGTAGTCGAAGCCGCAGGCCTCGCACCGGTCCACCACCTTGAGAAAGCCCGCATACAGCGGCGCCTGATCGCAGTTGGGGCAGCGGCAAAGCAGACCGGCGCGGATCGGGTCGATCCGCGCCGGTTGATTGTTCAGACCTGAGGGCCCGTCGATCACCCGAAGGTGACGTAGACGAAGGCGAACAGGAACAGCCAGACCACGTCCACGAAGTGCCAGTACCAGGCGGCCGCCTCGAAGCCGAAATGCTTCTCGGGGGTGAACTGGCCGGCCAGCAGGCGCAGCAGGCACACGATCAGGAAGATGGTCCCGATCAGGACGTGGAAGCCGTGGAAGCCCGTCGCCATGAAGAAGATCGAACCGTACAGGCCCGAGTTGATGGCTTCTTCGTTGAAGAACAGGTTCTCGTGGATGATGTGGCTGTACTCGTAGACCTGGACGGCGGTGAACAGCACGCCGAGCGCGATCGTGATGATCAGGCCGATCTTGGTGGCCTTGCGATCACCCTGCGCGATGGCGTGGTGAGCCCAGGTCACGGTCGTGCCGGACAGCAGCAGGATGACGGTGTTCAGCAGCGGCAGCTGCCAGGCGTCCAGGGTCTCGATGCCCTTCGGCGGCCAGGTCGACCAGGCCTTGGCGGTGTCTGCCCAGGCGCCGACTTCCGGAATGTGGGCGCGAGCCTCGTTGAAGATGCTCATTTCGAAGAACATCCAGAAGAAGGCGGCGAAGAACATCACTTCCGAAGCGATGAACAGCAGCATGCCATAGCGCAGGCCGATCGAGACGACCGGGGTGTGATCACCCTGGCGGCTTTCCTTGATCACGTCGGCCCACCAGCCGAACATCGACACCAGCACGCCGGCCAGACCGGCGACGAACAGGACCTTGTCGCCCTTGGCCAGCAGGGCCCCGGCGACCGGACCGGCGTCAGCCGACGCCAGCCCCTTCATCCAGACGACCGCGCCGATCATCATGATCGTGACGGCGATCGAGGACACCAGCGGCCAGGGGCTGGGGTTCACCAGGTGATAGTCGTGATGCGGAGTCGCGTGGGCGTCGGCCATCTGTATCTCTTGAACGGTCGAGAGTCGTATTGGGGGCAGGCTATAGCGCCCGCTATCCGGCCGCGCCAGAGGGCGAGACGCCGTTTACGGCCTGCTGGAACCGCTCGGTCGGATAGAAGGTGTAGCTGAGGGTGATTTCGGTCACGCCGCGGCTCTCGCGGTCGGTCGCCATTTCGGGCGCCACGAAATACTGGACCGGGAATTTCATGGTCGCGCCGGGCTGGATGATCTGCTCGTCGAAGCAGAAGCACTGCAGCTTCTGGAAATAGGGTCCGGCGCGCTCCGGCACGACGTTGTAGGCCGCCTTGGCGCTGATCGGCTTGTCCGAGGTGTTGGTCACGTCGAAGAAGGCCATGCCCGTTTCGCCGATGCGGACGCGCTGGGTCACCTGCTCGGCCCGGAAGGTCATGGGCAGGTCGCGGACGTTGGTGTCGAAGCGGACCAGCACCGTCTGGTCCAGCTGGACATCAGGAGCCCTCTCGGCCTTCTTGACGGTGCCGTCGAAGCCGGTGACCTGGCAGAACATGCGGTACAGCGGCACGGCGGCGAAGGACGCGCCCGTCATCCCCATCACGCCCAGCACGCAGACGATGGCGACAGCGTTTCGCGACAGCTTCATTGGGCGTAGCCCACCGGCTGGCCGGCGGCGACGGCCGCCCCGCGGGCGTCCAGGTTGCGCTTGAGGTTCAGCACCGTGACGCCGAACACCAGGATCATGAAGCCCACCAGCACCCCGGCGATGGCCAGGTTGCGCTTCTTGCGGGCGGCGAGTTCTTCAGGGGTCAGGCGGCGCATGGGCTTACAGTCCCGGGGTAAGGCTCTCGACCAGCAAGGCGGCGAACAGGGCCATCAGGTACAGGATCGAGAAGGCGAACAGGTTGCGCGCCGGTTTGGCCTCGGCGCGGACGTCATACAATGCGGCCTCTCGCCCCACGGCCTCGGCCTTGTCAGGCTGATCGCCGGCGCGCGAGCGCCACAGGCGGACGGCCAGCAGCAGGAAGCCGAGCCCGCCGACCAGCGAGACCACCAGATAGATCAATCCGCCCAGCCCGGTCAGGCCCGGCGCGATCGCCGCGGGCAGGAACAGCAGGGTGTAGATCAGGATCTGCAGCCGGGTGCTCTTGGCGCCCCGGGCCACCGGCATCATCGGAATGCCGGCCTTGGCGTAGTCGCCGGCCGAATACAGGGCCAGGGCCCAGCTGTGCGGCGGGGTCCACAGGAAGATGATCAGGAACAGCAGCCAGGCCTGCCACGGGGCCTGGCCGGTGGCCGCCGCCCAGCCGATCACCGGCGGCAGCGCGCCCGCGGCCCCGCCGATGACGATGTTCTGGGGCGTCCGGCGCTTCAGCAGCAGGGTGTAGAAGACGGCGTAGTAGAGGATGGTCAGCAGCAGCAGGCCGCCCGCCAGCCAGTTGGTCGTCATGCCCAGCAGCATGACCGAGAAGACCGACAGGACGACCCCGAAGGCCATCGCATCGTTCTTCCGGACGCGGCCCGCCGCGACCGGCCGGCCGCGCGTGCGCCGCATCAGGGCGTCGGTTTCGCCCTCCAGCGCCATGTTCAGGGCGCCGGCCGCCCCCGCGCCGACGGCGATGCACAGCACGGCGATGGCGGCCGAGATCCAGTCGATGGCGCCGTGGGCCACGACCAGGCCGGTCACGGCGGTGAAGATCACCAGCGACATGACGCGCGGCTTCAGCAGCTGGAAGAAGTCTTCCGGCTGGGCCGTGGAGATCGTGGACGGGGCGGTGTCGGTCATTGCGCTTCTAACGGTTGAGGGCCGCCCCTTATGAAGGAGCGGCCCCCGATTGTCGTTCCGGCCGGGGCCGGTCGTCCTAGTGCTCGTCGCTCTTGACCACCGGCAGTTCGTTGAACTGGTGGTGCGGAGGCGGCGAGGACAGGGTCCACTCCAGCGTCGTGGCGCCTTCGCCCCACGGGTTGGCTTCACCCTTGCGGCGACGGATGGCGGCTTCGGCCAGCATGACCAGGAAGACGACGACGCCGACGACGGTGATCGCGTAACCGATCGACGAGACGTGGTTCCACAGGGTGAACGCGTCCGGATAGTCGATGTAGCGGCGCGGCATGCCCTGGAGGCCCAGGAAGTGCTGCGGGAAGAACACGAGGTTCACGCCCACGAACATGATCCAGAAGTGCAGGCAGCCCAGGAACTCGTTGTACTTCACCCCGAACATCTTCTCGAACCAGTAGTAGAAGCCCGCGAAGATGGCGAAGACGGCGCCCAGAGACAGCACGTAATGGAAGTGAGCCACGACGTAGTAGGTGTCATGCAGGCTGTAGTCGATGCCGGCGTTCGACAGGACCACGCCGGTCACGCCGCCGACGGTGAACAGGAAGATGAAGCCGATCGCCCACAGCATGGGCGTCTTGAAGCTGATCGATCCGCCCCACATGGTCGCGATCCAGCTGAAGATCTTCACGCCCGTGGGCACGGCGATGATCATGGTGGCGGCGATGAAGTAGGCGCGCAGGTTCACGCTCATGCCGACCGTGTACATGTGGTGCGCCCACACGATGAATCCGACGAAGCCGATGGCGACCATGGCGTAGGCCATGGCGAGGTAGCCGAAGATGGGCTTCTTCGAGAAGGTCGAGACGATGTGGCTGATGATGCCGAAGCCCGGCAGGATCAGGATGTACACCTCGGGGTGGCCGAAGAACCAGAACAGGTGCTGGAACATGACGGGGTCGCCGCCGCCGGCCGGGTTGAAGAAGCTGGTGCCGAAGTTGCGGTCGGCCAGCAGCATGGTGATGGCGCCGGCCAGGACGGGCAGCGACAGCAGCAGCAGGAAGGCGGTGATCAGCACCGACCAGGCGAACAGCGGCATGCGGTGCAGGGTCATGCCCGGCGCGCGCATGTTGAAGATGGTGGTGATGAAGTTGATCGCGCCGAGGATCGACGAGGCGCCCGCGACGTGCAGCGAGAAGATCGCCAGATCCATCGCCGGGCCGGTGTGGCCGGTGGTGGAGAGCGGCGGATAGATCGTCCAGCCGCCGCCGAAGCCGCGGCCCGGGCCGCCATCGACGAACATCGAACAGATCAGCAGCACCCAGGCGGCGACCAGCAGCCAGAACGAGATGTTGTTCATGCGCGGGAAGGCCATGTCCGGCGCGCCGATCATGATCGGAACGAACCAGTTGCCGAAGCCGCCGATCATGGCGGGCATGACCATGAAGAAGATCATGATCAGGGCGTGGGCCGTGACGACGGCGTTATAGCCGTGCTTGGACTGCTCGATCAGACCCATCAGCTGGATCGACGAACCTTCCTTGAAGATCTGGATGCCCGGCTCGGCCAGTTCCCAGCGGATCAGGCCGGACAGGGCGCCGCCCACGATGCCCGCCATGATGGCGAACAGCAGGTACAGGGTGCCGATGTCCTTGTGGTTGGTGGACAGGAACCAGCGGGTGAAGAAACCCGGCTTGTGGTCGTGATGCCCGTCGTGGTCGTGGGCGAGGTTTTCGGCTGCGGTGGCCATGTCTTTGGGGCTCTCGCGTATCGTTACTGGGCGGCCGGAGCGGCGGCGGGAGCCGCAGCCGGGGCCGGCGTGGCCGCGGCGGGCGCGGCAGGGGCGGGAACGGCGACAGCGCCGTCGGCGACGGTGGGCGCGCCGGTGGTGCCGGCGGCGGCCTGGGCGGCGGTGCCGCCCGGAGCTTCAGCCGCGGTCTTCGGCGTCATCGAGCCGCCCTTGCTGGTCACCCAGGCTTCAAACTCAGCCTGGGTCACCACGCGGATCTCGATCGGCATGAAGGCGTGATCGACGCCGCACAGCTCCGAGCACTGGCCATAGAAGGTGCCCGTGCGGTCGGCGCGGAACCAGGTCTCGTTGACCCGGCCCGGGACGGCGTCGACCTTCAGGCCGAAGGCCGGCAGGGCGAAGGCGTGGATCACGTCGGCGGCGGTGACCAGGACGCGGACCGTCTTGCCCACCGGCACCACGATCGGCTCGTCGGCGGCCAGGCGGTAGACGTCATGCGACAGGCCGCGCTCGGCCAGCTTGTCCTCGGGCAGCATGTTCGAGACGTACTCGGCGATGCCCTGGTCCGGATATTCATAAGCCCAGTTCCACTGGTTGCCCGTGGCCTTCACGGTCAGGTCCGGCGTCGGCATGTCGTGATAGGCGAACAGCAGGCGGAACGAGAACAGCGAGATGCCCACCAGGATCAGCACCGGGACGATCGTCCAGATGACCTCGATCATGGTGTTGTGGCTCCACTTGGCGGGAACCGGATTGGACTTCTTGTTGTAGCGGATGACGATCCAGATGATCAGGCCGAGCACCAGCAGGGTGATCAGCGTGATGATCGGCATCAGGATCAGGTCGTGGAAGTGGTGCGCCTCGACCTTCAGCGGCGACGCCGCCGGTTGAAGCCCGATACCGCCCGGCGTCGGTTGACCCATGCGCTCGGGTCCCGAAGCCAAAGCCGGCGTGGCGGCGAAAACGGCCAGGCTCAGGGCGGTGAGTCCACCACCGACGATCGCCCGGGCGCGCGTGCCCATCCCCATGCGAGACATCCTCATAAAACCGTTTCTTCGCAATCATTTGCGAGTGAATCGCAAACAAGCGCCGGGACACAGCGGCCCGCGGCGGTACATCGGGCGGTCCATATCGCCCCCTCCCTCACTTGCCAAGCGTCCCGACCGTTCCGCGACGTTCGGGCGCCGGATTAAATCGCATTCATGTTTCGCCAGCTACCTTGCGGCGCAAGATACCTTGCAGTATCCCATCGACATCACAGGAGACGTTGATGTGCCTGAAACCATAGAGATCCAGTTGAAGAAGGGGGTGCTGACGCTGTGCGTCCTGGCCCTCCTGAACCGGCGCGAAAGCTACGCCTACGAGATCGCGTCCACCCTGTCGGACGCCATCGATATGGGCGAGGGCACCATCTACCCGCTGATGCGGCGGATGCAGTCGGACGGCCAGGTCGAGACCTATCTGGTCGAATCGTCCTCCGGGCCCTCGCGCAAATACTACCGACTCACCGACGCCGGTCGCCGGGCCCTCGCGGCCCAGACCGCCGAGTGGCGCGCCTTCGCCCGCGCCGTCGAAACCATTGTGGACGTTCCGGCCGAACCGGCTGCGCCGTCCGCCCAAGAGGGAGCTGAATAATGACGAGGGACGAATTCATGGGCCGGTTGCGCCGCGGGCTGGTGGGCCTTCCCACCCGGGCCGCCGGCGACATCGCGTCCGACTATGAGCAGCATTTCGACGACGGGATCGCTGACGGCCGCTCCGAAGCCGAAGTCGCGGCCGCCCTCGGCGATCCCGACCGTCTGGCCCGCGAGCTGCGCGCCGAAGCCGGCGCCCGTCGCTGGGACCAGGAACAGAACCCCGCCGCGGCGGCGGGCGCCATCTTCGGGCTGATCGGCCTGGGCGCCATCGACATCCTGATTCTGCTGCCGATCGTCTTCCCGGTGTTCGGCGCGGTGATCGCCATGCTGCTGAGCGGCGTCGCGGTCTTCATCGCCGGCGGCTTCGTCGCTGTGGCCGGATCCTTCTTCGGCGGGCCTGGAGGCGTGCTGGCCGCCCTTCTGATGGGCGTGGGCCTGATGGGCCTGGGCATCTTCATGGTGGGCCTGATGGCCCTGCTCACCAAATGGCTGATCGACGCGACCGTCTGGTACGCCCGACTGCACTACCGCGTGCTGAAGCCCGCGCTCGACAACCAGAACCAGGCCTGAGGGAGGGACCTGACATGATCCGCAATCTACTGGTCATCACCGGCGTGGGCTTCGTCCTGGCACTGGTCGGCATCGGCGGCTCCATGGCGCTGGTCGGCAACGACGTCCGACGCAACGACTGGACCTGGGTCGTCACCGACGACGAGGCCGGCGACTCCGGCTTCCACCTGGAACGGGGCGAGGTCTCGCCGGAAACCGTCCGCACCATCGAATGGACCGGCGGCGAGCGCCTGTCCGTCGATATCCCCGGGCAGGTCACCTACATTCAAGGCGACCAGCCGGGCATCCGCATCACCGGGCCGAAGGACGCCGTCGACAAGGTTCGCTTCTCCGACGGCCGTCTGATCATGCTCGACGACGACCGCAGCGAGCGCGGCTACATCCGCTGGACCGGCACGGGCATCCGCGTCTGGAGCGAGACCGAGGCCCTGCGGGTCGAGGTCACGGCCCCCGCGGTCCACACCTTCGAAATGGGTGAACACGGCCGGCTCAAGATCCGCGGCTACGATCAGCCGACCCTCGACGTGACCGTCAACGGCAACGGCGAGGTTGAGGCGGACGGCCGCGCGCCGAAGGTCACCGTCACCGTCAACGGCGACGGCGATACGGACCTGCGCCGGCTCGAGGTCGTCGACGCCAAGGTGGACCTCACGGGCCGCGGCGATGTGACGGTCGGTCCGACCGGCCGCGCCGACATCGACATCTCCGGCCACGGCGACGTCACCCTGACGCGCAACCCGGCCCAGCTGAACCAGTCGATCACCGGCTGGGGAGACGTCGATCTCGACTGATCCTCGCCGCCCCTATCCCTCCTCGTCGTGGTGGAGGGCGGCCGCTTCGGCGGCCGGAGCGGGGATGGCCGCTGCTCCCTCGTCGCGCCATCCCCGCTTCATTCGCCGCGCCCCGTGCGCGGCGAAGACCGTGACGCGGCGCATCTAAGTCCCTATCTCTGCCGTCATGACCGTCCTCGTTTCCCCGCCCGCCATCCTCGACAGCGCCGAGGTCGGCGCCGACGAAGCCCTCTCGATCCTCCAGGACGCCCTGACCGGAGCCGATGACGGCGAACTGTTCCTCGAACGCTCCGAATCGGAATCGCTCGTTTTCGACGACGGCCGCCTGAAGTCCGCCGCCTATGACGCGACCGAGGGCTTCGGCCTGCGTGTCGTCGCCGGTGAAACCGCCGGCTACGCCCACGCCAACGAGATCAGCGGCCCCGCCCTGCGCCGCGCCGCCGACAGCGCCGCCCTCGCCCGCGCCGGCTACGCCGGGATCGCCGCCGACGCCCCGCAGGCGACCAACCGCAAACTCTATGACGAGGTCGATCCCCTCGCCTCCCCCGCCTTCTCCGACAAGATCGCCCTGCTGGCCGAGATCGACGCCTGGGCCCGCGCCCGCGATCCGCGCGTGGTGCAGGTCTCGGCCTCGCTGGTCGGCGAGCATCGCCAGATCGAGATCCTGCGCGGCGACGGCCGACTGATGCGCGACATGCGTCCGCTGGTCCGCCTGAACGTCTCCGTCACCGTCGAGAAGGACGGCAAGCGCGAGAGCGCCTCCTCGGGGGCCGGCGGGCGCGCCGGCTTCGAGACCTGGATCGCCCCGGCCCGCTGGCAGGGCCAGGTCGATGAGGCCCTGCGTCAGGCCCTGGTCAATCTGGAGGCCGTCGATTGCCCGGCGGGCGAGATGGACGTGGTCCTGGGCGCAGGCTGGCCGGGCGTGCTGCTGCATGAGGCGATCGGCCACGGCTTCGAAGGCGACTTCCACCGCAAGGGATCGTCGGTCTTCACCGGCAAGATGGGCCAGCGCGTCGCCGCCCCGGGCGTGACCGTGGTCGATGACGGCTCCATCGCGGGTCGCCGCGGCTCCCTGACCATCGACGACGAAGGCACGCCGACCTCGCGCACCGTGCTGATCGAGGACGGGATCATGGTCGGGCTGATGCACGACCGGCTGTCGGCGCGTCAGTTGAACGCCCGCGCCACCGGCAACGGCCGCCGCCAGTCCTTCGCCCACATGCCCATGCCGCGCATGACCAACACCTTCATGGAAGGCGGCAAGGACTCCAAGGCCGACATGATCGCCTCGACGAAGCGCGGCCTCTACGCCGCGAACTTCGGCGGCGGCCAGGTGGACATCACCAACGGCAAGTTCGTGTTCCAGTGCACCGAGGCCTATCTGATCGAGGACGGTCGGATCACCGCCCCCGTCCGCGGCGCCACCTTGATCGGCGACGGGGCCACGGCGCTGACCCAGGTGCAGATGATCGGCGACGACTTCGAGTTCGATCCTGGCGTCGGCGTTTGCGGCAAGGCCGGCCAAGGCGTCCCCGTCGGCATCGGCCAACCCTCGCTGAAGATCGCCGGACTCACGGTCGGCGGCACGGCGGTCTGAGGCGACGCCGCCCGGCGTTTCATGGTAGAGCTTCCCTTGACGGTTGCATGAACGATCGCACTCGCGGTCTCGGCCCGTCCGGGGAGACGTTTCATGAAGGCCGCCCTCTCTCAGTACGCAGTCGACATCCAGATGACGCCGGCCACGCTGGAGGCGCTCATGGCGAGCGGCTACGCGCTGTCGGCCTTCAAGGCCGTCCAGACCACGGTCAACGGCGCCGCGCCTCTGCTGTGGTACCAGACGAGCCGACTGCTGATGACCACCTCCATCACCTGGCAGGAACAGTATCAGGCCTATGCCTCGACCAGTCAGATCATCGCCCACGGAATGATCCGGCCCAATTCGACGACCGACATCGGCCTCGGCCAGACCGCTCAGGTCGGCGCCAACGGCGCCATGACCGCTACGGATGGAGGAACGCCCGCCGCGATCTCCATCCTGAACCAGGCCAGTCAGCCGTGGACTTGCGGCGTTTCGCAGGTGGTGGAGAGCCAGGCGAACCCGGTCTGCGCCGTACCGCTCTACGGGAACATGCTCGACGTCATCGCGCCGGTGGAACAGGTCCTGCTGATGCTCTCGGCCATGTCGGTCAACACCGGCACCGTGATCTATCAGGCCTATGCCCCCGGCGTGCTGATCGACCTCAGGGGCGCCGCGCAGCGCACGGTCCAGTTCGACATCAACAACGGCTGGAGCTGGGACAGCGGGACATGGGCGCGGTCGGTGGCGTCCAACACTGACCTCGTGCCCCTGCTGATCCAGCAGTGAGGCGACGAACGGGCCAGTCCGCTCTCGCCGCGCCGCCGATCACGTTCTGAGCCGGATTACCGGGACCGCCACTCCGGTCCTACGATCTCGAAGCCGCGGGCCTTCAGGCTGTCCAGCACGCCGCCCTCTTCGGCCAGCAGGCGGACCGGCGCGACGCCCATCGTCGTGCCCGGCGAGATCATGGCTGTCTCCACCGCCGCCGCCCATTGCTGGTGCAGCTGGGGAGCCAGCTCGGGATCGCCCCACGGCCAGCAGACGTTCAGCGCCTGTTCGATCGGCGAGTTGACCACGTCCGGCACGCGGAAGGCGCGCCAGTCGATCGCGCGGTCACGCGACGACTCGGGCCCGGCCTCGGCGGCGGCGATGGCGCGCTCGACGCACGGCACATGGATGCTCTGGGGCGCCGAGATCAGGCTTTCGACCAGTTCGTCGCCCCGCACGGTGCCGACCGGACGCATGTCGATGCGGGCGCGGCGGCCGGCGCGGCGCACCACGTCCACCGCGTCCTGCGCCTCGCCCCCGGCGCGGAAGCCGGCCTTGTCCTGCATCAGGTCCAGGCTGGTGAAGAGCAGGCTCTGGGTGCGCCAGTTCTGGTTCCGCTCGTCGGCCATCAGCGCGTCAAGCCGCGCCTGATACTCGGGCGACAGCCAGGTCGCCGTGGTCTGCCCCTGGGGCATCCGCCCGATGGTCCGTGCGCGCCAGATGACGCGCAGGATATCGCTGAACGACGCCCGGCCCTCCTGAGGCAGCAGGATCAGGTCCGCCTTGGCGGTCGCCTGCTCCAGCGCATCGGGATGCCAGGTGACGTCGCGCGGGATGGCGCGGATCGAGCCCACCAGGATCAGGGTCGAATCGCCCCGTGTGATCGTCCACATCGGCGCGCCCGAGCGACGGGCCAGCACCACGACCTCATCCAGCTCGGTCGCCTCCTGCGAAGCGGGGGCGGAGGGCGTCTGCGCCAGGGCCGGCGATGCGCCGGCAGTCAGAAGCAGAAGGGAGACGGCAACGGCGACGACGGCTTTCACGAACTCACCCGTTAGACTTGATGAAGAGAAGTATTGGATAGACCAGATCAGAACATAAAGATGACAGCCCTGTAATGCTGTCGCCGATTTAATCCACCTGTCCGTCTTGTAACTGGAGACAAGCAAACCATCCGGTCACACCTCTCGTCACACGACGAGGGGAGTTTCGCAATGACCAGAACCATTCTGTTGGCGACCACAGCGCTGTTGCTGACCGCCGGCGCCGCCGCCGCTCAGACGCCGCCGCCTGTACAGGCCGAAGCGGGTCAGCAGGGCGTGCTGATCTTCGAACCCGCCTTCTTCTCCGACCAGCAGCCCAACACCGCGCTGGACATGGTCAACCGCGTCCCCGGCTTCAGCGTCAACGACGGCGACGGCAGCCGCGGCTTCGAGGGTTCGGTCGGCAACATCCTGATCAACGGCTCGCGGCCCGCCTCCAAGAACGACACCGGCTCCAATGTCCTGTCGCGCACCCTGGCCGCCCAGGTCCTGCGCATCGAGCTGATCCGCGGCGGCGCCCCCGGCATCGACATGCAGGGCTTCTCGGTCGTCGTGAACGTCATCACCCGCAGCGAGTCCAGCCGACAGTCGGTCTTCACCGGCAACGCCGCCCTGTTCGAGGGCGGGAACGACGTCTACGGCGGCTCGTGGCAGTTCACGGCCAAGGACGGCGATCGCACCTGGGGCTTCACCCTCAGCGACGGCATGTCGACCAGCGACTCCAACGGCGTCGGCCCGGTCGTCCGCCGCGACGGCGCCGGGACCCTCCTGCGTCAGGAAGACTTCTTCAACGACCAGTCCGGCGGCGGGAATTCGCTGCGGGTCAACTACGCCAGCCCCTTCCTGGGCGGCAAGATCGACCTGACCGCCCGTTACGGGATCAACGACTTCTCGAACATAAACCTGCAGACCTCGCCCACCGTGCGGCGTGAGAGCGTCTACGCCGAGGACGGCGCCAGCGGCGAGTTCGGCCTGGTCTACACCCGCGATATCGACAGCCGCCTGAAGTCCGAAACCCGTTTCATCCACGAGTTCTCCGACAACGATTCGAGCGCCTTCTCGCGGGTCACGGAAAATGCGGTGAACGCGCCAGAGCAGCGCTTCTCCTCGGTCAGCGAGAGCTCCGAAACCATCCTGCGCAGCCTGCTGCGCTATGAGCATTCCCCCAAGCTCACCATAGAGACCGGCGGCGAGGTCGCCTACAACATGCTGGAGACCGAGCAGGCCTTCAGCGTCGGCGGCGTGGCCGTTCCGCTGCCCTCGGCCTCGGTCAAGGTCGAGGAGACGCGCGGCGAGCTTTTCGCCAAGGGAACCTGGCGGCTGCGCGACAACCTGACCCTGGAAAGCGGCGTGCGTGTCGAGGCCTCGACCATCAGCCAGTCGGGCGACGCGGACAAGGAGAAGAGCTTCTACTTCATCAAGCCGCGCTTCCTGGCCACCTGGACGCCGAGACCCAACAACCAGTTCCGGCTGCGCTTCGAACGCGAGGTCGGACAGCTGAACTTCAGCGACTTCGCCGCTTCGGCCGAACTGGAGGACGAGAACGTCTTCGGCGGCAACATCGACCTGGAGCCCGAACAGCGCTGGATCAGCGAGCTGGCCTATGAGCGCCGCTTCTGGGGCGACGGCATCGTCAGCATCACCCTGCGCCACGATGAGATCAGCGACGCCATCGACGTGATCCCGCTGGACGGCGGCCTGTCGGCCAACGGCAACATCGGCGATGGAACGCTGGACCAGTTGGCGGTGAACATCCTGGTGCCGATGGACAAGGTCGGCTTCACGGGCGGCCGCGTCGGCTTCCGCAACACCTGGAACAAGACCGAGGTCACCGACCCGACCACCGGCGAGACGCGCCCGATCTCAGACGTGCGCCCCACACAGGCGACCATCACCATCGCTCAGGACATCAAGTCCTGGAACCTGCAGTGGGGCGGCGCCTGGCTGCCGCTGCTGGGCCTGGCGAGCTACGACCCCGACCAGAGGTTCAGCTGGCGCGGCAAGGACTATTTCGAGCTCTGGGCCGAATACAAGCCGACCCCGACCCTGTCGTTGCGGGCTCAGATCAACGTCTGGAACGACTTCGACCAGGAACGCATCGTCTACGGCGACCGCCTGACCCGGCCGATCGCCTACATCGAAACCCGTCAGATCGACCCGCGGACCTTCTACCAGCTGCGCCTGCGCAAGACGTTCTGATCGGCTCCGGAGGCGGCGGCGGTTTCCCTTTGACCGCCGCCGGTTCACACACCTGTCCCGCTTGTAACTGGAGCCGGCGGGGCTTCGCAGGCAACCTCTACCGACAGGGGAGACGTCATGCACAAGGCATTCTGGCTAGCGAGCGTCGCAGCGTCCGTCCTCGTAACCCCGGCCCTGGCGCAGACCGCGCCGCCCGCCCCCGAAACCATCGCCCAGCAGGGCGTGCTGGTGTTCGAACCCGTCTTCTTCGCCGACAGCCGCCCGGACACGGCGTTCGACATGATCACGCGCCTGCCGGGCTTCGCCTTCAACTCCGGCGACAGCGACACGCGCGGCCTGGCCGGCGCGTCGGGCAACGTCCTGATCGACGGCCAGCCGCCCTCGGCCAAGACAGATAATCTGGAGGCGGTCCTGCGCCGCATCTCGGCCGCAGGGGTCGCCCGCATCGAGCTGATCCGCGGCGGCGCTCCTGGCATCGACATGCAGGGCCATCCGGTCGTCGCCAACGTCGTTCTGGCGCGCCAGGTGACCACCGAACGGGTGCTGGAGCTGAACAGCTACATCTATCCCGACGGCCATCTCGGTCCGCTTCTGGCGGCCCGCTATTCCCGTCGCGACGGCGACAACCAGATCGAAGGCTCGATCAGCGCAACCTCCGACCGGACGGACGGCACGGGCGACGGCTTCCGTCGGCGCTACGACGCGTCGGGCAATCTGGTCCAGGACGCCGACCTGGTGCTGTGGGACCGCTTCCGCAACGTGCGCGGCACCGGCGCCGTACAGCGCCGCCTCGCCGGCGGTCGCCTGCGCATCACCGGCCTGCTGGGCTGGTTCAGCAATGAGAACGCCCAGGACGTCCTGATCCGCTCGGGTCCCGGAACCGACAGCCGCAACGACGAGGAAGACCACGGCATCGACAGCGAGCTGGGCGTCAGCTGGGTCCGGGACCTTGGGCCGCGCACCGCGCTCGAGCTGACCGGCCTGCAGCGCTACGAAACCGAGGACTACACCGGCGTCTCCGCCAGCGGCGGGAACAGCTCGACCTTCACCTCCGACGACACCGAGGGAGAGTCGATCGCCCGCGTCGAGCTGCGCCATCGCCCCTCGGACCAGTGGTCGGTCGAGACCGGCGGCGAGGTGGCGTGGAACTTCCTCGACAGCGCCACGACCTATTCCGAGAACGGCGTGCCCGTTCCCCTGCCCTCGGCCTCGGTGCGGGTTGAGGAGCTGCGGGGGGAGGTCTTCGGCCAGGCCACCTGGCGACCCAATCCCGAGTTCACCCTCGAGTTCGGCGTACGGGTCGAGGTGTCCGAGATCAGCCAGACGGGCGACAGCGACCTGAGCAAGTCGTTCGTCTATCCCAAGCCCCGCATCCAGGCGACGTGGACGCCGTGGACCGGGCACCAGTTCCGCTTCCGGGTCGAGCGGACGGTGGGCCAGCTCGACTTCGGTGATTTTGTCGCCTCGGCCGACATCGACATCGGCCAGGTCGAGGGCGGCAACCCCGATCTGGCGCCGTCGCAGGAGACGGTGTTCGAGGCCTTCTACGAGCGCCGCTTCTGGGACAAGGGCGTCTTCGACGTGACCGTCCAGCATGCCGAGGTCCAGGACGTGGTCGATGTGATCCCGCTGGCGGGGGGCTTCGACGGCGTCGGCAACATCGGCGACGGGACCTCGAACTTCTATCAGGTGCGCCTGACGCTGCCGATGGACCGGCTGGGCCTGTCCAACGCCCGTCTGCAAACCCGCGGCAGCTGGTCACAGACCCGCGTCACCGACCCGGTCACCGGCCAGGAGCGCCGCTTCGAGGGCAACCAGGCCTTCGGCTGCGGCGTCAACTTCAACCAGGACCTAAAGGGCGGTCGCTGGTCCTATGGCTTCGACCACGGCTGCAATGTCGACAAGGGGCGCATCTTCCGGGTGCGCGAGATCCGCGCCCTCTACGCTGAGCCGGGCGTATCTCTTTATGGCCAGTGGAAGCCGCGGCCCGACCTGACCGTCCGCGTCGACATGGGCAACGCCAGCGACCGGGCCCAGGGCTATAACCGCGACCTCTACAGCGGACCGCGCGACGTGGCGCCGGTCGTCACCCACGAGGTGCGCCGCACGAAGATGAGCCCTTGGCTGTTCCTGCAGATAAGAAAGACCTTCTGAAGAAGGCGTCCCTCCGTCCCCCGGAAACTGAGGATGCCCCGGTGCATCAAAAAAGGGCGGGACCGCGAGGTCCCGCCCTTCCTGTGTGATCAACCCGTGAGGGCGATCAGTGGATGCCCGCCATGCCCTTCTTGAGGAGCGGCGAGATGATCAGCAGGAACACGCCCACGCCGACGCCGACCCAGCCGATGGTCCCGAAGATGGAGCCATAGGTTTCCAGGGCCAGGGCGCGGTCGGTGACGACGCCCGCCACCGTGTCGGTCGCGGTCGCCTTGGCGATGATGCCGGCCACGATGTGCGCCACGGAGCTGGACAGGAACCACACGCCCATCATCAGGCCGACCACGCGCGCCACCGAAAGCTTGGTGATCATCGAAAGGCCGACCGGCGAAATGCAGAGCTCGCCGATGGTGTGGAAGAAGTAGGTCAGGAACAGGAACAGCAGCGGCACGCGGAAGTCCGCATTGGCCAGATTGCCCGCCGCCCACATCAGCACCAGGAAGCCGATCCCGACGAACATCAGACCGAACGAGAACTTCACCGGAGTGGAGGGTTCGGCGTTGCGCTTGGCCAGCCAGACCCACAGCGCCGCCATGATCGGACCGCCCAGAACGATGATGCCCGGGTTGAACATCTGCGTCATGGCCGCATTGAACCACGAGGGCATCTGGGTCGACTGGTCGGCGAACAGGGTCAGCGACGAGCCGGCCTGTTCAAACAGGGCCCAGAACAGGACCGAGAAGAAGATCAGCACCTGGGCGACCAGCATGCGGCTCCGCTCGGAGCCCTTCAGCTTGAAGACCGTGTAGCCGACAACCAGGGTGAAGATGACGCCCGCGAGCCACGGCAGCAGGTTCTCGATGATCTCGTGACGCTGCATCAGAAGCCAGGTCGGGAAGACCGCGACCAGGCCGGCGATCCAGAAGAACGGCACCAGCGGCACGCCCAGGATGCTGCGCCCCTGAACCGGAACCGGCGGTGCGCCGCGGCCCTCGAGCCAGCCCTGGCCGAGCACGAAGGTCAGCAGGCCGAACAGCATGCCCACGCCCGCCAAGCCGAACCCGTAGGCCCAGCCGTACTTGATCCCGAGATAGGAACAGGCCGCGGTGGCCAGGAACGAACCCAGGTTGATGCCGACATAGAAGATGGTGAAGCCGCCGTCGCGACGCGGGTCGTTCTCTTCGTAGAGCGCCCCCACGACGGTGGAGATGTTGGCCTTCAGGAAGCCGACCCCGACGATGATCAGGGACAGGGCGAAGAACAGGATCGGTTCGCCCAGCGCCAGGTCGCGGTTGGTCTCCAGGCTGTAGCCGCCCGCGGGCGTGAAGGCCGGGAAGCCGCCGGCGGTCGGAGCCGCGACAGCATTGGCGGCTGCCGGCTCGGCGCCGACGGTCGAGACGCCTTGCGGCGTGATCGAGATATGAACCCGCTCGTCGCCGTTGACGGCGAACATCTTGCGGTTCTGGTCTCGGCCTTCGACCTGAAGTTCGTAGGTCGTGGCGCCGATGGTCAGGCGCTCACGCCCGCCCGTGCCCTCGAAGGCCATGGTGAAGTGGCCGGCCACCAGCAGCACCGCGCCGATGATGACCGCCTTGCGCGATCCCAGATACCGGTCCGCGATCAGGCCGCCCAGCACCGGCATCAGATACACCAGCGCGGCGTAGGCCGCGTAGATGCCCTGCGCCTCGCCGGTGCTGAACAGGAAATGTTGGGTCAGATAGAGAACCAGCAGGGCCCGCATGCCGTAGTAGGAGAAGCGCTCCCACATCTCGGTGAAGAACAGGATCACCAGCCCGCGCGGATGTCCCAGAAATGTCTTGCGGGGCCCGGCGGTAAGCGCGCCCCCTGTGTCCGTCGTACTCAACGGCCAACTCCCATTTTGCCTTGCGCCCCACCTGACGCGATGGGCGCATAAGCAGCACGCGGATGAAGACCGGACAAGAGTTAAGGGTAAATTGGCGCCGAGGTGGCTTGCCGCCCCCCCTGACGGCAGGATAGGCCCGCCGGACAGGCGGCAGGTAAAAGCATGACGACTCGGCGCGCGACCCTGATCGGATTGGCCGGCGGCCTGGCCGCGGCCGCCTGCTCGCGCGCGCCCACAGTGACGGGCGACGTAGTCGCCGCGGGCCAACCCGCCGCCCTGCTGATCTGGGCCGTCGCCCGCGAGCGGCTGGCGGGATGGCCGCGCAAGCCGGACCCCGAATGCCTGGCCGGACTGGCGCCCGGCGCCGCGGCGCTGCCCGAGCTGGGCGGGCTGGCCGGACCGGGACGGCAGGCCGGACTGGAAGCCATCGCCGCCCTGCGCCCGAGCCTGATTCTCGACTACGGCGACACCGATGCGCAGAACGTCCAGCGCGGGGTCCGGATCAAGGCGCGGTTGAACCTGCCCTGGACCCTGATCGACGGCGCCCTGACCCGCATTCCCGAAGCCTTCCGACAAGCCGGAGGGCTGCTCGGCGCCGCCGAGCGCGGCGCCAGCCTGGCCGACGACGCCGAACGGGTGCTGGCCGACTGGCGCAGGTCGCCGCCGGGCCGAAGCTTCTACTACGCCCGCGGCGCCGACGGGCTGGAGACCGGCTTCCGCGGCGCCCTGGCTACCGAGGTGCTCGAGGGCGCCGGCTGGACCAATGTCGCGGTCGGCGCGACCGACATCGGACGGGTCACCCGCGAACAAATCATCGCCTGGGACCCCGAAGTGCTGGTCACCCTGAACGAGGGCTTCGCGCGTACCGCCCTGCACAGCGAGGTCTGGCGCCGCCGTTCCAACGGCGGGATGCGCCGCATCCTGCTGCTGCCCGACAAGCCGTTCGGCTGGATCGACCGGCCGCCGTCGGTGAACCGTCTGCTGGGCTGCGCCTGGCTGGCCTCTCCCGGCGACAGCGCCATGGCGCTGGCCATGCTGAGCCGCCGCCTCTACGGGCTGGCCCCGGCCGAAATCCGCCGCCCGCAATGGCTCGATTGAGAGGCGTTCCAGCCTGGGTCCCGACCGCCGCCCTGACGCTGGCGGCCCTCGCCGCCGCGACCGCCGTCCTGTGCTCCGGCCCGCTGTCGGTCGCCCCGGCCGACCTCGCCGCCGCCCTGTTCGGACGCGGCTCGCCCGAGGCGGAGCTGGCCCTGGCCCTGCGCGGCCCCCGCCTGCTCGCGGCCCTGACCTGCGGCGCGGCGCTGGCGGGCGCGGGGGCGGGCTTTCAGATACTGTTCCGCAACCCCCTGGCCTCGCCCGACCTGCTCGGCGTCTCTTCCGGCGCGGGCTTCGGCGCGGCGGTCGCCCTGCTGCTGGGCGCCGGGGTCTTCATGACCCAGACCGCCGCCTTCATCGGCGGGCTCGCCGCCGGGGCGCTGGCGGTCGGCTGCGCGGCGCTGACCCGCAGCGGCGACGGGCGGCTGGCCCTCATCCTGTGCGGGGTGGTGGCCGGCGCGCTGGCCTCCGCCGGACTGGGGCTCGTGGTCACCCTGGCCGAGCCCTATTCCCAGCTTCCGGCCATCACCTACTGGCTGCTGGGCTCCTTCACCCGCGCCACCTTGTCGGAGGCGGCCCTCGCCCTGGTCCCCGCCGCGCTGGGGGCCGTGATCCTGCTATGGCTGGGTTTCCGGCTGGACGTGCTGTCTCTGGGGGACGAGCAGGCGCGCTCATTGGGCCTGCCCGCGCGGCCCCTGCGCATCCTCGCCCTGTGCGCCGCCGCCCTGATGACCTCCGCGGCGGTGGCCGTGGCCGGCGTGGTCGGCTGGATCGGCCTGCTGGCGCCCCACGCCGCGCGGCTGGTCGTCGGCGAACAGGCCGGGCGGCTGATCCCCGCCGCCATGGCGATGGGCGCCCTGTTCGCCCTTGTCATCGACCGCCTGGCCTCGGCCTTCGGCCCCGCGGAGCTGCCCGTCGGCCTGCTGTCCGCCGCCGTCGGCGCGCCGGCCTTCCTGCTGCTGTTCGTGATCAGCGCGAGGCGGGCATGAGCCTGATCCTAGAACAACTGGTCGCGGGCCGCCGCGGCTTCCGCCTGCCGCTGCTCGATCTGGCCGTCGCGCCGGGCGAGGTCGTGGCCCTGATCGGTCCCAACGGCGCCGGCAAGACCACCCTGCTGAAGACCGTCGCGGGCCTGCTGCCCCCGCTGCACGGCCGTACCGTGGGGGCCGGACCGGCCGCCTATCTGCCGCCGCCGGGCGCCGTGTCGGCCGGCTTCTCCGCCCTGCATGTGGCCGCCCTGGGCCGGGCGGGACGGCGGCGCTGGTCCTCGGCCCTCGCCCCCGACGACCTGGACGCCGCCCGCGCCGCCCTCGTCCGGCTCGAGGTCGCCGATCTCGCGGACCGCCCTTTCGACCGCCTGTCCAGCGGCCAGCAGCAGCTGGTCCTGATCGCCCGCCTGTTCGTGCAGGACGCCGCCGTCTGCCTGCTGGATGAACCCCTGGCTCTGCTCGACCCCGCCCACAGCCTGCAGGTCGAGACCGCGATCCGGGCGCTGGCGGGCGAGGGGCGCGCCGTCATCGCCTCCACCCACCATCTGCCCTTCGCCGTGCGCGCCGACAGGGTGTTGTCGCTGGGACCGGACTGGATCGAATCGGCGAGCCCCGCAGCCGCCCTCGCGCCCGACCGCCTGCGCGCCTTGTTCGGGGTCGAGACCACCGCCTGCCCCTGCTGCGGCCATGCTGTCTCCTGAGCCCTTGAGTTGACGGCCCGGGTGGCCGACCCTGCGGTCATGACCCGTCTCCGCCTCGCCCTGGCCGCCGCCGTCTTCGCCCTGATCGCCGCGCCCGCCGCGGCGCAGGAGACGCCCCGCTGGTCCTTCGCCATCCACGGCGGCGCCGGGGTCATCGAGCGCGCCAGCCTGACGCCCGAGCAGGACGCCGCCTACCGCGCCGCCCTGCACCGCGCGCTGGAGGCCGGACAGACGATCCTGGCCGACGGCGGCTCGGCGCTGGACGCCATCCAGGCGGCGATCCAGGTCATGGAGGACGATCCGCTGTTCAACGCCGGACGCGGCGCCGTCTTCACCGCCGAGGGCCGCAACGAGCTGGACGCCGCGGTCATGGACGGCGCGACCCTGAACGCCGGATCGGTCGCCGGCCTGACCACCACCCGCCACCCCATCGGCGCCGCCCGCGCGGTGATGGAGCAATCGCCCCACGTCATGCTGATCGGCCCGGGCGCCGACAGCTTCGCGGCATCCGTCGGACTGGAGCAGGTCGATCCGAGCTTCTTCTTCACCGAGCGCCGCTGGCGGGGACTGGAGACCGCCCTGCGCGCCCAGAACCTGCCGATCCCGCCCCGTCCCGCCGGCGCGCCGGGACCGCAGGCCGCCAACGACCTGCCGCAGCCGCCCCTGAACGAGCGCAAATTCGGCACCGTCGGCGCGGTCGCGCTTGACCAGCAGGGCCGTCTCGCCGCCGGCACCTCCACCGGCGGCATGACCGCCAAACGCTGGGGCCGCGTCGGCGACGTGCCGGTGATCGGCGCCGGCACCTACGCCTCCAACGCCGACGGCTGCGCGGTCTCGGCGACCGGCTCGGGCGAGTATTTCATCCGCGCGACCGTGGCGCGGGACATCTGTGTCAGCACGCGGGGAGGCGCGACCGCGCAGGCGGCGGCCGAGACCGAGATCGCGGATGTGGGCTCGATCGGCGGCGACGGGGGCGTAATCGTCATGGGCCGCGACGGAGCGCCCGCCTTCGCCATGAACACCTCCGGCATGTATCGCGGCGCCGTCTCCAGCTCCGCGCCGGCCCAGGTCGCCATCTATGGCGATGAGGACCTCCAGCCGTGACCGCCGCCATCGATCTGACCGAGAAGTTCGCCGCCTTCTCCGATCACTGGCGGCCGCGCGTCGCCGCCCAGCTGAATGGTCAGGACGTTCGGCTGGTGAAGGTGCAGGGCGTCTTTCCGTGGCACAGCCACGCCGACGCCGAGGAGATGTTCCTGGTCTGGAAGGGGCGCTTCCGGGTCGAGTTCCGCGACCGGATCGTCACCCTCGACCCCGGCCAGTTCATCGTCGTGCCGCGCGGTGTCGAACACCGCACCGCCGCCGACGAGGAGGCCGAGGTGATGATCTTCGAGCCGTCCGAGGTCGTCAACACCGGCGACGCACCCGTCTCCGACTTCACCGCTCCGTCGGGACAGACCGTATGACCGCCCGCGACACCCCCGGCGTCCTCGCCCCGCCGCCGCTGATCTATCTCGCCTTCCTTCTGGCGGGCTGGGGTCTGGGCCAGCTGTTCCACGACTCCTCGCTGGGGCTGGACACCAACCTGCGCCGCGGTCTGGCGTTCGGCCTCGTGGTCGGCGGCCTGCTGATCGAAATGATCGCCCTCGGCCGATTCCGCCGCTGGGGCACCGCGCCCGAGCCGTGGAAGCCCTCGACCGCCCTGATCACCGACGGCCTGTATCGCTTTAGCCGCAACCCGATCTACATCGGCTTCGCCGTCATCCATGTGGGCTTCGCGGTCGCCATGGACAGCTCGGCGGCGCTCGCCGCACTTCTGCCTTGCCTGGTCGTCATCCACCGCTTCGTGATCCTGCGCGAGGAACGCTACCTCTCGCAGAAATTCGGCGCCGCCTGGGACGCCTATCGCTCGAAGGTGCGCCGATGGCTGTGAACGAAGACGAACTGTCCGTGGTGGCCATCGAGGAGCTGGACGCCGCCTGCGCCCTGCCGTGGCCCGACATGAAGGCCGTCACGCCTTGGGGCGACACCTATGAGGGCGTCGCGCCGTCCGGCCGCGAGGTCGAGATCGAGCGCCGCTACCTGTGGGCCCACCAGCCCGAGGGCGCCATCGCCGTCGAGGTCGAGGTGCGCCTGATCGGGGGCCGCGAAGGCGCCGAGGCCAAGGCCTTGATCCACCCGCCCGGCTGAATCCACAAAACCGTTAACCTTTTCCCGTTGCCAAGCGCTGCCGTCGGCGCAGAATGCCGTTCGGTCCTCTCAGCGGGTATTGCATGTCCTACGGCCCAGACTTCGCCACGGCCGATCCGGCCAACGCCCCGCTCGACGCCCCCCTCTATCTGGGCGCGGACCCGGTGCTGTGGGGCGCCCTGATCCTGCTGTTGCTCGCCGCCGTCCTGATGGGCTGGTTCCTCGGCGCGCGCGCTGCGCCGAAGACCGGCGACGCCTCGGCCTCGATCTGGAAGGCCATCGACGGCGCGGCCAAGGACGCCATGAAGGCGGACGACAGCGCCCTCAAGGGCCGGGCCGAACATCTGCTGGGCGTGGTCGACAACCGTCTGGGCAAGACCCTGGCGCTCGCCGGCGGCAAGGACGGCCTGTCCGCGTGCGTGAAGGCCCTGCGCTCCGCCGTCGACGGCAAGCTGCCCGAGAAGCCCAAGGACAGCCACGACGCTCCGAAGGCCGACCCTGACAAGGCCCATGACGGCCATGGTCATAACGACAAGCCTGCCGACGACCACGGCCATGGCCCGACCGCCAGCGCCGCGACGGCCAACATCACCATCAACGTCGCCCCGCCGGCGCCCGCCAAGCCGGACAAGCCCCACCACGATCACCATCCGGCCCCCGCACCGCGTAAGGAGATGACGGTGCGCGAACAGACCGACGCCCTGCGCCTCGCCGTCGCAGCCTTCAATGAACACTGGCGGCACGAGAAGGCCCGCATCCGGGCGCTGCGGGCCGCGCTGGCCGAGCTGTCCGGCGTCGACGGGCCGCGTTTCAGCCACGACTGACGACACGATCCCGCGACAGGCGGTTTCCCGAACGCCGGAAACCGCTTAAGCCGGAAACATGAAACTCGCCTCGCTCAAGCACGGTCGTGACGGCCGCCTCGTTCTCGTTTCCAGCGACCTCGCCTGGTTTACCGACGCCTTCCTGATCGCGCCGACCCTGCAGGCGGCGCTGGACAACTGGGACCGGGTCGAGCCCGACCTGCGGGCCCTGGCTGAAAGCCTGGAGCACGGCGGCGTGCCGCGCGGCCGCTTCCACGAGCGCGACGCCGCCTCGCCCCTGCCCCGCGCCTACCAGTGGGCGGACGGCTCGGCCTATGTGAACCACGTCGCCCTGGTGCGTCAGGCCCGCAACGCCGAAATGCCCGACAGCTTCTGGACCGATCCCCTGATGTATCAGGGCGGTTCGGACGGTTTCCTCGCCCCGCGCGACGCCATCCCGCTGGCCGACGAAAGCTGGGGATGTGATCTCGAGGCCGAGATCGTCGTCGTCACCGGCGACGTGCCCCAGGGCGTGACCCGCGAAGAGGCCCTGTCGCACATCCGCCTGGTCGGCCTGGTCAACGATGTGTCGCTGCGCAACCTGATCCCGGCCGAGCTGGGCAAGGGCTTCGGCTTCGTCCAGTCCAAGCCCGCCAGCGCCCTGTCGCCGGTCTTCGTCACCCCCGACGCCCTCGGCGATCGCTGGGTCGACGGCAAGCTGCACGGCGCCCTTGCGGTCCAGCTGAACGGCGAGGACTTCGGCAAAGCCGACGCCGGGGTCGACATGACCTTCGACTTTGGAACCCTGATCGCCCACCTGGCAAAGACCCGCGCCCTGTGCGCCGGCACGGTGATCGGTTCGGGCACCGTTTCGAACCGCGACGCCGACGGCGGCCCAGGCAAGCCGGTGTCCGAGGGCGGCCTCGGCTACTCCTGCATCGCCGAGGTCCGCACGGTCGAGACCATCCTGCGCGGCAAGCCCGAAACGGCCTTCCTCAAGCATGGCGACACCGTTCGCATCGAGATGCTTGACGACAAGCACCACTCCATTTTCGGCGCCATCGAGCAAACTGTCGGTCCGGTTGCGGGCTGACGCCTTTTCGCCTTTCTGTCGGTGTTAAGCTTGGCCACGACAACAAGGGAATGGGGAGTAGACTAATGAACCGGAAGTCGCTTTGGCGCACGATCGGTATGGCCTGCATGGCGCTCGCAGCCGTGCCGGCCTTGGCCCAGGATGCGGGTGAGGATTGGGATTTCGGGCGCGATGAATCGCGGAACCTGAGCATCGCCGCCGTCACCTTCCAGAATTTCGGCGTCGCCGTACGCTGCGCCAACGACCGGCTGAGCGTCGTGGTCTCGGGCCTGCCTGCGGGCTCCGGCCGCCGGTCGCTGGGCTGGAGCCTCAACGGCGCCGCCGACCGGACTTCGCAATGGGTGTCGGCGCGCAACAGCACCTCGGCGTTCGCGGTCTGGCCGCGCAGCGTCGCCACCGACCTGAGCCATGGCGGTCGCCTCAATGTCTCCATCGCGGATGGAAGCCGAGTGCGCCGGTACGAGGTCGATATTCCGGCGTCCAACCAGGCCGTCGGGCGCGTCTTCGAGGCCTGCGGCCTCAGCCTGACCACCCCCGCCGATGTCGCGCCGTCCGGTGAAAGCTTCGTCGGCCTGCGTTGGGACCGCGCGCCGCGCCCCAGCCTCCCCAACCGTTCGGAAAGCTTCGAGGCCGGTCTGGCCGGGATCCAGTGCACGGTCCAGGCCGATGGATCGCTGCGCGGCTGCCGCGCCGAAAGCGAGTTCCCGGAAAACGGCGGCTTCGGGCGCGCCGCCGTGCTCGGCGCCCACCGTTCGGGTCGGGTGTCTCCGATCGTTCAGGGCGAGTCCATCGCCGGTCGGACGATCAGCTTCGTCACCAACTACGGGCAGCTCGAAGGCAACTACATGGAATCGCCGCCCAGCCGCCTGCCGGGCCGTGACGAGATCTACAATCCGCAGCGCGTGACCCCCAACTAGGTCTCGAACGCCGGCCCGTCTTTACGCGGGCTCAGGACGGACTAAGCTTCCCCCGTTCGCCGATCAGCGCGAACGGGGGAAGTCTTCGTGACACAAGCACAACTCATTCCGCTCATCGCCATCGCGGTGGTGATCCCGCTCGTCCTGCTGCGCAATCGCAGACCCCGGACCCTGCGCATCGAGTACATGTGGGTGGCGCCCCTGCTGGTCGTGGCCGCCATCGGCTTCGGCATCTGGGGCATGACCGTCAGCGGGCGCGGCCACGCGCCGGTCGAGCCTCTGTCCCTGCTGATCCTCGCCGTCGGCCTGGCGCTGGGCTGCGCCTTCGGCTGGCAGCGCGGCAAGATGACCACGATCTACAAGGAGCCGGACGGCACGCTGAAGGCCCAGGCCTCGCCCATCGGCCTGGTCATCATCATCGCCATCCTGATCGCGCGCCAGACGCTGCGCCCGTGGCTCGAGGCTCACGCCGCCGACTGGCACGTCAATCCGCTCGCCATTCTCGAGGCCTTCATGCTGTTCGCCGCGGGGACCGTCGTAGTCCAGCGCATCGAAATGTGGATCCGCGCCCGCAACATCCGCCACGGCGGCGCCGACGCCCATGTCGAGACCGAGGCCTGACACCCATGCGCCTGACCAAGACCCTTCTCGCCGCCGCCGTCTGCGCGCTCGGCGCCTCCCCCGCCCTCGCCCAGCAGGCGGCCGAGGATTGGGACCTGACCACCAACGCCGAACAGCAGCTGACCCTGGCCACGCTCGACTTCGGCGCCAACGTCCTGGCCCTGCGCTGCCGCGCGGGCGACCTGGACATGCTGGTGACCGGCGTCCCGGTCTCCACCGGCGCGACCCGCAAGGTGCAGGTGTCGGCCGGGGCCATCGCGGCCGAGGACCAGGTCTGGATCGCCCAGCCCGGCCAGCCCGTCCTGGGCGCCGACGAGCCCGCCCGGCTGGCGCGCCAGCTTCGCGCCGGCGGCGATCTGGACATCCGGCTGGATCCCGAAGGTCCGACCGATCGCTCGCACCGCTACCGCCTGACCGTCCCGGCCTCCGCCGCCGCGGTGGACGCCGTCCTGACCGCCTGCGCCAAACCGCTGGATGAGCCGCGGGACCTGGTGGTGCGCGTCTCCGAACCCGTCACCTGGAGCGCAATGCCCATCCCGGCCTTCCCAAGGAGTCCGGCCGCGCAGACCGCGGGCCGGGGACGGGTCGGTCTGTCCTGCATCGTCTCGCCGGAATGGGGGCTCACGGACTGTCGGGTCGAGAGCGAGACGCCACCGGACGCAGACTTCGGCGCCAGCGCGCTGCGAAGCGCCCGTGACGCGCGCCTGAATCCTTCGACGAACGGGACGGATATTCGTGGCCAGTTGCTGGTCTTCGCCATGCAGTTCGAACCGCCGGGCGGCCGGTGACCTGAGGCGAGTTGCATTCGTGCGACCGCCCCTGTAGGCGCAACGTCATGCGGGCGTGGTGAAACTGGTAGACGCGCCGGACTCAAAAAGCGGTTTCGCTTTCCTGCGTCAGCTCGCCGCACCACGTCGATTTTCGGTCCAGTACGCCTTCACTTGGCGACTCCATTCACAAGCGCCGCGCAAGCAGTTGAAACTGGCTTAGGTGCGCGATAGGAGCAGAGCGCGCTGACGCCTGTGCGGGTGTGGTGGAATTGGTAGACGCGCTGGACTCAAAATCCAGTTCCGAGAGGAGTGCCGGTTCGACCCCGGCCACCCGCACCACGCCTTCCTGAGGATGTCGGCTTCCCGCCAACAGCGGACATTAGCGCGCAGCCTGAAAGCAGGCATTCGAGCCGGGCTGAGGCCGAGGTCCGCTTTCGACCCATTGCGGACATTCGCCCATGCCCGCACTCTCGGAGCCCAGACCGAGGGAGTGGGTATGATCGCAGTACGTCGAGAGGCTTTGGGATATTTCGCGCGGGCCACTCCACCCCACGTCACGAGCGACTGGGCAAACCATGTTCCTCTGTCGAGGGACAATATGGTCAAGGCGCTCCGCGAGCACGGCGCGCACCTTCGAGACGCATGGGACGTAGTATTGGAGGCCGAAGCGTCGGCGACCGGCCAAGCTGAGCATGGAGGGCGATCGCCCCGCTGAATGTCCGCTTCCCAGCCTAGCGGACGTTCACGCTGCCTGGCTGATCAAGTCGGCGAAGCGCCAGCAGCGGACATTGACGCTCCGCCGGAAACCCGACATTGACGCGCCTTCGTCTGCTTGTTGGCAGGGAGCATGAGGCTCCTTCCCGCCCATCGCGGAAGTTAGGCCGGGTCGGCCTGCTCGTCACCGCCCGAGTTCAGATGCACCTAGGAAGCTGACGCCTGCACCCACTTGGCCAAGTCGAGCCCCTAGATCCTGCCTACCTTGGGCGCCCTGTTATGAACTACCGATAATCATTCAGAATTTATGCTCGATTGAGAAATACTCGTCCCGTTTATGGTTTCAATCCTAGAGAAAAACACCCCGAGAACCCCATTTGAATGCCGGATAGATCCACGACCACTCAGATCCGTCACAGCCATTCTATTTGGCGACCTCCCATAGATTAACCGCAGCAATTGAGATCTACCAACTACGTCGCCGCCATCAAACCTAACTGGGTAAGTCTGAGACGGACAATCTCGGCGACGAAAGTATATCTCCCCTATACCATCTGACGAAGCCGATCCAATGAGATCGATATTTTCATATGCGGTCGGTCGCGCATTGATGTCTGACACGTCGAGACATCCATCAGAAATAACAGTTGGTTTGGATAACGGCGCACAACCGATCAAAAGAGATGTGATAATTGTCAATCTGAGCATGGACTTGGAACCGTAGAACAATAAGAGTCGGTTGATGCGGTAGCGGCCGACAAGATCTCCGCGTCCTGCGCGGCCACGTCATCGGGCTGGTATACTTTCCACAAGGACGGCTCTCCCAAGCCCTCAGCAATATACGATTGTGCAGTATATGCACGAATTTCAGAACTCAGCGCTTGTTGCCGGGTTCCGCTGGCGGTTCCTCCCTGTGCCAGATCATCTTGACCATGCGTCCCTTCGTGGCCAAGCAATTCTGCAAAGGCTTGATCGTTGTAGCCTCCGTCCTCAATTGCGTAGCGAAGAGCTTCCTCGTTTATGCTGACGGTAATCTGCCCATCTCGCGCGACCGCTCCCATGAGGGGGCCATCAGCTGATCCTGTAATTTGAACCTGGTTATCAATGCCTTCCTCCCCGTAAGTGGAACGAATTGACTGAACTGCCGCGCGCCTCTCTGAGCCCTCGGGAAGCCCTCTGATTGCTCGATCCATCGCCACCAACCCCGCCCTTACCACGCTACACGCATTGGCGGAGGCTGTGCATTTATACATCCCCGTCGGATCGGTCGCGTTGACCGGATCCAGCCCCACGTACATATACAGGTTCGGATCATCCTTGGTCCCGACGGGATCCCGGCTCAGGAACTGCCCCAGATACGGCGAGTAGTACCGCGCCCGATAGTAGTAGAGCCCCGTCTCCGGATCGTACTCATGCCCGGTGTAGCCGAATGGGCTCTGCGCCGGCGGCGCGCCTTCGCCGTGCGGGGAGTAGGTCGCCGTCCCCACGGTCTTGCCGCTGGCGTCCGAGGTGGCGATCACCGAGCCTTGGTGGTCGGTATGATGCCAGTAGACGACGCCTGACGGCGTCACCGTCGCCAACCGAGCATCCATGGTCCCGGTCCCGTCCGGGATGAACCGCCGGATCAGGTCGCCGTTGACGTCGTACTCGGCCAGTTCGTCCGTGCCCGACCACAGGGTGCGGGTGGTGACCCCGTTGACCACCTTCTTGGTGCGGCGGTCGTCTGAGTCATAGTGGTAGCTGGCCGTCATCGGCGAGACCGCATTGTTCTCCACGATCCCGAGCCGGTGGCCGTAGGTGTAGTGATAGGTCCAGGTCACCGGCGCCCCGCCGCCGACCGGCGTGCGCACCTCTTGGTACAGGTCCCCGTCCCCGCTCCAGGTCAACGCCCGGCTTTCGACCGCGTCGCTGACCGAGGCGATGCGGTTCATGTTGCTGGCCGGACCGTAGGTGCGGGCATAGGCCAGGGTCGGCATCCACTCGAAGGTCGGCTGGTTCAGGCCGATGGAGGTGACCTTGCCCGCGGCGTCGCGGCCATAGGCGAAGCTGGTCGACCCCGGCCCCGTCCCGGCCACGAAGGCGTGGGTCAGGCCCGTCAGGTCATTGTCGATGTCGTAGCTGTAGCTGGTGTCCGCCGCCGCGCCCGGACGGTCGACGCCGGTGCGCCGACCGAGCGAGTCATGGCTGATCGTCACCGTCTGGGTCCCGGAGGCGCCCGGGAAGCTGACCGTCTGCACCCGGTTGGCCAGATCGAAGGTGTAGTTGATGGTCCAACCGCCCGGCTGGGTGATCGAGGTGCGGTTGCCGCGCCCGTCGGCATAGCCGTAGCCGGTCGTGAAGCTGAGCCCGCCCACGCCCTCGGGCCGCCACTGCTCGGCCGTCAGCCGGCCCAGGCCGTCATTGTAGGTGTAGTTGCGCACGTCCCGGCGCAGGCTGTCGTCGAACGTGGCGGTCGTGGTCTCCTGGTTGGACATGTCGCGCCAGACCGGACGCCCGGCCAGATCGTAGGAGGCCCGGCTGTTGCGGCCCTTCCACTGATAGGCCCTTTCGGAGTCACCGTACTCCCGCACGTGGAAGTCCCGGCCCATGGCGTCATAGAACAGGCTGGCCCGGTGGCCGCTGTTCTGTTTGCGGACCACGACCTGGCCGCGCTGGTCCATGGCGGTCCATTCCTCATTGGTATCGGCGAAGATCGTCTTCGCCGCGCGGCCCAGGCCGTCATAGACCTGCTGGGTCATGTTGCCGTTGGCGTCGATCTCGGCGCTCTGCAGGCCGGCGCCGTTGTACAGGAAACGCCGCCAGCGGGTCTCGGTGAAGGTCGCGTTGTCCGGCAGCTGGGTCCCGATCTCGCAGCTGTTCGCTGTCGCCCGCTGGAAGCGGTGGATCTCAGTCGGCTGGCCGGCGGCGTTGTAGGCCGTGCGCGTGGCCCGAAGCTCGGGGTCGATCGTCACGACCGGGCGGTTGACTAGGTCATAGCAGGTGCGGGCCGTGTCGCCCGAGGGATCGGTCACGGTCAGCGGCTGGTGCGTCAGCGAATAGGTCGTCGTGGTCGTGCGCCAGGTCGCCGCCGTCGCGTCCCACGACTTGACCTGGGTCAGGTCGCCCGCGTCGTCATAGACCCATTCCGTCCGGATGTTGGTCCCCGCCGGACCAGTCTCCTTCGTCTTGCGGCGCAGGGTGTCGTATTCCGTCGTGGTGGTCGCCCCGCCCACGGTGGCGCTGGTCACATTGCCCACGTCGTCACACACGAAGGTGCTTGCGATCCGGTCGGCGGGGCTCTGGGAGCCCTGCACGCTCTCGCGCAGGCAGAAGGCCGGCAGGCCGGAGCCGCCATAGGCCATGGTCGCCTCGATCCCGGTCGGATCCTGCGTCCGGGTCGGACGGCCGTAGCCGTCGAACCAGGTGCGCCACACGGCCTGGGCGTTCGTACCCGTCAAGCCGTTCTGCACGGTCGGCCCGGTCATCACATCGACCAGGCCCTGGCTGTTGTAGTGCAGCGTCCACTCCGGGCGGGTCGGATCGGCCGCCGTGGCCGGCAGGATGATCTTGGTCGGCAGGTTCCAGGTGGCGTCGTATTGCGCCTCGATCTCGATGGTCTGGCACCACCATTGGACCTGTTCCGCCGTCAGGCCGGCCGAACAGTTGTCGATCGGGGTCTGGCGGCGTTTGATCAAGTTGCCGCGCGGATCGAAGGTGAAGGCCGTTCGGTCCCCCCACGGCGTCTGGATCTCGGTCGTGCGGCCGGGTCCGTCATATTTGGCCCGCGAGGTGCGGCCCAGGGCGTCGGCCGAGGCGATCAGACGACCGTCCTCGTCGTAGGTTTGGCGAACCGTCAGCTTCTCCGGGGTCGTCGCGTTCTGCGCATCCAGGGCCGAGGAGAAGGTGGAGGTCGACGAATAGTAGATCGTCTTGCGGTTTTCCGCGTCGAACGCCTCGGCCACATACGGGGCCACCTGGCCGCCCACCGCCCGCCAGTCGAAGCGCGCCACCGGCGCGACGACACCGGCGTCCCGGACCTCGGTCAGCAGGTGCTGGTACTCGGTGAGCGCCGGGTTCACGCCCAGGGCGCCGGTCGGGGCGGCGTAGACATAGGTCCGCTCCCGCACGCCCGTGCGCTTGGCCTTGGTCAGTTGAAGGGCGCAGAAGTTCACGCCCTGCGGACACTCCCGCTCCTGGGTGAAGTCGACCGTCGCGGTCCCGGCCTGGACGCGCATCAGCCGGCCGCCGTCGCTCGCCTCCCTCTGGCATTGATCCACCGCCTGCCAGTAGCCCGCGCCCCGCTTCGGATACACGGCCAGCGCGGAGCTGTTGCACTGGGCGGTCCCCGCGGTGCTGGCCGACTGGCTGTGCGTGAAGGTCAGGACGGCGCCCAGATTGTTGGAGACCGTCTTCAGCATCGGCGGATTGGTCGCGTTGTAGTCGCCGTAGGCCAGGGTGATGACCACTCCGGTCGGGAAGGTCCAGCTGGTCGCCGCGCCGCGCAGCTCCTGCGGCGCCGTGACGTTGTCGTCCGGGTTGTCGATGTTGCGGAAGGTCATCACCGACCGGTCCGACAAGGTCCAGTTCAGCTCGGTGGAGCGCGGACCGATCGACGGCTCGCCGACCGGGGCCAGGCTCTGGGTCGGCGCGGCCGGATTGCGCCAGCTGCCGTCCACCAGCCGCACGAAGCGGCCGGTCTGGCCGCCGCCGGAGACGGTGACCACATTGTCAACGGCCTGAGCCTGCAGCCAGTCCATCGCGATCCCGGACACGACGGAGGCCTCGAGGGTGTCGGCGCGCCCGGCTTCCAGCGCGACCAGCGCCGCCATCAGCATGGGCGCCGCGGTCACGGTTTCGGCGTCCGGCAGAAGCGCTCCGATGTCGGTCGTATGGCCGACGGAGCTCTCCCAGTTGTGGGTCCAGCCCATGCCCAGCCCGCTGCCGCCCTGCACCGGGCCGGTGGAGACATAGCTGCGCGAGAAGCTCAGCGAATGGGGGAAGTCGCCCTGCCCGATCGACAGCTCGGTCCCTTCGCTGAAGGACATGCTGCCGGTGCGCAGATCCACCGCGCCCAGAAGCGAGTGCGAAACGTTGGCCGCGATGCGGCGGCTCTCTTCCTTGCCCAGATAGTCGAGCGGATCCGGGGTCTCGCCGGCGGCGCCCTTGAGCAGGAAGGCCGGCGTTCCGTCCGCGGCCGCTGCCTGCTGCATGATCCAGGCCTGTTCCGAGCCGTCGTTGCGGCGGGCGAGGAAGACGTTGTTCCCCGTGGTCGCGACGACCGTGAAGCCTCTGGTGAGATAGCGCTCGATCTCAGCCTTGGTTTCCGCCGTGATCGCGCCCGGCAGCCCCGAACTGGAGCCGGCCGTCGTCAGCACCTGCAACCCGGATGCGGCCCCGAGCCGCCGCGGCGCCGTGGAGAATTTCCGTGTCTGGGGCGACCCCAGCACATGCTCGGCCTCGGTCTGCATCAGCGCCAGCGCCTCGCCCGTCACCGACAGGGCGGCCAGGGCCGACAGGATATGATGCGGCTGGTCCGTCCCTTGCGTCCCGATGGCCACGGCGGTGTCGATATCCAGGGCGATGTCGCCGCCGGGATTGCTGGCCAGACCGATCGAGTGCTGGTGGAAGATCCGCGCGCCCGACAGAGGCTCGATCACGCGCACCGTCTTGTCGAACAGGTCCGTCCAGGCGTTGACCAGTCCGTCCTTGCGCCAGGACAGTTCCGTCACCAGGCTGAGGTCACTGAACCGGTTCTGCGGCGGCGTTCCGTCCGCCCAATACCGCCACGGCTCGACGATCTGTCCTTCGCATTCCTCGGCCGTGAGAATGGGATCCTCGCCGACCGGATGGTAGCAGTCGGCGTATCTGGCGCCGTCGGTCGGCATCAGGCGATGCAGATGGATGGGGTCGTCCGCCGTCGCCCACGCCGCCTTGCGACCGCCGTTCCCGCCCGCGGTCCGGACAATCAGGTCCTCGCGCCGGGTCGGCTGCAGCGTCTTGGCGACCGTCTCGTCGCCGAAGGTGCCCGCGGACCAGGGCTGACTTGAGCCGTCCACACCGGTGCGGCGCGCCGCGTACGGGTGATTGATCGAGATATCCAGCCGCCGCGCCTGGGCGTCGAAGGCCGTCTGCCCAGGGTCGGTTCCGCAGATCACCTGCGCGCCGTCGCACTGGGCGGGGTCCAGGCCGCCTCCGAAGTAGGCCGTCGCGCGTCCGTCGATATGTTCGCGCTTGCGGACCGCCACGACCAGCGCCCGCCCCTGAAGCTGCGCCTGGGTGCGCCAGCCATAGATGCTGGGCAGGTCGAAGGTGTGATCGAAGCCGGCGGTCTGCAGGCGCACGGTCGCGCGATAAGGCGCGGGCACGTCGCCCGCCCAACGCGCGGACACGCTCGCCTGATAGGGCGTCGCCGCCACACGGGGCGCCGCCTCCGTGCGGTTGACCTCCCAGCCCCCGGCGAGCTGCTTGAGCGACCTGCCGCTGTGATCCGTGATCAGGGCGTTCTGCAAGGTCGTGGCGTAGCCGGCCACGTCGTTCTGGATGTTGGTCGCGTTGACGCCGTTGAGCGCGCCGCCGCTGACCGACACCCCGGACGAGACGTTGGTCCAGGCGGCGGAGCGCGAGGTTCCCGCGGCGTCCCACAGGTCGATGCCGGCGACCTTGGTGTTGGTCTTGAGCGAGGGATCGAAGGCGTACCAGGTTCCGCCGATCTCAGCCTCGACCCACAGGTGCAGCATGGCCACGCCGCTGACGTCGCCGGACATCGCGCCGCAATCGGTCGCGCCGTTGACGGTGGCGGGGGTGCCCGCCGCCGCCAGCAGCAGGCAGGCCTGCTTGGCGTTATCGACGCGCAGGATCGACTTGGCGTCCGCCCCCGACAGATTGACCTGCCCCAGCACGAAGCGCGCCTGATAGCCTGAGGCGCGCAGCAACTCGGCCATCAGCTGCGACTGGTCGAACGACCCGCCCGAGCCGTCCAGCAGCACGCCGTCAGCGCCCTTGTGCAGACCGAACTGCGGCTCGAACAGGATCGAGTTGTAGACGAACTGATAGATGCGGTCGGGGTCGTTCTCCAGCGCCCGAGCCAGGGCCGTGATCCGCGCGCTCGGCGCCGTCGCCGTCGGCGAGGCAGGAGAACCATAGACGGTCGCCACATCCGCGCCGCCCGGCGCTGTCAGCGCTTGCTGCACCGACAGGCGGAAGCCTGGGAGACCGGAGGCATTATAGCCGGACAGGGTATAACCGGGAGGCGTCTGAGCCCGCGCGCCCAGCCGCGAGGCGGAGAACAGCACCCCCGCCGCGCCACCGATCGCGACGATCCCGGCGAGCCCGCCGATCAGGACGCGACGAAGACCGATGCGGCCCGCAACTCGGCGGACGCCCTCAACACCCAACACCAAGACGGCTTCCCCCGAACGCTACCGTAACGCTTGGACACAAGCCGATGGCGAGGGCGGTGGGAAGCGAAAACTTCACGGAAGACGCGCGTCGGGCGACGCAGGGCTGGAGGGCACCAGGAGCGGACATTGGACCACCGCCTGGAACTAGTCTTCTAGCGACCAATCTCTGGTTCTCGTCGCACTAGCGTGGAAACAGCTTGGCCCTGCACATGGTTCTAAGCCGCTCTTCGGCGTCATCTACGGAGCTCATGAGGTCGTCCACGGCCCCAGGCGTAAAGCCCGCAATGGTTCCGTGCGTGCGCGCAAAGGCGACGAGTGCGGGATTGAGAGTGACCTCCCTCACCCGCCTGAAAGCGCGTTGATCTGTCAGATCAAAAAACACCTCGCCTGTAGAAAGCGCATTTATCAAGATCTCTTGTGCGACGGCGAGCTTCTCTATCCGCTCAGGCGGAATTGGCTCGGCATTTCCAGCGTAGGCCCTGAGAAACATGTGGAGCTCGCGTTCATTGGCGCTGGCTGCCCGTATCGCCTCGCCACAGGCGGACACCTGTTGAGCTGCCAAGGCCTGAGCCTTCGGAGCGTCCCGAGCCGATACTGCTTGCTGACCCGCAATAATGACGGCGGCGAGAGCAGCGACGGCCGAAACGGCAGCGCTAACGTTGGCGACCACGCCAGCCTTTTCCTTTACGCCCGCCGGGCGGATGTAACGCACCTTGTTCATCGACGCATAGTTTCATCATTTGCATGCCAAGCGAACAGTCAGGTCGGCTGGTGTCTCCTTTAGGGCATCGACTTTGCGCCATGAGCGGACATCCGCGTCCACAAAAAAAGCAGACCTTCGAGGCCCACTGGCTTCGCCCTTCGGATCCAAGCGAAGGCCGCTCGGGATCGCCGATCAAATGGCGTCAAAGAAAAGGAAGGTGTCGCTGGCCGCGTCGCCGGCGCGGATCTCCCAGGCGAAATCGCATTGCTCGGCCAATAGCCGAAGGCTTTCGGCCGTATCCCTCGCTGGCCTTTCCTCCTGCCAGTAGAGGGACACGATCAGCCCCGCGACTCGAACCTCCGCCTCGTCGGCGCGGAGACAGCGCGCGGCCTTTATCGCTCTGTTCCGTTCCTTCTCCCAACGCGCCTCCGTCAGCGTCTCCGGCGTGAGCTGCTTGAACTCAAAACCCCAGTCGCGAGCTTCGGACGACATCCACAGATCGCACCGACCGGCGGCCGAGCGTCTCAAGTCCGCAGCGCTGCGTTTGGTGACGCCGAATTCGGCCAAACCAAGATAGCCCGCGCACGCGGCCGCGGATGCAAGCAGGCTGACGCTGGCAGTCTCATTGTAGGCGAAGGGGTCGTCTCCGAGTTCCTCGTCGAACCGTTCGACAAGGCCCGCCGCCTGTTCAAGCCACGGCGTCCAGTCGCGGACCTCAATCGTACGTTTGTCACCCTTGAGGAGGTGGAGACGAGACTTGGCCATGGGTCCATCCGAGGCGAAAGGCGAGAGCGTCAGGGCAATGTCGAAGGCGGATGCGCGTCGGTGATCCAGTATCGTCTGACGGCGGCGTCGCACATCGCATAGCCGTGACGGAGGAGCGCTTCGCCTTCGCCGACCTTCGGCGGCCAAAGTCTTACGGCGGCGGATTTGGCCCGCCGGCTGTCCGCCTCCGAGAGGCTCAACGCGCCCGGCGTTCCATAGGCTTGCGGGTCGTTGTGGAGCGACCAGGCCGCGACGGTCCGGCGCTCCGTCCGGGCCAAAGCGACCAGCCAACGCAGCCGATGGTTCTCGCCCTGCCGATGCATGACGCTCGTGACACGGCGCAACTGCTGCAACCAGTTCCGCGACGGTGTCGCCGTCTCATCGAACGGATCGCCGGCGTTGCTGACCAGGACCGTTTCAAACCGCTTCCAGACCGTCTCGAGTCCTAGGTTGTCGTAGATCCCGCCGTCCGCGACGATCGCGCGGGTCAGATAATCCCCTGAGCCCCTGTCCGCGTTTTCGAAGGGGTGAAGCTGGCCCGGTTCGAAGTCGAACACTACCGGCGAGAAGACGGGTGGGAAGCCCGAGGAGGCCGCCACGACCTTGGAGAGGGAGAAGGCAGGCGAGCGGACCTCACCCACCCGATGATCGGTCGCGCGGCGCCGACTGAACCGCCACAGGGAGTTCAATTGCATATTGGTGGCGTTGAAGACGAAGTTGGGCGTCCCGTCTCCCGGTTCAGGAAGATCCTGCAAAGTCGCCGTCCCGAAAAGTCCGTTCCGATAAGCGGCGGCCAGCGATTCGCCGGTAGTGCTGAACGGGTTGAGCAGTCCGGACACGCCGGTGAAGATGTCGATCCGGGCCGATGCGATGAACCGTTCGAACGGCGCCCGCACTACCGCCTCGAAATTGGTCGCTCGGCCCGCCGCATCGAAAGTCAGTCTCCACCAGTTCAGCGCCAGCCAAGCCGAGGTGATCGACCCGCCCGAGACGCTTGATATTCGGTCGATCCGACGCAGGGCGCCCAACTCATTGAGCCGGGTCAGAGCGCCAAGGTGGAACAGGGCCGCCTTGTAGCCGCCGCCGGACAGCGCCAGGCCGACACCAGGTCGGATGTCGCCGCCTAGCGGGTCGTTCCGGATCTGGAGGCGGGCGTCAGACGGGTCCGGAGCGAGCTCGCTCATGTGCGCCGAGACCTCACGTCAGATCCACGATCGTGTCGTGGAAGAACTTGGGATTGGCCAGGGACTGGGTTGAGAAATGGCGAGTTTCCCGTTCCAATTGGGTGACAAGGTCCACCCGCGGAACCTCGGTCTTGGCCTCCTCCTGACCATGCTTGCCGGCCATCGTCGACATCAGGGAGATCATCCGGACGCTTTCCTCGACCTCCTTCTTCTTCTCGAACAACCGCCACAGCTGCTTCGGCGTCGCATTCAGGCTGCCGTGATGTCCCACCTTATAGACATCGACCTTGGCTAGCCGCTTGCGGACGGAGGATCGTGACAGGGCGTAAGCCCAGTTCTCGAACTGGGCGTCCCCGGGAAACAAGAGAAACTTCCCGTTGATCTCAAACAGCAGGATGAGGCTGGTGTTGTTGAGCACGCTGTCCAGCCTGCGGACGATTCCCAGCAACTGGTCCTGCCGCATGCGCCTTGCCTGGCGGACAAACCAGCGCTGATCGACGGGGAAGGCCTGCGGGGTTTTCACAGCCACATCCTTGGGAAACAGCGGCGCGGCCTTGGCGTTGCCGGTTTCGGCCGCGCCGGTGCGCAGGCCTCGCGCCTGCAGGTGCCAGTATTCGTCCGCATTGGTGCTCGCCTGTTTCAGCACCTCTTTCGACTGTTTCACGGTCGGCGGTCCGAGGACATGAACCTTGACGCCGGGAAGCAGGGTGCCGAGGCCGGACTCCACGCCGTAGGAGGCGTAGACCGCCTTGCCCGACCGCCCCATCTCGATGAGGTTCTTCACCGCCGCGGCGTTCTTGATATTGTCGTCGCCTAGGAACTTGAGTTCGTCGCGCGCCTCGTCTGTGAAGAACTGCGAGCGCTTGGCTTCCTTCAGGGCGAGACCGGCGACGTCGTGCATGTTGTCGAGGGCTGCGAACTGCCGCATCTGCAGCGCTAGATCTCCGCTCGCCTTGGGCGCGGTCGCGTTGGGTTCGAGATCGGGATTCTCGGTCCACGGTTGGAGAACCAGCTCCGGGTTGAGCGCTCGGATGATCGCCCCGGGACCCTTGAGCTTCGCCCCGGGATCGAAGCCCGAGATATGGTCCTTGTGTCTGTGGGTGGCGACGACGGCCGTCAGACCTCCAGGCTTGCACTGGTCCTGGATGTCCTTCGCCACATCGAGCATGCGGCTTGGCGGCGCGTCCTTCGGCAGGCTCGTCGAGCCGAAGTCCATGAGAACGTGGCGATCGCCCTCGGGATACCGAAAGCTGAGCAGGAAACAGTCGCCGAAGCCGACCTGGTAGCTGCGGATTTGGAGGCTGGTGGGTGCGGTCATTTGGTTTTCACCCCGCCAGCCCGCGCGCCGCGTGTAGGGCCGCGAACGGCGAGGCCGCATCCGGTTTCCGGTCGAAATAGTCGGACTTGACCAGATGTTTTAGGCGGTCGGACTGCCGGGTTTTATCTTCAGGGGTGCGGCCGAGATGATTGGCGATCTGGTGCTTGAGGCGCCCGTATTCATCGAAGATCAGGGTGCCGCCGCCTAGAAGACGAACAGGAAGCCACTTGGGCAGACCATCGGGCGGCTCGATGCCCAGCAGGTCCTGAAGTTCGCCGACATCCAGGGTGAGGGTCTGGACGTATTCGGCCACCGTTTCCCTCAGGATGAAGCCGTCCGGCCCGATCCGGACGCTGGGCCGGACGGACTGAACCTCCAGATTGCCGACTCCTTCGACGCCCAGCGCCGCCCGGTTCTCCCACATGAAGCGGAAGACTTCTTCCTCGTCCCGCAGCATGGAGTCGTAGCGTGATCGGCTGTAGCTCAGCTGCGCGCCGTCGAAGTAGGGCCAGGCGCCGTCCGGACCGGCGCCGGCGGCCGGCGTGATCCCGAAGTCCGCGAAGTTCTTCTTCAGGGCGTCGCGATAGCCATATCGGCTGTCATCCGGGACAACCTCGCGGTCGATGGTCAGCACGGCGGCCAGATAGTCGGAAAACCGAAGGTCAGTCGGGGGGCAGTAGTCGATGGCCCGGATCATGATGGTAAGCAGATGGTCGGCCACCCGCGCGCCCTCTTCCACAACCAGGGTGCGGTCCCGACGTCCCCGTTCAATGAAGCCCACCCGGTCGATCCGCGACAACCAGATGTCCAGGAAGGTGTTCATCACCGCCGCCACCAGTAGCTCGCCGCGCCGATGCGGCGCTTCGAACGCGTCGTCATTCGCGTAGTTCGCCCCCGACTTGAGCTTGACCGAACGCCGCAGCGCGTCCCCGCGAAGTCCTGACAGTTCCTCACCCATTTCGTCCGCCAGGCCGGCGATCGAGTTCTCCAGCGCGGTGCGTTTCAGGTGTTTGCGCGAGACCAGCCGATCCCCGCCGGTGCCCCTGTCGAGCATGAAGCCGATGACGTCCTGCAGGGAAAAGACCGACAGCAGGGCGACGATGTCGGAAAAGCCCTCGTGGAAAGCCGCCTGGTCGGCTGAGGAGGGCTCCAGATACCGGGCGCGCAACCCATCGAGGATCGCATGGGTGGTCTCATGCGCTACGACGTCATGCGAGAGGCAGGTATAGACCATCGCGCCGGACTTGCCCTGAAAGTAGCCAAAATAGAGAGCTCTGTGTTCTCGCGAATAGAAGGCGTTCGGCTCGGCGAAGGCGTGTGGCGCCACGTTCAGCTGGTGTCCGTCGCACCCCCAGGCGATACGGCGACCGAGCGCGAACTCGAACCGCGCCAGAACCCGCATGATGATGGCGTAGACGTTCTGAGCGTGGAACGCCGGATCCTCGAGGATAGGCCGCACCGGCTTGCCCGTCGGCTCGGCTGCATCCGGCTCGGGCAGGACGGCGGGCTTGTAGAGGACGTTGGCGCTGACGTCGTAGTCGATGACGTTGACGCGGTAGCCGCGCGGACCGGCCGACAAGGCCTCGGCGGGCACCTCCACCTCGGCCGTGAGGATATCGGCACCTCGCCGGATTGAAGGATCTTGGGCGACAATGCAAAGCCGCCGCGAGTGCGGTGTCCGTGCGCTGACCTGCGTAGCTTCCGCCATGGCGCCCCCGCGACCCTTAAGTTGCTCTACCATTGATTGTTGAAGGCCGCAAAGTGGCCAGACCCGCTAGCACCTAAACTCGACGTGGTCTGAGGAGACCCTCCCTCAATCGCCTAGTTCTTCAGCGTGAAGGCGGCGATCCGAAAGCGATAGCTTGCCCGGCGGTTTCTGCTTGCCACTCACAGGTGCCCCGACGGGCCGTGGCAACCAAGTCAGTTCCGCGCCAGAAGCGGACATCGACAAGTTCGCACATAGCCGACCTTCTCCCTCTTGGATTGCGGAAGATGGAGCCGTTCCATGGCCGTGAAGGCGCGCCCCTGTGGTTCTCCAATTTTTTGCGGCGAGACCAGCTTGCCGAGCCTTGACGCTGTTCTGAACCTTTCTAATTTCTCCGCTGCCAGGCGCCGCAAGGGCCTGGCGGTCGGGAGGCGTCCGCTTCCGGGCGCCTCTCCATGTCCAACTTGCTCGTTCGAGGAGATGGAAATGAGAACGGCATATGACTTTTCGCCCCTGTACCGGTCGATGATCGGCGTCGACCGCTTGGCGGATCTCATCGACAGCGCGATGAGGAGCGAGGGCGACCGAAGCTATCCGCCCTACGACGTGGAAAAGACCGGCGAGGACGGCTACCGGATCACCCTGGCCGCCGCCGGCTTCGCGGCCGACGAACTGGAGATCACGGCCCAGTCCAACCTGTTGGTCGTCTCTGGCCGCAAAATCCGCGACGAAAAGGACGGCGAGCGCGCCTACCTGCACCGCGGGATCGCCGGGCGCGACTTCGAGCGCCGCTTCGAACTCGCCGACCACGTGGTCGTGACCTCGGCCGCCTACGACAATGGCGTGCTGGCGATCGACCTGGTCCGGGAGGTGCCCGAGGCGCTCAAGCCGCGGCGCATCGAGATCGCCGCGTCCGGCGAACCGCCCGCGATGCGCCGTATCGACAACCCTCAGCCGGAGCGCCAGGCCGCCTGACCGGCCGGCGTCCTCCAGACTCGGAGTCGAGGCGGCGAGGCTCCGCCTCGACTCCTCTCTGCAAGCCAGAAGAGGAGCAACACCATGAACGTACGTGATCTTGTCCCGTGGAACCGGTCCAGCGACCGGGATCGCAACCTGCCCGTGGCCGAGGGCCCGGGCGCGAGCCCGCTGTTCACCCTCCATCGCGAGATGAACCGGCTGTTCGACGATGTCTTCCGCGGGTTCGACGGCCCCGGCCTGTGGGGCGGACGCCTCGCCTGGCCTCAGATCGAGGTCCAGGACCACGAGCGCGAGTACCGGGTGACCGCCGAACTGCCCGGCCTTGAGGAGAAGGACGTCGAGGTTCTGTTCGACGACGGCGTGCTGACCCTGCGCGGCGAGAAGCGCCAGGAGACCGAGGACCGCAGCCGCGCCTTCAGCGAGCGCGTCTACGGCCGGTTCGAGCGGCGGCTCTCGCTCGGCGACATCGACGAGGACGCCATCCAGGCGACTTTCCGCAACGGGGTGCTGACGGTGATCGCGCCCAAGTCCGAGCAAAGCCGGGAACGGGCGAGGCGGATCCCGATCAACACCGGGATGACCAGCCACTGATCGCCGGCGCCGGCCCCAGACGGGGGCCGGCGCCTTCCCCTCCCCGCATGGACACCCCTGGGAGAAAGGAGAAGACAGGAGAGACGATGATGCGGCTTGCGACCTCGGAACAGATCTTCGAGCCCTACGGCGACATGCCGTGCAGCCTCAGGACCGCCTTGGAGCGCGGCGTCCGGCCCGCCGTGGGATTCCAGCACCCGGCGGAAGTTCTGAAGGACCGGGACCTGATGTACGACGAGAAGCGCGAGATCCTCTCGTCTTGGGCCTCGGACGCCTCGGCGGTGCGCGACGATCCACGCCTGCGATGGCTGCTGGGAACGCCCGAGCCCGTCCCGTTGGACGAGGTGCGTGCGGCGCTGAAACGCCTGGACGCGATGGCCCCTGCCAAGGACGCCCCGGCCCACTGACCATCCACGACACTCGGAACTCGACCATGCGCATCATCGATGTCCGCCCGCTCGCGGACGGCTGGACGGTCCAAAGCGATCAAATCGACAACGACCTCGTCTTTCTCAGCGGGCGGGCGGCGGAAACTGCCGCCATGGATCTCGCCGACCGGCTGGCCAGGATGGGAACGCCCTCCGAAATCCACATCTATCTGCGGGATGGATCGTTGGGCGGGCGCTTCTTGAGTCCAGCGCTCATCCCCGAGAAGCGAGCTGAGCGGCGACTTCGCGATCCCGCAATCGTACTAGAGGCGGCGTAGGCCCCGGGAGCCAAGGGCGGTGGCGGGTCAGGAACGCGTCGGTGAAGCGCCAGAAACGGACATTAACTTCCAACCCGAGAGTGGACCCTAGAGCCGCTCACCTAGTACTCCCAACCCCCTAATGCCCATCAGAGCGAAGGCTTACAGGCTGGTCGGAGGGACTGGCGCGCTTCGCTTCCCAGGTCGCGACGAGAAAGGTCGCCATGGCGCCGGCCAGATTGACCGCGAGTTCGGCGTGCCTCGGTAAGGGGCGGGCGCGAACGGGACCGAGGCTGTGCGCGTCTCCGAGCTTGTTACGCAGTGTCCCGAGACCTGAGACCACGGAATGGCATCCGGATAGGATCTGCTTGAAGACCTGTTCAGCGTGGTCGTCCGGCGCGAGGTTCAGTGTCTTGGCTAGGGTCCTATAGAGTTGGGGCAGATCAGCGCCATCGTCGAAGGGCTCGCCCGCCTGGGTCAGGATCCATTTGCAGACGTCTTCAAGAAGGGTTCGCGCCAGAGTGATGGCGCGCTGGGGATCGGTCTCCCGACTGTCCAGGGCGGCCTGCCATCGGGGGTGCACATCCCGGGGGTCGAAGGCCACCAGGGCGGCGGAAATCGCGTCTTCCGCCGGAGAGGCGGAGGCCCGCGTCTGGACCTCATAGATGGCGCTGCCGGAGCGTCGCCGGACGACCGTCAGCGCATAGCCGTCGTGGACGAGAATGGCGTTGATCCGGGCGGCGAGCGCGTCCTGTTCTTCGGGCGTCCGCATGATCGGATCGACGGTGAGGGCGAGAAAGCGGAAGAGACGGGCGTGGGAACAGGTTGGCAGACCCAGGTGCTCGAGGAGTTCCTTGCCCGACCAGTCCGGGTTGCGGATCACATGCTGGAAGATGTCGTCTTCCAGGGAGGATGCCTGCCCCCACTGGGGTTCCAGGGCCGGTGGCATCTGGCTGATCGGCCAGACCTTGCGGATGAGGTCGATCTCCTCGCACTGGGTGGCCAGGGGTGTCGTGTCGAACAGGGTCATGAGCCTGCGGCGCGTGATCTCCGTGACCTCGGCGGCCGAGAGATCGTCGATCCGGCCGACCTGCTCCTCCAGGTCGAAATTCTCCGCCTCTTCAAGTAGGGTGCGGGCGATGGCGAGGACCTCGGCCGGCGTCGCCTCCGCCAGTCGACGACTGGCGTAACGGACCTTGCTCCGAAAGGCCTCATCGCCGTCGCCGGGCGCCAGACCGAGGCGTGTGCATAGCGCCGGGACCTCATAGGCTTTGGCCTTGGCGATCTCGTCGGCGACAGTCGCCCGCAGGCTGGCGATCATCCGGCCTGGAAGGGTCGTTCTGGCGGGGTTAACGGTCATGAAGCCGGATTCTCCGAGGGTGTCTCCCGACCGTAGTCGTCGTCCTCCCACTCCCGACTGTAGTCCGGCTCGATATAGCCGAAGTCGACGACCTCGCCGTACCCGAGGAGTTCGACGTTGTAGACCGTCCAGGGGCTTCCCTCCTGTTCTTCGTCATGGTCGAAGGTGACGAGGGTGGTCAGTTCGAGTTCGTCCTCGGTCTGAGCCAGCGACGATCCCAGGCTGACATAGTCCTTGTCGATGGAGTCGTAGATCTGGAAGGTGAAGGCGGCCTCCGCGCTGATCCTCACCTTCAGTTCGACTTGGACGACCAGGCGATCGTGCCGGGCCTGGACGATTTCGAAGGCCTGCTCCGCCGGATCCTCGACATAGTCGAAATCGAGGAAGGTCAGGCTGACCTCTTCAGCCTCCACGCTGTGATAGCTCTCTGCCTCCGCAGTGGCGCTATAGCGGGAGACCTCACTGTCGAGACTGGAATAGAAGCCGGCCCGCAATTCCCAGTCGTTGTCCGTCTTGATCCGACGGAGCAGGTCGGCGGCGATCGTCATGGCTTCCGCCGTGTCCTTCTGCAGATCGGCCAAGGCGTCCGCGAGATCGGTCTGGACGTCGATCACCCCACTGGCTTCGGCGAAGGCCGTCCAGTCGCCGTCCCTGCTGACCGCCAGCACCCGCTTGTCATTGGCCCTCGCCCAGGCCTCCAGGGACAGAAGGGCGACCGCATCGGGAAACTCGCTCTTCTTCTTGCCCGTCGCGAACGGCGGTGCCGGTTTGAAGTAGCGGTCCATGACCTCCGGGAGCGAGACGGAGTCGTAGTCGATGATCTCGGCACCGGTCGCCTTGACGAAGGCCTCGAGACGGGATCGGGCCACCGCCTTCGGATCGATCGCCTTGAGGTCCGGCAACTCGAGCGGAAACTGACCGTCCTGCGCTTTGCGGAAGGCGCTCTGGAGGCCCCGCCGCGCCTCCTCGGCCTTTTCGGTCAGGTGCCGAAGTATCTCCCTGAGCGTGATCCGGGACAGGACGAAACGTATCGAACCGTCACGGAACTGGGCGATCTGGCCCAGCAACCCGCCTTCCAGGTCGAAGCCGTTCGCATGGATGACCTGGGTGTCGATGGTCAGGACGTCGTATTTCATATCGCCAGCCTAGCCGTTGGATCGTCTGGGACCAGCCCTCTAGGCCCGCCCCTGTCGGCAACCTCGGCCCTAAAGGAATTCGCCTATAACCCGGCTAAGGTCATCCATGCGCGAGGCGACGAGGCCGAATTCCCCGGCGCGCGAACGCGCCTGATCGACGGAGAAGTTCGGGCGAAGGCGTCGAAGGTCGATTGCCCGGCGAATGAGACGCTCCGGCGCCCGTGCGCCCAGGATGACGCCGTCAACCATCTCCGGCCGAACAGTGCGGTAAAGGGCGTCTTCCTGGGGCGGGCCGGACAGGACGACCCGATATTCCTGCTCATAAGCCCATTCGCTCGACTTGGTGCCGATGATGGCTCCCATGCTCTTGTTGGGATCGCCGTCGAACCAATGCAGTTGGGGCACTTCATCGCGATAGACGACCGGTCCTTTCCCGACATAGCCCTCCAGCCCTGCCAGTTCGTCCAAGACCTCGGCTTTGTAGCGAATGGCGAAGCCCCGGTGCGAACGGGCGTAGTGGGCCCACATCAGGTGGCTGTCCCACCTTTGGGCGAGGCAGAGCACATAGACCGAGCCGAGCAGATGGATGCGCGGCAGCATCTGGGTGGTCCAGTCCGCCGAACCGCCAGCGAAGGCGTCCCAGGCGTTGTCCAGTTGTTGCGGCGTCTTGTCGGGCGCATGGGCCAGATGCCAGGCGTCGAAGGCTTCTCGCGAGGCCGGAGCGACGGAAGTGAACTTGAACTCGAAGGGATCGTTGAAAGCCCAGGCCGCCCCGAATTTGAGTCCACCCTCGGCGACGGCCTTGTCGAAGATCTCCACGAGGGCGTCATCGTCGCCGCTGACGAACTTATACAGCATGGGATTCTCGGTCCGCTCAGTCGCCAAGTCGAAGCGTTAGTGCACCCCTTGGCCGTATTCCAGCCTGATGCGAGCCCGGTCGCGAACCGGGGATCGGTCCTCCTGTGCCCGACAGGCCAGACTGACCCCGCATCCCGGGCCTGACCGCGTCTCCGGGCCGAGGCGAAGGATGAGGAAGGACAGGAAGAACAGGATCGCCAGCAGGGCGACGAACTGAAGGGGCGACCGGACGGCGTTGATGACGGCGGCGATGTCGAACTTGAACATGGGATCTCGATCCGCCCGGCATTTGCGCTAGGCTCTTGGGGATGGAGATCGCCTTAGCGTCGCCCTTGGCCCGGCGGCGCACGCCCATCACGGCGCGGAGATCGGGTTCGTTTTACGTCCGAACTGCAGACGGGGCGCCACCCCAACAATGGCCATCGATCAGACCCCGTCCCCGTCGCCCGGGCTGGCGAACGTGGGGCCGTCTTCGAGATGGGATCGTCGGGTGGGCCGGTCAAGCCTGATCGCTTAGGCAAGAATCAGTCCTACGGCCGCCTAGCGGAGCGCAATTGGTATCAGGACCTTGCTGGTCGTAGAGCGGACCCGACGAGCGTCGTCTTTGAGTCATCAGGCGACGTCGAGTCGCCCGCCTTCGGAATGTCCGAGTCTGACTCAAAGCAGACGTCCGGAATGTCCGAATAGCGGTGAAATGGAGATAGTGCGCGCTCATCTCGACATCGGGAATAATGTTTTTCGGCGTGCGCTGAGCGGACTGACAGGGCGGATTGCCGATGGAAAAGATCGACGACTTCAGCGACGAGCGCCACAAGGCTTGGTGTATCCACTGCGGGGTTACGCTGGAAAACACGAACACCAACCGTGACCACACCCCAACAAAATCACTGCTTGGAAAACCGCTTCCGCACCACGTACCGCAGGTGCCGGTCTGCTCGTCCTGCAACAACGGCTTCTCTAAGGACGAGGCCTACTTGGTATCCTTCATTAGCTGCGTGCTGACCGGGTCAACGGAGCCGGACAAGCAGGTGATACCGGCAGCCTCCCGCCTTCTCACCAACAGTCCCGGTCTTCGGGCTCGGCTGGATCAGGCCCGCGTTGCAGACGCCGCTGGCAACACCACTTGGATGCCCGAGACAGAGCGCCTTGAGCGGATCATCGTGAAGAACGCTAGAGGCCACGCCTTCTTCGAGCTCGGCGAGCCCTTGCGTGATGATCCCGTCGCGGTGGCGAGCGTACCGCTGACCGTGATGTCTCCAGAGCTGAGACGGAACTTCGAGAAGGTCGACTGGGAGGTCTGGCCCGAGGTCGGATGTCGGCTGATGTCGCGCCTCATCACCGGCGACGATGTCGTCGATGGGTGGATCGTTATCCAGCCTGGCATTTATCGATACGCTGTGATTCAGGACGACGGCATTGTCGTTCGGTCCGTCATTCGAGATTACATCGCCACGGAGACCCGGTGGGCCTGATACAGGCCCGCCGACTTTCGTCTTCCAATGCACTGAGATTGAAAGCCAAGCTTCGGACCCGCATAACTGGCGAAAGGCCAGCGGGTCGCGAGAATGGACAAGGGGGAGGCGATTATGGCGGAAGAGTTCACCTTCGAAATCTCGCTGAGCGTGCTCAATCACTTGGGCAGAAACCTCTATCGTAACTTCGTCACGGTCTTGGCGGAGGCCATCTCCAATGCGTGGGACGCGGAAGCTAACAACGTCTGGATCGATATAAACACCGCAACCTCGACCTTCTCGATCAAGGACGATGGGATCGGCATGACGCCCGACGATTTTCAGAACAAGTTTCTGAAGATCGGCTACTCGAAACGCCGGAATGGCGACCGGGCCACCGCCGACGGGCGCCCCTACATCGGCGCAAAGGGCATCGGGAAGCTCGCTCTGCTGTCTTGCGCCCAGCGGGTCTCAGTCTTTTCGAAGACGGCCGGCGGAGAATTCACGGGCGGCGTCATCGACAACACCGGCCTCGATAATGCGATCAAGAGCGACAACACGGCCGACGAGTATCCCCTCGAGAATCTGGATTTCTCGCTTATCGAGGATCTGGCGGTTGACCACGAGCACGGCACCATCATCGTCTTCCAGGGGATGAAGGAGCAGCTGCGTAGCTCGCCTCAGCACATCAAGAAGATGCTGGCGATGAGCTTCAAATTCTCGGTGCTGGATGAAGCTTTCAACATCCATGTCAATGGCGAGCGGGTAGGGGAAGAGGATCTGAAAGATCTCGCGCAGCATACGGAATTTCTTTGGATCGTGAATGCGTATACGGACGATTTCCTCAAGACATTGAACAGGCTCAAGGGGGAGCCAATTTCATTGACAGCAGCGCTGAACGTCCAAGGGTTCGCTGCGACGGTGGAAATGCCTCGCAACCTGAAGATTACCGGGACGGACGAACGCGCGACTATCGATCTGTTCGTCAATGGACGGCTCCGCGAGAAGAATATCCTCCGGCACATTCCCACCCAGAGGATCGTCGAGAGTTACCTCTACGGGCAACTGCACTTCGATATCATGGACCGCGAGGGAGCCGACCCCTTCACCAGCAGCCGCGAAGGCGTGGTCGAGGACGACGACCAATTCCAGGCGCTGATGAAGTACGTCAAGGAAGGACTTCTGCCGGAGATCATCAACCGTTGGGACGAGCTTCGCCTCGACCGAAATCTGGAAGGCGACGAGGAGAACCCGAGACGGTCTAAAAAGCAGAGAAAAGCCCGCGACCTTTACAACGCCACCGTTGTCGAGTTCGAACTTGGGGACGACGACGCAGGCAAGGATATCGTGGACGGCTGGTTGGGCGATCTGAGAAACGACGCCGAGTTCAACCTTCAAGCCTACATCGACTGCTTCCTGTCCGAAAACATAGTTCGCAAATACATCGTCTATCGAGGCGAGCCGCTCAAGGGGACAATTGCGCGCGACGCGGAGGAGTGGCGCAAGCGCGAAGCGGAAGCCAAGGAGGCCGCAAACATCAGTTTCCAGTTGCGGAAATCCGAAGAGGATCTCGATTATCTGGGAATGGATTCCCTCGCCGTCGCCGTTGAGGGCTCAAAGCTCAATGTCGGCGCCTCGCTTTGGCGAGATGCCCTATCCTACAAACCTGTGCGAAACGCCGTCGGGCACACCGGTTTGCTTCACCAGAACGCCAAGGTTCACCTGAGCAACACGTACGAGAACATCAAGGCGCGCATCAGAAAACTCCTCAAAACAGTCCAGCCGCCGCACAGCAAGGCCCGCTGAAGGTCTCATGATGGCGAACGGTGCGACGCCCATGTGGCGAGCGGCGCGACGATAACTGTCGCATTGGTTGCGCTTGATCCGAACGCCAGCCTAGACTGTGCGTCAGCATATTCAGGATGGGGAAAATGGCGCGGACGTTTCGGCTCATTCGCGCCGGGGGCGGCGCAACGGGTCCGAAGGGCGCGGCTCCGGCCGCAGACGATCCGATTGTCGTTCTGGCGGAAGACTGGCGCGAGCCGTCCGAGGCCTGCACCTATTCGGTCGTCATCGGAAACAACGGCTCGGGAAAGAGCCGGCTCCTCGGCAATATCGCCAGCGAGTTTGTCCGGCTGCAGCGGGGCGCCAGTGGACGTGGCGGACGTTCTCGCAGGATCGATGTCCTCGATTTCGTGGTCGATGGACGGCCTTCGGGCAGCGCGACATTGTTCGAGGATGCCTGGTCATCACCGCCGATGGTCGATCTCCTGCCGGAGCTTCCATCGCGCGTCATCGCGGTCGCACTGACCTCCGTCGACAAATTCCCACTCGAGCCGTCAGGGTCCAGTGACGACATCGTGGAGCGCGAACTGTCCGACGTCAGCGATGACGAGCAGTTCTACTGCTATGTCGGGATGCGGGATCGCACCAATCGCGCATCGATCTCCGCCCTGCTGTATCGCGCCCTGGAGGGGCTGGATCGCGCCCGCAGTGCCGCGGACAACGAGCGGCTCAGCCAAGTCTTCGAGTTTCTCGGGTACGCAGCGGAGGTGCACGTCAAGCTGAATCTGGCGATCACCCCGGACGTGGCGGCCTTCGTTCGTGGGGAACGTGATCTCGACGCGTCTTCGAGCACCGACTCGCGTTTGCTTGCGCGCCTGCGGTCGGCGTCGAGTTCGAAACGCTATTCCGAAGCCTGGCTGCGGGCCGCCCTTCGCCCCTTCGTGGATTCGGCGAACAGGAAGATCATCTACACCATCACCTTCGATGGACGATCGACGCCGCGCCCCTTCGACATGGAGGCTCTGCGACTGCTGCGACGCTTGGGCGCGCTGACCCTAGCGAATGTCATCGTTCGTCGGCCCGATGGCGTGACCCACGACCTGCGCGAGGCCAGTTCCGGCCAGATCAGCATTCTGACCGTCTTTCTCTCTGTTGCGGCTCATCTCCGCGATGGAAGCCTGATCCTCATCGACGAACCCGAAACCAGCCTTCATCCAGAATGGCAAAGCCGTTACATCAACCTGATGCGGGAAGTCTTTTCGACGTTCAGCGGCTGTCACTTCATCTTCAGCACACACAGTCCGCTGATCGTCGCCGACATGCCCAAGGGGGCCAGCATTTATTCGATGGACCGGCGCGAGACCGTGTCGAACTCGGATATGATGGGGCGGTCGCCGGATTATGTAATGGCCCGCGCCTTCGATGTGGTGGAGCCGTCGAACCTTTATCTTCGCGATGTGCTGGCCGAAGCGCTTCGCCTAGTCGGCGAACGAAAGATTGGGTCCGAAGCGTTTGAAAAGCAGCTCACAGAGCTCGTCCGGCTATCCGAGACAATGGACGACGGCGTTCAGGTCAAGCAGATCGTAAAGGACCTGCAAGACGCCAAGGCGGAGCTGTCGCTAGATGGCGACTAACGCGATCAAGTACACTGCGGACGAAGTGGCCCTGATCAAGACCGTCGGCGAGCGGGAGCTCGATTGGGGCTGCGATGAGCTGAACACCCTCAGAGGGCGGATCAAGCAGTTCTATCTCAAGGATCAGGGGCTGCGATGCTGCTACTGCCGCCGCCGTAACGCCACCACCCATGGGCGCGCCTGGGACATTGAGCACGTGATCGCCCAAGCTTCGCACCCGACCTTCATGTTCGAACCTGCGAACCTCGCGGTCGCCTGCATCGACTGCAACTCCGCCAAGAGCGACCAAGTTGTTCTGGTCAAGCCGCGCAAAACCTTCCCCCGAGAATCCGCAGCCTATTCGATCGTTCATCCGCACTACGATAAGTGGGAGGAGCACTTCATGTTCGGGACTGTCGTCTACGCGGCCAAAACGGCCAAGGGGGCGAGAACGATTGAACTGTGCAGGCTGTGGCGGTTCTACGAGCTTGAAGGGCAGGACGCTCTCTTCGGCCAGGATCGACGCTATGCCGATCTCGCGGAGCAGGTGCTTTTCGCCAGGACGGCGCATGAAGCCGAGCCATCTGTTCTAGCCATCAATGCGCTAATCAAACAGGCCGTCGAAGCCGAGGTCAGGGCTGGGGATACGGATCAAGCCTGAGCTTTCTGGCCAGTGCGACCTGGGCGAACCTGTGCAGGTCGAAGTCGGTGCGCCCGTAGAGTCGAACGAGGCCGCCCTCAATCATCTCGAGGCCCACGTCTGCATCCTCGGCGGCGGCGAGAACCTCGCCCGCGAGTTTCCGCGGGAGGAACATGGTGACGAGCGGAAAGGCTTCAGCGTGTCGCCCGCCGAACCCTCCGGCGTTGCAACTCCGGACCGTAACCGCCCCAATCGCCGACAGGGCGAAGGCAGCGCTGATGACGCCGAGGTCGAGCCCCCAGAAGTCCTCTTCCGGCGTTTCGACTTGGTCCAGCTCCTCACGCCAGGCTTCGTACTCGGCGTCCATGTCCGCCGACGCCCTAAACCGGTCGAAGAGCGCGGCTTCGGCTTGGATCGCGGCGGCGACCAGATCCCAATCCACAGACCGGATATCGCGGTAGAGATGGTTGCCCTCCAATCCATAGTCCTCACCCGCGTCCGCCTCCTCATCGGAAATCTCGGCGAGATCGGCAAGCACGATGCGTCTCCGGAGCGGCTCGTCATAAATTCGGTGACCGAACGCAGTCGCTGACATTCAGGAACTTGCCCCCTCCTGAAAAAAGAACAAAATAGCAACTCGACTAATTCAACTTCTGGCGCCATTGTGGCGCCATGCAGCGAGATTCGACAACTTCTACGACCACAGCGCCCGATCGCATCAACCTGCGGCTTCCGGCGGGTGTGTTTGCCCAGATAGACGCAAGTTGTGCAGCGCGGGCAGGACGCGTTTCGCGCAACACCTGGGTTGCGGAAGCGGTAAGAGAGAAGTTGGCGCGGGAACTGAGCAAGGTCGTCGCTTTGGAGCTTCAGCGTCTCAATGGCTGACTTTTACGAGTTTTTCGCAGGGGCCGGCATGGCTCGAGCCGGCCTCGGCGAGGGCTGGACCTGTCGCTTCGCCAACGACTTTGATGGCAAGAAGGGGTTGACCTACCAAGCGAACTGGGGCGCGGGGGGCGAGCTTCACGTTGGTGACATTCGCAAGGTCGAGCCTCGCCAGCTTCCGGGGGAAGCGGACCTCATCTGGGGCTCGTTCCCTTGCCAGGATCTATCGCTTGCCGGCGTCGGAGCAGGTCTCAAAGGCGAGCGGTCAGGAACCTTTTATCCGTTTTGGGATATCGTTGACGCCCTCAAGGACGAAAATCGTGCGCCAAGGATCGTAGCGCTTGAGAACGTCTGCGGCACGCTGACGTCGCATAACGGCAGCGATTTCGCGGCCATTTGCGAGGCTTTCTCCACGAGCGGCTATCGTTACGGCGCGCTGGTGATCAATGCACAACTCTTTGTCCCGCAGTCTCGTCCGAGACTGTTCCTGATTGGCGTGCGGCCAGACGTTCTCATCGATCCCGACCTCCTAGCGTCAGGCCCGATCGGCCCCTTCCACACGCCGGCGCTCGAGCGAGCATTCGACCGCGTCGCCCCGGAGGTGCTTGAGCGCAGGGTTTGGTGGAACCTCCCGACCCCGCCACACCGCACGGAAACCTTTGCGGATATCATCGAGGATAATCCGACGGACGTGAAGTGGCACACGGCTACTGAGACCAAGGCGCTGGTCGGGATGATGTCTCGCGTGAATCTGGACAAGCTCACCGCCGCCAAGCGGGCCGGCCGGCGAATGGTTGGCGGCGTCTACAAACGCACACGCTTCGATGAGAACGGAAACAAGGTCCAGCGTGCCGAGGTTCGGTTCGACGATGTCGCCGGATGCCTTCGCACGCCGGCCGGGGGATCGAGCCGTCAGGTGATACTCGTCGTGGACGGCGAGAGCGTGCGCAGCCGCCTGATTTCGGCGCGGGAGACGGCGCGGCTCATGGGGCTAAAGGACAGCTACAAGCTGCCGGCCAACTACACCGAGGCCTATCATCTCACCGGCGACGGCGTCGCGGCGCCCGTCGTTCGACACCTGGCCGAGCACATCTTCGAGCCGCTGCTGGGCGTCGAGGCGATGGCGGCCGCAAAGCGCTCGGCGAGCGGCAAACGGCACGATATTCGGGCGAAACGTGGCTGACACCGGGCTGCTGTTCGGCCGTAATCCGGACGCCGTAAATTTTCCGCCCTTTGAAACGGAGGATTTGCGCGAGAACCTCGCGCGCCTGCTCGATACGGCGTTCGAACAAACAGGGGTTCCCGTCGGCAACTTTCGCTGGGGCGTGTACGCCTTCTTCGATTACGATGGCGAGCCGATCTATGTGGGACAGACCAACGAGCGTCTCCGCACCCGCGTTCGACGCCATCTGACCAATCAGCGGACAGACGCTGTTGCGATGTCGGTGCTCGACCCGTTCGAGGTCTTTGAGGTTGAGCTCTGGCCATTGCCGGCTTTCCAGGACGCCAACCGATCTGATGTCGAGGCGCGTCAACACCTCGACGCGCTGGAACGCCTAATCACCGAACAAGCGGTCGAAGCGTCGGAGTTCAAGGCGATCCTCAACGAGAAGGATCCGCCTCCTGGTCGATCCGCAGTTGAGCCGCCTTCTTCGGTCCGGGGACGAATCGTTTCGGACCGAGTCTTCGAACTCCGCTCGCACCCGGACTTTCGAATCGCACGGCGCGCACAGATTTTGGCGCGCCTTGCCCAAGTCATTTCAGAACGGAAGGTGCAGGGGGGGCTGCGGCGGGTCCTGTTGACGCAAGCCAAACGGCTGCAATGGCTGGCCGCTCGCCGCTATGACGCACTCGGCGGGCCGGCTTCGGTGCGATCAGAAAGCGAGAGCGAGGAGGAGGCGTGATCGATCTCCTTCTGAAGCGTATCCTCGGGACCCAGTTCGATCTCATGACCCACACAGGATGCAGGCGGATGGAGCCGGGTCGGCGGCAGTGACGAAAGCCCTACTCTTGGTTTCACTGAAATCGGTGCGATTGCTAGGCATGGCTTCGAGAGGCCGGCCTTTCGGATGAACCGACACTATGTCTGACTTGTAAGGCGTCGACAGCCAGATCCTGCTCGGAACGGGTTAGGTGCCAACCATTTTCACGGCCGAACGCTTGGAGCGTGAAGTTCCGCTTCAGGGCGGGAACCCAAGTTCTGCTCCTGGCGCTTCGCCGACTTGATCAGCTAGGCAGCGTGAACGTCCGCCATGGGTGGTTAGCGGACGTCAGCGACCCGCACGTGGCAGGGTTTCGCATATTCTAGCGAGGCGCTGCGACCTGTCCCCGGCGACCGCGCCACTCCTCAGCTAATGTGCATTCAATGACACGGTCGGAACTCGCCAACTGTGAAACAGAAGCATGGAACTGATCGCAAGTAATATTATCTACCTCTGGCTTCTCCGTTCGGGTGTTCACGTTCGCGATGATCTTGCTGTAATCGCCATTTCCGAGGAATCTTGACTTTACCTTCAGACCGGAAAATCGCGCTTCGCCGCTATGAGCTAGCCAGACATCGCGCGTGGGTCCCATTGTGACCCACGACCACCAATCTGGCGTCTCCCCTGCTTCCGCGGCCTTAAGCGGCAGGACGGAGACGAGAACACGGCTTTTGTTCAACGCCAGACGTTCCGTCGCTCCGGGGCTGATCTGAACGTCAAAGGTGAAATCAGGTAGGGGCTTCGGGGAGAGCGGGCTTGAGTTGTCCACGGCTCTTTGGAGGCCCCCGTTGTCCCCGCAGGAACTCAGACACATCAACAGAAACGCAAATCCAAATCTGCGAGAGGCTGTAGCGAAGCTATCCCACCGACGCTCGTCAGTCATATTGGGCCCCCTATGCCTTGACGATCATCCGAGACGGAACGACGGTTCCCTCGCAGTTGTCCTTGGCAAGCAGGCAACGTCAACTCGGCCAATCATGAGCAACTTGATTTCTGGCGCTGGCGACCCGCGACCCGCGCATTCAATGGTCACCAAGCGGACGCATGGAATGATCGCTCTGGGTCGAAAGCCGACAAACGGATAGGGCCGGAAGCGGAACTAGCTAATCACCTCGGCCTCGCCGATAGCTCGCCCCTCCCAAAGGAAGAACCGACCGGCATCGCGTATCACCTCTGCCGCTTCGTCGCCCGACAGGAAGACCAAGCCCACCCGTCGCCTATCACCTGGCCGCAGGGGCTCGTCGTGTAAGACTGGCCAAGCGTCCCACCCCACGAGTGGCTTTGTCAGGGACACCAAGCATGGGCATCCCCAGCCCGGGAGAGCTGGCGTTTTCCGACCGCCGTCTGCTGTCGCATACATGCGAACATCTGCGATCAGATGTGGCGTAGCGGTACGGAGAAGGTCGGCGCGCGTCATGGGGCACAGCTTGAGGTGCTCCCTGAACGTCCGCAATGGGTCGGGAGCGGACCTTCGACAATCGACCCGCTGAACGTCTGCTTTCGGGACTGATGCCAACGTCCGGTCATGGCGCTTTGCTGAAAGCGCTTGACGGAGCCTGATCGACAGTCTCGCGCAATTCGCAGAATGTCAGCCGCCGCGGCAGCACGGACGACAGTTGAATGAGCGACAAAGCCGAAGATCATCGCATCGACGTCGAGATTCATCGGCGAGGGGACGGATCCGATCCCTTCGCCGCCGCCGCTCGGGCGACCCGCATGCCGATGTTGATCACCGATCCTCGGCAACCGGACAATCCGATCATCTTCGTCAACGACGCCTTCGGTCGTCTGACCGGATACTCCCGTGAGGAGACCCTCGGACGCAACTGCCGCTTCCTTCAGGGCCCGGCGACCAATGTCGCCGATGTCGGCCGAATCCGGGACGCGGTGAACGCCCGGGTGCCGATCGAGATCGATCTGCTCAACTATCGCAAGGACGGTACGACGTTCTGGAACCGCGTGTTGATCTCTCCGGTCTTTGACAACGGCGAACTGACCTACTTCTTCGCCTCTCAGCTGGACATCACACGAGACCGGTTGGAACTGTCTCGGCTGTCAGACGACAGGAGTGCGCTGGAGGCGGACATAGAGCGCCGCCTCGCCGACCTCGCGGCCAGTGAGGAGAGGCTCCGATTTACGCTGCAAGCCGGAGGACTCGGAACCTGGACTTTGGATGTCGAAACCAACAGGCTGATGACCAGCGCTCTGTGCAAGGCCATTTACGGCAGAGGCCCGGCGGACAGCTTCACCATGGAGGACCTGAGAGCGGCGATCGTGTCGGATGACCTGCCGCGCTGGACCGACACGGTCGACCGGTCTTTGGCGACGGACGGTTCGATCAACCTGGAATATCGGATCCGAACGCCGGCTGGCGAGCTGCGGTGGGTCCACGTCCGCGGCGAAACCCGCTTCAACCCTCACGGGGAAGCTGTGAGTGTCACCGGCGTCGTGTCGGACACCACGGCCCAGAAGGAGGATGAGGCTCATCGGGCCATGTTGACCCAGGAGCTCAACCACCGCGTCAAGAACACCTTGGCCAGCGTCCAGTCCATCGTGGCTCAGACTCTCCGGCAGGGCGTCTCCGTCGGACAGGGTCGTGAAAACATCGAGCGACGCCTTCAGGCGCTCTCCGGCGCCCAGGAAATTCTCATGGGAGCTGAGTGGGGTCTGGTCGAGATGGACGCCATCGTTCGACGGGCGCTCGCACCGTTTGTAGAGGCCGGCCATGAGCGCATCACCATCAGAGGCCCAGCGCTGCCGTTGTCCCCGTCGGCCGCTCAGGCCATGTCTCTCTGTCTTCACGAGATGGCCACCAACGCCGCGAAATACGGCGCGCTTTCTAATGATCAAGGCTGCGTCCGGGTGCGCTGGTCTGTGGATGGGGATGCCGTCGATTTCAGCTGGAAAGAAGTCGACGGGCCGCCTGTCGTCCCACCCACCCGCAGAGGCTTCGGCTCCCAGTTGATCGAGCGGGCGCTTGTCCACACGATAGGCGGTCAGGCCAAGGTCGAATACGCCTCAGACGGCGTCTGCTTCACCCTGCGTACGACCCGCGATGCCTTAATCCGCGGAAGCTGAACGATTTGGTTCATTCGCCGTCGAATGAACCAAACTCTAAGGTCGGCGGGCTGTGGTCGTGCCGCTTGAGGCCGTGGGACATCACCCGAACCTGGAACCTCTGGCGCTGATGGTTTGAGAAGCCTTCCGGAAGAGCTGAACGGCATTCGCGACCCAGAGGGCGCCGCGGGCCCGGACGTCGATACGAATGTCCGCTTCCTGATTGCGCTCTAATGACCGCTGATGGCGCAGCACTGACCTAAGTCGCCGAAGGCATGTGGAAGTCCGCAATGGGTGGCTAGCGGCCCCTCGGTAGTCCATTGTCCAGGCCGCTGTTTATCCGAGGGCGCGGGCTCCTATGCTTCTCCGTATCGACAACAACCGCGTCATTTTCAGCGGCCGATCGTATCGCGATCCTCCAGGAGTCCGCGTTCTCGACCGGCATGGTCGCGAGACGCGTTTCGATCTCGGCGGGCGGTTCGCGAACTTCAGGCAGGCCCCGGAAGGAGCACTTCTACTTCGCCACGATACAGGCGTGGCCATCGTCGATCCCGGCTCGCACTTTACGATGCGCGAACTGAACGAGACCGAACTGACCGACGACCAAGCAAGTTGGTCCGTCAGCTTCTTCGATGTGCTGGTCGATACCCAAAGGGGTCGCTTCGCCCGTTTCGAACTCGATGACGCTGCCTTGTCTCATGACTCTGAGACAGGTCCGACCAATGCCCTTCTCATGCCGGATCGCCGTTCGCTTGCGATCACGATCCACAAAACTTCGCATGTCGCGATCTTCGACCCCGTAGCGCGGACCACGGAACTACTTCCCTTGGCAGCGGGTCGTGGCGGGGCGTCGAACGCCGTCGTTGTCGGGCACGATTTGTGGTTCACCTGCTACGACAGGTTCTGTTGTCTCGACCTGAGAACGGGAGCCTTTCGCACCTCGGAGGTGCTGCAACCTCAGTTCTATGACCCAGAACATCGGCTAAATACCTCAGGCTTTGTCGGCGTCCCGCGCTTCTCAAAATCCTTGTCGAACTGGTTGCTGCCTCGGCCCTATAGCGGAGACATCCTCGTCATGTCCGGCGAAAGCCTCATGCCGGTTTCACGCATCGCCACGGGCGGGAGACCTTACGACGCGGTGGAGTTCGATGACGGGTCCCTCTTGCTCCTGGACCACCCCTTCGACGTCGTCCGTTCCGCGCACGTCCGTGATGCGGTTTCGATTTAGGGACATCCGCTAACGGTGGTTACGGGCATTTGTGGCCCTTGGCTTCACCCGCTGCTGACTAGGAAGGATCGCTACATGCCGCCATCGAAGATGACCGCTCGCCGCGCGGCGTGGATTGGCCTGGCATGGGTCAATGGATCGGTTCTGATCGCTTACGGGCTGGGGTTTGCAATCGTCGGGTGGGTCTTCACCACGCAAAAGACTCTGCTCGACAAGCTAGGTCCCTGGTCTTTGCTACTGATCACTCTGGCGCTTGTCGCGCCTTGGCTCATCTGGTCGTGGCAGGTGACGCGGTGGCGTCTCTGGGCCTACCGACGAGTGCAGGATTTAGAAGCACTAAAGGGCGAAGCCATCGCTCTGTCCGTCATCTGGCCCAGCGGCCACCTGTTCGAGAAGACAGAGTTCCGAACTCGCATCCAAAAGCTTGAACTCCAGCGTCTTGAGCGTGCGAGGTTGGCTGATTGAGCGAGTGCGGTCTCCATCCGCAATGGGTCGGGCCGACGACCACCACACGGCAAAAAAACGGACCTATCGGGTTTGCGGCGCGCCGCTGATCTCGTAGCCCAACGGAAACCAGACCCCTCGGGTCAGGATATTTCCCATGTTTGGGCGGACGTGCCCTTGGTCGAGAGAGGATAGGTCATCAACGGGGTCAATCGACTCGATCCGGACATCCCCGAACGCGTCCTGCGCCAACGCGGCTGCGTCAGCGGGGTCGCGCGCGGTAATACCCGCTCCCAAGCCAAGTCCTTGGGCGGCGGCGGGCTCCAAGAATTTCAGCCAGTAGACCTTCATCCTGCCTCCTATTCACCCGTGGAGCCTAGCTGCGCGAACCCTACGCCGGCCAGATTTAATGTCCGCAACGGGTCGGTAGCTGACGGACCGCAATGGGTGGAAAGCGGACATTACGTCTTCGGTGGAAGCCGTCTTTTGGCTACGCCTATCATCCATTCCACTGTGTCGAGCGGAAGGCTATTTCCGAACGTGGATGCGGTCATGGAGCCGTCGATGTCAGAATAGAAGACTTCGCCAAGCGGCATCGCCTCCATAGAGCCGTCGTTCAGTTCGAGATACATCCCGTCTCGATCAGTCACGTCGCTCCCCATCACTAACTCGTAGCTGCCCTCGCCCGGTGCAGCAGGCTCAATCTCTGTCAGTGATGTAGAGGCGTAGCGCAGGACGTATGGCTTCTCCGGCGGTTTTCCATCTGGGATCGCGCTGCCGAAGAAGGCGACGTAGCAGTCGAAAACGCCAAGCTGATCGTCCAGCCAGCAATGGACGACAACACCGTCCTCCCAACTGTCGCCGGGATGATTGATGCGCCGAACGAGCGTGCCGGGTTTGAAATAGCGAGACATGGCTTCTTGTCGCCGATGGCCTGAATGTCCGCAACGGGTGGAAAGCGGACGTTCTTTCGGGAACGACCGCCCCGAAAGCGGACATCCACCCTTGCCGTCGGCCGGAGCCAGATGGAAGTCTCGACGATGACCGGCTGGTCGGCCAATGTCGCCCAGAGACCAACAGGGCATACAAGTGATAGCGCTCCTCGCCGCCATAGTGCTCGGACAAGAAGTCGCTCAGCCGCCGCCAAACTTGGCGTCCGATGTGATCTTTGCGCCGCTCGTCTGGGAAAGACCGCCTCGTCCGGAGTACCCCGGCGTCGCTGGATCGCAAGGGGTCCAATCAGGCTGGGCAGCGGTTCGCTGTCAGGTCGACGCTCAACGTCGACCCAACCACTGCGAAATTCTGGCTGAGTCGCAGCCGGACCTCGGTTTCGGCACGGCCGCCGCGAAAGGCATGGAGATCGGTATCTTGCGACCGGATTGGGCAGCCGGCCGCGATCGGGCGGACAGCTTCGAGCAGGTCGTGCGCTTCATGCTTGCGGAATGATTTGATTTTGCGAGCGCTATACACGTCCGAGGAAGGTCCGTTTTGGGTCGAAAGCGGACTTTAGGATCGTAGCAGCGCTAGCCCCGCCTCGGTCCAATGTCCGCCTCTAGCCGAACGCTGCACCAGCCCATGCTCAACCAATATTTCGACAGCATCTTCGCCGGCGCTCATGCACAGGTGATCTAGATCGCCGACCGGTGACCGGAGGTACTGGTCGCACATCAAGGCAAGCGAGCGAAGGAGGCGAGTTTCCGTCTCGGTCATTGGCCGATGATGCCTTTGGCTGGCGCAGGTCCGCAATGGGGCGGGAGCTGACGGTCGACTAGGCGCGGTAAGCTGACGTGGGGAGCAGGGCTTGCACCTGCGACTCCGGTTGTGACCGGTATGTTCGATTACACCATCCCCGCTCCAGTCTCGGAGAGCGAAGGCGTGGGGTCAACGTCCGCAATGGGTCGGAAAGCGAAGTTCACCTAAGGGTGGCGAGCGGACCTTAGGCCCTGCTCTCCGCAAGTGCGGTCTGCAACTTGCAAATCAGGTCCTCCACCTCGTGCTCGCCAAGATCAAGCGGATCACCGAAGGCACCCACGGCTATGACGCAGATCGCGGACCCGTCGTAATGGACGTTCAAGCGCTCATCTTCGAATAGCTTCTCGGCCAAAGCCACCTCCTTCTTTCGCGCCAGTCTCGCATGAAGGCGAAGGTCCGCAACGGGTCGAAAGCAGACGTCAGACCCTCGGACTTATGGGCGTCCGCTTTCGGGCTGATGATCAACGTCCGCTCCTGGCGCCTCCCAGAAGTTGGCTCTCGAAAAGCGCCGCCATCATAACCTACTGCCAGGCTGGGAGCGTCCAAGCCTCTAGGTCATCCCGAGTGTAAAGGACGGTGCCGCCCGCCCGGCGGAAGGCCGGTCCCGTGCCTTGGCTACGGTGTTTCTCAAGCGTCCTAGGCGAGATGCGCAGGAGCGCCGCGGCCTCAGGGGTCCGCAGGAAGTGGACGGTCTCTGACAGGTGATCGGACACGGGCTGGCGCTCCTGCAGCCACAATCTGCATCAACAGCAGGCGTCGCGAGACCGGCACCCGCCCCACCGCAAGATTCCGGGGTGGGAGCGCGCTGATCACTGCGACTGGCGATCCGCCGTGAGCCAGTTTGTCTGACAATGCCGGCGCAAAGCCTATCCTGCCCTTGTCAGTGTCGAGCGCGTTTAGCGACTTTGTTGGCTTCGACTACCGGGGGCGCCTATCTGTGAAGTGGCGGCGTCGTTTCGCCGCAAGGCCTGAAAAGGATGTCTACGTGGTCGAGGAAAGCATGACAGGTGAGCGTCCCGAGCCGCTGCTCGTGGCAATCCAGGACGGCAGCTATGGCGTGAGGGACGACGAATGGCCCCAAGCGCGCGAGGCTTTCCGGCGCGGCTTGGAAGCCGAGTTTGGAGTGCCGTTCGAGGAAGGGAACATTGGTCCCAGCGTAGATTTGCCCGCCTTCATTACCCTGTTGCAGACGCCCACGGTTCCGCTGTGGCAAGTGGCGCTCGCAGGCTTTTTCCTCGGCAAGCCCATCAAGGATAATTGGGAAGCTTGGCGGGACATGGCGCGCGCGATTCGGGCTTTCTTCTCCCGCCCTGCGTACCTGAACCGGCAAAGCGCAGCTCCGATCGCGATCAGCGCCGTTATGGATGAACTGGGCGGTCTGCCGCAGTCGATCCGACTGCTTGGCTACCAGACCCGCCACATTGGGGACGAAGAAGAGAGCGGCACTCCGCTCTCAGAGATCGGGAATGGGCCCGACACCATTTATCTCGGCTTCGTCAGACATGTTTTCGAGATAGAAGCCGATGGCTCGCGATTCCGTGTCACCATCGAAGGAAAGAGGACAACCGTTCATCCTGTCGAACAGGTTAGTGGTCGGCGGCCTCAGAGCTAAGGTCAGCGAGCCTGCGAACGCAAGCGTCTCTTACAATTCGATCAAGCATCCGAATGCGAGACGCCACCCAGTCCAACTCCTCGCTGCTGACTCGATAGTGGGGCGAGTACCGCGCTTTCACGTAAGCCGCCCGGAGGAGTTCGAACGCACGCTTCTCGAACTTTGTCTCCGCCGGCCACACCTCTCTCAGTCGTTCGTCAAGCTCGTCCGTCCGCTTCCGCAGGAAGATGAGGTTGTGTGACTTGGGAATGTAGAGTGTGAAGACCATCAGCAGGCAGTGATAGAGGCGCTCTGAGATCTGGTGCGCGGTGAAGGCTGCATCCTTTCGCCATCCCGGTGACGTGAGGCCCCGCTCCATTTCCATTGCAAGAGCTTCGAGTCGTCGTTCGACAAATTCGAACGCCTCTTCCGCGTAAGCCTCAGCTTCTGAAAGCGCGACCTCCGCCGACATCGGCTTCGGCTCAACCAGCTCGGCGCCCGGCGTATCCGACAGGACCACGCCATCGCGCATCACGTCGACCCAGAAGTACCGACCCAAGGCCAACTGCCGGTTCACGTCATCCAAGCTGTGCACGACGAAACTGACCGGCGTCCGCAAATGCTGACCCGACACCAACTCCGATAGCAAGCGACTTTCAGTTGGCGCCCAAAGGTCCCATGCATCCGTGAGGCGTTCGTCCGAAACCACCACCAAGAGGTCGAAGTCCGAGAAGTAGCGGCCAACTGGGTCTTCCACCCAGTCGCCGCGCGCGTACGATCCGAACAGGATTATCTTCAGGATCGAAGCGGAAACCAATTCCGGCGCCTTCTTCGTCGACAGGCTCTTTGCCAAGCCGTCCTTCAGAACCTCGACGACGAACGCGAGCTCAGCGCGCTTGGCCGCAGGCAGATGGTCCAGGCTCGTTTGCAACCCACTCTCTTTCTTACGCGCCACTCGCGCCTCTTCCCGCTCACCACGTCCGAACTGCCGTCCTCGCATCCACTATGCCCCTGTAACCGCTCCGCCGGATGCCGAGGCGCGAGTCTCTGCGACAACGCTCGCGAGAGCAAGACACGGCACCTTCGCCATGACGGCCCAAGCCGGACCGGCGGCGGCACGTCAGGGGTGAGCGCGGCGCGCTCATCGCTCAGCGACGGCGAAGCCGCCCTTGAAGTGACGCCGGCGGTCTGGCCCACTCTCACCCTAGGCGAGGCCCCGCCGCCGACCGCCCCAACTTCGACTCAGCTTCCGGTCTTCCCATGCCCGTTCTCTCGCGCCAGGCGCTTTACGACCTCGTCTGGAAGGAGCCGGTCCGTACGGTCGCAGCGTCGCTCGGCCTTTCGGATGTCGGTCTTAAAAAGCACTGCGTGGCCGCAAACATCCCGGTGCCCGATCGCGGCTACTGGGCCAAGCTCAACGCCGGAAAGCCTGTTGTGCGCGTCCGCCTCCCCCAGCGCGCTCCCGGAAAGGCGGAGTTCGTTCAGATCGGCGCTTCTGCCCGACACTGGCCTTACGATCCCGTAGCGGAACTGGCCGAGCCTCTCCCCGAGGCTCCGACGTTCGAGGAGCTCCTGGAAGATGTCCACGGGAGGATTATCAAACAGGTTGGCAAGGTCGCGCGCGTGCGAGACCTCTCGTCACCAACGGCTGTCGTACGCAAACTGATCGAGGCCGACGCGAAACGGCGCATCAAATACGAGGCCTCCAGCTTCGGTTGGGATCCTCCGATCTTCGACTCGCCTTTCGAGCAGCGCCGGCTGCGAGTGCTGGACGCCCTTGCCAGCGGCTTGTCGCGTCAGGGCGCGAAGATCGATGTAACAGGAAAGACGGGTCGCGATCTCCGTGTGAAAATTGGCGATCAATGGCTGGCGTTCAGCCTGGACCACCCGGCCGCCAAGCCGGACCGCTGGGGCGAACATCAGGTCCAAGGCGGTCCAGTCGGACCTCTGAAGTTCGAGCTGAAGCCGCGTTGGGACGAGGGTGTGCCGCGTCGGGTGTGGGCTGACGAAGATGGCAGGAAGCTTGAAGACCAACTGGCCGAGATCGTCGCCGCCGCCCTGCTGACCGGTGAAGCGGAATATCGCAACCTCGCGCGATCCCAACACGCTTGGGCGATCGAACGGCGCGCCCAGAACGAAGCCGAGATCGTCAAGCGGCGTATCGAGGCCGAGAAACAGGAACGCGAACGTCTGGAACGTGTGGCCCAAGAGCGAAGGGATCTGTTGTTCTCACAGGCGCACGCGTGGCGCACCGCCATGGATATAAGAGGCTTTGTAAGCGCCGTTCTGGAACAAAGTGCGTCGGATGGCTCCGGTTCATACAAGGATTGGAGCGATTGGGCTTTGGGCGAAGCCGACCGTTTGGACCCGGTTAAGCAGGGCGTGCTTCGCGTTCCCGAGGGGATTTTAACGCGTTAAAATTTAGCGCCGCTATTTATGACCAGAAAATCGATGTGAGGCATTTTCCTAACGCCAACTCGGTTTGCGATTAAATGAGCAAAGCGCGGTAGCGTCGGATTTTACGACGTTCGTAGAGCGATCTTTGAGCCAGCTTTTAAATAGCCAATCGCTGCGTCGTTCGGATTAGCGATAAAATTGGAGATCGTTGGAAAGGATCGCTTTTCCAACGCTACAATCTCGCAAATGCGTTGAGCGTTTAAATGGGCTTATGCCCAGAACGGCAAATAGCGCGCGTAACGACGAGATTCGCCCGCCGTCGCATCGGGCTTGATAAGGCCCGCTTCGAAGGTCGCTGCAATCACCTGCGAAATCGTCGCGTTCTTGGCTTCCCCCAAACCGAACCGCTCCCGCAAGCTTTGATTGGTCATTCTCTCGGACAAAACGTACTTCAATGCGCAGTGTTGATAGCAAGCGCGAATACGTCCCTCGCGATCCATCTCCTCGAACGGCTTTTGCCCATAGATGGTCGCCACCGTTCGGTGATGCGCCGCTCTAAAATCCGGCGCGGGCAGCTGATAAGTTTCAGCCAGGGTAATAACCCTGTCCACGCCGCTGCTTCGCTCCTCGCAAATCGACATACGGCGCATGAGGTCCGCGAGACGTTCGTTGCGCGACTGATAGCCGTCGATAAATCGCTCGACCGGAACGACTGGCTCGCCCGGGTTCGAAATTTCCAACCTGTTGGAATAGACCTCGATCATCGGCGACATACCGCCGATCGAAAGATCCTGATGCACGAGAGCATTGGCGATCAGCTCGCGAACGGCATGCTCCGGCAGCAGCTTCACCTTTTGCCGAAGCGCATGCTCAATGATTTCGTTCTGAGGAAGTTGCCCCATTACAAAATCGATCAGGCCCTGGAATCCGACCGCATAACCGCGCTGGCCGATCTGATCGATACGGGTGTCCAGCTTTGAGGCGCCTTCGTAGACAATGACGCGTGGGGCCTTCCTCGCGAGATCGGGAAACTGATCGAGTCGTTTCGCAAGCAGGAGGCCGCCCAGGCGACGGATCGAAAGGCCATCAGGCTCGCGATCGATCAGACGTTCCTGAATGAGCTTTTCAAGAACGCCTTCCTGCGATGTTGGATAGGGCAGTTTGAGGAGCTCGAAGAAGGTCTGGGTATCGAGCAGCTCTACGACCTGGGCTGCATCCAATCCGGATAGCGAAGGTTGCTCGACCCAATCCGGCTGGCCTTCAGCGAAGATGGCCCTCAACCGGTCTGGGGACATGGGCCGCAGGCTCTCGCCCGAACGCATCAGATATTTGCCATCGAGGTGGTGGGCGGACCCCCGAGGGCGGGGTGGGATCGTGAAGACGACGACCCTCCCGTCGTCGTGGTCGACGACCTCAACCTCCACCCGGAAACCCACAGCGAGGAAAAGTCTGTCTGCGGTATCGACGATATTCGGGAACGCCTGACTTCCCACTACGGCCCGAGGCTTCGCGTCAGAGACACCCAAAACAAGATGGCCGCCGCCCTCATTGGCGATGGCGACGCAATATTCCTTCAGCCTATCGAAATTGAAGGACGCCTTGGCTTCCTTGAACTCCAAGGCTTGGTGTTCGGTCGGCTCTTGCCGCCAAAGATCGATCTGCGCCGCCGTGATCGCCATATGTCTCTGATAACGGAAGTCGCCCGATCGGCAATCTCCGAACGGATTGATCAATATACCCGCCGGAGGTCACCCGCCGTTTGATCATGCCGGCAGTGTGCGATCCATGCCTCCAGATCGGAGAGTGCGTAGCGAACCGCCTTCCCGAACTTATAAAATGCTGGACCGGTCCCCTTGGCGCGATAGCACTCCAAAGAATGCGGGCTGAGCGCAAGAAATCGCGCGGCCGTTTCTGTCGTTACGAACGGGACTGAGCCCAGATCATCGACTATGACGGCGCGCGCGACGATGTCCGGCGAAGGCCAACGGCTTTTAGCCATGGGTGACTCCTGTCGAGGGCTTGCGGGCGGAGCGCAATGTTCCTGCGCGTCTGAGCGGCCGGTAGGCGCCCACGGCTGTCTTCGGAGGCGGTAGCGAAAGTGCGGGCCGCCTCAGGGAAGCCAATTCACGATCCTCCATAGGCGAGCTGTTGATGCCCCGGCGAAGGTCGGCGACCCGATCCGCTGCTGCCCGGATCGCTTCATCTTCCGGATGGACGTAGCGCATGAACATCGCGACGGTCTTATGCGCAGTCAAAGCCATCCCGATCTTGGCCGGCACGCCGGAGTTGGCGATGTCGGTCGCGGCGCGATGGCGGATTGCGTGCGTCCCATAGTGCCGTACGCCCGCTCTTTGAAGAACGCGCGCCCAACCGCCTGAATAGGTATGCTCCGGCATCGGCGACTTTGGATCGAAGATCGCCGGGACCACGAACGGACTGCCGGCCAGACGCGGAGCGCGTTCGAACAATGCGATAGCTTCCCGGGTCAGCGGCTTGGACATGCCGCCTGTTTTGCTGTCGGGCCAGACCACCCGCTTGCGGTCATAGTCGATCCACTCCCATCGTAGCCCGAGAATCTCCGAGCGCCGGGCCGCGAATGCGAACTGGAGCCGAATGGCGAGCAGGATGAAGGGATGTTCCAGTCCATCGCGCTCGGCTTGGTTCATATAAGCGAAGAGCCGACGCATCTCGTCGTCGGTGATGAAGGTGGTTCGCGACCGCTCCGGGTAACGCGGGACATGTCGACAGGGGTTTGATCCGTCGGGACGGTAGCCCCAGACCTCGGCCATATTGAATATCTTGCGCAGCAGCGACAGCAGCAGATTGGCTGCTCCCGGCGTGGCCTGCATGGCGCCGATCAGGTCCGCGATGTCGGGTCGGGTGACATCCTGCACCTTCATCGAGCCGAGCTTGGGATTGATGTGCCCCCGAATCCGCTGACGGTTGCCGCGGATCGTACTCGGCCGGTTCCGCGGCTCGGAGTACTCCCGCATAAAGCGCTCACAGAGATCCTCTACAGTCGGGGAGCGGCGGTGCTGCGCCCGGTCTCCGCCGGGGTCCGCTCCCCTGCGCACCTCGGCAAGCCAATCCCGGGCGACTGCGCGCGCCTGCTCCACGCTCATTTCGCCGAAACGGCCGATGGCAGGCTTACGCCTGCACCCCTGGACGGTGGTGTGGGCGAGCATAAAAACCTTGCCGCCGGCGGGCGTGACTTTCAGCAAAAAGCCGGGCGTCAGGGTGTCTCGAACCTCGTAATCCCGCTCTTGGGGCTTGGTCGCCTCGACGAGCGTTTTGGTGAGTTTGGCCTTGGACATCGGACCTCCGTTCAGGTCCGCTTCAGGTGCTTGGCAGGAGCAGCCGGAGAGCGAACCATGTCGTAGAGAGGGCTGCGATCTCGCAAGGCGTTGTTCCGGATTGTCTACCCGTAACAGCTACTTGGCGTAGATTTGGCGGCGATCTCGTAGAGGTTCGTAGACGATTTCCGCTTGCTCAAAATCCGGTTCCGAAAGGAGTGTCGGTTCGAGCCCGACCGCCCGCACCAATCGACTCAAGGCGTGAGATTCATGCCGACGCGAGCACAGCGCCCCAACACACTCATCGCGCGCACGATCTTGTGACTTTGGGTTGCCGATCCGGCGCCCCCTACTGCCTCGCGCCAAGCTTGGCTTTATTTTTGTAGGAGGGTCTCATGCTGAAGAACATCCTGGCCGCGACGGCGGCCGGTCTGGTCATGGTCGCGTCGCTCGGCGCCGCCGCCCCCGCCCCCACGGCCGCCGCGGCGGCCTCGGTCCAGCAGTACTATCCCGGTCCCGGGGTCTATTGCTTCGGCCCGAACCAGTGCTTCCCCATCGCCTATTCCTATGAGGTCTACTCCGACGCCGAGCACACCAACTATATCGGCGGCGGCTATGACACCTGCGTCCAGTCCGGCTCGATGATCTACGTCAGCTCGCCCAACCTGCCGTCCGGCTATGAGGTGAAGACGCCGATGTACGTCTGTACCGAGATGGGGCCGTTCGAGCCGGGCGACTGGAACCCGCCGGCCTGATGAGCTCCTGGGGGCGATCCGCAAGGGTCGCCCTTTCTGCATGGAAAAGCCCCCGTCGGAAGGGGACCAACGGGGGCTCCGACGTTCATCGGGTCAGACCGGGGTGAGGAACTCCGGGCCGTTAGGCGAACGCACTATCTGAACGGATGATTTCAGCCAGTCCGTCGCACCCCCGGCGGATAATTTTCGATAGACGGAGGCGGCTATTCCACTGGTCGCTCCGCCCCCCGCGCCGTGACGTCAGCCGCCCGGCGAACCTGCGATGAGCACATAGCCCGGATGGCCGCTGACCTCGTCGCGCGCGGCGCGCAAGGCGGCCTGACGGCTGGTGAAGATGCCGAGCAGCCGCCCGTCGCGCGAGGCGAAGGTCCACAGGCCGTCGGAGGGTCGAACATCGACCGGAACCCGGGCCATCATGCCGACGCCCTCCCGCATTTCTGGCGGCCGGTCAGTCGGTCGGCTTCGGCCTGCAGGCTTCCGGCCAGCGCCGCCGCAGCCTCGCGGTCGGCCAGCGCTCCGGTGCGGCAGCCGTTGACGGCGACGCACCAGCCGCCCTTGCACGCCCGCACCCTGTAGCGGCGTGGCCGCAGGGGCCGGACCGACGCCGGAGCGCCGTCCGCATATCCGCTCATCATCGGCCGCGCTCCCGATCCGACGATGGACGGGCGCCGAAAGCCAGGCCCACCAGATCCAGCGTCATGCGCCAGACGCCGGGCGTCCCTTGCGGACGCGGTTTAAGACTGTGGATCAGCAGGGAATTGCGGGTCATTTCGACCTCCGTTGCAGAGGCCCCAAATCGACACCCGGCAGGCCTCAGCGCGCCATTCGAAAAGCGGGGCCGCGCATAAGGGCCGCATAATCCCGATGGCCCGTCCTTACGCTTTCCTTATGCCGCCGCCGCGAAAGCGGATGGCGCGCTTACGCGGTTCGGGAGCCTTGTCCGGCCTTCTTTAGTCGGAGGCTGTCGGCATGGCCGATCTGATCTTTCTGGCGTTGGGCGGCGGGGCGTTTGTCGCCTTCGCCGGTCTCGCCGCTGCAATGAAGAGGATGTGACGATGATCGTTTCCATCCTCTGGGGGGCCGGGGCCGTCGTGGTCGCCGCCTACATGATCGCGGCGCTCGTGCGCCCCGAGCGGTTCTAGGGAGCCGCCGTCATGACTGTTCAAGGTTGGGCGGAAATCGCCCTCACACTCGGTCTCGCCGCCCTTCTGGGCTGGCCGATCGGGATTTACATGTCGCGCGTCTGGAACGGCGAGCGGACCTGGCTGGATCCGGTGCTGAAGCCGGTCGAGGCCGTCTTCTACAAGGCCTCGGGCGTCGATCCGACCCGCAGCCAAGGCTGGCTCGGCTACGCCGGCGCCCTGTTGGCGTTCAACGCCGTCGGCTTCCTGTTCCTCTACGCCATCCTGCGCCTGCAGGGCGTGCTGCCGCTGAACCCGCAGGGGTTCGAGGGCGTCAGCCCGCATCTGGCGTTCAACACCGCCGTCAGCTTCGTGACCAACACCAACTGGCAGTCCTATGGGGGCGAGTCGACCATGTCGACCTTCACCCAGATGTCCGGGCTGACGGTGCAGAACTTCGTCTCCGCCGCCACCGGCGCGACCATCGCGGCCGCCCTGGCGCGGGCGTTCGTCGCCAACCGCGGCGAAGGCGTCGGCAATTTCTGGGCCGACCTGACGCGGACGACGCTGTACGTCCTGCTGCCGCTGGCCTTCATTCTCGCCGTCGTTCTGGTCGGCCTCGGCCTGCCGCAGACCCTGTCGGCGCACGCCACGGCGACCACCCTGGAAGGCGGACAGCAGACCATCAGCCTGTTCCAGACCGCCAGCCAAGTCGCCATCAAGCAGCTGGGCATCAACGGCGGCGGCGTCTTCAACGCCAACGCCGCCCACCCGCTCGAGAACCCCTCGCCCCTGACCAATCTGATCACCGCCGTGGCGATCAACGTCATGGGCTGGGCCGCCTTCTTCGCCTTCGGCCGCAGCGTGCTGGCCAAGCGCGAGGTGAGAGCGCTCGCCATCGCCGCCCTGGTTCTTCTGGGGGCCTGCACCTCGGGCATCTACATCGCTGAAAGCCAGCCCGCGCCGGCGCTCGTCGCCGCCGGGATCGAGCAACCGGTGAACATGGAAGGCAAGGAGACCCGCTTCGGCGTGGCGTCCACCGCCGCCTGGGCCGGTCAAACCACCGGCGCCTCCAACGGCTCGGTCAACGGCATGCACGGCAGTCTGATGCCGCTGGCCGGCGGGCTGACCATGTTCCTGATGCAACTGGGCGAAATTCTGCCCGGCGGCATCGGCTCGGGCATCGCCATCATGGTCGTCATGGCCATGCTGTCGGTCTTTGTGGCGGGCCTGATGGTTGGTCGCACGCCCGAGTATCTGGGCAAGAAGATCGAGGCGCGAGAGATCCAGTACGCCATGATCGCGGTGCTGGTCCTGCCCCTGGCCATCCTCGGCTTCACGGCCATCGCGGCGGTCTTCCCGACCGCCTTGGCGGGGCTGCTGAACCACGGGCCGCACGGCCTGTCGGAGATGCTTTACGCCTACACCTCGGCAGCGGCGAACAACGGCTCGGCCTTCGCCGGGCTCACGGCCAACGCACCGTGGTGGAACACGACGCTGGGCATCGCCATGCTGGCCGGTCGCTTCGTGCCCGCCGTCGTGGTGCTGGCCATCGCCGGCTCGCTAGTGGCCAAGCCCAAGCTGGCGCCCAGCCCGGGCACGCTCCCTGCCCACGGCGGCCTGTTCATCGGCCTGCTGATCGGCGTCATCCTCATCCTCGGCGGGTTGCAGTTCTTCCCGGCCCTCGCCCTGGGACCCATCGTCGAGCATTTCCAGATGCTCGGCGGGGCGTTCTGAACGGACATCCCCAATGACCTTCGCAAATCCTGAAATGCCGGGCGGCAAGACCCGCCCGGCGCCTCTGGCGGGCGGCCTCAACGGCGCCATGCTGGGCCGCGCGCTCGGCGACGCCTTTGTCAAGCTGGACCCGCGCAAACTGCTGCGCAATCCGGTGATCTTCACCACCTGGATCGTGGCCCTGCTGGCGACCGTCTCGGCGGTCGCGGCGGTGGCCGGCGGCCAGTCGGCCGGCTTCGCCATCCAGCTGGCGCTGTGGCTCTGGGCCACGGTCCTGTTCGCCAACATGGCCGAGAGCGTCGCCGAGGGCCGTGGCAAGGCGGCGGCTGACAGCCTTCGCGCCACCCGGGTGACGACCAAGGCCAAGCTGATCGTCGACCCGAAGACCGGCACGATCGTCCCGACCCCGGCGCATGAGCTCGCGGTCGGCTCGATCATCCTGGTCGAGGCCGGAGATGTGATCGCCTCGGACGGCGAGATCATCGAGGGCGTCGCCTCGGTCAACGAGGCCGCCATCACCGGCGAGAGCGCGCCGGTGATCCGCGAAAGCGGCGGCGACCGGTCCGCCGTCACCGGCGGCACCACCGTGGTGTCGGATTGGATCAAGGTGCGTATCACGTCGGCTCCCGGCTCGACCTTCCTCGACCGCATGATCGCGATGGTCGAGGGCGCCAACCGCCGCAAGACGCCCAACGAGCTGGCCCTGTCGGTGCTGCTGGCCGGACTGACCCTGGTCTTCCTGATCGCCGTCGTGACCTTGCTGGGCCTGGGCGCCTATTCGGGCGTGAAGCTGGATCCCCTGGTGCTGGGCGCCCTGTTCATCACCCTGATCCCCACAACCATCGGGGGCCTGCTGTCCGCCGTCGGCATCGCCGGCATGGACCGGCTGCTGAAGGTCAATGTGCTGGCCACCTCGGGCCGGGCGGTCGAGGCCGCAGGCGATGTCGACACCCTGCTGCTCGACAAGACCGGCACCATCACCTTCGGCAACCGCATGGCCACCGAGGTCATCCCGGTCCCGGGCGTGCGTCCCGAGGCCGCCCTGCGCGCCGCCGTCACCGCCTCCCTGGCGGACGAGACGCCGGAAGGCCGCTCCATCGTCGAACTGGGCCGCAACGCCGGCATCGTGGTCGAACAGCCGGAAGGCTCCAAGGCCATCCCCTTCACCGCCGTGACCCGCCAGTCGGGTCTGGATGCGGGCAAGGACAGCTGGCGCAAGGGCGCGGTCGACGCCGTGTTGAAATCGCTGGCGCTGGACGAGGCCGCCGCCCCGGCCGAGTTCCGCTCGGCCGTGGACCGTATCGCCCGCTCGGGCGGCACCCCCTTGGCCGTGACCGAGAACGGCGCCCTGGTCGGCGTCATCCACCTGAAGGACGTGGTCAAGCCGGGCGTGAAGGAGCGCTTCGCCGAACTGCGCCTGATGGGCCTGCGCACCGTCATGATCACCGGCGACAACCCGGTGACCGCGGCGGCCATCGCCTCGGAAGCCGGGGTTGACGACTACCTCGCCGAGGCCACGCCCGAGGACAAGATGCGCCTGATCAAGGCCGAACAGGCCAAGGGGCGGCTGGTGGCCATGTGCGGCGACGGCGCCAACGACGCGCCGGCCCTCGCCCAGGCCGATGTCGGCGTCGCCATGCAGACCGGAGCGCAAGCCGCCCGCGAAGCCGGCAACATGGTCGATCTCGACTCGGATCCGACCAAGGTCATCGAGATCGTCGAGGTCGGCAAACAGCTGCTCATCACGCGCGGCGCCCTGACGACCTTCTCCATCGCCAACGACGTGGCCAAGTATTTCGCCATCATCCCGGCGATGTTCGTGGTCGCCCTGCCGGCCCTCGGCGCGCTGAACGTCATGCGGCTGGGCTCGCCCGAAAGCGCGATCCTGTCGGCGGTGATCTTCAACGCCCTGGTCATCGTGGCCCTGATCCCGCTCGCCCTTCGCGGGGTGAAGTACCGGGCCGTCGGCGCCGGAAAGCTGCTGGGCCGCAACCTGCTGATCTACGGCCTCGGCGGTCTCGTCGCGCCCTTCGTCGGCATCAAACTCATCGATCTCGTGATCACCGGCCTCGGCCTGGCCTGATCCTGCAAGGACTGAACCCATGAACCGCAAAACCCAACTGAAAGCCTCCGGCCGTAACGACGCCCTGTTCGCCGGCGCTTGCATCGCCGCCCTCGTCATCGTCGGCGTGGCCGGACAGGCCCGGGCCCAGGACGCGACCGGCCCCAAGATCTCCTGGAACGCCGCCGTGACCTCCGACTACGTCTTCCGGGGCGTCAGCCAGACGCAGGAGAACCCGGCCATCTCGGCGGGCGTCGACCTGACCAACGGCGCCTTCTACGCCGGGGCCTGGGCCTCCAACGTCGACTTCGGCGATGATACCGACGCCGAAGTCGACCTGTACGGCGGCTGGCGGCCCGAGGTCTCCGGCTGGAACCTGGACCTCGGCGGCGTGGCCTACCTCTATACCGGCCAGCCGGACGGGGCCGACTATGACTACGTCGAGCTGAAGGCCGCCGCCTCGCGCGCGGTCGGACCGGTCACCATCGGCGGCGCCGTCTACTGGTCGCCGGACTTCTTCGGCGCGTCCGAGGACGAGGCGACCTACCTGGAGGCCAACGCCGCCTTCGCCCCCGCAGACCGCTGGACGGTCTCGGGCGCGGTGGGCCGTCAGTGGGTGTCGTCGGACCTCGACTACGCCACCTGGAACCTCGGCGCGGCCTATGCCCTGACCGATCACCTGAGCGTCGACGTCCGCTACCACGACACCGACCAGCACGACTTCGGCGACAGCTATGGCGCGCGCGCCGTGGCCTCGCTGAAGGCGGCCTTCTAAGGGGCGATGACATGATCTCCCAACTGCGTCCGGCCCTGGTCATGACGGGCCTCTTCACCCTGCTGCTCGGTGGCGCCTATCCACTGGCGGTCACCGGCGTCGGCCAGCTGGCCTTCCCGGATCAGGCGAACGGCAGCCTGATCCGCGACCGGGACGGCACGGTGCGCGGCTCGGCCCTGATCGGCCAGCCGTTCGCGGAAGGCCGCTACCTGCACCCGCGTCCCTCGGCGGCGGGCGACGGCTATGACGCCTCGGCCTCGTCCGGCTCGAACCTGGGACCGCTGAACCCGGACCTGAAGACCGCCGTCGCCGAGCGCGCCGTCGCGATCCGGGCCGAGGACGGGGCCGGGGTCATCCCCGCCGATGCGGTCACCGCCTCGGGTTCGGGCCTCGACCCGGATATCTCCCCGGCTTACGCTCGGCTTCAGGCCCCGCGCATCGCGACGGCCCGGGGCGTCTCGGTGGAACAGGTCCAGCGCATCATCGGCCGGCACGTCGAACAGCCCACCCTGGGCTTCATCGGCCAGCCGCGCGTGAACGTGCTGATGACCAACCGCGCTCTCGACGCGGAGCTGCCGGCCCCTTGACCATGACTGGACCCGACCCGTCCGCATCGCCAGCCGCCCGCCGCAAGCGTGGGCGGCTGAAGGTGTTTCTGGGCATGTCTCCCGGCGTCGGGAAGACCTATGAGATGCTGCGCGCCGCCCGCCGCCGAAAGGCCGAGGGCGGCGATGTCGTGGTGGGGGTGGTCGAGACCCACGGCCGCCGCGAAACCGAAAGCCTGCTGCGGGGGCTGGAGGTCATGGCCCGTCAGCCGATCGACTATCGTGGCCGCGCCCTGATGGAGTTCGACATCGACGGGGCCCTGACCCGCCGGCCGGGCCTGCTTCTGGTCGATGAGTACGCCCACTCCAACGCCCCCGGCTCGCGCCATCCGAAGCGCTGGCAGGACGTGGAGGAGATCCTGGACGCCGGGATCGATGTCTGGACCACCCTGAACGTCCAGCACCTGGAAAGCCTGTCGGACGTGGTGCTGCGCATCACCGGCGTGCGCCAGCGCGAGGCCGTGCCGGACAGCGTGCTCAGCCGCGCCGACGATATCGAGGTCATCGACATCACCCCCGACGAGCTGCGCAAGCGGCTGGGCGAGGGCAAGGTCTATGTGCCCGAGACCGCGCGGCTGGCGTCCGAGAATTTCTTCAAGGTCGAGAACCTGACCGCCCTGCGCGAACTGGCCCTGCGCCGGGCCGCCCAGACGGTGGACGACCAGCTGGTCGCCACCCTGCGTGAGAAGGGCGTCGAGGGGCCCTGGGCGGCGGGCGAGCGCATCCTGGTGCTGGTCGGCGGCGACGCCATGGCGGCCACCCTGGTCCGCACCGGACGGCGCATGTCCGACATGATGATGGACGCCCCCTGGACCGTCGCCCACGTCGAACGGCCCAGCGGCGGCGTGGCCGACGCGGTCGGCGCCGCGCGCCTGAACGAGGCGGTCAAGCTGGCGGAACAGCTGGGCGGGCGCAGCGTGCGGCTCAGCGGCGACGACGTGGTGCGGACGGTCATGGACTACGTCCGCCGCAACAACATCACCCAGATCGTCCTGGCGCGCGGGCGCGAGAACCGCTTCAGCGCCTTCCTCGGCCGGTCGCTGGCCGCCGAATTGCTCCGCGCCGCCCAGGGCGCCGCCGTTCACATCATCACCGACGCCGGCGACGAGCCGGAGCGCCGCCTCCGCCTCTGGCCCATGCCGTCGCATACGGGCTGGACCGGCTATGGGGTCGGAGTCGGGCTGGTGCTGCTGGCCACCGGTCTGGGCGTCGTGCTGGACCGCAGCTTCGAACGCGTCGACCTGGGCGTCATCTATCTGGCGGCGGTCGTCGGCGCCGGCGTGCTGTATGGCCTTCGCCCCGCGCTGGCGGCGGCGACCGCCGCCTTCCTCGTCTACAACTTCCTGTTCCTGCGCCCGCTGTACAGCCTGGCGATCGGCTCCCCCACCGACCTGCTGACCCTGGTGCTGTTCTGGGCCGTGGCCCTGACCACCGGCGCTTTGGCGGGACGGGTGCGCGAGCAGGTCCGCAATGCCCAGCGCCGCGCCTCAGCCGTCTCGGCCTTGCTGGCCGCCAGCCAGACCCTGTCCGGCGCCGAGGACGCCCGCGCCACCGCCCGGGCCCTGGCTGAACAGGCCTCCGCCGCCGCCGGGGCCAAGGCCGTCGTCTTGCTGCCCGAGGGCGAGGACCTGATGGTCGCCGCCTCCGCGCCTCCGGTCGATCCGCCGCTCCAGCTCGGCGCCGCCGCCATGGCCGCCGCGCGCTGGACCTGGGAGAAGGGCGAACCCGCCGGCCACGGCACCGGCACCCTGCCCCAGACCAGTTGGACCTTCCGCCCCCTGCAGGGGGTGCGCGGCCGTTCGGGCGTGGCCGGCATCGAGGCCGACGCCCTGGCGCCCGGCTCGGACGAAGAGCGGCTGGCGCTGGCCATCCTCGACCAGGGCGCCGTCGCCATCGAGCGCGCCGATCTGGCCGGACAGGCGCTGGAGACGGCGACCCTGAAACGGACCGACCGCTTCCGCGGCGCCCTGATGAACTCGGTCAGCCACGACCTGCGCACGCCGCTGTCGACCGTGCTGGGGTCCGCGACCACTCTGATCGACTATGGCGACACCCTGACGCCCGCGATCCGCGCCGACCTGCTGCTCAGCATCCGCGAAGAGGCCGAACGGCTGAACCGCTACGTCGGTGACCTGCTGGACATGACCCGGCTTGAGGGCGGCGGGCTGAACATCAAGTCCGACTGGACCGACGTGCGGGATGTGCTGAACGCCGCCGCCGGGCGTATCTCGCGCCGCCTCGACAAGCGCACCCTGACCCGCGACTTCCCCGCCGACCTCAGCATGATCATGGTCGACGAGGGCCTGCTGGAGCAGGCCGTGGTCAATATTCTCGAGAACGCGATCGCCTACAGCCCCGACGGCTCCCGCATCGAACTGGCCGCCTATGAGGATCGCGGCTCGGTCGTCATCTCCATCGAGGATGAGGGCAAGGGCATCCCCACCGCCGAACTGGAGCGGGTGTTCGACAAGTTCCGCCGCATGGAGGAACCCTCGGACCGGACCAAGGGCGCCGGGCTGGGCCTCGCCATCGCCAAGGGCTTCGTCGAGGCGATGAACGGCCGCATCGCCGCCGCCAGCCCCATCGTCGATGATCACGGCACCCGCGTGCTGATCAGCCTGCCCAAGGCCATCGCCACCCACCGGGACCTGCTATGATCACTCCAGCAAGACGCGTTTTCGTGACGCGAACCGCTCACACTTCGCTTGAAAACGCTTGGGCCTATGTCCGCCGCTAGAACCACCGTCCTGGTCATCGACGACGAAGCGCAGATTCACCGCTTCCTGTCGCCCGCGCTGGACGCCGCCGGCTTCGATCCGAAACGCGCCGACAGCGGACAGGAGGGCCTGCGCGCCATCGCCCTGTGGAACCCCGACGCCGTCGTGCTCGACCTCGGCCTGCCCGACATGGACGGCAAGGACGTGCTGCTCCGTGCTCGCGAATTCTATCAGGGTCCGATCATCATTCTCTCCGCCCGTGACCGCGAGGCCGAGAAGATCGAGGCGCTCGACCTCGGCGCCAACGACTATGTCGAAAAGCCCTTCGGCGTCGGCGAACTGCTGGCCCGACTGCGCGTCGCCCTGCGCCTGAAGACGGGCGCCGACCAGCCGCACGGCCCCATCACGGTCGGCGACCTCGTCATCGACCTGGACCGCCGTCTGGTCACCCGCGCGGGCGAACAGGTGCGCCTGACGCCCAAGGAATACGACGTCCTGGCTCAGCTGGCCCGCGCCGCCGGCAAGGTGATCAGCCACAAGGACCTGCTGACCGCCGTCTGGGGCGCGGCCCACGCCGCCGACACCCAGTACCTCCGCGTCGTCGTCGGCCAGCTCCGGCAGAAGCTGGAGCCCGACCCCGCCCAGCCCCGCTGGATCTCCACCGAACCCGGGGTCGGATACCGGCTGCAGACCTAGGGCTCGGGCGCGGACTACACGCCCGCGACGTGCCCAAGCGTGGCTTTGTCGTCGCGGTCATTGATAATGATTTGCAAATTCATTTGATCGCGGATAACCGACCCGCCCAGTCAGTTTGCGGGGTGCATCCATGGTCATGCGTCATCTTCTTTCGTCAGCGGCGGCGGTCGCCCTGCTGGCCCACGCTGGCGGCGCGGCGGCCCAAGCAGCGCCGCAGACGCCGCCCAAGCCCATCCCTACCGTGGTCATCGACGACTCCGGCGCCGCCCCCGCCGCGCCGGTCTACGGCACGGGCGTGGAGGCCGGGACCACGACCTTGAACCGCGAGGCGGTGGACAGCCGCGCGCCCGGCTCGGGCGACGTCAACAGCCTGTTGCGCATCCTGCCGACGGTTCAGTTCAGCAACTCGGCGGGCGCCGCCAGCCGCGAGTCCCTGCAGGACCTGCGCCCCGAGACCATCTCCATCTCGGGCGGCTCGGTGAACGAGAACCTGTTCGTCCTCGATGGCGTCGGCGTGAACTCCTACATGTACGACGGCGATGAGGGTGCGGGCGACTTCACCGGCTTCGGCGTCGCCGCCGCCTCGGCCCAGACCCATTGGGTCGACGCCAGCCTGGTCGGCGCGCTGACGGTGCGGGATTCCAACATCTCGGCCCGCTACGGCGACTTCACCGGCGGCGTCGTCGAGATCGCCACCCGCGCCCCGTCGCACGTGTTCGGCTTCGAAACCTACTACGGCCTGACCAGCGACGGCATGGCCGAGTACCGGGTCTCCGACCTGGCCCGCACCGCCATCGGATCGGGCGCCATGCCCGCCACGCCCGAGTTTGAGAAGGAGCGCTTCGGCTTCAGTGCGGACCTGCCGGTCAACGAACGGCTGCGCCTGCTGGCAGGCTATAACCGCAGCACCTCGACCGTCACCAACTTCCCCGGCAACAACTATCTGGCCTACGGCGCGTTCAACCTGCGCAGCAAGGGCGAGAACGTCCTGCTGAAGGCCGAGTACGATCTCGCCGACACGGTGACCCTGACCGGCCAGGTCAACTACACGCCCTATGAGAGCCAGGCCCGCCAGACCAACACCGCCTACGACAACCTGATCACCTCCAACGGCGGCGGACTGACCGCCCGGATCGGGCTGGACGGCGAGCGCGGGACCGCGGCGTGGAGCCTCGACCTGACCTATGCGAACACGGACAACACCCGCGACGCGCCGTGGGGCACGTTCAACATCTCGACCGCCGCGCCGGGTATGGCGGGATGCTCCGCCACGACGTCCTGCACCATCGGCGCGGCGGGAGACTTCATCCAGGAGCAGGACGACATCCGCCTGAGGGGCGACTGGGCGCAACCGCTCGGCCTCGGAAACCTGTCCGTCGGCTTCGAGGTCTCCAACGTGAAGGCGCACCGCGAGCGGCCGCAGGAGCTGATCTCGCACCTGACCAGCAACATCAACGTCAACACCGTCTGCGTGAAGGGCGAGAACCTGGCCTGCCGCAACGGCTCCTACGCCCTGACGACCCAGCTGCGTTACGGCGCCTTCGACGCCCGGGCCGAGATCAACGCCTACGCCCTGTGGGCCGAGTACCAGGTCGATCTGGCCGGCTTCGACGTCCGCGCGGGCCTGCGCTACGACCACGAGGACTTCCTCGACAATCACAACATCGCGCCGCGCCTGTCCGTCTCCCGCGACCTGCCCTGGGCCGGAATGAACCTGACCGCAGGCCTGAACCGCTACTATAACCGCAGCTTCGTCGGCTACGCCCTGCGCGAGGGCGCCGGGGTGACGCGCACCTACACCCGCACCCCCACCATCGTCGGAACCGAGCGCCGCTGGAGCGACAACTGGGTCCTGAGCAGCCACACCGACAGCAACCGCTATTCGGGTCTCGGCCTGGACACTCCGTATTCGGACGAAGCGACCCTGGCCCTCACCGGACCGCTGGCCTGGATCGGCGGCGAGTACCGGATCAAGGGCGTGCTGCGCGACACCCGCGACATGATCGCGCGCTCGGTCCGCACCACCGAAATCTACGACCGCGAGACCGGCACGACGGCGACCCGCAGCGTCTACACGGCCACCAATGACGGCGAGCGCAGCTACCGCGGCCTGTCGCTGGAATATACGCGCCGCTTCGGGGACGACCACACGCTCACGATGAGCACCAACTTCTCCCACACCGACGCGACCAACCTCAGCTATTTCACCATGGCCGACGAGGTCGAGCTGTCCGGCCAGAAGGTCTTCTACAACGGCCAGGTCGTGGACCTGCTGGAAGCCATCGCCGACAACCAGCTGCAGGACTACGCCTCTCCCTTCATCCTGAACGGGGACTGGAGCGCGCGCTGGTTCGACGGACGCGTGCGCACCAACGTCAACGCCCGCTACCGCGAGGGCTACCAGCGGGTCGCCGACACCGGCGTCAACACCACCGTCGGCGGCGTCAGCTATGACGTCTACGGCAAGGTCGACATTAAGGATTCGGTGGACGTGAACCTGTCGACCCAGGTCGACATGGCCCGCACGGCCTACGGAAACGTCTCCCTCGATTTCCGGGTCAACAACCTGTTCAACACCGTGCTGAACGACAACTACATTTCGCCGGCGCAGCCGTACCAACTGGGCCGCAATGCATGGGCGTCCGTGAAATTCCGCTACTGAGACACATCCCCCGGCGCGCCGCTCCGGCGTCCGTCGTCCTGGCGATCGGCCTGATCGCCGGGGCCTGGGCGTTCGACAGCGTGCGCGCCCAGGATTCGGCAGCGCCCGTTCGCGCCGTCCTGTCCGAAACCCCGACGGCGGAAGAGCTGCGCGCCGCCTACGCCGGAGCGCCCGAGGCCTGGCCGGCCCCGACCCTGAGGGCTGGCGCGGTCTTCACCGAGTTCGCCGCCCTGCCCCCGCCGGCGACCCCGGCGGACAATCCGGTGACGGTCGAGAAGACAGCCCTCGGCCAGCGCCTGTTCGACGATCCGCGCCTGTCGGCCTCAGGCCAGATCGCCTGCGCTTCCTGCCATGCGCGCGAGCTGGGCTTCGCCGACGGCCTGCGCACCTCCTTCGGCCACGACCGCCAGCGCGGCAAGCGCAACGCCCCCTCCGTCGCCCCGTCCGCCTGGATGCCGATCCTGTTCTGGGACGGTCGCGCCGACACCCTGGAGGCGCAGAGCCTGCATCCCCTGGTCGATCCGCTGGAGATGGCCGGCGCCCTGCCCGAGATCGAGGCGCGCATCGCCGCCGACCCGACCTATGCCGAAGCCTTCCGCGCCGCCTTCGGCGACGACCGGGTCACCGTCGAACGCATCGCCAAGGCGCTGGCGACCTTCCAGCGTAGCCTGCGTCCGGGCCAGGGCCGCTGGCGCCGGTTTATCGGCGGCGACCGGCGCGCGCTCAACGACCAGCAGCTGCGCGGCCTGCACCTGTTCCGCACCAAGGCCGCCTGCGTCAGCTGCCATAGCGGCCCGGCGTTCAGCGACGGCCGGTTCCATAATCTCGGCCTGACCTTCTACGGACGCGAGCACGAGGACCTGGGCCGTTACCACGTCACCGGCCGGCCCCAGGATGTCGGCGCCTTCCGCACCCCCAGCCTGCTGGGCGTCTCACGCACCGGGCCATGGATGCACAACGGCCTGTTCCCGCTGATGGAGGGCATCGTCCGCTTCTACAACGCGGGCGGGGCGCATCCGCGTCGACCCATCGGATCGGAGAACGATCCGATGTATCCGGTCACCGATCCAATGCTGGAGCCGCTGAACCTGACCGACGAAGAGATCGACGACCTGGTCGCCTATCTGGAGTCTCTCTAGGCGGCGCCCCTGGCCCGGTAGTCGATGTTCACCGTGAAGTCGCGCAGGCTCCAGCGTGCGCCGGAAGCCGGTCGCGGGAAGGGCTGGGAAGCGGCGATCTGGTCCAGCGCCGCCCGGTCCAGCGCCCTGACGCCGCTGGAACGCACCAGACGCAGCCGGTGCACCCGACCGCGGCGATCCAGCTGGAAACTCACCGTCACGACGCCGCGCGCGCCGCCCGGATGGCGCTTGTGGCGTTCGATCCAGGCCAGGACCTCGGCGGACCAGGTGTCGGTGTCGGCCGCCGCGGCGGCGCCCAACGACTGCCCGCCGCCGCCCTGGGTCGCGCCCGGCGTCGCGGCGTCCGCGGTCACCTGGCCCCGTTCGCCCGCGCGTCCGGGGCCCGCCGGGCCGGGCGTGTCGGTGCGGCTGTCATCCGGGCGGCGCGCCTGTTCGGAGGGTTGCGGCTGGACGGAGAGCGGAACGGTCAGCTCCGCCGGAAACACCGCCGGGGTCAGGTGCGCACGGGGGCGATCCGCCGCTTCGGGCCGCGCGGCGCCCCCGGCCTGGCGCTCGGCCTTCGCCGCGGCGGAGGGCGGCGTCGGCGAGTCGAAGCGGGGCGACGGCATGAGCGTCAGGTTGATCACCGGCGCGGCCCCTCCGATCAGCTCAGGCGCCGCCTGCAGGCCGAACAGCGCCAGCCCGCCCACGTGCGCAGCCGCGACCAGCGCATAGGCCAACACATGCCCGCCCGGCGTGGCGGTCGTGCTCTGGCGGGGGCGGAAGGACATGAACGCCGCGAACCGGGTGAAACAGGGGCTCGCCTAATATCGATAATCACTCGCAAAGACCAGCCGGCGCGGCCTGTTCGCGCCCTGGGCGCCGCCGTTCAGTCTGCCGGACTCCAGCCTTCCTGCACCGGCTCGACGCGGAAGGTGTCGGGCGTCCGGCCCGTGGCGGCGTCCGTCAGGGTCAGCGAACAGCGCGTCCCCGCCTCGTTGGGCGACACGACGTAGCTATGGCCCGCCGCCGGCACGAAGACGAAATGCGAGCCGCAGAAGATCATGGTGACGCCCGCGGTCCGCTCGGTCTGCAACTCGAAATACATCGGGACGCCGGCCGCGATGACCTCGGGCTTGTCATAGGCGAAGAGCAGTCCGCCAGAGATGTTCGCCCGCCGCGACCACTCCGCGTTCGACACCATCAGCTCGGCGTGATCAGCGTCGGTCAGGGCCCCGCGCGTCAGCGCGATATGGGCGGTTGGCGCGCCTTTCGGCGCGACATAGGTCGGCGTGCAGGCGGCTGCGCCCACAGCGGCGATCAGCACGACCGCGGCGATGAGTCTGGACATGTGGTCGATCCCCCGATTGCTCTCTCCGAAGGGTAAGCAGACCGCCGTTCGCCCGGCAAGAAACGCTAGAGAACGTCCAGCACCGTTTCCTTCGGCCGCGCCAGCACCGTGCCTTTCGGCGTGCGGACGAACGGCCGTTCGACCAGGATCGGATGCGCGACCATGGCCGCCAGGATGGCGTCGTCAGAGACGCCCGCCTCCAGCAGGCCCAATTCGCCGATCAGCGCCCCAGCCGCCTCGCCCTTGGTCCGCATCGCCTCACGCGGGGTCAGTCCCGCCTCGGCCAACAGCGCCTTCAGCCCCTCGGCCGTCCAGCCGGTCTTCAGGTACTCGATCACCTGCGGATCCTGGCCCGCGTCGCGGATCATCTGCAGCACATTGCGCGAGGTGCCGCAGTTCGGATTGTGGAAGATGGTCACGGTCATGGGCGGCCTTATAGCCACTCCGTCGATCTTTTCACCGCCCACCGGTTGCGATTGTCGCACCCCGACCGCATGTGGCCCCGATGACCTCCCCCACGCCCGACGCCGCCCCGCCCGCCGCCAAGGGCCCGGGGTTCCCCGAGTTCGTCTGCCTGATCGCCATGTTCATGGCGCTGAACGCGCTCGCCATCGATTCCATGCTGCCGGCCCTTCCCAACATCGGCGAGGCGCTCGGCGTAGTCACCGAGAACAGCCGCCAGTGGGTCATCACCGCCTATCTGCTCGGCTTCGGCGGGGCCCAGATCGTGTACGGCCCGCTGGCCGACCGCTATGGCCGCAAGCCGGTGCTGATCGCGGGCCTGCTGATCTATGTCGTCTTCGCCGTCGCCTGCGCCTTCGCCCCGAATTTCGGCCTGCTGATCGCCGCCCGCGTCGCGACCGGCATCGGCGCGGCCGCCACCCGGGTGCTGGCCGTGTCCATCGTGCGCGATCGCTACTCCGGCCGGACCATGGCGCGGGTCATGTCGCTGAGCTTCCTCGTCTTCCTGGGCGTGCCCATCCTGGCGCCGACGGTCGGCCAGCTGATCCTGACCGTCGCGCCCTGGCCTTGGGTCTTCGGCGTGCTGGCTGTGTTCGGGGCGGTCGTCCTGACCTGGGCCGCGATCCGCCTGCCCGAGACCCTGCATCCGGAAGACCGCCTGCCCATCAACGCCCGCCGCATCGCCGGCGCCTTCCGCGAGGCCGTCACCAACCGGGTGTCCATCGGCTACACCCTGGCCATGACCTGCATCACCGGGGCGCTGTTCGGCTTCATCAACTCCAGCCAGCAGATCTTCTACGATGTCTTCAAGGCGCCGGAGCTGTTCACCACCATCTTCGCCGCCATCGCCGGCGGCATCGCGGTGGCCAGCCTGCTGAACTCGCGCTTCGTCGAGAAGCTGGGCTCGCGCCTGATCTCCCACACCGCCCTGCTGGGCTTCATCGCCATGGGTGTGATCCACAGCGCCGTGAACCTGAGCGGCCATGAGTCGATCTGGACCTTCGCCATCCTCCAGGCCCTGACCATGTTCTGCTTCGGCTTCATCGCCGGCAATTTCGGCTCCATGGCCATGGAGCCCATGGGCCATATCGCGGGCACCGCCTCCTCGGCCCAGGGCTTCATCTCCACGATCATCGGTTCGCTGATGGGCTTCGCCATCGGCCAGTCGTTCAACGGCTCGGCCACTCCCATGGCGCTGGGCTTCACGGTCATGGGCGTTCTGGCCCTGGTCTTCGTCCTGATCGCAGAGCGGGGCCACCTGTTCCGCGCCAAACATCTGACGCCCGTCGCGCGCGCCTCTTGATCTTTTCGCTGCGCCGGGGCGTTGTCCGGCCAGCGAAAAGAACACGGCCTCGATACGCCCGAACGGCGGCGGGCCACAGGAAGGACGCACCATGATCCGGACTCTCGGCCTCGTCTCCGCGCTCGCGCTCGCCACCGCCCTGGGAGGATGCGCCATGACCGCTTCCGGCTCCGACATGCCGCCCCTGCCCGCCTCGGCCACCGCGCCGATCCAGTATGTGCGCGACGTCCACTCCTACGCCCGGCCCGAGATCGCCCACGTCCGCCACGTCGCGCTGGACCTGGCCGCGAACTTCCAGACCAACACCCTGTCCGGCACGGCCACCCTCGACATCCAGGGCGTGCCCGGCGCGACGGAGGTCATCCTCGACGTCCGCAACCTCGACATCCGCACCGTCACCGACGGCTCGGGCGCGGCGCTGCAGCACAGCACGGGTCCCTCCGATCCGATCCTCGGCCAGGCCCTGACCGTGCGCTTCCCGGCGCTGGCCGCCGGTGCGACGCAGAAGGTCGTGATCGGCTATTCGACCCGCCCGGACGCCGCCGCCCTGCAATGGCTGACCCCGGCCCAGACGGCGGGCGGCCGCAAGCCCTATATGTTCAGCCAGGGGCAGGCGATCCTGACCCGCACCTGGGTTCCGACCCAGGACAGCCCCGGCATCCGCCAGACCTGGGACGCTCGCATCGTCGCGCCGGCCGACCTCAAGGTGGTGATGAGCGCCGAGACCCTGACCACGGACGGCGAACCGGTCGAGGGCGGCAAGGCCTGGCGCTTCCGCATGACCAATCCGGTCCCGCCCTATCTGATCGCCGTCGGCGTGGGCGACGTGGACTTCGCCGCGATCGACGAACGCACCGGGGTCTGGACCGAGCCGTCGCGTCTGCGCGCCGCCCATAACGAACTGGTCCCGACCGCCCGCATGGTGGACGTGGCCGAACAGCTCTACGGCCCCTACCGCTGGGGCCGCTATGACTTGCTGGTCCTGCCGCCTTCGTTCCCGTTCGGCGGCATGGAAAACCCGCGCCTGACCTTCGCCACCCCGACCATCATCGCCGGCGACCAATCGCTGGTGTCGCTGGTGGCGCACGAACTGGCGCACAGCTGGTCGGGCAACCTGGTGACCAACGCCACCTGGGCCGACTTCTGGCTCAATGAAGGCTTCACGGTCTATTTCGAGAACCGGATCATGGAGGCCCTGTACGGCCCCGACCGGGCGCTGATGCTGCAATCCCTGGGCTGGGGCGACCTGCAGACGACGCTGGCCGACCTGCCGCCCGCCGACACCCGCCTGAAGCTTGAACTCGACGGCCGCGATCCGGACGAGGGCCTGACCGACGTCGCCTACGAGAAGGGCGCCGCCTTCCTGCGCACCATCGAGCGCATCGTCGGCCGCGAGCGCTTCGACGCCTGGCTGAAGGGCTATTTCGAGCGCAACGCCTTCCGCCCGATGACCACCGAACTGTTCCTCCAGGACATCCGCGCGCATCTGGTGACCACCAAGGCGCTGGAAGACCAGATCATGATGGACGCCTGGATCTACCAGCCGGGCATGCCGTCGAACTGGCAGCCGCCGGTATCCAACGCCTTCGTTCCGGTCGATGCGGCGGCGCGGGCCTTCGCCGCCGGCGGCCCGGCCTCGGCCGTTCCGTGGGCGAACTGGTCGACGCAGGAGCGCCAGCGCTTCCTCGCCTGGCGTCCGCCCGTGCCGCCGGCCAGCGGCCGCTGGTTCTCGGACGCCCAGCTCGCCGACCTGGAATCGACCCTGCACCTGAAGACCGAAGGCAACGCCGAGGTCCTGTTCGCCTGGCTGCAGATCGCGGTCCAGCACCGCTACCAGCCCGCCGTGCCGACGCTGGAGCATTTCCTGACCACCCAGGGCCGCCGCAAATTCGTGCTGCCGCTCTTCACCAGCCTGTGGGCCCAGTACGAATGGGGGCGCCCCATCGCCACCCGCATCTACGCCCAGGCCCGTCCCGGCTATCACCCGGTCACGACCAACTCGGTCGACGCCGTCGTGGGCCGGCCGAACTGAGCAAAGCCTCTCCCTCCCCTTCTGGGGAGGGTGGCTCGCGAAGCGAGACGGGTGGGGAACCGAGCGCTCGGATACGAACCCCACCCTGTCGTCTACGCGCCGACATCCCTCCCCACTTCGGGGAGGGAGAGGGACCCACGAAGCTGTGTCCGGCGCCACCTTGGCTTCACCGCCCCGCGACACTAGGTTCCGCCCCACAAGATCGGCCTTCGCCGACACCCCTTCAGGAGACGCCACATGACTGACGCCGCCCGTATCGATCAGGACAATCCCCTCGGCGTCGACGGCTTCGAGTTCGTCGAATTCACCGGCCCCGAGCCCGAGGCCATGGTCGCCCGCCTGGAACTGATGGGCTTCACCCGCACCCACGTGAACCCGGCCAACAACGTCGTCCGCCTGAAGCAGGGCGACATCACCATGCTGGTCAACCTGTCGCCCAAGGGCCAGGCGGGCGAGTTCGCGACCGATCACGGTCCGTCGGCCAACGGCATGGCCTTCCGCGTCGCCGACGCCAAGGCCGCCTTCGAGGGCGCGCTGCAACGTGGCGCCCGCAAGGCCGAAGGCGTCGCCGGCGGCGCGCTGGGGAACGACTACCCCTACATCCTGCAGGGTATCGGCGGCTCGCTGCTCTACGTCATCGACCAGTACGGCGAGAACGGCTCGCTTTACGACGCCTGGGACGAGATCGAGGGCTGGGAAGAGGCCGAGCGCAAGAATTCGATGGGGCTCGAGATCCTGGACCACCTGACCCACAACGTGCGTCGCGGCGAGATGCGCACCTGGTCCGGCTTCTACGGCTCGGTCTTCAACTTCGAAGAGCAGAAGTATTTCGACATCAAGGGCAAGGCCACCGGCCTGTTCTCCCAGGCCATGATCGCGCCCGACCGCGCCATCCGCATTCCCCTGAACGAGAGCCAGGACGACAACTCCCAGATCGAGGAGTTCCTGCGCCGCTACAACGGCGAGGGCATCCAGCACATCGCCCTGACAACCGAGAACATCTTCGAGACCGTCGAGGCCATGAAGGCGCGCGGCGTGGCCTTCCAGGACACGATCGAGACCTATTTCGAACTGATCGACAAACGCCTGCCCAACCACGGCGAGGACGTGGAGCGGATGCGCAAGAACCGCATCCTGATCGACGGTTCGGACGAGGAAGGCCTGCTGCTGCAGATCTTCACCCAGGACACCTTCGGTCCGATCTTCTTCGAGATCATCCAGCGCAAGGGCAACGAGGGCTTCGGCAACGGCAATTTCCAGGCGCTGTTCGACTCGATCGAGCTGGACCAGATCCGTCGCGGCGTCATCAAGGTCGATGCCTGAATGAAGGTGCGGCCGCCCCACTGGCTGCCCTGGCTCGGTCCGCTCCTCGCGGCCGTGGTCGGGGCGCTGGCGGGCGAGTTCTGGCTGGGCGGCGGTTTCTGGACGGTGCTGGCCGCGGCCCTGATCTGCGGCTTCGCCCCCATCATCGGCTACCGCATCTGGAAGTGGCGCTGGCACCGGAAGGGGTGAGCGGGCGTAGCGAGGGGGAAGACCTATGGCGCATCACATCACGGCCGTTATCGGCAGCCCGAACGTCATCGCGCGGATCTTGGAGGTCGCCGGTTGCCCCAAACCGACAGAACTGTCGTTCGGCCTCGTCGCCGCTCCTCTGGGTGAACGGCAGATCGACATGCTCACGGCGCTGAAGCCAGGAGTGTATCTTGATGGCTTCAACTATCTATCCGAAGGACTACGCGAGGCTTTGATCGCCGCTGCCGGAAGCGGCGCGTTTGCCTATGTCGAGACCGAGTATTTTGGAGGCGCAGGCTCACAAGCCGCCGCGCTCTTTGACCAAGGCCGGATGGTTCTGAGCGCATCGAAAGGAGAGGATCAACCCGCCCTCGACGATAGTCCGATCAGTACCGTGCTTCGCGCGCTGGGCGTCGAGGCCGGAACGGCGCATGACGAGTTCGCGGCCTTGGGCCTGGGCCGCTTCAGAAGCAACGAAGCCCTGGGCCTTCAGGAGTATGACGCCTAGGTCCGCTACCTCCCTCGGCCTCCTCAATGAAAATCCCGTGACCCCGGCAGCACCCGCACATCCCTCGGATGCCCGCCGCGTGTGGGCGCATGGCCTGAGCCCGGGGCGGCGTCGGGGGTCAGATGGCCCAGCATGGGGGTCCAATCCTCGAGCTGTTCGACCACCAGATGGGTCACCCCCTCGGCGGTCTGCACCTTGCCCCGCGCCAGCACCATCCGCGCGCCCATGGCCACGGGACGCAGGCGTTCGAACACATCGGGCCACAGCACCAGATTGGCCCCGCCGGTCTCGTCCTCGATGGTCATGAAACAGACGCCCTTGGCCGTGCCGGGCCGCTGGCGCACCAGCACCACCCCGCCGACGGCCACCCGCCTGCCGTTCGCCGTCTGCGGATAATCCGCCGCGGTCTGCGCCCCCGCCTGCGCCAGCCGGTCGCGCAGATAGCTGACCGGATGCCCCTTCAGTGACAGGCGCAGGGTCTGGTAGTCGCCCACCACCTCCTCGGACGGCGCCAGTTCCGGCAGGGCCTCGGGCGGGCGGCCGTCGGCCTCGCGCAGGCCCATGGCCTCGAACAGGGGCGCGCCCGCGACCGGCGGCGCCCCGCGCGCGGCCCACATCCCCTGCCGGCGGGTCAGCTTCAGCGAGCCGTAGGCGTCCGCCTCGGCCAGCCGGTCCATCGCCGCCGGCGTCAGACGCGCCCTCAGGCGCAGATCGTCCAGGTCGGCGAACGGCCCCTCGGCCCGCGCCGTCATAATCGCCTCGGCCCAAGCCTTCTTGAACCCGTCGATCGATCGCAGGCCGAGGCGCAGGGCGCGGCGCGTCTCACCCGGTGCCGGTTCCAGCGTGGCGTCCCAGTCGCTCATGTTCACGTCCGGATGGCGCGCCTCGGCCCCATGATCCTTCGCATCCCGAACCAGTTGGGCGGGGGCGTAGAAGCCCATGGGCTGGCTGTTCAGCAGGGCGGCGGCGAAGACCTCGGGATAGTGGTGCTTCATCCACGCCGAGATGTAGACCAGCAGGGCGAAGGAACAGGCGTGGCTCTCCGGGAAGCCGTACTCCCCGAAGCCCTTGATCTGGTCGAAGCAGCTTCGCGCGAAATCCGGGTCGTAGCCGCGCTCGATCATGCGGCTGACGAACCGGGTCTCATGCTCATGGATCGTGCCCATGTGCCGGAAGGTGGCCATGGCCCGGCGCAGGCTGTTGGCCTCCGCGGGCGTATATTTCGCCGCCTGCATGGCGATCCGCATCGCCTGTTCCTGGAACAGCGGCACGCCCAGCGTCTTGTGCAGCACCTGCTTCAGCTCGTCCGCCGGACCATGCTCCGGGGACGGACTGGGATAGTCGATCTCATAGGGCTCGCCCCGCGCCCGCGCCTCGCGCCGTTCCCGACGCCGCTTCAGATAGGGATGGACCATGCCGCCCTGGATCGGCCCTGGCCGGACGATCGCCACCTCCACCACCAGATCGTAGAAGACCTCGGGCCGCAGCCGGGGCAGCATCGCCATCTGGGCCCGGCTCTCCACCTGGAAGACCCCGACGGAATCGCCCTTGCACAGCATGCCGTAGACCTCGGCGTCGTCCTGCGGGACGGTGTGAAGCTGCAGCCGGCGGCCATAGCTGTCCGCGATCATGTCGAAGCCGCGCCTCAGCGCCGTCAGCATGCCCAGGGCCAGCACATCGACCTTCATCAGCTTCAGATGGTCGATGTCGTCCTTGTCCCACTCGATGAAGGTCCGGTCGTCCATGGCCGCGTTGCCGATGGGCACGATCTCCAGCAGCGGCGTCTGGCTCAGCACATAGCCGCCGACATGCTGGCTCAGGTGGCGTGGGAATTTGATGATCTCGGCCGTCAGCTGAAGCGCCAGCCGCATCCGCGCGTCGTCCCGGCTCAGGCCGGTGCGATCGACATGCTCGTCCTTCACCGCATCGCCCCAGGAGCCCCAGACCGTATCCGCCATGCGCGCGGTCACGTCCTCGGTCAGGCCCAGCGCCTTGCCCACGTCGCGGATCGCCGAGCGGGGGCGGTAGTGGATGATGGTCGCCACGATAGCCGCCCGATCCCGGCCATAGCGGCGATAGACGTACTGCATCACCTCCTCGCGCCGCTCGTGCTCGAAATCGACGTCGATGTCCGGCGGCTCGTCCCGGTCGGCCGACATGAAGCGTTCGATCAGCACGTCCTGCTCGGCCGGATTCACATTGGTGACGCCTAGGCAGAAGCAGACCACGGAATTGGCCGCCGACCCCCGTCCCTGGCACAGGATCGGCTTCTCCTGCCCCCGCGCCCAGGCGACGATGTCGTGCACGGTCAGGAAGTAGTTCGGATACTTCAGCAGTTTGATCAGCTTCAGCTCGTCCCGGATCTGGATCCGCACCTTCGGCGGAACGCCTTCGGGCCAGCGTTCCCTCGCGCCCCTGAAGGCCAGGCGCATCAGGCGGCGTTGCGCAGTCCAGCCCTTCGGCACCGGTTCGTCCGGGTACTGATAACTGAGCTCGCGCAGGGAGAAGCTGCAGGCGCGCGCCACCTCCATCGTCCGCTCCAGCGCCGCCTCATGGCCCCGGAACAGGTGGGCCATGCGGGCGGGCGTCTTCAGGTCGCGCTCAGCGTTGGCCCGCAGCCGCCGTCCGGCCTTGTCGATGGTCACCCCCTCGCGGATGCAGGTCAGCACGTCCTGCAGCATGCGCCGGTCGGCGTGGTGATACAGCACCGCATTGGTGGCGATCATCGGCGCGCGCGTGCGCTGGGCCATGGCCGCCAGCCGGTTCAGCCGGCGCCGATCGTCCCCCCGCCACAGGGGCGCGGCGGCCAGGTAGAGATCGTCCGGCCAGGCCGCCCGCCACGCCGCCAACCGGGTCTCGAAGGCGGCGTCGGGCGTCTCCGGCGCGGGGGCCAGGGCGATCATCCCCTCTCCCAGCCCCACGGCCTGTTTGAAGGTCAGCCGGGTCTCGGCCTTCTCGATCCGCTCGCCTTCGGGGTCCGCGCCCGGCTGCGGCACGGCCTCGCTCTTGCCCAGCGACAACAGACGGCACAGGCGGCCATAGGCGGCGCGGTCACGCGGGAAGACGATCAGGGCCGTCCCGTCGGTGAACACCAGCCGCGACCCGATCACCAGCTGCTGCCCGACCTTCTCGGCCTCCATCAGCGCCCGCACCATGCCCGCCAGGGTGTTGCGGTCGGCCACGCCCACGGCGGCGATCCCCAGCGCCTTGGCCTGATGGATGATCTCGCCCGGGTGGGACGCCCCCTCCAGGAAGCTGAAGTTCGTCATCGCCCCCAGCTCGGCGTATTCGCCGTTCCAGACCGTCACGGCAGCACTCCGTGCATCCACCACGACGGCGCGCGACCCTCCTCGCGCCCGTACAGCCCCTCGCGGAACAGCCAGTAGCGCCCGCCTTCGCCGTCCTCGACGCGGTAATAGTCACGGGTGCGGACCTCGCGCCCGTCGGGACGGGGCCGCCACCATTCGGGCGACAGCCGCTCCGGCCCCTCCGCCCGCACGACCCGGCGGCTGACCCGGCGCCAGGTGAAGCGCGCGGGCGCCCCCTCGGGCAGGTCGAACAGCGGATCATCGATCGGCTCGGGCGGATCGAGCAGCAGCAGGGGGCGGCGACCGGCCTCCGCCGGGTCCGCCGCCGGGATCCGGCCCAGGGCGGGGACCAGCCGCTCGGCGCGCTCCGGAATCCAGCTGTCGACCGGTTCGGGCGTCAGCACCCGGTCCTCGCCCAGCCGCGCGGTCAGCCGGTCGATCAGGGCCGCCAGGCTCTCGGCCTGCTTCGCCTCCGCCTCGCTTTCCAGCGCCCCCTGCCGCGCCGCCATGGGCTCGGTCAGGTCGGCGGTCAGCATCAGCGCGTCCAGGCCGAAGCCCAGCTCCAGCCGTCCGAACCCGGCCTCGCGGAACAGCCGCATCCAGATCGGAACCTCGCGCCCCGGTCGTCCCATGCGCACCGACAGCCCGGTCGTCAGCCCATCCGAGCGGAAGCCGGTCAGGGTCAGGGCCTTGGCCCCCTGCCCGTCCCTCTCCAACGCTCGCGTCAGGTCGGCGGCCAGTTCGGGCAGGCGCGCCTCCACGCCCTCGATATCGCCCAGGGGTTCTGCGAAGGCCTGCCAGACCCGATAGCGGGCGGGCGGGCGCACGGGCGTCAGGGCCTCGCCGACATACCCCCGCGCCTGATCCAGCCGCCGCACCAAGCCGATGGCGTCGCCGTCCCGGAAGCGCCGCGCCAGACCCGCGCGCGGCATGGCGTACAGGCTGCCGATGGTCTTCAGCCCCAGCCGGCGAGCGCCGGTGACGGTGCGGTCGTCCAGCCGCAGCGCCTCGACCGGCAGGTCGGCCAGCAGGTCGGAGACGGTCTCGTCCGTGGCGACCGGATCCCGGCCCTCGCCCCAGCGCGCCAGCGCCCAGGCCGCCCCCGACGTCGGGGCCAGGGCGACCCGCGCGACCGTCCCCGCCTCGGCCAGCCGGGTTCGGATCTGCGCCAGCAGGGCCGCCTCGCCGCCGAACAGGTGCGCCGCCCCCGTGATGTCCAGGAACAGCCCCTCCAGCCCCTCGCCGGACGGATCGAGACTGACCGACGGCGACCAGCGCTCGGCCCAGACCGCCAGCGCCTCCAGGGCCCGGTCGTCGGCGGCCGTATCGGCGGGCCGGCACAGCAGGTGCGGGATCATGGCCAGGGCGTCGGCCTGGGTCTGGCCCCGCCGCAGGCCGGCGGCGCGGGCGGCCGGATTCAGGGCGTGGATCACCGCCGCGCCCCGACTGTTCTTCAGGATCAGGGCGAACGGGGTCTGCGGGTCCAGGGCGGGGTCAGGCGGCGAGGCCGGACGCCGCGCCCGTTCCAGCGATCGGCGCCGGACCGAAACCGGCCAGTCGATCAGCCAGACGGAGACGATGCGTCTCATCATCCTGCTCCAGCATCCAGGCGCCGGGACGTTCGCCCCGGCCCCGCGTCATCTCCGCGATCAGGCGCGCCTGTCCCGGCGCCCGCGGGTCGTCGGCGTCGGGCGCGGACAGCGCCGCCGACACGCGCCAGCGCCGTCGCGCTGCGCTCAGGCCATCCAGACTTCGCGGCAGCATCAATCCGGTCGAACCGCCGTCCCGGGCGGCGAAATCCAGCCGCCGCGTCTGGGCCAGGCTGGCCCCGTCCACCGCCCCCAGCGCCAGCGACACCGCCCCCGACCGCAGGGCCTGCTCCAGCACCCACAGCGCCTCGGCGGCGGTCGACACGGGCGTCAGGATCAGCGCCGTCCCGGCCAGGCCGGGGCCATAGGGTCGGCCATACTCCCCAAACCACGCCCGGGGCGCGGCGATCAGCGCCGGGCGCCGGTCGTCCTCCCGTCGCCGCGAAAGGGCGAACAGAACGGTCGCCGCCATGTCCCGCGGCGTCGACGCGCACGCCTCCTCCAGAGGCGCGGCGGCCTCGGGAAACGGCTCCGGCGATGCGGCGGGAAAGGGGGGCATGGCGACCATGAAAGATGAATGTTCATTATTTGTTCTCATCCACGAAGAGTCAAACCGGATTCCGCCCCTCCCGTTCCGGTGGAGACGCATATACCCGTGATTGTAGAACTGGCCCGCTCCCTGCACGTTTACCGCCGTGGAGCGCGCCCCGCTCCCGAAACGATACAGCTCAGCCATGACGCTCAGAGAGATCGTAGAAGCGGATTATCCAAGGGTGCAGGACCTGCACCGCAGCGTGGGCTGGCCGGAACGGTCGCTGGCCGGGTGGCGGTGGCTGCACGCCAACCCGGCCCGGCTGGACATCGGCGCGCCGGCGGGCTGGGTCGCGGACGGCCCCGACGGCGAACCCGCCGCCCACGTCGGCAACCTGATCCAGCGCTTCCGGCTGGGCGGGCGACGACTGCACGGCGCGACGGGCTTCTCGATCATCGTCACGGCCAGCGTGCGCGGGACCAGCCGCCACATGCTGAAGACCTTCACCTCCCAGCCCGATGTCTTCGTCCGCTATACCCTCAACGCCAATTCCACCTCCCAGCCCCTCTATGCCCGCCACGGCATGCTGGCCTGGCCCGAACAGACTCATGCGCTGAAGCTGAGCTGGGTCGTCGATCCCCTGCCCCTGGCCCTGAGCCGCCTGTGGCGGCGGCTGTATGCGGCCGCGCCCCGCGCCGTGTCGGGACTGGGCGAGCAGCTGATGAACGACCGGCTGGGCCGTGTCGCCCGTCCCGTCCTGCCGCCCGGGGTCAGCCTGCTGGCCGATTTCGGCGACGCCTCGCCCTACGCCGCCTTCTGGCAGGCGCTGACGGACGAGGGGCGGCTGCTGGCGGACCGCAGCCCGGAGATCCAGCGGTGGCGTCTGCAGGACCCCGACCTGTCCCAGCGCCCGTTGATACTGGCCTTCGAGCGGGACGGCGCCGTCGTCGCCTACGCCATGGCCATGATGGCCAAGTCGAACATCCTCGAGCCGCCGGTGCTGGAGGTCATCGACCTGGAGGCCCTGCAGCCCCACGCCGACGCGATCCCGGTTCTGATGACGGCCCTGCGCGACGCCGCCCGCGCCATGGGGGCGGCCAAGTTGCGGCTGCCCATGGTCACGCCGCGGGACCTGCTCCGGCTCGGCGACTTCGCCCGCACGGCCCGCCGCGAAGGCGGCTGGGGCCACTGCCACGTCCAGTTTTCAGAGGATGCGCCCGATCCGGCCCTGTGGTCGCCCACGCCCTATGACGGGGACTATGCGATCTGCCTGCGGCCCGTCCCGCTCGAACGCGCGGTGCGCGGCGCACGGGCTCCGAGGGCCGCCCCGGCGACCGCTTCCAAGGCCTAGACGGCTTTCAGGGCTAGGGGCGAGCCTTCAGCTCGTCGCGGATTTCCGCCAGCAGGGCCTCGGTCGGGGTCGGCGCGGCCGGGGCTTCCGGCGCCGCCGCCTGCTCGCGGCGCATCTTGTTCACCAGCTTCACCATCAGGAAGATGACGACGGCGACGATCAGGAACTGGATCACGGTGTTGATGAAGGCGCCGTACTGGATCGCCACCTTCTCGATCTCGGCGGTCGCCGGATTTTCGGGGACCAGCACCCATTCCAGGTTCGAGAAGTCGACCCGGCCCAGCGCCAGGCCGATCGGCGGCATGACTACCTGTTCGACCAGGCTGGTGACGATCTTGCCGAAGGACGCGCCGATGATGACGCCGACCGCCAGGTCGATGACGTTGCCGCGGGCGATGAATTCCTTGAACTCGGTGACCAGTCCCATGGGGCGTCCTGTCAGTCGGTGGCGTTCAGCCGCTCGCGCAGCTCCTTGCCGCTCTTGAAGAAGGGAACCGCCTTAGCGGGCACCTCGACCGACTCGCCGGTGCGCGGATTGCGGCCGGCGCGCGCCGGACGGCCCCGAACGGAAAAGGCTCCGAAACCGCGAAGCTCTACGCGACCGCCGTCGCCCAGCGCCTCGACCATGCGGCCCAGCACGACATTCACGACACGCTCGACCTCAGCATGGGTCAGATGCGTGTTTTCGGCCGCGAGCTTCTCGATCAGCTCGGATTTGATCATGCAGCCCCCGCCCTGTTCAGCCCCAGCCCGTACCCATACGGCTGCATCCAGTCTCGGGATGCAAGCCCACCCTATCTCTCGCGCGCCCGGCGAAAAAGGCCCAACCGTCCGTCAAGCCCGCGAATTGTAGGTTAAAGGACGGAAACCGTACACGAGTTCCGCCGCGCCCCCGGGCTTTGAGCACGAAAAAGGCGGCCGGATCGCTCCGGCCGCCTGATCGTTTTTTCGTCGATGACGAAGAGACTTAGTCCTTGGAGCCGGCCTTTTCGCGCAGGGCGGCGCCCAGGATGTCGCCCAGCGAAGCGCCCGAGTCCGACGACCCGAACTGTTCGATGGCCTCGGCCTCGTCCTTCATTTCCAGGGCCTTGATCGACACCGAGACGCGGCGCGAGGCCTTGTCGATGCCGGTGACCATGGCGTCGACGCGGTCGCCGACCGAGAAGCGCTCGGTGCGCTGCTCGTTGCGGTCGCGCGACAGGTCCGACTTGCGGATGAAGGCGGTCGCCGGAGCGTCGTCTTCACCGAACTTGACCTCGATGCCGCCGGTCTCGATCGCCGTCACGGTGACGGTGATCTGCTGACCCTTCTTGAAGGTGTCGCCTTCCATCGGATCGCCGCCCAGCTGCTTGATGCCCAGCGAGACGCGTTCCTTCTCGACGTCGACGTCCAGGACCTTGGCCTTGACGGTTTCGCCCTTGCGGTAGCGTTGGATGGCTTCTTCGCCCGACACGTTCCAGTCCAGGTCGGACAGGTGGACCATGCCGTCGATGTCGTTGTCCAGGCCGATGAACAGGCCGAACTCGGTGGCGTTCTTGACTTCGCCCTCGACGGTCGAGCCGATCGGGTTGTTGGCGACGAAGGCGTCCCACGGGTTGTCCTGGGCCTGCTTCAGGCCCAGCGAGATGCGGCGCTTGGAGGCGTCGACATCCAGCACGACCACGTCGACTTCCTGCGAGGTCGAGACGATCTTGCCCGGGTGGACGTTCTTCTTGGTCCAGGACATTTCCGAGACGTGGACCAGGCCTTCAACGCCGGCTTCCAGCTCAACGAACGCGCCGTAGTCGGTGATGTTGGTGATGCGGCCCGACATCTTGGCGCCGACCGGATACTTGGCTTCCACGCCGTCCCACGGGTCGGCCTGCAGCTGCTTCATGCCCAGCGAGATGCGCTGGGTGTCCGGGTTGATCTTGACGATCTGGACCTTGACGGTGTCGCCGACGGCGAGGACCTGCGACGGGTGCGAGACGCGCTTCCACGACATGTCGGTGACGTGCAGCAGGCCGTCGATGCCGCCCAGATCCACGAACGCGCCGTAGTCGGTGATGTTCTTGACCACGCCTTCGCGGACTTCACCCTCTTGCAGCTGGCCGACCAGCTCGGTGCGCTGTTCGGCGCGGGCTTCTTCCAGGATGGCGCGACGCGAGACGACGATGTTGCCGCGCGGGCGGTCCATCTTCAGGATGGCGAAGGGCTGTTCCTTGCCCATCAGCGGGGCGACGTCGCGCACCGGACGGATGTCGACTTGGCTGCCCGGCAGGAAGGCCGAGGCGCCGCCCAGGTCGACGGTGAAGCCGCCCTTGACGCGGCCGACGATGGTGCCGTTGACCGGCTGGCCGTCGGCGAACACGACTTCCAGGCGGGTCCAGGCTTCTTCGCGGCGAGCCTTGTCGCGGCTGATGACCGCTTCACCCAGGGCGTTCTCGACGCGCTCCAGATAGACTTCGACGTTGTCGCCGAGCTTCGGAATGACGGCGCCTTCGCCGATGCCGAACTCGCGGGCCGGGATGCGGCCTTCGGTCTTCAGACCGACGTCGATGATCAGGATGTCTTTTTCGATGCCGACGACGCGGCCGTGGACGACCTGGCCTTCGCCGAGGTCACGGCCCTGAAGGGTTTCGTCGAGCAGCGCCGAGAAGTCGTCGCGGGTGGGGGTGAGGGTGTCGGTCATGTAACTCTGGGGTTGGAGAAAAAGGCTTGAGCGCGCGACCGAAGGGTCCCGCGCCAAAGAGGGGTTCAGAAGAAAGAGTCAGGTCGTCGGGACGCGAGGCTGAAGCTCAACCAGAGCGCCCGCGGAAGCCGAGGATGGGAGCGTTGGATTTGCGGAACGGGTCAAAGACCGTGTTTCGCGCGCGCCGCCTCGACGATACGGCGGGCCGCATCGAAGGCGGCTTCTATATCCATATCGGTCGTGTCCAGCAAGACGGCGTCGTGCGCCTGCACCATCGGGGCCGCGCCCCGGCCCGCATCGCGCTCGTCGCGGCGGATGATGTCGGCCAGCATGTCCTCGAACGCGATGACGGCGCCCCGCCCGGTCAGCTGCTTCCAGCGGCGGGTGGCGCGCACCTCTGGCGTGGCGGTCACGAACAGCTTGGCCGGGGCCTCGGGGGTGATCACCGTGCCGATGTCGCGCCCGTCCAGCACCGCGCCGCCGGCCTGGGCCGCGAAGGCCTTCTGGAAGGCCAGCAGCGCCGCGCGCACCCCGGTGAAGCCCGCGATCCGGCTGGCCGCCTCGCCGGCCTCGCCGCTGGTCAGGCGCTCCGTGTCGGTCAGGTCGCCGGCGTCCAGCGCCCGGGCGACCGCTTCCGCCGCCGCCTCGTCGTCCAGCGACTTGCCCGCATCCAGCAGGCCGACGCCCACGGCGCGGTACAGCAGGCCGGTGTCGAGGTGCGGCAGGCCATACTCGGCCGCCAGCCGCGCGGCGATGGTGCCCTTGCCCGAGGCGGCGGGTCCATCGACGGCGATGATGAAGTTCCTGCTCAAGATCGACGATGCTCCATGGCTTGCCGCCAGCCGACGTAGGCCAGAAAGAGGGTGAAGCCTATGGCCGTCAGCAGCGCGGAGCAGAAGAAGGCGAACACGGCCCAGTACGCCAGGGGGTTGTCGGCCAGATGCAGCGACGGCCCCCGGCGGCCGGGTATCACGCCTCTGTCCAGAATGACCAGCAGCTCCGATCCGCCCCGCCAACACCCCGCGCCCATCAGCGCCGCGAGGATCCAGGTCGTCACGGCCTTGAAAGACCGCCGCATGAACGCACGGCTCACGTCCAGTCCTTCCAGCGGACCAGCACAAGGACCGCGAAGGCCCCCAGGCCAAGCCACAACAGGCAGGCCAGGCCGTTCAGGGCCACTGTCGAATAGTAGAAGAAATCGCCCTCGATCCTCAGATGAACCGCGCCGTGCCTGCCGGTCACCATGCCGGTGGCGATCCCTCGCCACACGACCCAGGCCGTCCAGCCGGCCCCGCCCAGACAGGTCAGGAGCCCCAGGATCGCAACGCCGCGAGAAAAGACCTCGCGCAGCGCCTTCATTCGATCAGACCGCCCAGACCGTTCATCATCTCCACGAAGCCCGGGAAGCTGGTGGCGATCATGCCGGGCTCGTCGACCGCGACGGCCCGGTCGGCAGCCAGGCCCAGCACCAGATGGCTCATGGCGATGCGATGATCGTGGGCGGTGTGGACGGTCGCGCCGCCCGCGACAGGGCCGCCGGTGACGATGAAGCCCTCCGGCTCCTCCTCTACAGCCACGCCGCAGGCGCGCAGGCCGGCGACCATGAGGGCGATGCGGTCGCTTTCCTTGACCCGCATCTCGCCGACGCCGCGCATCACCGTCTGGCCTTCCGCGAAGGCGGCGGTGGCGGCCAGGATCGGATATTCGTCGATCATCGAGGCGGCGCGGTCCTCCGGCACGACCACGCCCTTCAGCGCCGAGTGGCGGGCGGTGACGTCGCCGACCTCCTCGCCCCCGGCCATGCGGCGGTTGGCGATGGTCAGGGCCGCGCCCATCTCGCGCCAGGTGTCGAACAGGCCGGTGCGCAGCGGGTTCAGCATCACGCCCTCGACCGTGACCTCGGAGCCCGGAACGACCAGCCCCGCCGCCAGCGGGAAGGCCGCAGAGGACGGATCCCCCGGCACCGCCACGGCGGTTCCGGTCAGCCGTTGGCCGCCTTTCAGCGAGATCTTCCAGCCGTCGCCCTGCGCCTCGACCCCGACCTCGGCGCCGAAGGCGCGCAGCATCCGCTCGGTGTGGTCGCGGCTCTTCTCCGGCTCGGTGACCGTGGTGACGCCCTCGGCGTTCAGACCCGCCAGCAGGATGGCCGACTTGATCTGGGCCGAAGCGACCGTCTGCACATAGTCGATGGCGGTCAGCCCGCCGCCCGACACCTCGACCGGCAGCCGGTCCTCGGCGGCCTGCCAGCTGAAGCGCGCCCCCATGTCGGCCAGCGGGCCGGTGACCCGCTTCATCGGCCGCTTCCGCAAGCTGCCGTCGCCGTCGAAGGTCGCCGTGACGGGATAGCCGGCGGCCGCGCCCATGAGCAGGCGCACGCCCGTCCCGGCGTTGCCGCAGTCGATCACGCTATCCGGCGAGCGGAAGCCGCCCTGCCCGGTCACCCGCCAACGGCCCTGCCCCAGACGTTCGACCGTCGCGCCGAACGCCTCGGCGGCGCGGGCGGTGGCCAGGATGTCGTCGCCTTCCAGCAGGCCCTCGACCTCGGTCACGCCGCTCGCCATGGCGCCGAAGATCATCGTCCGATGCGACATGCTCTTGTCGCCGGGAGCGCGCACGGCGCCCTTCAGCGCGGGGCTGCGGCGGGCGGTCAGATGCGTGAAGTTCGTCACCCGGCGGTCTCCAAAGGGGCAGGGATGGCGCGGGCGTACGGCCATTTTTGCTTCAGGTCTGAAGGACCTGAATCCAGAAAATGGCCCAAGTCTAAAGTCCGGCGAAATCTGAGTTCGGGAGCGCGCAGCGCTCTCGAACCGATTTCGCCGAGGAGATGGCTTTTGACAGCGGCTCCCAAGGGTGGCAAGGGAGCCGCCCGAATTCCCCCCTACCGTGAGAGGCGCCCCCGTGGCTAATCCCGAACTGGGCCAAAAGCAGGTCTGTCCGAACTGCCAGGCCAAATTCTACGACCTGAACCGCCGACCGGCTCACTGCCCGAAGTGCGGAACCGACTTTGATCCGGAAGAAGCGCTGAAGCTGCGCAACCGCCGCGGCCGCCCGGCCGGCTATCCGGCGGACGACGAGGCCGAGGATCAGGTCAAGGACAAGAAGGTCGACGGCGACGAAGACGAGGAAGAAGACGTCAAGACGCCGGAGATCGACGAGGAAGGCCACGAGCCGATCCTGACCCCCGACGACGAGGACGAAGCCGTCGTCGACCCGACCGAGGAATCGGGCATGGGCGAAGCCGTCGAAGACGACGACGTCCTGGCCGACGACGACGATGACGACTCGGTTCCGTTCATCGAGGACGAGGACGACGACTCCTTCGAAGACGAAATCGGCAAGCCGTCGTCCGACGAGGACTGACGAAATTCCGGGCGGATCGGCAGCGTTCGATCCGCCCGGAAATCGCCTTCCGAACAGCGTTCGAAAAAGGCGAAAATAAATGGTGGAACCGGGCTTGATCACCAAACGGCCCTGACATAGGTTCCGCCGCCTCGCCGGGGGCCAACACCAACACCTCGGCGGACTGACCGGCAACGGTTCGGGGCTTTAGCTCAGTTGGTAGAGCGCTTGCATGGCATGCAAGAGGTCAGCGGTTCGACTCCGCTAAGCTCCACCATGAAGGCCCCGCGGGAAACCGCGGGGCCTTCTCCAATTCCGGCCCTGGTCAGCGTGAGCCGTTGCACTGCCGGGCGTCCGGTCCCATCTACCCTTCAGCCGGCGCCCTGCCGATCTCGGGGGGCGTGGACGGCGCGAATGCCTGCTTCGGGGGCTTGAGACATGACGACGCGCACCATCCTGTTCGACAGCCCCTTCCTGCTGGGCTTCGACCATACCCGGGCCCTGATCGACCGCGCCCAGCGGGCGGCGGCCGACAGCTACCCGCCCTATAATGTCGAGCAGCGCGGCGAGCGGTCGGTGCGCATCACCCTGGCGGTGGCGGGCTTCGGCCCGGACGACCTGGCGATCACCATCGAAGGCCGCCAGCTGACCGTCGCCGGCAAGCGCGAGGACGCCGGCAAGGCCGACCAGGCCTTCCTCCATCGCGGCATCGCCGGTCGCGGCTTCGTCCGCAGCTTCGTGCTGGCGGACGGGCTGGAGGTCGACGAGGCCCGTCTGGAGCACGGCCTGCTGCACGTCGACATGAGCCGCCCCGAGGACCTTCCCGTCCTGCGGCGCATCCCCATCACGACGGGTTGAACCCGTTGTTTCTCCGGCCGCCGCTTTCGGGGCCGAACCCAAGCGCCGCACAGGCGTTAGCTGAACGTAAGGAGGCGGTCGCATGACGCCCGAACTGAAGATGACCCGACAGGACTTCGCCGAACTGGGCGCCCCCGACCTCGTCTATGTGCGCGAGATCCGCGCCGCCGACGTGATGGCCGATACGCCCGCGACGGCGATCCAGGGCCTGTCCGTGGATCCGGAAGCCACCCTCTACGCCGTGCACGGCGCCGACGGCGAGCGCCTGGCCATCATGACGGACCGCGAGACCGCCTTCGCCACCGCCGTGGCCCACGAACTGGAGCCGGTGTCGGTCCACTAGAGCCCTGTCTCTTCCGCTCATCCCCGCGAACGCGGGGACCCAGTTCTGTCCAGCTTGGCGTTAAAGCTTCAGGACGACCCTCGCCTGCTCCCCGCCCATCAACACATCACCCAAAGTACTGGGTCCCCGCATCCGCGGGGATGAGCGGGCTAAGGACGGGCCTTTCGGCCCGACTTTCTGATCAGGCGGCCGTGGCCGGGACCTGGTCGCGCACGAACAGGGCGCGGATGGCGTCGGTCGTGTGGGCCTGGCGCAGCTGCTCGCGCATCTCCGACGAGCGCAGGGCGCGCGAGACGGCGGCGAGGGCCCGCAGGTGCTCCGCGCCGTCGCTGGGCGGGGCGAACAGGGCGAACAGCAGGTCCACGGGACGGTCGTCCACCGAGCCGTAGGCCACGGGCGTATCCAGACGCACGAAGACCGCCGTCACCCGGCTGACGCCTTCCAGCCGGGCGTGCGGAACCGCGACGCCCGAGCCGAGACCGGTCGAGCCCAGCGCCTCGCGCTCCAGCAGAGCTTCGAGCACGCGCGCCTCGGACATGCCGAGGGCCTGTGCGGCGGCGTCCGCCACCACATGAAGAGCCTGGCGCTTCGACGACGCGCCGCTGCGCAGAACGACACCGCCGTCCGCCAGCAAATCACCGATGTCCATTGGAACCCCGACTCTACTCGATCATCCCGGGTGGGCGGGCGCCCTTTAGAGCACCCGCCCCCTTGTGGGAAGCACTATGACGTACGACCGTTTACCGAACCGTGTCCGTTGAGCGAGACGGCCTTCCGCTCAGGGTCGATCCAGCCCACGTTTCCATCCGGGCGGCGGTAGACCACCGAGATGCCGCCGTGGGCGGCGTTGCGGAAGACGACGACCGGGTAGCCGGTCATATCCAGCTCGGCCACGGCGCGGCCGACGGTGATGGTGCGGATCTCGGTTTCGGTCTCCGCGATGACCATGCCGACGGGCGGCGGCTCATCCGGCGCGCCGGCTTCGCCGAAGGTGTCGTCCTCGACCTCGTCCGGATTGCGCAGGACAATGCTGCGGGCGACTTCGCGGGCGGCGTCCTCGGTCTTCTCCGGAGAGAGACGCTTGGGCCCGATGTGGTGATCCTTCAGGCGGCGCTTGTAACGACGGACCCGCTTCTCGAGCTTGTCGAGCGAGTCGGAGAAGGCGCCGTGGGCGTCTCCGCCGAGTCCGGTGGTGACGATAGCCTGCCCCGACGCAAGGCGGACCCAACAGTCCACCTTGAAGCCGTGACCGTCCTTCGACACCACGACCTCGGCGTTTTCAGCACCGCGTTCGAAGTATTTTCCGATCCCGTCTTCGAGTTCCTGGGAGATGCGCGAGCCTAACGCTTCGCCGACATCTACGTGCTTGCCGCTGACCTGGACTTGCATGTCGATAGAACGCGACCGAACCGGATTGGTGTCAACGAAGAACAAGGAAATCGACAGTCACGCTTGCGCGATTGGTCGCACTCTTTTTTGGGCCGCGGACCGTCGGCCCTTCGGGACCTTCCGGCCCGACACAGCCGGGCGCTTTGAGCCCGCTTCCGACCCATGATCAGCAGACGAAACCATAGCGCCTCTGCGCCGCCCACAGCAAGAACAAAATGCGAACAGTTCGCCGTGGCGGGACGTCAGCCCGCCTTGAGCATCCGCTTGCGCTCGACGGAGGACGGAATCCGCAGCGCCTCTCGGTATTTCGCGACCGTGCGCCGGGCGATGTCGATGCCGGCCTCGCTGAGCAGTTCGACGATGCGGTCGTCCGAGAGGACGTCGCCGTCGCGGCCCTCGCCGTCGATCATCGACTTGATCCGGTGACGGACGGCCTCGGCGGAGTGGAGCGCGCCGCCGTCTGACGACTGGATGGCGGCGGTGAAGAAGAATTTCAGCTCGAACACGCCCCGGGGAGTCGAGACGTATTTGTTCGAGGTCACCCGCGACACCGTGGACTCGTGCATGCCGATGGCGTCGGCGACGGTCTTCAGGTTCAGGGGGCGCAGGAACTCGACGCCGAAGGCCAGGAAGGCGTCCTGCTGGCGCACGATCTCGGACGAGACCTTGAGGATGGTCTTGGCCCGCTGGTCCAGCGACTTGACCAGCCAGCTGGCCTGGGCGGCGCATTCGGCGACGAAGGTCTTGTCGACGTCCGTGCGCGCCGCGCCGGCGACGACGCCGTGGTAGCGCTTGTCCATGATCAGGCGCGGCAGGGTGTCGGCGTTCAGCTCGACCTTCCAGCCGCCGGCCGGATCGGCCCTAACGTGGACGTCGGGGATGACCGTCTGGGCCGGCTCGCCGCCGAAGCCCGCGCCGGGGCGGGGCGTCAGCGCCTTCAGCTCGGCGATCATCTCGGCCATGTCCTCGGCGTCGACGCCGCAGATCTTGCGCAGCCCCGCCAGGTCCCGCCTGGCCAGCAGGTCCAGGTTCTCCAGCAGGGCGGCCATGGCCGGATCGAAGCGGTTGCGCTCGATCAGCTGCAATTCGAGGCATTCGGGCACCGAGCGGGCCATGACGCCGGTCGGCTCGAACCCATGGCAGACGGCCAGCACGCGCTCGATCCGTTCGCCGCCGACGCCCAGCCGGTCGGCGACCTCGGCCAGGTCGCCGCGCAGGTAGCCGCCCTCGTCGACCATGTCGATCAGGGTCAGGGCGATGCCGTGGTCCGCCGGCGAGAAGCCCGCCTGAGAGGCCTGGACCTGCAGATGCTCCCACAGGGTGCTTTCACGCGTGTCGGGCTGCTCGCGCCCCTCCCCGTCCGGCAGGCCGCCGCCGGAGCCGGCGCGGGACCAGTCGGTCAGGCCGGGCTGGCCGTCGTCGGTGCGGTCCGCCCCGCGCTCGCCCGGGGCGGCGTCGCCGTAGACGTCGTCCCCGCGCGCATCGACGGAGTCGCCGGCGTCGGCGCTGCGGCCGTCCTCGAAGGTCATCTCGGCGCGGTCGGCGACCTCGATGCGCTCGGGCGTGGCGTCATTGGCCTCGCCCGGATCGCCGTCCTCGCGTTGCAGCAGGGGGTTCTTTTCCAGCTCGGCCTCGACGAAGGCCTCCAGTTCGAGGTTGGACAGTTGGAGCAGCTTGATGGCCTGCTGCAGCTGGGGCGTGATGACCAGCCCCTGGCCCTGCCTGATCTCCAGCCTCTGTCCGAGCACCGCGTGCCTCCCCGCCTTCGGACCCGAGTGGCCCGAAACTTGCTGAGGCGACTTTGTCGCCGAACCGGTTAACGGCGATTGAAGGGTTGGAACGCCCATGCGCGGCGCCGGGAAAAGGAGTCCGGGCGGCGGCGGGCGGCGGCGCCCTCACGGATCGGGCGCGGCGGAAAAATCCGGGTGCGAAGAGGGCGGATCGCCCGGCGCGGCGGCGGCGGCGAGGAGCTGGTCCAGCACCCCGACCGCGGCGGAGTTCAGGCCGTTCAGGCGGTCATAGACCCCATCGGAGATATAGCCCTGGCGCCAGGCGCGGCCGACGCGGACCTGGGCCGTCCCCAGGCCGTTGATGAAGGCCATCCGGTCGCGCAGCGGCGCCAGGGCGCTGACGAGCGGATCCTCCGCCCCTGCCGCGCCCCGCGATCGCGCGACCCGCTCGCGCCGCCGCCCGGCCTCGCGGTCCGCCTCCAGCCGCGCGGCCAGCTTCTCGTGCAGCCGCATCCACGACGCCGCCTCCCCTGCCCGGCCCAGGCGCAAGGCGCGCCGCACCCGGACCAGGGCGTCCTCGGCCAGGGCCGCGCAGTCGACGGGCTGATCCGCCTCGGGATCGTCGTCGGGGACGGGCGGCGGATCGGGCTGGTCCGCCTTGCGCCAGCCCTCGCGCCGGGCGCGGTCCCTGAACGTCCTTTCCTTCAGGCCATAGCGCCCGCAGACCTGTTCGGTGGAATCGCCGGCGAGGTAGTCACGACGGGCTTGCGTCCAGATCTCGGGACTGTGGACGGCGCGGCCGCGTGGAGCGGCGGGGGTGTCTGTCTGCACGGTGCGATCCTCCTGTCGGGAGGATGATCGCACGCCGGTACGTCAAAATTGGTCGGCGGCCCAATGGCCGGTCGAACGCCGTCGTGCGACTGGACAATCCTGCATGGGCGCCGCCCCATGTCAGGCTTGCTCAGACATGGGGAGACGATGTCGGTCCGCAGGAATCATCCCGAAGTCCGCTTGCAGGAGACCGGCGCTCCGCCGCCGGTCGACGTTCCCACCTCCATCACCGCCTTCGTCGGGCGCACCGTGCGGGGGCCGGTGAATGAGCCGGTCGAGGTGAACAGCTGGGCGGAGTACGAGGCGACGTTCGGGGGGCTGGCGGAGACGTCCGGGGTGTCGTGGCAGGTGCGGGCCTTCTTCGACAACGGGGGGCGGCAGGCGCTGGTGGTGCGGCTGTATCAGCTGATCCGGCCGCCGCGGACGGACCTGAGGCGTGAGCTCTACTGGCCGAAGCCGGGTGAGGCGGACGGGTGCGCGGTGGTGAGGGTCGGTCCGCTGGTGCTGGCGGCGAACTCGCCGGGCCGATGGGGGAACGGGCTGACGGCGACGGTGACGACCGGGGCGGACGGGACCTTCGACCTGACGGTGACCCTGTCCGAAGCCGGGGGCGGGACACGGACGGAGCGGTTCGCCGGACTGACCCTCGATCCGGCGCAGGCGGCGCGCGGACCGGCGGCGGTGCTGGCGGCGCAGTCGAAGCTGGTGGTGTTTCGGGCCGTGGCCTCGCCGGTAGCGGAGGCGAGCGGACAGGGCGCCGGCGGCGTCGCGTCCCAGCCGCTGTCGATGTTCAGCCTGCTGGGAGATCAGAACGCGAAGCTCGGGCTCTACGCGCTGGAGAAGGCGGCGCTGTTCAACATCCTGTGCATTCCCCCCGACAGGTTGGACGGCGACACGGCGAACCTGATCTATCAGACGGCGGCGGAGTACTGCGAGGCGCGCGACGCCATGCTGATCATCGATCCGCCGGGGATATGGCAGAAGGCCGTCAAATCGAACAAGGCCGACAGCATCCAGTTGGCGGAGCTGGGCAATCCGTTCGGGGCGGGACGCACGACGAACCCGATCGCGCGGCACGCCGCCGTGTACTTCCCGCGCATTAGAGCGCCGGACCCGCTCCGGAACAACAAGATCCGGACCTTCCCCAACTGCGGATATATCGCGGGGATCTGGGCGAGGACGGATCGCGAACGCGGCGTTTGGACGCCCCCCGCATGGACAACGGCGACACTGAACGGCGTGGCCCCGCCAGTCCCCCCTTCGGAGCAACGCCGGTCGGACCAGATCCCGTTCGATACGTTGCTCCTGCGGGGCATCAACGGCGTGCTGGGCGTGTCGGAAACCAGCTTCGCGATCTGGGGGGCGAGGACCACAGCGGGTGCGCCGCGCGGGTTTATCGTCCCCTGGGACAAAGGGTTCGAGGACGTCTTTCCGACGGATTGGGACGGCCCCGAGGACGACTACAAATACGTGCACGTACAGCGGGTGGCGCTGTACATGAAGAGCTGGCTGCGGGTGAACACGGCCTGGGCGGCGTCCGAGCCGAACGGTCCGGCGCTGTGGGACCAGCTGACGACGCGGGCGTCGGACTTCATGAGCGAGCTGTGGAAGAAGGGCGCGCTGACCGGGGCGACGCCGGAAGAGAGCTTCTTCGTGCGCTGCGACGCCTCGACCATCACCGCGGAAGATCTGGCGGCGGGGGTGGCCAATATCCAGATCGGCTTCGCCCCGTTGAAGCCGATGGCGTTCCTGCGGATGACCGTGGCGGTGCGGACGGCCCGCCCTGATCGGCGGCGAGCGACGGCCAAGAGGTCCATCGTCGCCGCCCCGTGAGAGGCGATCAAAGGCGGTCAGGCCGCGGGCGCCGGCTCGCTCCACACATCCAGATCGGCCTCCCGCCCGATCAGGGCCAGGCCCGAGGCGATGGATTCGAACTCGCCCCCGGTCTCGATGCGGTCGGCGCCGAAGCGGCGGTGGAAGATGTCGCGGACGGCGGGGACGAAGGAGGTGCCGCCGGTCAGGAAGACGCGATCGATCTGGTCGGGGGCGAGCCCCGAGCGCTGGACGGCCTCGTCGACGGCGGCCTCGATGGCGGCGAGGTCAGGGGCGATCCAGTCTTCGAACTGGGCGCGGGTGACCGGCTTCTCGATCCGGATGGAGCCGGCGGCGAAGACGAAATCGGCCTGCTCCTGGCTGGACAGGGCCATCTTGAGCGCGGCGACGGATTTGTAGAGGGCGTAGCCGTGGTTGTCGTCGAGGACCTCGATCATCCGGTCCAGCTTGTCCGGCTCCAGCGCGGTGCGGGCCAGCGCGCGGATGTCGCGCATGTCCTTGGACGCGCGCAGCAGGGCCAGCTGGTCCCAGCGGGCGAAGGCGCTGTAGTAGCGCTGGGGGATGGGCAGGGTCTTGCCGAAGGTGCGGTACTCGCTCCCCTTGCCCAGCTCGGGCGACACCAGATGGTCGATGATCCGGTAGTCGAAGGCGTCGCCCGCCACGCCGACGCCGGAGCGGGCCAGCGGGGTGGAGCGCAGGCCCTCCAGGCCGCGCTCGAAGCGGACGACGGAGAAGTCGCTGGTGCCGCCGCCGAAGTCGGCGACGAGGACGCTTGCGTCGCTTTGGAGCGTGCGGGCGAAGAAGAAGGCCGCGCCGATGGGTTCGTAGGCGTAGCGGATGTCGGTGAAGCCGAGCCGGGCGAAGGCGGTCTCGTAGCGCTTCAGCGCCAACTGTTCGTCAGGGGCGCCGCCCGCGAAGGTGACGGGGCGGCCGACGATGACGCGGGCCGGAAGCTCGGCCATGCCCTCGCCGCCATGGGCGCGCAGGCGCAGCAGGAAGGCGCTGAGCAGGTCCTCGAACCTGTAGCGCCGGTTGTCGATGACCGTGTCGGTGAAGGCGGCGTTGGCGGCGAAGGTCTTGAACGACTGGATGAAGCGGGTGTCGAGCGCGTCCTCGACATAGGCCTCGATGGCCCAGGGCCCGGCCTCGACGATGCGCTCGGGCGGCTGACCGTCAGCGGACTGGCGGATCTGGAAGCTGAGGGTCGAGCGGAAGGCGGTGACCTGACCGGTGGGGGCGTCAAAGCGCAGGACGGTCGCCTCGCCGTCCGCGCCGGCGACGGCGACGACGGTGTTGGTGGTGCCGAAGTCGATACCGACCGTGGGGGCGATGTCAGTGGTCATGAAGGCGGCTCCCGGCGGTGGGCGGCGCTTCTAGCGCATGCGCCGCCGGGGCGGAACCGGCAGGCGGCGCCGATTCGCCCGCTCTGGCGTTCCTGCGTACGGCGGTCGATACCGACGCCGCGAACTGATCACCGGACCCAATCCCATGCCCAGCCAACTCCTGCGAATGGACAACGTCGGCATCGTGGTGGAGTCGCTGGACGACGCCGTGGCCTTCTTCGTCGAACTGGGCCTGACCTGCGAGGGGCGCGGCCGGATCGAGGGGGAGTGGGCCGGGCGGGTGACGGGGCTGGGAGACCAGAGCGTCGAGGTGGCGATGATGGTGACGCCGGACGGGCATAGCCGGCTGGAGCTGTCGCGGTTCCTGGCGCCCGCCGTGGTCGCCGACCACCGGACCGCGCCCGTGAACGCCCTGGGCTATCTCAGGGCCATGTTCACGGTCAGCGACATCGACGACGTGCTGGCGCGGCTGGGCAAGCTGGGGGCGCAGCTGGTGGGCGAGGTGGTGCAGTACGAGAACGCCTACCGCCTCTGCTACATCCGCGGGCCCGAGGGGCTGCTGATCGGGCTGGCGGAGCCGTGCTAGTCCTCCACCCTGTCGCCGTTGCAATCGACGGTGAACAGGTGAGCGGTCAGGGTCTCGACGCGGACCCTGTGACAGTCCGCGTGCTTCTCCAGAAGGTCCTTGATCTTCGCCAGAACTTCCGGCGCGCGCCTGGCGTGGGCCGTCTCGGTGGGCACGGGGCTGCCCTTGTGAAAGACCTTCAAAGTGTATGGACCCATAGGCAGCACCCGGGCCCGCTGGAGAGGCCGCGCCCGTGGCTAATGCTCTTGGCTGGACTTGGTCGCAAACAATCGAGAGAACGCCGGAACCAGCCAGGGATGTGCAAGCTGCATATGCGCCTGCTCGGCGCCCAGGGCCCATCGACACCCTGATGGAATCCGGGCGGCGCCGCGCCGAGGGCGGGCCGCTTGCGGCGGCGGCCGTTCGCGTGCTCACTCCGGTCGGGCTTCCAGGACCGCGCGTGGGGCGGCGGCGACCGGACACGGCCTCGGGGACGGGATAATGGCGCTGACGGTCTCGTATCCGGGGGTCTATGTGCAGGAGATCGGCGCGGCGCCGCCTGACGTCGGGGTCACGACCTCGCTGGCGGCCTTCATCGGCCGGGCGCCGATGGGGCCCGTCGATACGCCCGTGACGGTGAACAACTGGGGGGACTACCACCGCGTCTTCGGCGGCCTGGATGGGGACAGTTCGATGTCCTACCAGGTCAGCGCCTTCTTCGAGAACGGCGGGGGCCAGGCGGTGTGCGTGCGGCTGTTCGAGGCGCCCGCGGGCGGCGACACCGACGGTTGCCGCGCCACCCTGTCGCTCGGTGCGGGGCCGGCGGGAGACGGCGCGCCGCTGGTGCTGGCCGCCGCCTCGCCCGGGAGTTGGGGCGACCGGCTGAGCGCCACGGTCGATACGGCGGGCGTCACCGCGGAGGTCGCGCGCGGGCTGGGGGTGTCCGATCCGGCCGGCCTGTTCAACCTGACCGTCGCCTGTGAGGCGCCGAACGGCGCGGTCCGGAGCGAGCGGTTCGCCAACGTCACCCTGGACCCGGCCTATCCCGCACTGCTGCTGCGCCACGTGCTGGCGGAGCAGTCGCAACTGGCGACCTGGAGCAGCGGCGGGGCCGTGGCGGCGGGCGCGACCGGCCAGGGCCAGGGCGGCCGGGATTCAGCGCCCCTGTCGATCGGCGCCTGGCTGGGCGATCCGGTCCGGAAGACCGGCCTGTATGCGCTGGACCAGACGCCGGGCTTCAACATTCTGTGCATTCCGCCCGACGACGTCGACGGCGACACGCCGCCGGTCGTCTACCAGAGGGCGGCGGAATACTGCGTGATGCGCAATGCGATGCTGATCATCGATCCGCCGACGCGATGGCAGGCGGACTATGCGCGGGGCGAGCTGCAGGCGGTGTCGCCGGCCGACCTGGGCGCGTTCAGCGTCGAGGCGGGGCGTAGTTCCGCAGTCTACTTCCCCCGGGTGCAGGCGGTCGATCCGCTTCGCAACGGCCAGGTCCGGACCTTCCCCAACAGCGGCTACATGGCCGGCGTGTGGGCGCAGACCGATGTCCAGTCCGGCGTCTGGAAGGCCCCGGCGGGGCTGAACGCGGCGATCAACGGCGTCGCCGGCCTGCCCGCCGTGCTGACCGACGCCGAGAACGGCCTGCTGAACCCGCTGGGCGTCAACTGCCTGCGCACCTTCCCCATCGGCGGCACGGTGATCTGGGGGGCGCGCACGTTGCAAGGCGCCGACGTGCTGGGCGATCCCTACGCCTACATCCCGGTCCGGCGGCTGATGCTCTATCTGACGGAATGGACCCTGCAGAACACGAAGTGGGCGGTGTTCGAGCCCAATGACGAAGTCCTCTGGGCGGGCCTGCGCAGCCAGGTGTCGGCGTTCATGAACGACCTGTGGAAACAGGGCGCCCTGTTCGGATCCGCCTCGAACCAGGCGTGGTTCGTGAGCTGCGACGCCACCACCACCTCGACGGCCGACATCGAGGCCGGGCGGGTGAACATCCAGATCGGATTCGCGCCGGTGAGACCGGCCGAGTTCGTGATCCTGAACATCCAGCAGACGGCCGGGCAGGGCTAGGGCGGCGGCGCCTTCGTCAGGGCTGGATCGCCACGCCGACGAAGGGCCAGTCCTGCTCGCGGTCGGAGCCGAGAAGCCGGTCCTCGTCAGCCGGGTAGGAGGCGGTGTCGCCCGCGTACCAGAGGTCCGGGCCGCCGGTGAGGAACAGCCGCTGGCGCGATCCGACGCCCCCGATGCCGGCGTCGCAGGAAGTGCGCTGCGGGCCGATCTCGAACATCTCCAGCCGCGGACCCTTGAAGACGCGGACGGCGCGGACGAGGGCGGGACGGCCGGGCGCCGGGGCGCGGACGACCTCGGCGTCGATGATGGCGGCGAACTGGTCGATCGTGGCCCGCGCCGCGGCCTCGCGCCCCGCCGGGTCGGCCGGTATCGCGAAATCGCAGGCGAGGGCGACGGTCGGAAGCCCGGTGAACAGGACGGCGACCGTCAGGGAAAGCGCGCGATGTCTCTGCATGGCGGGAGTGTGCGACACCGGCCCGCCGGGGGCAAGCGGGACCGTCTCGCGGCGGTTAACCCCTTCCGTCAGCGACATGTTCATCGCTCGCCCACAGGTTGAGCCTTGTCCGACAGGCTTTCCGGGGGGCCCCCATGGTGATGTTCCGACCGCTGATCCGCTATGCCGACTTCAAGGGTCGCGCCAGCCGGAGCGAGTACTGGCTGTTCGCCGTGCTGCAGGGGCTCTGGTACGGCCTGCTGGTCGGCCTGACCCTGGGCGCCATGGGCTCGGGCGAACCCGCCCAGGCGACGCCCGGCGTGCTGATCGCCTTCGGCGTGATCCTGATCAGCCTGGCCGCCCTGATCGTGCCCAACTACGCGGTGCTGGTGCGACGACTGCACGACAGCGGGCGCGGCGCGATCTGGCTGTGCCTGATCGTGCCCAGCCTGCTCAGCTCGGTGATGGTCATCGGCACGATCGCCACGGCCGTCGGCGCGGTCGGGGCGGGCGCGAGCCGCGAGGCCTTCGTCGGCACGGTCCTGACCGGGCTGGGCGCGGCGGGCGTGCTGTCGATGATCGGCATGGTCTGCCAGGGCGTCCTGCTGATCCTGACCCTGCTGCCCGGCACGCGCGGCGAGAACCAGTTCGGCGGCGACCCGCGCGATCCCAGTTCGGGCGGCTATTCCTCGGGCGGCGGGATCTATGACGAGGCGCGGCTGGAGAGCCTGTTCGCCGAGGCCAGGGGCGAGACGGGCGCGGAGTCCGCGTACAAGCCCCGATTCGACTTCGGTCCGGGACCGCAGACCGAGCCGGCGCCGACCCGCCAGGCCGCGCCGGTCGACTGGGGGCGACCCGCCTATGATCCCGGCACGGCGCCGTCGCAGCCGTTCGGACGCCGCAACGGCTGAAATCAGGCGTACATGTCGCCCAGATAGACGCGCCGGACCTCGGGGTCGCGGATGACGTCCTCGGCCTTGCCCTCGAACAGGACCGAACCGCCCGAGATGATCGAGGCGTGGTCGATGATCTCGAGCGTCTCGCGGACATTGTGGTCCGTGATCAGGACGCCGATGCCCTCGCCCGCCAGATAGCGGATCACCTGCCGGATGTCGGCGATGGCCAGGGGGTCGATCCCGGCGAAGGGTTCGTCCAGCAGCATGAAGCTGGGGTTGCCGGCCAGGGCGCGGGCGATCTCGCAACGGCGACGCTCGCCGCCCGACAGGCCCGAGGCCGGGGCGTGGCGCAGGTGGTCGATGCGGAGCTCTTCCAGCAGGCGGCTGGTCTCCTCGGCGATCTTTTTGCGGTCGGTCTGGTGCAGTTCGACCACGGCGCGGATGTTCTGCTCGACCGTCATGCCGCGGAAGATCGAGGCCTCCTGCGCCAGATAGCCCAGGCCCATGCGGGCGCGCTGGTACATCGGCTGGGCCGTGATGTCCTCGCCGTCCAGCCAGATCGAGCCGGCGTCCGGCGGGATCAGGCCGGTGATCATGTAGAAGCAGGTGGTCTTGCCCGCGCCGTTGGGACCCAGCAGGCCCGCGACCTCGCCGCGCTGGACGGTCAGGGAGACGTCGCGGACCACCTGGCGCTGGCCGAAGGAGCGGGCCAGGTGCTCGGCCCGCAGGCCGGTCGCGCGCGCGGCCTCGACCGGCGCCGGGGCGACCGCGTCATGGACGTTGAGGGCTGAGAGTTCCTTGCGCGCCACGCGACACCCGAGCCGAAGCTCAGTTCCCCCGGGTCTGGGGGTGGAAGACGCCCTGGACGCGACGGCCCGAGCCGCCTTCCATCTGCGCCGCCTCGGTGCGGGTGTTGTAGACCAGGCGGGCGCCGGTGACGACGTTCTCGCCCTGGGTCAGGATCACGTCGCCGGTCAGGATGACGGTGTCGTTGCTGGTGGTGAAGACCGCGTGGTCCCCGCGGATCGTCTGTTCCGGCGTGACCAGATAGACGTTGCCGGTCGCCTCGACGCGGCTGTCGCCCGTCTGGTCCAGACCGGCGATGCGGTCGGCGCGCAGGCGGTTGTCGCCCTGGATCAGTTCGGCGCGGCCGATGAGGTTCAGGGTGCTGCCGACATATTCGACGCGGTCGGCGCCCCAGGTGATCGGCTGCCCGCCCTGGAAGCTCTGGGCGTCGCCGATCGTCGGCAGAGCCATCAGGCCCAGGCCGAGCGCGGCGGCGGTCAGAAGTGTGGTCTTGCTCATCAGTTCGCCCTCGCCGGGTTCACGGTCCCGCGCACCTTGTTATCGCCCGTACCGCTGAACACGACCCGTTGGCCCTGTTCATAGATCGCATAGGACGAAGCGTTGATCGTTCCAAGGGGGCCGGTTCCCTGAACCCCCTTGTCGCCGGTCACCACGCCGGTCGATGTATTGACCACCGCCTCGGGCGTGACGAGCGTAAAGCCGGTGCCGCCGTCGGAAATCCGGACGTTGGGGCCGATGGTCACGGTCTTGGCGACCTCGTCGTACGTACCGCCGTCGGCGGTCAGGGTGGTGACCTTGCGGCCGCCCAGGTTCAGGCGGAGCGCCGGACCGATCAGGCGGAAGCGGCCCGTGGCCGGATCCCGAACCGCGCCCTTGGCCCCGATGACGAAGCTGCGGCCCGCGGCGTCCTGGCCGTGGAACATGGGGTTGTCGAGGCGGACCTCGCGGCTGGTCCCGGCCTTGCGCTCGACGTCCGACATGACGGTGCGCAGGACGACCCAGCTGATCGTGCCGCCGGCCAGCACCAGGATCAGCACCGGCAGGAGGCGGCGCAGCAGCTGGACCCGGCGGGAGCGCGAGCGGAAGGCCTTGGCCGTCGCGGCGACGCGGGCCTCGTCCTCGGCGGTGCGGCTCTCGACCGGCTCGATCATCAGTGCGCGTCACGCATGGGCGAAGATGTCCTGCTCGTCCCAGCCCGCGAGGTCGAGGGCCGAACGGGTGGGCAGGAAGTCGAAGCAGCGGCGCGCCAGCTCAGTGCGGCCCTCGCGCTCGAGCATCTCGTCCAGCTTGGCCTTCACGGCGTGCAGGTAGAGGACGTCGGAGGCGGCGTAGTCCAACTGGGCCTGGGTGAGGACGGCCGCGCCCCAGTCGCTGGACTGCTGGGCCTTGCTGAGTTCGACGCCCGCGCATTCGCGCACGACATCCTTCAGGCCGTGGCGGTCCGTATAGGTGCGGGCCAGCTTGGAGGCGATCTTGGTGCAGTAGACCGGACGGGTCTCGACGCCGAGATGCAGCTGGAACATGCCGATATCGAAGCGGCCGAAGTGGAACAGCTTCAGCACCGCCGGATCGGCCATGACCCGCTTCAGGTTCGGGCAGTCGTAGGCGGGCCGGTTCAGGCGCACGACATGGGCGTCGCCGTCGCCGGACGACAGCTGGACCACGCAGAGCGGATCGCGGCGGAAGCGCAGCCCCATGGTCTCCGAATCGACAGCCACCACCGGACCCAGGTCCAGACCGTCGGGAAGATCGCCTTCGTGCAGAAATACCGTCATGAGCCGTAGGTAGCGCGCAGCGGCGCAGGAGGCGAGGCCAATGTCGTCTGACGGAGCCGGCAGGCGGCTAATCGCGGCTGACGGAGCCCAGCTAGTGATTAGTGGTTAGTGATTAGTGGGTCGACGCCGCAGGCGGCGGCGCGCAACCGGCGCTGTCAGAGACGCGGCCACCCACTAATCACTAACCACTAATCACTTCGCCAGCACCAACGGCCGCCAGCCGGGGCGCCGTTCCCCATCGAGCCCCGCCCCAAAAGAGAAACGGCGCCGCACCGGAAGTGCGACGCCGTTTCAATAATTGGTGCCCAGAAGAGGACTCGAACCTCCACGACCTTTCAGTCACTGGCACCTGAAGCCAGCGCGTCTACCAATTCCGCCATCTGGGCCCGGACGTCGCGTCCCCGAGGGGGCGTTTTCGTCTGGAAGGCGCGGACCTCTAAGGCAGCGGATCATGTGGGTCAACAGCCATTTTTTGCGTTTGCGTTGCGAGGCTCGCAGCCATCGTCTAATCCCCGCCCCAGCAAGGGTTCGCCCGCGCGCCGTTCGCCTTTGGAGTCTGACATGAGCGAAGTCGCCCCCGGCCTGGTCACCGTCTTCGGCGGTTCGGGATTCGTCGGCAGCCAGGTTGTGCATGCCCTGGCCCGTCGTGGCTGGCGTATCCGCATCGCCTGCCGCCGTCCTGACCGGGCCTACAAGCTGCAGACCTCGGGGTCGGTCGGCCAGATCCAGGCGATCCGCTGCGACGTCACGGACGCGGCCCAGGTGGCCGAGGCGGTTCGCGGCGCGGACGCCGTGATCAATCTGGTCGGTATCCTGTACGAGGCCGGCGCGCGCACCTTCGAGGCCCTGCACGTCGGCGCGTCGCGCAAGATCGCGGAAGCCTGCGCCGCCGCCGGCGTGGACCGTCTGGTCCAGGTCTCGGCCCTGGGCGCCAATCCGGAGAGCGAGTCGGACTACGCCCGCACCAAGGCCGAGGCCGAGATGGCGGTGCGCGAAGTGAAGCCGGACGCGGTGATCCTGCGTCCGTCGGTGGTGTTCGGCCCCGGCGACGACTTCCTGAACAAGTTCGCGGGCATGGCCCAGATCGCCCCCGTCCTGCCGCTGATCGGCGGCGGCCAGACGAAATTCCAGCCGGTCTATGTCGGCGACGTGGCCGAGGCCGTGGCCCGCGCCGCGAGCCGCAGCGAAGCCGGCGGCCAGACCTATGAGCTGGGCGGCCCGGCGGTGATGACCTTCGAGGACGTGCTGAGGCTGGTGGCGCGCGAGACCTACCGCACCCCGGGCTTCCTGCCCCTGCCCTTCGCCATCGCCAAGCTGATCGGGACCTTCGCCCAGATCCCGGCGGCCCTCGGCTTCAAGCCGGTGCTGACCAAGGACCAGGTGGTGCTGCTGGAGAGCGACAACGTGGTCGCCGCGGACGCCCAGGGCCTGGCCGCGCTGGACATCGAGCCCACGGGCGTCGAGGCCGTGGCCGCCAGCTATCTGTGGCGCTACCGCCGCGGCGGTCAGTTCGCGGAAGCGACGGCGGCCTGAGCCACCGCCTCCGGCGGAGCGCGGACCTTCGGGGAAGTGGTTAGTGGTTAGTGGTTAGTGGTTGGCCGGCAGGGTGCAGCCACAAGACCTGCGCCGCCCTTCCGCTGACAGTGCCGGCGGAAGGGCGGCGCAAACCGCGCTGTCGCAGGCTGGTGGCCAGCCACTAACCACTAACCACCAACCACCAACCACTAACCACTCGCCACTTCCGGCGCTCCGGGATCAGCCGTAGGCCCAGATGGCCAGCAGGCCGACGCCGCCGACCAGGATCCGCCAGGCGGCGAACGGCGCGAAGCCGTAGCGGCCGACGAAGTCGACCAGGGTCCTGACCACGAACAGGCCGCTGAAGAACGACACCACGAAGCCGATGCCGATCAGTCCGGCGACGTCGCCGTTGATCAGGTCGCGGCTCTCCCAGAAGTCGAGGCCGAAGGCCGCGACCATGGTCGGGATGGCGAGGAAGAACGAGAACTCCGCCGCCGCCCGCTTGTCGACGCCCAGCAGCAGGCCGCCGACGATGGTCGCGCCCGAGCGCGACACGCCCGGGATGATCGACAGGCACTGGAACAGGCCGACGCCCAGCGCCGTCTTCCAGCTGAACTTCATGGAATCCTCGGTGCGGGCCGGGGGCGCCCAGCGCTCCAGCGCGATCAGGGCGAAGCCGCCCAGGATCAGGGTCACGCAGACGATCGTGGGATTGAACAGCACCCGCTTGATGAAGTCGTGGAACAGCAGGCCGACGATGGCGGACGGGATGAAGGCCAGCAGCACCGACAGGGCGAACATGCGCGCCGCCGGATCCTTGCCCGGCAGGCCGACCAGCACCTTCCACAGGCGCTGGAAGTAGAGCGCCACCACCGCCAGGATCGCGCCCAGCTGGATCATGACGATGAAGGTGTCCCACGGCTCCGGCGGCAGGCCCAGAGCCTCCTTGGTCAGCAGCAGGTGGCCGGTGGACGAGACCGGAATGAATTCGGTCAGGCCTTCCACCAGGCCGAGGATGATCGCCGCCAGCCAGTCCGCCATGCGCGTCCTTTCAAAGATGATGTCGGGTCAGTTCGCGCCCGGTTCGGGCCCCACATAGCGCAGGCGCGCCCGGATAGGCGAGCCGTCCAGCATCTGATCGACCGCATGGGCCAGCAAACCCGCGAGGCGGCCCGTCAGCAGGATGTCCTGCGCCGCGTCGCGCGGCAGCTCCATGCGGCGCACGGCGACCGCGAGGGCCAGGGCGAAGCCCGGCGGCTGTCCCGTGACCGCCTCACCGTCGCGCAGGACGCGGGCCAGGTCGGCCGGCAGTTCGGCGGCGGCCAGGAGGCTGGCGGCGCGGGGATCGCCGGCGGCCCAGTCCGGATCGCCGAACCCGGCCCCGGCCGCATCGCGGGCAGCCTCGGCGGGCGAGCGGCGGGCGGCGATGATCCAAGCCGAGGCGGACGCGGTCTCGCCCACGGTGCGCGAGGCGGCCAGAACGGCCAGTCCGGCCAGGGCCGCGGCGGCGGGGGAGGCTCCGCCCCCGGCGGCGGCGCGGGTCGCGACCACGGCGGCGTCCATGCCGGCGTCCGCCGACAGGACCAGCGCCCGGCGGATCAGCTGGGCGTCGCGCTCGGGCGCCTTCCAGAAGCGGGCCAGACGCTGGTGCAGGAACAAGCGGGGCCCCGGGCCGGCGACGGCATCGACCGCCTCGTCCAGCACGCGGGCGCATTCAATGCGCAGGGCCTCGGGCGTGCGCGGCTTGGCGTCGGCGTCTTCCTCGGCGCGGCGCGACAGGGCGGTGAACAGGCGGGCGCGGGTCGATCCGCCGGGCGTCACGCCCACGCGGGGCCGGATCTCGGCGAAGGGATTGGCGGTCCGGGCGCCCCACAGGCCGCGGGCCACGTCCTCCAGCGTCGCCGTGGCGGACAGCTGGACCGCGTCCAGGCCGCGATAGAACAGGCGGCCCGAGGCGACGACGCTGACCGAGGATTCCAGATCGGCCTGGCCGCGCGCGGCGGGGCCGCGTTCGGCCGTCCGCGGCGCTTCGTCGCCGTCGTCGACCGCATCGCCGGTCAGGCGCGCGATGTCCCGGACGGCGTACAGGCTGCGGCGGGGATCGTTCGGGTCGGGACGGGCGGCGATCCGGCCACGGCTGACATAGGCGTAGAGCGTCTGGGCCTTGACCCGCAGACGGTCCAGCGCCTCGCCTCGCCCGATCCAGCGCTCGCCGGACGTGTCCATGCCTGTCTCCCCCGGCTGTTCAGCGCCCGGAAACCATAATGGGACGCGACCATGGGACCCTTTCGTGACGAACACGCTAACGTCGGTACGCGCACGGCGCCTTGGCAGGGTCACGGGTTTCCGCGACAAGGCGTCATGACCGCCTCCTCCCTCGACGACGCCCACGCCGCGACCCGCAGCGTCACGCGCCTGTCGGTGGGCGTGGCGGTGGTGCTGATCGCGCTGAAGGCCTTCGCCCTGGGCGCCTCGGGGTCGGTGTCGATCCTGGCCTCGCTGGCGGATTCGTCGCTGGACCTGATCGCCTCCCTGGCCACCTTCTTCGCCGTGCGCTGGGCCGCCGCCCCGCCGGACGAGGAACACCGCTTCGGCCACGGCAAGGGCGAGGCCATGGCCGCGCTGGTGCAGGCCGGACTGGTGTTCGCCTCCAGCGTCTTCATCGGCTGGGAGGCCATCCAGCGCCTGTTCGATCCCCGCCCGGTGACGTCGGGGACCTGGAGCGTCGGCGTGGTCCTGATCTCCATGGCGCTGACCGTCTGGCTGATCTGGCGGCAGAGCCGGGCGATCAAGGCCAGCGGCTCGGTCGCCGTGGCCGCCGACCGCGCCCACTACGCCTCCGACCTGGCGGCCAGCGCCGTGGTCCTGATCGGCGTGATCTCGGGCACGTTCCTGAAGGCGCCGGGGCTGGACGCCGCCGCCGGCCTGGTGGTCGCGGTCTGGCTGTTCTGGGGCGCCACGGCCGTGCTGAAGGACGCCGCCGACCAGCTGCTGGACCGGGCGACCTCGGACGCCGACCGCGTGGCCATCACCAGCGCCATCCTGTCCGACCCGCGCATCGCCGGCGTGCACCGGCTGCGCACCCGTCAGGCGGGGCCGGTGACCACGATCCAGATGCACGTCGACATGGCGCCGACCCTGACCCTGGCCGAGGCCCACGACATCCTGGAACAGGCCGAGGCGCGCCTGCTGGCCCTGTGGCCGCACGCCGACATCCTGATCCATCCCGACCCGCGCGGACCGGTGGAGCCGGACGCGACACAGGCGACGGGGCAAAAAGGCCCGTGGTCCTGACGCGATGACTAACGCCCGCTTAACGGGCTTGGGCGCATGGAGTGCGGGATGTCGGTCTCCGTCCTGTTTCACTTCGCCTTCGACCCCGTCTCGCGCGCCGCGCGACTGGCGCTGGGCGAAGCCAAGGTGGCGTTCGAGGAGAACGCCGTGCGCCCGTGGGAGCCGGACTGCCCCGTCGGCGCCCTGAACCCGTCCGGCATGACGCCCGTGCTGCAGACCACCGCCAACAACCGCGTCCTGACCCTGTGCGAGCAGGCCGCCATCCTGGGCTGGCTGGAGGACCGCGACCGCGAGCCCTTCCTGGTCCCCGCCGATCCGTTCGAGCGCGCCGAGACCCGGCGCCTGGTCGGCTGGTTCGACCGCCGCTTCACCGACGAGGTCGACGCCGTCCTGCTGCACGAGCGGATGGAGAAGCCCCTGCTGCGGCTGGGCCCGCCCGAAGCGCGCCAGCTGCGCGCCGGGCGCGAGGCGCTGCGCGGCCATCTGACGATGCTGGAAGGCCTGCTGGCCGAACGCGACTGGCTGGCCGGACGCCGCCTGAGCCAGGCCGACATCGTCGCCGCGGCCCATCTGTCGATCCTGGACTATTTCGGCGAGATCGCCTGGGCGAACTATCCGGCGCTCAAGACCTGGTACATGAAGCTGAAATCCCGCCCCTGTTTCCGTCCCCTGCTGACGGACCGCTTCCCAGGGGTGGCCGCGGCGGCGCACTACGCCGACCTCGACTTCTGAGATCTCCGCTCATCCCGGCGAAAGCCGGGACCCAGTGTTCTGGGTGATCCGCCTCTGCAGGGCATGCGTCATCGCCGGTCCTGAAATGCCGGCGTCACGCTGGACAGGACTGGGTCCCGGCTTTCGCCGGGATGAGCGGTGTGTGAGATAGCGTCCATGGCGGCCGATCCCCGTAAATTCATTCGCGAGCGCGCCGCCGCCCTGGGCTTCGACGTCTGCCGGTTCGCCTCGGCGTCCGAGCCGTGGAGCGCGGGCGAGCGGCTGGCGCATTTCGTCGAGTCGGGGCGTCACGGCGACATGGGCTGGATGGAGACGACGCTGGAGCGCCGGGCCCATCCGACCGCCATGTGGGACGGCGCAAAGACCGCCGTCGTCCTGGGCCTGAACTATGGCCCGGAGCACGATCCCCTGCCGGAACTGGAAGACCGGTCCGCCGGCTACATCTCGGTCTATGCGCGCGGCGACGACTATCACGAAGTCATCAAGGGCCGGCTGAAGACCCTGGCGGGCCAGATCGCCGCCCGCACCAAGGAAGAGGTGAAGGTCTTCGTCGACACGGCCCCGCTGATGGAGAAGCCGCTGGCCCAGCGCGCCGGGCTGGGCTGGCAGGGCAAGCACACCAACCTGCTGTCGCGCAGCCACGGCAACTGGCTGTTCCTGGGCGTCATCCTGAGCGCCACGACGTTCGAGCCCGACCCGCCGGAAGGCGAGCACTGCGGCACCTGCACCGCCTGCCTGGACGCCTGTCCCACCAACGCCTTCCCGGCGCCGTTCCAGCTCGACGCCCGGCGGTGCCTGTCCTACCTGACCATCGAGTTCGCGGGCCCTTGGCCGGAGGAGTTCCGCGCGGCGACGGGCGGGCGCATCTACGGCTGCGACGACTGCCTGGCCTCCTGCCCGTGGAACAAGTTCGCCGCGGCGGCCAAGGAGGGGCGGGTGCAGGCGCGCGACGCCCTGGTCTCGCCCCGGCTGGCGGATCTGGCGGCGCTGGACGACGCCGCCTTCCGGGCCCTGTTCTCGAAGAGCCCGGTCAAGCGCATCGGCCGCGACCGGTTCGTGCGCAATGTCCTGTACGCCATCGGCAACAGCGGCGACGCCGACCTGATCGGCCCGGCCGAAGCCTTGCTGAACGATCCCGCGCCGGTGGTGCGGGATGCGGCCGAATGGGCGCTGTCCCGACTCCCCGGCCGTTAGGCGTTGGCGGTGACGCCGACCACCCGTTCGCCGCCCTCGGCGCGGGCGATGGCCAACAGCTTGAGGCGGAAGACCAGCACGCTGTTGGCCGGGATGCCGGGCTTGGCGGCGTCGCCGTAAGCCTTGTCGGCCGGCAGGTAGACGATCCACTCGTCGCCGACCTTCATGTGCTGCAGCGCCTCGGTCCAGCCCGCGACGACCGTGCCGAGGGTGAAGACCGCCGGCTGGCCGCGCTCATAGCTGCTGTCGAAGACCGTGCCGTCGGTCAGGGTGCCCTCGTACTCGACGCGCACCAGGTCATTGCTGTCCGGGCTCTCGCCGCCCGGAGGACCGGACTGGAGGACCTTGTACTGGATGCCGCCGGGCAGGGTCTGAACGCCCTCAGCCCTGGCGTTGCGTTCCATGAAGGCCTGCCCGGCCTTCAGATTGGCCTCGGCGTCGGCGCCGCCCGTGTCCGGCGCGCGATTGCAGGCGGCCAGGGCCGCGACCATGGCCAGGACGGCGACGCCCCTAGCCCATCCGGAGTTCATAACCCGCACCTTCAAGTCCCTGTCTGATTTCTTGCGCATGCGCCTCGCCGCGGGTTTCGACCATGATGTCGAACTCCGCGCCCTTGGCCGGCACGTCCAGCGCCAGCCGGTTGTGCACGACATCGATGATGTTTCCGCCAAGGCCGCCGATCACGGCGCTCATCTTGGACAGCATGCCCGGGCGGTCGTCGCCCAGGATGCGATAGACGATCAGCCGCTTCTCGCGCACCAGTTCGCGGTTCAGGACCACGGCCAACATGCGGGCGTCGATATTGCCGCCGGTCAGCTCGATGCCGACCTTCAGCCCCCTGAACTTGTCCGGATAGGCCAGCATGGCCGCGAGCCCGCCGGCGCCCGCGCCCTCGGCGACGGTCCGCTCCATGGTGGCCAGATAGGAGACGCCACGTTCGAAATCGGCCTCCTGGCAGACCAAGACCTCTTCGATCAGCGGCTCGGCCAGGGCGAAGGGAATGTCGCCGACGGCCTTGATGGCGATGCCTTCGGCGATGGTCTGGCCGCCGCATCTGGGCGCCTCGCCGCGCCGCTTGGCGTTGAACGAGGGGTACATCGCCGCCTCGACCCCGAAAATGCGAATCGACGGCTTCATGGCCTTGGCCGCGATGGCCGAACCGGCGATCAGCCCCCCGCCGCCGATCGGGATGATCAGGACGTCGAGATCCGGCGCGTCCTCCATGAACTCCAGGCCGCAGACGCCCTGCCCGGCGACGATTCCCTCGTCGTCGAAGGCCGAGATGAAGACGAAGCCTTCCTCGTCGCGCAGCCGGTGGGCCTCTTCGGTGGAGCCCGAGAAATCCAGTCCCTTGATGACGACGGTGGCCCCATGGGCCCGCGTGCCGTCCGCCTTCACGAAGGGCGTGCCCTCGGGCATGACGATGGTCACCGGCACGCCCAGGCGGCCGCCGTGATAGGCCAGCGCCTGGGCGTGATTGCCCGCGCTGGCGGCCACCACGCCGCGCTTGCGCTCCTCCGGCGTCAGCTGCAGCAGGCGGTTCAGCGCCCCGCGCTCCTTGAAGCTGCCGGTGAAATGCAGGTTGTCGAACTTGATCCACACCTCGGCGCCGGTCAGCTGCGACAGGCGGCGGGAATAGCGTACGGGCGTGCGGTCCACCTGACCGGCGATCCGGTCCCGAGCCGCCAGAATATCGTCAAACGTCACTGTCATGAGCGTCCCCTATAGCCGGTCTCGCGCCGGTTTGTTGCGCGCTTGTGAACCACGGTCCAAGAGGTCGCAACCTTGACCTTATGGCGGCGTTGAGCGTCTGATCGGGCGTTCGACCCGCCCCCGCCCGGAGAGAGCCCATGTCCACCGCCCGGTCCCTTCTGCCCCTCGCCGCCCTGACCGCCGCAGCCGCCGTGCTGGCGGGCTGCGAGACCGTGCCCATGGGGCCCGTCGCGCCGGCCGGACCGGCCGCGTTCCGCGCCGATGATTTCGCCTGGTCCAGCACCTCGGGCCGCGCGGCCATCGAGGGCCGGGTCGATTATCGCCGCGACGGCCAGGTCTTCAGCTGCACCGGCTCGGTCGCCCTGACGCCGGACACCCCCTATACCCGCGCCCGGTTCCGGACCCTGTACGGCTCGACCGACCGCGCCGCCCTGCCCGAGGCCGTGGTGCGCGCCCGGACCGTGGCCGATCCCAACGCCGACTACCGCTCCTTCGTGCGCTCGGAGACCTGCCGGAACGGGACCTTCGACTTCGTCGGCCTGCCCGCGGGCGGCTGGTTCATCATCGCCCCGGTTAGCGCCGGGGGAGACCGCGTGGTGCTGATGCGTCACGTCGAGACGCGTAACGGACGGATCGCCGTCACCCTGCCCTGAGTGCCTCCAACGCCGTATTTCGAGGCCGCGTATCGGGCCGCTTCGGAGAATTAACCATGCGAGCCTCCCTCCTGATCGCCGCGGCCGGCCTGGCCCTGGCCGCATCCCCCGCCGCCGCCCAGTCGTGGGCCGGCGGCTACGGCCATGAGTACGGGAACAGCGGCTATAACGGCGGCTACGATCCGGACGGCGGGAGCCGCTATTACACGCCGCGCTACCGCTCGAACGCCGTGCCGTCGAACTTCGACTGGCGCAGCCAGCTGGACCGGCCGGGCGACTATCGCTGCGACCGGTTCTGGGACGCCAGCCGCGACGACTGCGGCGACCGCTGGCGCGACCAGCGCCGCCGCGTCAGCCCGCAGGCCCGCAGCGACTATCGCCAGCTGGCCGGCTACCGGTACGGCGACGGCGACGGATACGACTCCGGCCGCTACGGCTATGGCGGTCACGGCTACTACCCGCGCCGCGGCTACGGCTCGCAGTACTACGGCGGCTATGGCTACGGCGGACACAATCAGGGGGGCACGGCCTATGAGGGCGCCTATGGGCGGCCCGACGTGGTCTTCCCCGGCGGCGGTTATCGCGGCGGTTATGCGGGAGGCTCCCGGGACGGGCGCCGCATCGACTGGTGCCGGGCGACCTACCGCTCCTACGACCCCGGCAGCGGCTACTATCGGGCCTACAGCGGCCGTCTGGTCTGGTGCGGCTAAGCTAGACGCCTGACAATGTTCGTCCGATCACAGACGTGTGGGTGATCGGCGTTCGCCATTGTTTCGCCCTCTGCGGCCCGCTCCTTGGCCCCGCCCGTCCGGGCGTAGTCGAGGGGGAGCGTCATGTCCCAGCACAATATTTCCGGGTCCGAGGTCTTCGGTCCCAAGCCGTTCGTCATCCTGCGCGGCGTGAAGACCGGCGGCCTGCGCCGTCAGCGTAGCGCCCGCACCCTGATCGCCTTCATCGCCGGCGCCGTCGTGGCCGTGACCGGCGGCGCGATCGCCCTGGCGGCGGTGTTCGGGCCGACGCTCTTCGGCTGAAGCCGAAGAGCGTTCTTTGTTGGGCCGCGGACCGTCGGCCCTGCGGGACCTCCCGACCCGACGCGGCCTGGCGCTTCGCGCAGGCGTCTCCCTCCCCTTCTGGGGAGGGTGGCCGAGTGAAGCGAGGTCGGGTGGGGAGCGGCGCTTCCGCCCTTACGAACCCCGCCCCGTCGGCGCTGCGCGCCGACATCCCTCCCCACGAGGGGAGGGAGAAAGCGCCTGCTAGGCCAGCCACACCATCCGGCGCGTACGGGCTTCCCCGTTCCGGGCGCGGCTGAAGCCCTTGCGGACCTCGCCCGTGTACAGGAAGCCCGCCTTTTCCAGGACGCGGCCCGAGGCGGGGTTGTCGTCGAAATGGCCCGCGACCAGGGCGCGGCGGCGCCAGTTGCGGCTGGCCCAGACCACGCCCGCCTCCAGCGCCTCGGTGGCGTAGCCGCGGCCCCAGTAGGGGCGGCCGATCCAGTAGCCGACCTCCGGGCCGATATCCCCGTCCTCGAACAGGCCGATCACGCCGACGGGCCCGTGGTCCTCGTGGTCGATCAGGAAGGTGCGGGCGCGGGCCGGATCCTGGCCCGCGACGGCCAGCACGAAGGCCTCGGCGTCGGCCGTCGAGAAGGGATGCGGCATGCGCAGCGTCATCCGCGCGATGTCGGCGTCATTGGCCAGGGCCGTGAGACGGCTGATGTCCTGGGCCTGCGGGCTGCGCAGGGCCAGGCGCCGGGTCTCGACGACGGGAGAGGGTTCGATCACGCACATGACACGCCTCATTCGGAACTCACCGCCTCCTTGGAGGGCTCGGGCGGTGTTCGAGGCGGGGAACGAAAACGGGGAGCCTGGTGATCCAGACTCCCCGCGGAAAATTTCCCTGGTCCGGATCGCGGCTCTTGAGCCTTCGCGATCCGGGTGATGTTCCGTATCGCGTTACTCGGCGGCCATGGCCTGTTCGGCGGTGTCGTTCGCCGGAAGAATCGACACGTAACAACGGCCGTTGGCTTTCTTCGTGAATTTCACGGCGCCGTGCACGGTGGCGAAGAGGGTGTGATCGCGGCCCAGGCCGACGTTCTCGCCCGGGTGGAAGGTGGTGCCGCGCTGACGCACGAGGATGTTGCCGGCCAGCACGCGCTCGCCGCCGAACTTCTTCACGCCGAGGCGCTTCGACTCGGAGTCGCGACCGTTACGCGACGAACCGCCTGATTTCTTGTGAGCCATCGTAACTCTCTTCAGCTTCGCGTCCGGCGCCCTCAGGCGCCCGACATCGTCATTCTATCACAGTCGCGGCCGCAAGGGACGCGGGGTTGGTTTTACGCTTCGTCGGTCGAGGCGGCGGCGGCCTTCTTGGCCGGAGCCTTCTTGGCCGCGGGAGCCTTGGCGGCCTTCGGAGCCGGAGCGGCTTCCTCGGTCGCCTCGACGCGCGGGGCCAGGCCACGGGCGCGAGCGTTCATCTCGAGCTTGGTCATCAGCGAGGTTTCGCCGTCCCACTTGGCCTTCTCGCCGGCGCCTTCGATGCCGGTGATGCGCAGGACCGATTCCATCTGGCGGTGGCCGTTGGTGCGGCGGTAGCCCTGACGACGGATCTTCTTGAAGATCTTGATCTTCTCACCCTTGCGGGTTTCGACCAGCGTCGCGGCGACCGAAGCGCCTTCGATCAGCGGGGCGCCGAGGGTGACGCCCTTGTCGCCGCCCAGCATCAGGACTTCACCGAAGTTGACGGCAGCGCCAGCGTCGCCGTCGAGCTTCTCGACCACGATCACGTCGCCCGGTTGGACCCGGTACTGCTTGCCGCCGGTCTTGATCACCGCGTACATGTTGAAGCCTCAGCGTAAACGCAAAAAGAATAGCGCCCGGCGGGGACCCCCGGCGGGCGAAGAGCGGCGACATATACGGAAGGGGTCCGCCGAGTCAACGCGGACGGGGAAAAAACCCCGGACCCGCCGTATTCGGGTCCGGCTCCCGCCGTCCCCTGAAGCGCGGACCTTTGCCCGCCGTACAGACCCCGCCCGGCCGTCGCAAGGTCGCGGGGGACGGGGCGACGGGAATCCGGAGCGGTCGCCCGTCAGCGGCCATCGCCCGGCCCGGCCGAGGCGTCCCCGATCACGACGGCCTCATCAACCCTGACGATACCGGTGCGCAGAGTTCTATGCATGATGCGGGGCTGATCGATGCTCCGCCGGCGCTGCGTTTGACTGGCGATCATCCTCCAGTCGCCTCGTTGGCGAGTTTTCTGCTCGAAGTTAGCTTCGCCATAATCTCCGGTTGCTTGCCCGGCCCTCTTAAGGTTTAGGTAAGAGTACCTAGCGTCGGCGACGACGCCAATGCATAACGGCGCTTCATGAGCGCCCGTCTTCAGGGGGAGACACCTATATGCCGACGACCTGGTCCACCGTAACCGATCCCATTGGCGACACCGGCGCCTTCGACAGCCGCATGATCTTCGGCGACTTCGACGGCGATGGCGACATCGACATCCTGTTCCAGAACGGCAACACCGCCGGCACCGGCATCGGCTACATGCGGAACAACGGCAACGGGACGTTCGTCACGTTCACCGACGCCACCGCCGCCGGGTCGATCTTCCAGGGCGTGGACCTGTCGGGCCGTCAGATCAGCCCGGCCAACTTCTTCATCCTGGACTTCGACGGCGACGGCGACCTGGACATCCTGGACCGCACATCCAACAGCACGACCTTCTTCCGGAATGAAGGCAACGCCGGCTTCACCCGCATCGCCGATCCGATCCCGGACACCGGCTCGTTCGACCAGCGCATGGTCTGGGGCGACTTCGACGGCGACGGCGACGTGGACGCCCTCTACCAGAACGGCAACACCGCCGGATCGGGCATCGGCTTCCTGCGCAACGACGGCGGCCTGAGCTTCACCAACTTCACCAACGCCGCGGCGGCGGGCACGCCCTTCACCGGCGTCGTCTTCACCGGCCTGCAGATCACCACCTCCACCTTCGTGGTCGATATCGACGACGACGGCGACATGGACATCCTGGATCGCGGCACGACCCAGGTGATGTACCGCAACGACGGCGGGACCATGGTCCGCACGGCGGATCCGCTGGCCGACATCGGCAATTTCGACGCCCGCATGATCTTCGGCGACTTCGACAGCGACGGCGACACCGACGCCATCTACCAGAACGGCAACACCGCCGGGACCGGCTTCGGCTATTTCCGTAATGACGGCGGGTCCTTCACCAACTTCACCAGCCTGACCGGCACGCCCTTCGAGGGGCTGGACCTGACCGCCCAGCAGCTGACCACCTGGACCGCGGTGGACATCGACGGCGACGGCGACGTGGACATCGTCGACCGCGACCAGGCCGGCGGCGGCCTGGTGCTGTACCGCCAGAACGGCGCCCCGCCGCGCCTGACCGCGACCACCCCGTCGGACAACGGCACGGGCGTGGCCCCGGGCGCCAACATCACCCTGACGTTCAGCGAAAGCGTCACCAAGGGCAACGGCAACATCTACATCTACCGCGGCGACGGCACCCTGATCGAGACCATCTCGATCGGCTCGGCCCAGGTGACCGGCTCGGGCACGACCTGGACGATCGACCCGTCCGTCACCCTGGCGGGCCTGACCAACTACTACATCCTGATCGACCAAGAGACCTTCGCCGACGCCGAGGGCGCGGTGTTCGCGGGCATCTTCAACCCCACGACGCTGAACTTCACCACGGCGTCGAGCAACACGGCCCCGACCTTCACCAACCTGAACGGCGACGCGGCCGCGCACACCGAGAACGTGCCGGTCCGGCTGGACGTGGGCGGCAACGCCACGGTGGCGGACGCGGAAAGCCTGAACTTCGACACCGGCACCCTGACCGTCACCATCACCGCCAACGGCCAGGCGGGGCAGGACGTGCTGAGCGTGGCCAACATCGGCAACGGGGCCGGCCAGATCGGCGTCTCGGGTTCGGCGATCCTGTATCAGGGCGTGCAGATCGGCACCTTCACCGGCGGGACCGGCGGCGTGGCCCTGGTCATCACCCTCGATACCGACGCCACCCCGGCGGCGACGCAGGCCCTGGTGCGGGCGCTGCAGTACAACAACACCTCGGACGCGCCGAACACCGCGACTCGCACGGTCACCATCGTCCTGACCGACGGCGACGGCGGCACCAGCACGACCCAGACGACCAGCGTCACCGTCACGGCGGCCAACGACGTTCACACCGGCGGCGCCGCGATCACCGGCACGGCAAGCGAGAACGGCGTCCTGACCGCCGTCTCGACCCTGGCGGATCCGGACGGCCTGGGCGCCCTGCATTATCAATGGCAGCGCGACACCGGCGGCGGCTTCGTCAACGTCGGCGCCGACCAGTCGACCTACACCCTCGGCGACGCCGACGTGGGCGGCGTGGTCCGCGTGGTCATCTACTACACCGACGCCGGCGGCACGGTGGAATCGGCGACCTCGGCGGCGTCCGCCGCCATCGCGGCGGTCAATGATCCGCACACCGGCGGCGCCTCGCTCACCGGCACGGCGACCGAGAACCAGGTCCTGACCGCCGTCTCGACCCTGGCCGACGTGGATGGCCTGGGCACGCTGCACTACGACTGGCAGCGCGACACCGGCTCGGGCTTCGTCTCCATCGGCGCGGCCGACCAGGCGACCTACACCCTGGGCGACGCCGACGTGGGCGGCGTGGTCCGCGTGGTCATCAGCTACACCGACGGCCAGGGCTTCTCGGAATCGGCGACCAGCGCCGGCACCGCGGCCATCGCGGCCATCAACGACGCGCCCACGGGCGGCGTCTCGATCACCGGCACGGCGACCGAGGACCAGGTCCTGACCGCCGATTCCTCGACGCTCGCCGACGCCGACGGCCTGGGCACGCTGCACTACCAGTGGCAGCGCAACACCGGATCCGGCTTCGTCAACGTCGGGGCCGACCAATCGACCTACACCCTCGGCGACGCCGACGTAGGCGGCGTAATCCGCGTGATCACCAGCTACACCGACGGCCAGGGCTTCGCCAACAGCGTGACCAGCGCCGGCACTTCGGCCGTCGCAGGCGTCAATGACGCCCCGACGCTGAGCCTGACGGGCACGACCACGACCTTCGTCGAGGACGGCGCCTCGGCGGACCTGTTCTCGGGAGTGACTGTCACCAATCCCGAAAGCGGCCAGGAACTGACGCTGCGCCTGCAGGTCAGCGGCGTTTCCGACGGCCTCGACGAGCAGCTGATCCTGTCCGGCGTGCCCATCAACCTTGTGGCCGGCAGCCCCTTCATCCAGCCCGCGCCGGGCGGCGCCGTGATGGTGCAGGTGACCTCGGGCGGGGCGGGCGTGCTGAACGTCATCATCGTCGGCATCAGCTCGAACACCCACGCGCAGCAGATCCTGGACGCGCTCGTCTATCGGAACGCCAGTCAGAACCCGACCGTGGGCGACCGCACCGTGACCGTGGTCTCGATCGCGGACAACGGCGGCGGCTCCAATCTCACGGCCGTCAATGTCAGCACGACGGTCACCGTCAGCGCGGTCAATGACGCCCCCGTCGCGGTGAACGACGTCAACATCACCGCCGAGACCGCCGCCGTGAGCGGCACGGTCTTCGCCAACGACAGCGACGTGGACGGCCCCGCCCTGGTGGTCAGCGCCGTGAACGGCTCCGCAGCGTCGGTCGGGATGCAGATCACCCTGCCGTCGGGCGCCCTGCTGACGCTCAACGCCGACGGGACCTATAGCTACGATCCCAACGGGGCGTTCGCGTACATTCCGGGCCCGTCGTCGGGTTCGCCGAACCAGACGGCGACCGACACCTTCAGCTACACCCTCGCCAACGGCAACACCGCCACGGTCACCATCACCATCACCGGCCAGGACACCGAGGGCGACGTGGTCACCGGCGGATCGGGCGACGACGTCCTGACCTCGGGCGGCGGCGACGACACCTTCGTGGGCGGCGGCGGCAACGACACGCTGACCGGCGGCGCCGGCAAGGACACCGCCGACTATACCAACGCCAGCAGCGGCGTCGTGGCCGGCCTGAACACGGGAACGGCCGACGACGACGGCGACGGCGGCGTGGACACCCTGATCGAGATCGAGAACCTCACCGGCTCGGCCTTCAACGACACCCTGACCGGGGCCGAGGGCGAAAACGTCCTGAGCGGCGGCGGGGGCTATGACGTCCTGGTCGGCCTGGCCGGCAACGACACCCTGTACGGCGGAACCGGCACGGCCAACGAGATGTACGGCGGCGAGGGCGACGACACCTATTATGTCGACGCCGACGACACGATCATCGAGGAGGTCGACGAGGGGCATGACACCGTCGTCACCACCCTCAACGCCTTCTTCCTGGGGGCCAATTTCGAGGACCTGACCTACGCCGGCTCGGGCAATTTCCAGGGCCGGGGCAATGCGCTGAACAACGTCCTCACCGGTGCCGCCGGCGACGACATCCTGAGCGGCGGCGCCGGGCGGGACCGGCTGAACGGCGGCCTGGGCAGCGACACGGCCAGCTATGCGACGGCCGCCGCCGGGGTCGTGGCTGATCTGGCGGCCAATGCGGTCACCAACGACGGCGACGGCGGCTCCGATATCCTGACCAGCATCGAGAACCTGACCGGCTCGGCCTTCAACGACAGCCTGTCGGGCGACGCTTCGGCCAACAGGCTGGATGGCGGCGACGGCGACGACGTGCTGATCGGACGCGGCGGCAACGACGTCCTGCGGGGCGGCGACGGGGTCGATACGGCGGACTACAGCGCCGCGGCCTCGGGCATTCGCGCCCAGCTGGATACGGGCGAGGTGACCGACGGCGACGGCGGAACCGACTATGTCAGCGGGGTCGAGAACATCATCGGCACCGCCTTCAACGACGTGATCATCGCCAGCACGGGCGACAATGTGCTGGACGGCGGCGCCGGCTACGACATCCTGATCGGCGGCGAGGGCAACGACACCCTGCGCGGCGGATCCGGCGTGGCCAATGAGCTGTACGGCGGCGCGGGCGACGACCTCTATATCGTCGACGCCAACGACACGATCGTCGAGCTGTCGGGCGAGGGCGTGGACCGCGTCGAGACGACGCTGCACAGCTACACCCTGGCCGACAACGTCGAGCACATGCGCTTCACCGGCACGGGCAACTTCGCCGGTCAGGGCAACGCCCTGGCCAACGAGATCACCGGCGGCATGGGCGACGACACCCTGACCGGTGGCGGCGGCGACGACGTCCTGGACGGCTGGTCTGGCCGCGACACCGTGGTCATGAGCGGCCTCAGCACCGACTATACGATCGTGCACCTGGGCGGCAGCCAGTACCGGATCACCGACAATGTCGGCGGTCGCGACGGGATCGACCTGCTGAACGGCATCGAGGAGGTCCGCTTCTCCAACGGCGTGACGGCCATCCTCAGCGGCGGCGCCGCCTCGCCGGTCCTGTTCGTCAAGGACGCCGCTTCGCAGCCGCTCACCCAGCCCGGCCTCATCGCGGACGACCAGAAGGACACGGCCGAACCCCTGGTCCTGCCCGGGGTGACCGACGACGACTTCCTCATCGGCAAGGGCGATCACCTTCCGCTGGTGCAGCCGGGCCTGGGCGACGATGCGCATGGGCTCGAGATGAGCCATCTGGCTCCGTCGGTCATGATCGACGGCGTGCAGATCGCCGTGCTGGAAGATCACGCCATCCCCGGCATCGGCCACGCGCCGGGTCACGACGACTGGATGTTCTGATCCACCGATCCGGCGGCGCACGAAAAATGCGCCGCCGGGCTCGACTGTTATAAAGTAACACGCTACAGGGCGAGCAATGTCGCCGTCCGATCTCGAGCAACCCATTCTGCTGTCCCTTCTGGGGACCGGCTTCGCCACGGCCTTCCTGCACGCCGCCCTGCCCACGCATTGGTTGCCTTTCGTGCTGGTCGGCCGGGCGCAGCGCTGGAACCTGCCGCGCGTGCTCGGCGCGGTCGGCGCGGCCGGCCTGGCCCATATCGCCACCACCGCCCTGTTCGGCAGCCTGATCGTCATGGCCGGGCTGGCGCTCGACCAGTGGATCTCGGGCCTGCTGCCGCACATCTCGGCGGTGCTGCTGTTCCTGTTCGGCACCTTCTACCTGGCCCGCGCCACCCTGCGCCGCCCCCGGATGGCGGGCGGCCCGGAGATGGACCTGCCCGAGCCCACCGTGTCCCACGCCGCCGCCTTCTGGGGGCTGGTGGCCATGATGGCCGTGTCGCCGGGCGAGGTCCTGCTGCCCATCTATCTGTCGCAGGCCACCGAGGGCCTGCTGGTGCTGATCGCCCTGACCCTGACCTTCGCGGCGGGCACGGTCGCCGGCATGGCGGTCTTCACCCTGCTGGCCCGCGCCGGCTGGTCGGTGCTGCGGCTGGAACGCTGGGCCCGTTACGAGGGCGCGGTCCTGGGGGTCGCCCTGATCGCCATCGGGCTGCTGGTCGTCTTCCACCAACACTGAAGGTTGGTGAAAGGTTATATATTTACATTCAATGACTTAGTAGAACGCCGCATTGACCCCTTACGCGACGGAGCCTAAGGACGCCGCATGGCGCACGGACACGACCACGCACACGATCATGCCGACCACGCCCATGACCATGGGCATGGGCACAGCCACGGGCCCGGGGGCCATCATCACGGCCCGGTCGACACCGGCGACTGGCGCTACGCCGTCGGCCTGATCGTCAACCTGGCCTTCGTGGCCGTGGAGTTCGGGGCCGGGATCATCAGCGGCTCGACCGCCCTGATGGCCGACGCCGGGCATAATCTGTCGGACGTGCTGGGCCTGGCGATGGCCGGGGGCGCGGCCTGGCTGGCGCGCCGCGCGGGCGGGTCGCAGAAGACCTACGGCTACGGCAAGGCCACGGTGCTCGCCGCCCTGTTCAACGCCCTGCTGCTGATCTTCGCCTGCGGCGCCATCGCCTTCGAGGCCGTGCGTCGCCTGGCCGAACCGGCCCCGGTCGGCTCGGTCACCATCATGATCGTGGCGGGCATCGGCTTCGTGATCAACCTAGGCACCGCCCTGCTGTTCATGAAGGACCAGCACAAGGACCTGAACGTTCGCGGCGCCTACCTGCACATGATGGCCGACGCGGCGGTCTCCATCGGCGTGGTCATCGCCGGGGGCGTCATCCTGCTGACCGGCTGGTCGATCGTGGATCCCCTGGTCAGCATCGCCATCGTGGTGGTGATCCTGCTCGGCACCTGGGGCCTGCTGAAGGACTCGGTGAACCTGGCGCTGGACGCCGCGCCGCGGAACGTCGACGTCGAGGCCGTTCGGGCCGCCTTCCTGGCCCTGCCCGGCGTCCGCGCCGTGCACGACCTGCACATCTGGGGGCTGTCGACCACCGACACCGCCCTGACCGCCCATCTGGTCCACGAGCGCGCCGACGCCGACGCCCTGCTGGCGGAGGCCCAGACCCTGGCCCGCGCCCGCTTCCAGATCGGCCACACCACGCTTCAGCTGGAAAGCGGGGCGCTGCCGGACTGTCCGGACTGCTGAACGACCGCGGATCAGTCCGCGGTATCAAGCCTCAGGTCGATGCGGCGCTGACGCCGGAAGCGCTCTAGGTCTTCGGGCTCCCGCACCGCGACGCGTACATAGTCCTCAAGCATCTCGCCCCAGGTCGCGATGAACTCGCGCTGCACCTGCCGATTCCGGGCCACGTAGAGACGCCACTCGAAAAGGCCCCATAGGACCACCGCGACGGTGAGCCCGGTCGCCAGCGAACTGCCCGCGACCAGCGTCAGCAGGGGAACGGTCACGACGGGAAACACGGCGCCGTCGGGCGGCCGGAGGAATTTCTTGATCTTCCACGGCTGCAGATCCCACGCATCCTTCAAACCCATGGTCAGGGCCTCCGCCATCGCGGCTTCGCGCTGAGGGCGACCGGGTTCGGTGGCCAGGATGCGGGCGTGCGCCCAGGCGCCCCGCCTGAGCCGATCCATGGGGGCGTCCAGATAGTCCCGGAACAGGCCGGACGGCAGCCACCCCAGCCCCAGGCTCAACTGGAAATGCAGGGGAAAGATCGAAGCCAGTCCCATGAAGACGCCCTCGCCCCGCGCGACGGTGGGCGCGTGCGCCCACCGTCCCTGGCCCGGCCAGTCGTTCGCCATGGCCCGGGGCAGATCATAGGCGACATGGAGGTAGGCCCCGGCGGCCAGCCGCAGCAGGGGCGTGTTCAGACGCAGCCAGATCGCCCGGTATCCCGCCAGCTCCCCACTGTCGTTCCAGCGCTGTCGCTCTTCCAGGAACGTCACGACGAGCCGCTCCAGCCACGTCCGTTCGTCGCCGGCGAGGGTGGCCGCCCTACTACGAATGTCCGCCGTCACGGCCCGGTAGACCTTGTCGAAGGGACGAAAATAGCTTGGAGGAAGTCTCATCGGGGGCGGGCCTCCAGGGTTCACGGCGAAGCTTCACCACCTTCTCCCGTCTTCGCAAGGCGAAAATCCCCCTGAAGTTGCATCGACCGGCAAGTGGCCAGCCCCCTTCCCTTCCGGCGCCCCAACCGCCATCTAGCGGCCCATGACCGACACCGCTTCCGCCGCAAACGCCAAGATCCCCGTCACCGTCCTCACCGGCTATCTCGGCGCGGGCAAGACCACCCTGCTGAACCGGATCCTCACCGAGGACCACGGCAAGCGCTACGCCGTCATCGTCAACGAGTTCGGCGAGATCGGCATCGACAACGACCTGGTGGTCGGCGCCGACGAGGACGTGTTCGAGATGAACAACGGCTGCGTCTGCTGCACGGTGCGCGGCGACCTGATCCGCGTCGTCGCCGGCCTGATGAAGCGCCAGCGCCCGGGCAAGCCCGCCTTCGACGCCATCATCGTCGAGACCACCGGCCTGGCCGACCCCGGCCCGGTGGCCCAGACCTTCTTCGTCGACGAGGAGGTCAAGGCCAAGACCCAGCTGGACAGCGTCACCGCCCTGGTCGACGCCAAGCACGTGATGGCGCGCCTGGACGACTCCAAGGAGGCCCGTGAGCAGGTCGCCTTCGCCGACCGCATCATCCTGAACAAGGTCGACCTGGTCACCGCCGAGGAGCTGAACGAAGTCGAGCGCCGCCTGCGCGCCCTCAACCCCCTGGCCCCCATCACCCGCACCGAGCGGGCCAATGTGCCGCTGGACCAGGTGCTGGGCGTGCACGGTTTCGACCTGGACCGAATCACCGAGGTGCGTCCCGACTTCGTCAATCCGCCGCACGGCGCGGACGGCCATGTGCACGACGATCACTGCGGTCATGATCACGACCATGATCATCATGCCCATGATCACGGGCATGATCATGGGCACGACCACCACCACGGTCCGCGCGGCCATGCGCACGAGGACGACATCAAGGGCATCGCCCTGTCGCTGGACCGTCCGATGGACGGCCAGAAATTCACCGCCTGGCTGGACAAGCTGCTGGGCGAGCAGGGCCAGAACATCCTGCGCGCCAAGGGCATCATCGAGGTGGCCGGCGAGGACCGCCGCCTGGTCTTCCAGGCCGTGCACATGATCCTGGAGGGCGACCTGCAGAAGCCGTGGGGCGACAAGGAACGCCGCTGGTCGCGCGCCGTCTTCATCGGCCGCGATCTTGACGAGGCGGCGCTGAAGGCCGGGTTCGAGGCGTGCGCGGCTTGATCGCACCCGAGCCCAGGACCGCGCTGATCGTCGGCGCGTCGCTGAACCGCTTCCTCCGCTGGAACGGCGAGGCGCTGCCCTGGTGAACCCGCCCCACGCCCCGCATCGCGAAGCCGTGCTGCATTACGGCACCCCCGACTTCGAGGTGGTTCAGCCCGGCGACTTCGTGCGCTGCGCGGTGTCCGGCGCGGCCATCCCGCTGGACGCCCTGACCTATTGGAACGTGGCGCTGCAGGAGGCATACGCCTCGGCGGAGTTCATGACCCGCCGGTGGGTCGAGACCCACAAGGCCGAGACATGACCCTCTTCCAGTTCGATGCCCAGCCCACCGCCGCCCTGTTCGAGAAGGACGGCGCGGCCTTCGCCCTGGGCGACGGCGCGGTGCGGTTCGAGGACGGCGCCTTCAGCATCGCCCACGACGGCGCGATCCTGTGCGCCTGCGCCCACCCGTCGGGCGAGGGCGTCCTGACCGGCGGCGACGACGGCCGGGTGATCTGGCACCGCAAGGGCGAGGCCGGCCTGCTGGCCACCGCCAAGGGCGCGTGGATCGATTCCATCGCCGCCTCGGCCGAAAGCGGGCTGATCGCCTTCTCGGCGGGCAAGACCCTGTCGGTGATCGACGCCAAGGACGCCGCCTTCCGCCGCGACTTCGTGCACGAGCGCACCGTCTCGGGCGTGGCGTTCGAGCCCAAGGGCCGGCGGATCGCGACCTCGACCTACGGCGGCGCGGCGCTATGGTTCGCGCGCATCGCCGACCAGAAGCCGACCCTGCTGAAGTGGGCCGGGTCGCATACCGGCGTGGCCTTCTCGCCGGACGGCGCCTTCGTCGTCACCGCCATGCAGGACAACCAGCTGCACGGCTGGCGGATCAAGGACCAGAAGAACCTGCGCATGGGCGGCTACCCCGGGAAGGTGAAGTCGGTCAGCTTCCTGTCCAACGGCCAGCTGATGGCCACCTCGGGCGCGCAGGGCGCCGTGCTGTGGCCTTTCGTCGGCGCCAACGGTCCGATGGGGCGCGAGGCCACCGAGATCGGCTTCGACGAAAGCAGCCTGGTCACCCTGGTCGCGTCGACGCCGAAGGCCGGCCTGCTGGCCGCCGGGCTGAACGACGGGCGCGTCTGGCTGGCCGATCCGGCCGGCCAGGGCCTGAACTTCCTGAAGGCCGAGAAGGGCGCCCCCATCGTGGCCCTAGCCATGAGCGCGGACTCCCGGCGCATCGCCTGGGCCGACGAGGACGGCGGCGCGGGGGTCGCCGACACCTGAATCTCATTCAGGGATGAATTCGTCCGAAATTCGCGGATTCTCGAAACATCGTCTTCCGATGCGTATTTCTACTAGGGTGAAATGACCATTTCTACGCGTATAAATTACCATCTACCCGTTTAGGGTGTATTAGCCATTGTGGCGTTAGGCTGTGACCATGTCGCACGCCAAACCCATTCCTGGCTTCTTGGGACTAGAGGTCCCGCCCCGCACCGAGGCGCCCCAGCGCACGCGGCCCAAGCCGGTGTCTATGGCGGACCTCTCTCCCGAAGAATGGCGCATCGTCTCGATGGCCGAATGTCCGAAGACCCGGCGGACCATGGCCGACACCATTCTCAACTCCACATCCGGCGCCGGAAAGGCGCCCCCATGTCGCGCCCGGTAATCCTCACGCTCATGCGCAACCGCCGCGGGGGAGCCGCGGTGGAGTTCGCCATACTCGCTCCGGTCCTGCTCGCCCTCGTCGCCGGCGGCATCTTCTACAGCCGCTGGTTCACGGTCGCGTCGCAGACCCAGAACCTGGCCAGTGACGGAGCCCGCGCCGCCGTGGCGGGCCTGGACGACACAGAGCGCCAGACCATCGTTTCTGGCCTGATGACCGGCGCCGTGGCGCGCGTGCCGCTGGAGAAGGGCGCGACCCGCACCTGGCGCGCCTGGCGCGACGGCGACCTCTACGCCGTGTCCGTGACCACGACCCTGCCTGACTACGACCTGGCGCGGCTCATTCCCATGCCCAACCCCGCCGTCACCCGCGAGGCCGTCGTCGTCATTCCGGAGGCCGCAGGATGACCGGTTTTCTCAAACGCCTGCGCCGCGACCAGCGGGGCGGGGTCGGCGCCCTCTCGGTGCTGCTGGCCGTGCTCGTCATCACCGCGACCGCCGCCACGGTCGACGCCGCCTCGGTCGAATTCCGCGCCCGCGCGCTGCAGGGACTGGCCGACACCGCCGCCGTCTCGGCCGCCGGCGACCTGACCACCGCCGAGAGCACCGTGCGACGCGTGCTGAGCCTGAAGCAGTCCGGCGCGCGCATCGAACAGGTCGCCCTAGGCGAGTATCAGGCAAAGGCCGATGTCGCCGTGGCCGACCGCTTCAACCCCGAAGGGCCCGTTCCCGACGCCGTTCGCGTGGTGTTGCGCGAGGACGTGCCCCTGTTCTTCGGCTCCGTGCTCGGCATCGGGTCGGTGCGGGTGCAGAAGACCGCCGTGGCCATCCGCCCGGCGCGCGACGCCGCCGCCTTCTCCATCGGCTCGCGCCTGCTGACCCTGGACCCCCCGTTGGCCAACGCCATCCTGTCCCAGTTGATCGGACGCGAGATCAAGCTGACCGCCCTGTCCTATGACAACATGTTGGCCTCCAGCCTGGACGTCGACGACCTGCTGGACGAACTGGGCCGCGTCCTGTCCGCCGACGACCGCGAAAACCTGCTGACCCGCGACCTGTCGACCCGCCAACTGGTCGACGCCATGGCGAAGGGCACGACAGGTCCGACCAACCTGGCCCTGAAGAGCATCTCCGCCACGCTGGCCACCGGGCCGGACCGAAACCTGCGCCTCGGCTCCCTGATCAATGTCGCGTCGGGCGTGAAGGGCGATATCAGCGCCAAGGTTCCCGTCTGGGACCTGCTCAACGCCGCCCTGGGCGAGGCCGCCGGGCCGCAGACCATTGATCTGAACGCCGATGTCGACGGCCCCGTCACCGCCAAGGTCCGCCTGGCCGTCGGGGAACGCGAGCAGAAATCCCCCTGGCTGACCGTGGCCCGCGACGGCACGACCGTGGTGCGCACCGCCCAGGTCCGGCTGCATGTGGACGTCACCACCGCGAATCTGGCCGGCCTGGGTCGGGTCCATCTGCCGGTCTACGCCGAGGTGGCCAGCGGCAAGGCGGCCCTGACCTCCATCAACTGCCGCGAGGACAGTTTCGACGTCACCGCCCGGTCCGGCATCGCCAGCGTCGCCCTGGGCGAGATCGAGTCCTCGAAGCTGTCCGACTTCTCGCGCGACGCCGCCCTGTCGCCCGCCGCGATCCTGGATACCGCCGTCCTGAAGGTCCGCGCCGCCGCCCGCATCAATGTCGGCGATTCCGGCGACACCCGCCTGCGCTTCAACCGCGCCGACATCAACAGCCTGAAGGCCCAGACCATCGGCGCCAAGGGCATCCTCGGCTCGACCCTGACCAGCCTGGTGGCCAACGCCCATCTGGACGTCCAGGTGCTGGGGCTGCTGGGCGTCTCCCTGCCGGGGCTGCCCGCGACCCTGCGCGACATCCTGGCCGGGGTCGCCGCCCCGCTGGACAGCGTTCTGGAGGAGATCCTGAAGCTGGTCGGCGCCGGGATCGGCGAGGCCGACGTGCGCGCCGCGGGCCTGGAATGCGGCACCAAGGGCTCGCCGCCCACCCTCGCCGCCTGACCTCTTGCGCCCGCCCGAGGAGCCGCCCAACATCGGCGCATGACGGGGGCTCCCAAACCAAAGAGGCGGCGGCCGATCCTGACCGTCTTCCTGACGCTGACCGTGCTGCTGGTCGGGAGCGTGGCCCTGTACCGTTTCGTGCCGCCGCCCCAGACCTGGCTGATGACGGCCCGGCTGTTCGAGGGTTCCGGCCGGGACTATCGCTGGCGCTCGCTCGACGACATCTCGCCTCGTCTGGTCGAGGCGGTGATCGCCTCGGAAGACTCCACCTTCTGCGCCCACGCCGGCTTCGACATGAAGGCCATCGAAAAGGCGCTGCAGACCAACGCCAGGGCCGAGAAGCGCGGAAGCGGCCGCATCCGCGGCGGCTCCACCATCAGCCAGCAGACCGCCAAGAACGTCTTCCTGTGGCCGGGCCGGGACTGGATCCGCAAGGGGCTGGAGGCCGGCTACACCCTTCTGATCGAGACCACCTGGGGCAAGCGCCGGATCATGGAGGTCTATCTGAACGTCGCCGAATGGGGACCGGGGATCTACGGCGCCGAGGCCGCCGCGCGGCACTGGTACGGCAAGAGCGCCAAGGATTTGACCGCCCGCGAAGCCGCCCGCCTGGCCGCCATCCTGCCCAGCCCGCGCCGCTACAAGGCGGCGGCGCCCGGCCCCTATGTCCGTCGCCGCGCCTCGCGGGTCCAGGCGGCCATGGGCACGGTCCGGAACGAGGGCCTGGCGCGCTGCGTCCTTCGCTAGATCCGCACCGCTGACCGCTTGACGCCATCGGCCGGCGCGCGTCCCTTGTCGCCAAACCAGCGGCGGGAGGCCGCGAGGAGGAGCCTATGAAGCGTACCTTGATGACCGCGACCGCCGTCTGCGCGCTCGCCTTCGGCGTCGCCGCCTGCGCCGGCCTGAGCCACGCCGACAGCGCCGCCGCCCCGGCCGCGACCGATGCAGCCGCCCCGGCGTCCGCGACCCAGACCTGGCCCGTCACGACTGAAGGCGCCGCCGCCTTCGTCGCCGCCGCCGAGACCCGGCTGGCCGCGCTGAGCGAAGAGGCCGCGCGCATCCAGTGGACCCGCGCCACCAACATCACCTACGACACCATGTGGCTGGAGAGCCGCATCAACGCCGAGGTCACCGAGACCCAGGTCGAACTGGCCAACCAGGCCGCCGCCTTCAACGACGTCCAGGTTCCCGCCGATGTCCGCCGCAAGCTGAACCTGCTGCGCCTCGGCATCGTGCTGCCCGCCCCGAACCGTCCGGGCGCCGCCAATGAACTGGCCGAGATCACCACCCGCCTGGACTCGACCTACTCCGTCGGCAAGTTCGAGTATCAGGGCCGCCAGATCACGCTGGACGACGCCAACGTCCTGATCGCCGAGAGCCGCGACCCCAACGAGACCAAGGCCCTGTACGAGGGGTGGCGCACCATCTCGCCGGTCATGGCCGCCGACTACGCCCGGATGGTCGAGATCGCCAACGAGGGCAGCCGCGAGCTCGGCTTCGCCGACACCGGCGCCATGTGGCGCGCGGGCTATGACATGGACCCGGACGCCTTCGCCGCCGAGACCGACCGCCTGTGGGAACAGGTGAAGCCCTTTTACGTGAACCTGCACTGCTATGTGCGCGGCCGCCTGAACGCGAAGTACGGCGACGCCGTCCAGCCCGATCGTGGGCCGATCCGCGCCGACCTGCTGGGCAATATGTGGTCGCAGCAGTGGGGCAACATCTACGACGTCGTGGCCCCGACCAGCGGCGGGACGTCCAGCTACAGCCTTGATGCGCTGCTGACGAACGCCCAGTACGACGCCACCCGCATGGTCCGCACGGGCGAGGGCTTCTATACCTCGCTGGGCCTGCCGGCCCTGCCCCAGACCTTCTGGGAGCGGTCGATGATCACCCGGCCGCGCGACCGCGAGGTGGTCTGCCACGCCTCGGCCTGGGACCTCGACAACGCCGAGGACATCCGCATCAAGATGTGCACCCAGGTGAACGGCGACGACTTCTACACCGTCCACCACGAGCTGGGTCACAACTACTACCAGCGCGCCTACAAGGATCAGCCCTTCCTGTTCAAGAACGGGGCGAACGACGGCTTCCACGAGGCCATCGGCGACTTCGTCGGCCTGTCGGCCCTGACGCCCACCTATCTGAACCAGATCGGCCTGCTGCAGACCACGCCGGGCGCGGAAGAGGACATCCCCTTCCTGCTGAAGATGGCGCTGGACAAGATCGCCTTCCTGCCGTTCGGCCTGATGGTCGACCGCTGGCGCTGGGGCGTCTTCGACGGCGAGACCAGCCCGGCCGAGTACAACAACGCCTGGTCGGCCAACATGCTGAAGTATCAGGGCCTGGTCCCGCCGGGACCGCGTCCGGCCAACGCCTTTGATCCGGGCGCGAAATACCACATCCCGGGCAACACTCCGTACACCCGCTACTTCCTGGCCCACATCTACCAGTTCCAGTTCCAGCGCGCGGCCTGCAAGCAGGCCGGCTGGCAGGGCCCGCTGCACCGCTGCTCGATCTACGGAAACAAGGAGGTGGGCGAGCGCTTCGAGCGGATGTTGGAGATGGGTCAGTCGCGTCCGTGGCCGGAAGCGATGGAAGCCTTCACCGGCGAGCGCGGCAACGACGCCTCGGCGGTGGCCGACTATTTCGCGCCGCTGAACGCCTGGCTGACCGTGCAGAACCGCGGCAAGAGCTGCGGCTGGGACGTCTGATGGCCTGAACCAGAGAGCCCGGCGGTTCCTCACCGCCGGGTTAACCCTCGCCGTTAGGCCTTCCCTTAACCGAACTCCGTCATCGTCCGCCTCGATGACCGTCGGCGCCCTGTGCCGCGGCGAGGACCGGGATGACGATGGCTATCGGACACTGGATCAGCGGGATCGCCCGAGGCGCGTGCAACCTTGTTCGCCGCATGGCGTCCGAGACACGCGGCAACGTGGCGATGATCTTCGGCCTCAGCATGCCCGTGCTGGTCCTGATGACCGTCGGCGGGGTCGATATCCACCGCGCCTCGACCGTGCGGGTCAACCTGCAGGACGCCCTGGACGCCGCCACCCTGGCCGCCGCCCGCTCGCCCTACTCCGACGACGTCAACATCCAGCGCGTCGGCTTGGCCGCCCTGAAGGCCAATCTGAAGGCCTATCCGAACATCACCCTGCGCGAGGCCGACACCACCTTCGTGCTGAACAAGTCCGAGATCGTGGTCGCCAGCTCCAAGGTCGATGTGAAGACCCTGGTCGCCAACATCTTCCTGCCGCCCTACGGCAAGTTCATGGATGACTACATCCAGGTGGGCGCCCACTCCGAGGTCAACCGGGCGACCAAGGACATCGAGGTGTCTCTGGTGCTGGACATCACCGGCTCGATGGAGGGGACCCGCCTGTCCGACCTCCAGGAGGCGGCGAACGACCTGGTCGACCTGGTCGTGCAGACCAACCAGAGCATCAACAAGACCCGAATGGCGCTGGTGCCCTATTCGATGGGCGTCAACGCGGGCAGCTACCTGAACGATGTGCGCGGGGCCGCGCGCGGGGCCACCAACATCACCGGCGCGGCCTGGATGGTGGCCAACAGCCAGAAGACGATCACCGCCATGACGAAGGCCAGCCCCGGGGTCTTCACCGCGAACAGCCACGGCTACTCCACGGGCGATTTCGTCTGGATCAGCGGCGTGACCGACGGGAACAACTCGGGGCAGACCGACCTGGCCTCCTACCTGAACGGCAAGTCCTACAAGGTGGTCAGGATCGACAACAACACCTTCTCCCTGCAGACCCTCGCCGGAACGGCCATCAACACCACGGGCTACCAGACCTATACGGCCAGCAGCGGCATCGCCCGGCGTTGCCTGGTCTCGACCTGCGAGGTGGTGGTGACCTCGAACGGCCACGGCCTGGCCACGGGCGAGGACGTCCGCATGCTGAACGTCGGCGGCATGACCCAGCTGAACACCCAGAACAGCGTCAGCCCCAGCGGTTCGACGCCCTTCTACCAGACCGTCACCAAGCAGACGGACTCGACCTTCTCGATCAACAACATGGTCGGCCCCGTTGCGGCGGTGTCCAACTACACCTCGGGCGGCACGGTGCAGTGCCTGGAGTACGGCTGCGCCAACTTCCTGTTCACGAACAACGAGAACAACCTGCGCATCTTCGAGGCGTCCAGCTGCGTCAGCGAGCGGGTGGGCTCCAACGCCTACACCGACGCGGCCCCGTCCACGTCCAAGGTCGCCTTCTCCTACGTCGGGACGACCAACGTCGGTCAGGGCGGCTGCATGACCACCACCTTCACGCCGCTGACCACCAACCGCGACACGCTGCATAGCCGCATCAACGCCTACAAGGCCGAGGGCGGCACCGCCGGCCAGATCGGCGTGGGCTGGGGCTGGTACATGGTCTCGCCGACGTTTGCCTCCATCTTCCCGACGGAAAGCACGCCCGATCCCTACGGCACGCCGAACCTGCTGAAGGTCGTGATCATCATGACCGACGGCGAGTTCAACGCGGTCTACTACAACGGCGTGCGGGCGCGGGACTCGGGCGCGGGCGGCGGTTCGAACGACCGCTGGATCAACCACAATTCCAACAACGGCAGCCCCTTCCTGCAGTCGGTGAACATGTGCAACGCCATGAAGGCGCAGAACATCATCATCTACACCGTGGGCTTCGACATCTCGGGCACGCCGGACACCACGCCCGGAACGGTCGATACGGCCACCGAGGTCATGCAGGCCTGCGCCACCAGCCCGGACTACGTCTACCTGCCGCAGAACGGCTCCTCGCTGAAGACGGCCTTCGCCGCCATCGGCCGCAGCATCAGCCAGCTGCGCATTTCCAAGTAGGGCGGCGCCTCGGGCGGCAGGCGCTGGTGGATGGGAAGTGGCTGGTAATTAGTGGCTGGCCGCCAGCCTGCGACGGGACCGTTTGCGCCGCCCTTCCGCCGGCGAAGTACACAGCGCGCGGGAGCGGCATCTCAGTAGCCGGCGCCCGCGGAAGGGCGACACCGGCCACACGGCCGCACCCTGCTGGCCAGCCACTAATCACTAACCACTAATCACTCGCAGCCACCGGCGTCGGCCCGTCGCGCACCGCCGCCGGCTGCCAGACGTCAGATCAGCCGGATCTCTTTCAGCCGCTGGGTCAGGAAGTCCTCGGCCATCAGCGGCTGTCCGGCGTAGCGGTCAGGGTTTTCCGGCGTGATCGTGGACGGCAGGGTCTCGATCATGAAGTCCGGGTTGAAGTGCAGGAAGAAGGGCGTCGAGTAGCGGGCGAAGCTGGCCCGTTCCGGCGTCGGGTTGATCACCCGGTGGCTGGTCGACGGCAGGACGTGATTGGTCAGGCGCTGCAGCATGTCGCCGATGTTGACCACCAGGGCGCCCGGCGGCGGCGCGACTTCCAGCCATTCGCCGTCGGCGTCCTTCAGCTGCAGGCCGCGCTCCTCGGCGCCCAGCAGCAGGGTGATGACGTTGATGTCCTCATGGGCGCCGGCGCGGACGCCCGAGGCGCCGGCCGGCACCGGCGGATAATGCAGCATGCGCAGGATCGAATTGCCCAGCTGGACCTTGTCCGCGAAGAAATCGTCGCCGAGTTCCAGATAGCGGGCGATGCCGCGCAGCACCTTGGCGCCCAGGGCGTCCATGGCGGTGAACATGCCGTACAGGTGGTCCTTGAAGCCCTCGACCTCGGTCGGCCAGACGTTGTCGCGCATGTATTTGCGGTAGGGGTGGCCCTCGGGCAGCTCGCGGCCGACGTGCCAGAACTCCTTCAGGTCGACGGTGGCGGCGCCCTTGGCGGCTTCGACGCCGAACGGGGTCAGGCCCCGCGCGCCGCCGGTGCCCGGCTGGTGGTACTGGCGCTTCACGTCTTCCGGCAGGGCGAAGAAGGCCTTGGAGTCGTCGATGGCCGCCTCGATCACCGCCTCGTCCAGGCCGTGATCCGAGATGACGGCGAAGCCGTAGCGCTTGAACGACTGGCCCAGCTTGTCGGCGAAGGCCTGGAAGTCCTGATCGTACAATTTCATCGACACCGGCTCGAGGGCGCGGGTCGGGGCGGGGGCGGCTTCGGTCACGTCTGAACCCTTGTCGACAGTCTGGCGGTTTCCATACGCCCTGCGGCACGACCTTGGCAAAGCGTGGGCGCCGTCCGAAAAAATCCGACCGGATCCGTTCAGCTCCGGTACAGATAGGAACCTTGACTGTAAGGCCGCGTTTCAGGGCCAGAACCCGTACGATCGAAAGGATCCATCATGCGCGCCAAACTCTTCGTCACCGGCGTGAGCATCGCCGCCCTGCTGGGCGCCGCCGCCTGCACCACCACCGACCCGTACAGCTCGACCCCGCGCCGCAACAACACCGGCACCGGCGTGATCGCCGGCGCCCTGGGCGGCGCCCTGCTGGGCTATCTGACCAACACCTCCAACTCCGAGGAAGGCCGCAAGAACGCCCTCATCGGCGCCGGCATCGGCGCCCTGGGCGGGGCGGCGGTCGGCTCCTACATGGACCGTCAGCAGCGCGAGCTGGAAGCCGAACTGTCCGGCTCCGGCGTCGGCGTGGCGCGCCAGGGCGACAACCTGGTCCTGCGCATGCCGTCGGACGTGACCTTCGCCTCGAACCAGTCGTCCATCAACGCGCGCTTCTATGCGACCCTGGACGACGTGGCTGCGGTGCTGGACCGCTACGACCAGTCGCTGATCGACATCGTCGGTCACGCGGATTCGGACGGCGCGGACGACTACAACCTGAACCTCTCGCGCCAGCGCGCCTCCTCGGTGGCCCGCTACCTGGTCGATCGCGGCGTCCTGGCTGACCGCCTGTACGTCGATGGCCGCGGCGAGAGCCAGCCGATCGCCTCCAACGCCACCCCGGACGGCAAGGCCCAGAACCGCCGCGTCGAAATCCTGATCCGCCCGTTCCGCGGCTGATCTGACTGGCTCCGGCGGCGGTGCGTCATGCGCGGCCGCCGGCGGCCGGCAAGTGGTTAGTGGCTAGTGGTTAGTGGCTGGCCGCCAGCCTGCGACGGCGCCCTCCGCGCCGCCCTTCCGCAGGCATCCAAAGAACGAGCGTGGCGTCAGCACCGTCAGGCGTCAGCGGAAGGGCGGCGCAGGCCGTGAGGCCGTACCCGGCTGGCCAGCCACTAACCACTAGCCACTAACCACTTTCATCCCCGGTCCAGCCGACCGTAACGCCGCTTTTTCCGCGCCTCACACCGTTCCGTGACTTGCACAGCCGGCGCGCGAATGCTCGATACGGAAGCACGTTCGACTCGGGGGAACGATTGCGTCCGGACCATCAGGAATTTGCAGACGGCCTCAGGCTGGCCACCATCGCGGTCATCGCCGCGGTGCTGTCGGCGACCGTCGTCATCGGCGCCGGCCGCGTCCTCCTGCCCCGCCCCGATCCGGTCGCCGAAGCCCAGGCCCAGCTGGTCCGGACCGTCTCGCGATAGTCGCCTAGGCCCGGCCGATCGAGGTGTAGCGGAAGCCGCGCGCCCGCATGTCGTCGGGGCGGTAGACGTTGCGCAGGTCCACCATCACCGGCTGACGCAGCAGCAGCTTGACGCGGTCCAGGTCCAGCGCCCGGAACTGATCCCACTCGGTCAGGATCACCACCACATCGGCGCCGGTGACGGCCTCATAGGGACCGTCCTTGAACACCACGCCGTCCAGCAGCTTGGACGCCTCATGCATGCCCTCGGGGTCGAAGGCCTGAACCGTCGCGCCCAGGGCCATCAAGGCCGGGGCCACGTCCAGCGAGGGGGCGTCGCGCATGTCGTCGGTATTCGGCTTGAAGGTCACGCCCAGCAGGGCGACCGTCTTGCCCTTCAGGTCGCCGTCCATGGCGGCGGAGACGCGGCCGGCCATGGCCTTCTTGCGCGCGTCGTTGACCTCGACCGTGGTCTCGATCAGGCGCACCGGCGTGCCGGCGTCCACCGCCGTGCGCACCAGGGCGAGCGTGTCCTTGGGGAAGCAGGAGCCGCCGTAGCCGGGGCCGGCGTGCAGGAATTTGGCGCCGATCCGCTTGTCCAGGCCGATGCCGCGCGCGACCTGCTGCACGTCAGCGCCGACCGCCTCGCACAGGTCCGCCATCTCGTTGATGAAGGTGATCTTCATCGCCAGGAAGGCGTTGGCCGCATATTTGATCAGTTCAGACGTGCGGCGGCCGGTGAACAGGATCGGCGTCTCGTTCAGGTTCAGCGGACGGTACAGCTCGCGCATCACGGCCTGGGCGCGTTCGTCCTCGGTGCCGACCACCACGCGGTCGGGCCGCTTGAAGTCCTCGATGGCGGCGCCCTCGCGCAGGAACTCCGGATTGGAGACCACGGCGAACTCGGCGTCGGGGCGGCGTTCGCGAATGATGCGTTCGATCTCGTCGCCGGTGCCGACCGGGACGGTCGACTTGGTCACCACGACGGTGAAGCCCTCGATCAGGCCGGCGATCTCCTCGGCGGCGGCGTAGACATAGGACAGGTCGGCGTGGCCGTCGCCGCGGCGCGACGGCGTGCCCACGGCGATGAAGACGGCGTCGGCGCCGCGAATCGCCTCGGCCCCGTCCAGGGCGAAGGACAGGCGGCCCCCGCGCACGTTCGAGGCGACCAGATCGTCCAGGCCGGGTTCGAAGATCGGGATCTCGCCCTTCTCCAGCCGGTCGATCTTGGACTGATCCTTGTCGACGCAGGTCACGTCATGGCCGAAGTCGGCGAAACAGGCCCCTGACACCAGGCCCACATAGCCGGTTCCGATCATCGCCACGCGCATGTGGGTCCACCCCGTTCAGACAGGCCGTGGAGATAGCGACCGGGCGCGCCTTTGACCACCCCGGGCGTCGCGGCGGCGGACAAAGCAAAACCGCCGGCCCTCTTTGGAGGACCGGCGGCTCTGTAGTCTGGCCTACCGGCCTTCGGCCTGCCTGAGGCCGAAGGCTTCGGATCAGCTTCCGTTTTTAGCGGAAGTTGATGCCGATGGTGGCGCGACGGTTCAGCGGCTCGCGAACGCCGTCGGCGGTCGGGC
>NZ_JBWKOL010000003.1:0-374598 GCF_059416065.1 Brevundimonas sp. GW821-FHT09G01
GAGCGGCGGCTAGGGGCGCGACGGGCGCGGCCTCGACCACCGGCGCGGGCGCGGGGTCGGCGGCGCGGGCCAGCAGGGCCGCGATGTCCAGATCAGCGGCGGCGGCCGGCGCCGCCAGTTCGGGCAGGGCGGGCAGCTGGGGCAGGTCATCCACGACCGGAGCGTCGCCCAGCGGCGTGATGCTGAGGTCGCAGTCGCTCTCGACGAAATCAAACACCTCTCGCACGGCGGTCTCCTCGACAGCGGCGGTCAGGTCGATGGTCCAGATCAGGTGGTTGTCTTCGGCGATCAGCGCGTCGAGCGCCGGAACGGCGCTGTCGTCCAGCGTGACCGAGATCGGTCCCAGACGGCCCAGTTCGCGCAGCAGCAGGCCGGTCTCGTTGGCGTTGGCGTACATGGCGCCGTGCGGCCGGAAGACCACGCGCCAGCCGGAGGTGGCCGAGGCCGGCGCGGCCAGCGGCGGCAGGTCGAGCGACGGCAGGTCCAACGACGGCAGATCCAGCGACGGCAGGCCGACGGTCAGGGGAACGAAGCCGAAATCGTCGTCCTCGTCCTCGGCGGCGGCGTCGGGAACCGAGGCCTCGCCGTGGGTCAGGACCTCCATCTCGGCGACTAGGCCGGCGGAGCGGACCTCGTCGACCTCGGGGATACGTCCCTGCGCGGCCGCGATGTGGTCGGCCAGCACGTCGGAGGCGCGCAGCAGGGTGCGGACGGTGATGTCGTCGCACTCCTTACGTCCCGCGCGCAGCTCATCCATCAGCGTCTCGAAGACGTGGGCGAACCGGACCAGCGCCTCCAGCCCGAAGGCCCCGGCGCCGCCCTTGACCGAGTGAACGGCCCGGAAGACGGCGTTGATGGTCTCGTTGTCGGTCTGACCCGACTCGAGCACCAGCAGCTTGGCCTCCAGGTCGGCGAGCAGCTCGTCGCATTCCTGGAAGAAGGTCGCCTTGATCGCTTCGAACGCGTCCACGTTTACCTCTGCCTCAGGCGGCGACGCGGCGGACGGCGTCCACCAGCTTCACCGGGTCGAAGGGTTTGACGATCCAGCCCGTCGCGCCGGCGGCGCGGGCGCGGGCCTTCTTCTCGGCGTCGCTCTCGGTGGTCAGCACCAGCACCGGGGTGTGGCGGTGGTTCGGATCGGCGCGCACGCCCTCGATGACGCCGAAGCCGTCCATCCGGGGCATGTTGATGTCGGTGATGATGATGTCCGCGCCGTTGGCGGCGAGGACCTCCAGGCCGTCAACGCCGTCGACGGCCTGGATGACGCGGTAACCCGCCTCCTCCAGAGCCATCAGCAGCATGTCGCGCATGGTGCGGGAATCGTCGACGGTCAGAACGGTCTTGGTCACGCGGGAGCTCCCAGAGGAACGGTGTCGAAGGCGGCCGCGCCGAACGCGGCCCACTGGTCGGAGAAGACGGCGCCGTCGCCGGTCGTCACGGTCAGGGGCTGACCGTCAGCCGCCCACAGGGCGCGGGCCGACAGCAGAACCTGAAGGCACAGGCCGCCCAGACGCTCGACCGCCGAGGCGTCGAGGGTCAGGGGCTGGCCGCGAACGGCCAGCAGGTCGGCCTGCAGGGGCCCCGCCGCGCGGATGTCGAGCACGGCGGGAAGGACGAGGGAGTGACCGGCGACGTCGCTCATCAGAACTCCTCCCAGCCGTCCTCGACGGCCTGCGGCTTGAGGGCGGCGCCGCCGCGTCCCGTGGCCCGCATCTGCGGAACCGGGGCGTGGGCGTGGGAGCGCGGAGCCGGCGCCAGGGCGCGCGTCTGGACGCTGCCGTCGCCGATGCGGAAGCGCGACACCGAGTTGGCCAGGCTTTCGGCTTCCTGCGACAGCGAGTGGCTGGCGGCGGTCGATTCCTCGACCATCGCGGCGTTCTGTTGGGTCACCTGGTCCATCTGGTTGACGGCGGTGTTGACCTGCTGGAGGCCGGTGGCCTGCTCCTGCGCCGAGGCGGCGATTTCGGAGACCAGGCTGTCGATCTCGGCGACGCGGCCGACGATGCGTTGCAGGGCTTCGCCGGTCTGGCCGACCAGTTGCACGCCCGACGCCACCTGATTGGTCGAGGCCGAGATCAGGGTCTTGATCTCCTTGGCCGCTTCCGCCGAACGCTGGGCCAGGGCCCGGACCTCGGAGGCGACGACCGCGAAGCCGCGGCCGGCGTCGCCGGCGCGGGCGGCTTCAACGCCCGCGTTCAGGGCCAGCAGGTTGGTCTGGAAGGCGATTTCGTCGATCACGCCGATGATCTGGCTGATCTGCTGCGCCGAGCGTTCGATGGCGCTCATGGCCTCGACGGCGTCGCGAACCACGATGCCCGAGGTCTCGGCGTCGCCGCGCGCGCCCTGGACCACGCTGGAGGCCTGACGGGCGCCCGAGGCGGTCTTGTTGACGGTGGCGGTGATCTGATCCAGCGCGGCTGCGGTTTCCTCGAGGCTGGCGGCCTGCTGCTCGGTGCGGCGCGACAGGTCGTCGGCGGCGTGACTGATCTCGCCCGAGCCCGAGCGGATGGCCGACACGTTGGAGACGACCACCGACATGGCGTCCTTCAGCTGGGCCATGGCCGCGTTGAAGTCGGACTGCAGCTTCACATAGTCGGACGGGAAGGTCTGGGTCAGGCGATAGGTCAGATCGCCGGCGCTGAGCTTCTCCAGGCCTTCGGCCAGAGCGGTGACCACGGCGGCCTGTTCCTCGGCCGCGGCCTCGGTGGCGGTCAGGTTGCGGCGGCGTTCGGCCTCGGCCTTCTCGCGGGCGTCGGCGGCTTCGGCCTCGACCCGGATCTTGTCGATGGCGGCGTCGCGGAAGGCGATGATCGCCTGGCCCATGGCGCCGAACTCGTCCTTGCGGGCGGCTTCCGGCACCTGCAGCGCGGTGTCGCCGCCGATCAGGCGCTTCATGTGCTCGACCATCTTCATGACCGGGCCTCCGATGCCGCGCGTCAGGGCCACCCCGACCAGCAGCGACAGGATGATGGCGGCGAGAATGCCGAGGCCCAGCGTCCATTTGGCGGTGGCCATGGCCGCGTCGTACTGGGCGCGAACCCGTTCGAGGTCGGCCTCGTTGGCGGTCTTGATGGCGTCGATGGCCTCTTCAACCGGCTCCATCACCTTGTCCGCCGAACCGTCGCGGCCGACCATGGTCAGGGCCTGATGGCGAGTGGCCGGATTGAGCGAGAGCGTGCGACCGTTGATGACGACGTGGTCGTACCAGGCGTCCGCGGTCCGTTCGGCCGCGTCGATGGCGGCCAGGTTGTCGCCGGTGGCCTTCTCGCGCATCTCGGCCAGCTTGGCCTTGAAGGAGTTGCGGTGGGCGGCGGCGCGTTCGACGTAGTATTCATCGTTCGAGATCAGGAAACCGCGGAAGCTGTTTTCCTGGCGGACCATGTAGAATTCGGCCGCGGCCGTGGACCGGACCATGGCGTTCGAGACGGAACGCTCGGCCTGCGCCCTGTCCAGCGTCCTCAGTTGCAGGAAGACGACCGCGCCCATCACGGCGATCGCCGTCAGGACGCAGGCGAAGGCCAGGAACAGCTTCCGGCCGACGGGCATGTTGTTCAGGAAATTCACTGGATAAGCCTCGAACGTTCGGAGTGAAATCAGAAAGCGAAGGTGAGAGCGGCGACCAGCCGACCCTCGTAGGGCTCGCCCAGGTCATGCTCATCGGTGTCGTACCAACGCAGGTCGGCCGAGACGGCGTCGGTCAGCTTCTGCTTCACGCCGACGTTCCAGGCGGTGTAGTCGGCGCCGCCGTGGGCGCGGCGGGTGGCGACGGCGGCCGAAGCCTTGGTCTTGGGCGCGATTTTGTAGGCGGCCTGGGCTTCGACCCACCAGGCTTCCTTGGTCCCGGCGAAGCCGTCCGGGGTGTAGTTCACGCGAAAACGGCCGCTGACCGGACCGATGCTGCGCGACACATCCGCCTGATATTCCCAGTAGTTGGAATCCACGTTCGCCGCCGTTCCGGGCAGGTCACGGTTAAGGACGGCGAAGTCGAACTCGAAGCCGAGCGCTTCCGGCGCCCAACCCACAGTCGTGATGATCTCGGCGTCGGAACCCTGCGAAAGCTCGGCGGTCGAGGCGAAAACGCTGGCGTGGAAGGCGCCCTGGGCGACCTCGAACTCGCCCGACCAGGCGACCTCGCCGTTGCTCTTTCCGAGGCCTTTACCGACGTATTCGCTGGCCACGCCGACCTGGCCGCTGAATTCAGGATCGGCCGCGGCAGGGCCGGCGATGAAGAGGACAGCCGCGAAGGCCGCCGTGAAGAGGGCGCCGGTCCGGCGCACAACTTGAAGATTGAAGGAGGACATTCTTACCCCGGTTTGTTTGGGACATAATCCGGGTAACGCTAATATTCTTCGTAAACTCAACGGTACGTACAAAACCGTACGAATACGTAGGACTACGTAGTTGCTGTTTACTTTGATTGATCCTTAACCGACTTGAGAACTGCTTGCCGAGATCGCGCAGACCCTTCAAAGAAAGGTCTGTCCCGCAGCGGCCGCGCCGCTCGGCGCAAAAAATCCACCCGAGGGCTCCCCCCCAAACGCCAGACGCCCGCTTTCTCACGAGAGCGGGCCCTATACGTATTTTCCCTTATGCGGATTGTTGTTATGCCTGACTCCAGCGGAACAGAGGTTCCGGCAGAGGGAGGGGTCGATCCGATCACCGGACTCGATCTGCACGATGTGACAGGCAAGCGCTCGGCGTCGGAGATCCTGTTCTCCATGGCGACCACCCGGTCCTACCGGGGATGGCGGGCCTATCTGCTGGCGATCGGGGCCGTTCTGGCGTGTTTCGCCCTCAGGGCCGTGCTCGAGCTCTTCGGCCATTTCTACTACCTGCCGCTGGTGCCGGCGGTGGTCATCACCGCCATGCTGGCGCGCCGCGCGCCGACCGCCCTGGCCATCGCCCTGTCGATCGCGGGCAATGTCATGCTGGTGAGCCGCGAGAGCCTGGCCGACACCCTGGTCAACGCCGGCCTGTTCGTGGTCGTGGGCTGGCTGGTGGCCGAGATCTGCTGGGCCCAGCGCCGCATGCACCGCCGCTCCATGGAGCTGACCCGCACGCTGGCGGGCCGCAACGCCGTGCTGGATACGGTGCTGGCCACCGTGCCGGTGGTCATCCTGGGCCGCGAGGGCCAGATCCGCCGCCTGACTCCGGCCGCCGCCAGCCTGTTCGGGATCGACAGCTTCGAGACCGCCGACCGGTCCTTCGGAGAGCTGGTCCACGGCTTCGATCTGCAACGGCTGGACGGCAAGGCCTCCAACGGTCCGCTGGAGGCGCCGACCGGCCACTGGATCGGCCGCCGTCCCGACGGGCGGCCCCTGATCCTGAGCCTGCAGATGGGCGTCATGCCCATGGCCTCGGAGGAGGACTACGCCGCGGTCTGCATCACCGACCTGACCGAGGCGGAGATGGCCACCGAGCGGGCCCGGGATCTGGACATCCAGCTGAACCGCGTCTGGCGCCTGAACTCGCTGGGCGAGATGGCCGCCACCCTGGCGCATGAGCTGAACCAACCGCTCAGCGCCGCCACCACCTATATGCAGGCCAGCCAGCGGGACATCGAGCGGGCCGGGCTGATCGGCCAGAGCGCCGCCAGGACCCTGGACCTGGCCAAGGGGCAGGTGCTCAGGGCCGGGAGCATTATCCGGCGCATGCGGGACATGCTGGTCACCGGCACCCGTCGACTGGAGAGCGAGAGAATTTCTTCCATGATCGAGGATTTGGGTCCAGCTTTTGCCCTTATTGCCCGCGATAGGGGGGTCGAGATTCGCACAGACGTCGACGATTCCGACGATATCGTGCGAGCCGAGCGTATCCAGTTTCAACAGGCCGTGATCAACCTGGTCCGCAACGCCGCCGAGGCGGTGGCGGATCAGGCGCAATCCGTTGTGGTGATCCGCGGCCAGTCCTTGGACGGCGGAGGTTATCGGTTGACGGTTGAAGACAGCGGCCCCGGCATTCCCGGCGACGACATCGAGGCCGTCTTCCGTCCGATGACCACCACCAAGTCGTCGGGCATGGGCCTGGGCCTGTCCGTCACACGCACCATCGTCGAGAGCCACGGCGGCGCCCTGTCCGTGGGGCGCAGCGATCTGGGCGGCGCCGCCTTCTCGATTGAGTTGCCGCAGGAGACTGAAGAGGCATGAGCAACATCCGGCATTCGGTGTTCGTGATCGACGATGACGCGGCGGTCCGCGACTCCCTGCTGCACCTGCTGCGCGCCGAGGGCGTGCGGGCCCGGGGTTTCGCCAGCGGCGCCGACTTCTTCGCCAACCTGCCGGAAGACCGCTCGGCGTGCGTCATCACCGACATCCGCATGCCGGGCATGGACGGCGCAGAGGTGGTGCGCCGCCTCAGCGAGATGACCGACCGCGTCTGGCCCGTGATCGTCTTCACCGGCCACGCCGACGTGCCGATGGCGGTGCATCTGATGAAGGCCGGGGTCATCGACTTCATCGAAAAGCCCTTCGATCCCACCCGCATGATCGAGACGGTCAAAGGCGCGCTGGACCAGCTGGACCACATCTCGGCCCGGCAGGAGCAGCGGCTGGAGGTCGACCGCCGGCTGGCCACCCTGACGCCGCGCGAGCACCAGGTGTTCGACGCCCTGATCCTGGGTCGGTCGAACAAGGAGATCGCCCTGCTGCTGTCGATCAGCCCGCGCACCGTGGAGATCTTCCGCTCCAAGGTCATGGACAAGATGCAGGCCGCCAGCCTTTCCGCCCTGGTCCGCATGGGCCTGTCGGCATCGCCGCCCACCGACGCCTGACCGCTTGCGGTTCCCCGGCGGGCGGCGGATATGAGCCTGCCCTGAGGCCCGGAGCCGAACCTTGAGCCACCCTGATCTGCCGACCCGTCCCACCGGCCAGCCCGTCGGCCGGGTGATCGCCATGCCCGCCGACACCAATCCGGAAGGCGACATCTTCGGCGGCTGGCTGCTGGCCCAGATGGACCTGGCCGGCGCCACCCCGGCCTTCGAACTGGCGCAGGGCCGCTGCGCCACCATCGCCATCGACGGCATGGTCTTCCACCAGCCGGTCTCGGTCGGCGACGAGGTCTCGATCTACGCCCGGGTGATCAAGACGGGCCGGACCTCGATCCGGGTCCACGTCGAGGCCTGGAAACGGCCGCGCAACCACGCCCAAGCCGAGTCCATGCGCGTGACCGAAGGCGTCTTCACCTATGTCGCCATCGACCAGGACCGGAAGCCCCGCCCCCTGCCCGTCGCCGACAACGCGGCCGGATAACCCTACGAAACCGTCGGAAATCTTGACCTTTCGGCCCTGCGCGCCTACCTCGCGGGCATGGCCGTCCGTCGCATCCTGACCATCGACAACCCCGCCGACCTGTCGGTGCTGAAGCAGATCTCCACGCCGGTCGAGGGACCGGTGACGGATGAGCTGCGTAGCCTGATGGACGACATGCTGGACACCATGTACGCCGCGCCGGGCATCGGCCTGGCCGCGGTGCAGATCGGCGACACCCGCCGCGTCATCGTCATGGACCTGGGCGACGGCGACCCGGTCGAGGGCGACGACCCCGAGGCCCGCAAGCCCAATCCCCGCCATTTCGTGAACCCCGAGATCGTCTGGTCGTCGGAAGAGCTGTTCACCTATGAGGAGGGCTGCCTGTCGGTGCCGGAGTATTATGACGCCGTCGAACGCCCCGCCCGCGTGCGCCTGACCTACCTGAACTACGCCGGCGAGGCGGTCGAGGAAGAGGCCGAGGGCCTGTTCGCCGTCTGCATCCAGCACGAGATGGATCACCTTGAGGGCGTCCTGTTCATCGACCACCTGTCGCGGCTGAAGCGCGAGCGCGCGGTCGCCAAGGTGAAGAAGGCCGCGAGGCTCGCCGCCTGATGGCCCGCATCAAACGCAACCGCGACCGCATCATCGACCCGCGCGGCCGTCGCCGACTGACCCGCAACGAGAAGGTCGGCGTCGCCTCGGTCGTCACCCTGGTCGGCGTCGCCGCCGTGGGCGTGATCGCCGGCGTCCTGCTGGACCGCCTGCTCGACTTCGACGACGCGCTGGACGCGGGCGGCGAATGGGATGAGGGCGGCGGCGTCTTCACCCGCTGGGACTGACGTCCCAGGCGGCTCGCTGCTTGAGGGCGTATCCGCTCCAAGGCTCGCGATTTGAACGCGGTTTCTGCTAGAGCCGCCGCTTCTACTGACTGGATCGGTCGCCATGCGCCTCGCCTTCATGGGCACCCCGGACTTCGCCGTGCCGTCGCTGGCCGAGATCATCGCCAGCGGCCATGAGGTCGTGGCCGTCTATTCCCAGCCGCCCAAGCCGCGCGGGCGCGGCCAGAAGCTGACCCCCTCGCCGGTGCACGCCTTCGCCGAGACCATGGGCCTGCCGGTCTTCACCCCCGCCTCGATGAAGGCCCCCGAGGCCATCGCCGACTTCCAGAGCCTGGACGTCGACGCCGCCTGCGTGGTCGCCTACGGCCAGATCCTGAAGACCGAGGTGCTGGAGGCGCCGCGTCTGGGCTGTTTCAACCTGCACGGCTCTCTGCTGCCCCGCTGGCGCGGCGCCGCGCCGATCCAGCGCGCCATCATGGCCGGGGACAAACAGACCGGCGTCCAGATCATGCGCATGTCCGAGGGCCTGGACGAGGGCGCGATCCTGCTGTCCGAAATCCTCGACATCCGCGCCGACGACACCGCCGCCACCCTGTCGGAACGCATGTCCCACACCGGCGCCAGCCTGTGGCCCCGCGCCCTGGCGGCCATCGAGCGCGGCGGCGCCGAGGGCACGGAACAGGCCGGCGAGCCGACCTACGCCCGCAAGATCACCCCCGCCGAGGCCCGCATCGACTGGTCCCGCCCCGCCGCCGAGGTGGACGCCCATATCCGCGGCCTGTCGCCCTTCCCCGGCGCCTGGTTCGAGGCGCCCGGCGCCGACGGCCCGGTGCGGATCAAGGCCCTGCTCTCGTCCGTCAGCCCGCGGGGCGGCGCGGCCCCCGGCGAGGTGCTGGACGGCGAGGGCCTGAACGTCGCCTGCGGCGAGGGTGCGGTGCGTCTGATCCGTGTCCAGCGCGAAGGCAAGGCGGCGCAGGCCGCCGACGAGATGCTGCGCGGCTTCGCGCTGCCCGCCGGTACGGTGCTGGCGTAGTGCCGCGCTACCGGCTCACGGTCGAGTACGACGGCTCGGGCTACAACGGCTTCCAGGCCCAGCCCGGCCAGCCGACCGTGCAGGGCGCGCTGGAGGCCGCGATCAAGGCCTTCTCGGGCCAGACGCTGCGCCTCGCCGCCGCCGGCCGCACCGACACCGGCGTGCATGCGACCGGACAGGTGGTCAGCTTCGACCTGGACAAGGCCTGGCCCGAGCACACGGTCATGAACGCCATGAACGCCCACCTGATCGAGGAAGAGGTGTCGGTGCTGGACTGCGTCGGGGTAGACGACGATTGGCACGCCCGCTTCTCGGCGACGGGACGGCGCTACCTGTATCGCATCCTGAACCGGCCTGGCCGTCCGGCGCTGGATCTGGGGCGGGTCTGGCACATGAAGAAGCCGCTGGACGCCGAGGCCATGCACGCGGCGGCCCAGGCGCTGGTCGGCCTGCACGACTTCACCACCTTCCGGGACGTGAACTGCCAGTCCAAGTCGCCGGAGAAGACGCTGGACGTGGCCCGCGTCACCCGCGTGGGCGAAGAGGTGCATCTGGTGTTCGAGGCGCGCAGCTTCCTGCATCGCCAGGTGCGGTCGATGACCGGGACCCTGGCCGAAGTCGGCATGGGCCGCTGGGCGGTCGAGGATGTGGCCAAGGCGCTTGAGGCGCGCGACCGCAACGCCTGCGGGCCGGTCGCGCCCTCCGAAGGATTGTATCTGACCGGCGTGGTCTACTGAAACCCGGGTCGAGCCGGACGGCGTCCGCTCAACCCGGTTTCGTTCTAGCGCTTCAGGAAGCCGCCGATCATGTCGCCGAGACCGCCGGGCAGCTTGTCCAGCAGGTCGCCCGCGCCGTCGACGGAGCCGCCCGGCGTCAGCCGGTCGATGGCCTCGGGCAACAGGCCCGCCAGCGTCTCGCTGGCCTGCTCCGGCGAAATGCCCAATTTGGCGGCGAAGTCGCCGATGGGACCGGACCCCAGAACGCCGGCGATCTGTTCCGGCGAAATGCCGGCGTTGGCGCTCTTGCCGATCCACGATCCGACCACGTCGCCCAGACCGTTCTGGCCGAACTTCTCGGCGAGTCCCGCGACTCCCCCCTGTCCCTTCAGCAGATCGGCCAGCCCGCCGCCCGCGTCCTTGCCCAGTCCGCCCGCCACGTCATCGAGAAGTCCCATGGTCCTGCCTCCGTGCGTCCGCTGAAGTGCGACGGCCAAGTCAGGCCACAGAAGCGGGAAACGGGCAACGAAAAGGCCCGCCGGATCGACCGGCGGGCCCTCATATCTTCGAGAGCGAGAGCTCTAGTTCTTGGCCTGCTCGGCGCCCGAGGTGACGGCGTTGCCCGCCGCCTGAACGTCGCGGCCGACGCCCGAGATGGTGTTGCAGGCCGACACGGCCAGGGCGGCGGCGACGAGAGTGAGGGCGATAATCTTCTTCATTGGGTGATCCCCGGTGACATTGAACCTTCACGGTAAACGCAAGCGTGGCCGTGGGGTTGCATGGCCAAGGTCCGGGTTGATCTGCTAGTCGGGCGGAATGACCCAGCCCGCGAACACCGCCGCCCGCCGCCTCGTCGAAACCCTGGTCGTGAACGGAGTGGACCGCGTCTTCTGCGTCCCGGGCGAAAGCTATCTGGCGGTGCTGGACGCGCTGGCCGACGTGCGCGACCAGATCCAGGTCATCGCCTGCCGGCACGAGGCGGGCGCCGCCAACATGGCCGAGGCCTACGGCAAGCTGACCGGCAAGCCGGGCGTCTGCATGGTCACGCGCGGGCCGGGCGCGACCCACGCCTCGATCGGCGTGCACACGGCGCATCAGGACTCCACCCCGATGATCCTGTTCGTCGGCCAGATCGCCCTGACCGACCGCGGCCGCGGCGCCTTCCAGGAGGTCGACTACCGCGAGGTGTTCGGCGGCCTGGCCAAATGGGCGACCGAGCTGGAAAGCCCCGAGCGCACCGTCGAAGTGGTCGAGCGCGCCTTCGCCACCGCCCTGCAGGGCCGGATGGGGCCGGTGGTCATCGCCCTGCCCGAGGACATCCTGCACGAAGACGGCGGCCCCGCCCCCGTCCGCGCCGTGACGCCCGCGAAGGCGGCGCTGGACCCGGCCTTCGTCGAACAGGTCCGCGCCCGCCTGGCGCAGGCCGAGCGGCCCCTGCTGGTGCTGGGCGGCTCCGGCTGGACCACCGAGGCCGCGGCCGCCATCGGCGACTGGGCCGAGCGGATCGGCCTGCCGGTCTCCCTGTCGTTCCGCCGCAAGGACATCCTGTCCAACGACCGCGCCAACTACGCCGGCGACCTGGGCCTGGGCTGCAATCCGAAACTGACCGCCCGCGCCAAGGCGGCGGACCTGATCATCGCCGTCGGCGCCCGGCTCGGCGAGAACCCGACGCAGGGCTACACCCTGCTGGACCGCGCCCGCACGGCGGACACCCTGATCCACATCCATCCGGGCGCCGAGGAGCTGGGCCGGGTGTGGACGCCGCTGCTGAGCGCCACCGCCGACAATTCGCTGGCCGCGCTGGCGCTGTCGGCCATCGATCCGGGCCGGACCTGGACCGCCGAGGCCGAAGCCGCCCACGCCGACTATCAGGCCTTCTCCACGCCCGTGCCCGTCGGCGGCGCGGTCAACATGAGCGAGTGCATGGCGCACCTGGGCGAGATCCTGCCGCCCGACGCCATCGTCACCAACGGAGCGGGCAATTTCGCCGCCTGGCTGCACCGCTTCTATCGCCACCGCGCCTGCCGCACCCAGCTGGCCCCGACCTCGGGCGCCATGGGCTACGGCTATCCGGCGGCGCTGGCGGCCAAGAGCGTCCATCCGGACACGGACGTCATCTGCATCGCCGGCGACGGCGACTATCTGATGACCGGGCAGGAGATCGCCACGGCGGTCCAGTACGGCATCAACGCCGTGGTCGTGATCGTCGACAACGGGACCTACGGCACCATCCGCATGCACCAGGAAACCCACTATCCGGGCGCCCAGCGGGTCATCGCCACCGACCTGAAGAACCCCGACTTCGTGAAGTACGCCGAAGCCTTCGGCGCCTTCGGCATCCGCTGCGAGCGGACCGAGGACTTCCCGGCGGCGCTGGAGGCCGCCCGGAACGCGGGCCGCCCCGCCGTCGTTCACCTGATCACCTCGGCCGAGGACATCGCGCCCAACCGCACGATCACCGGCCTGCGTTCGTAACAGGAGCCGCCATGCGCGCCGCCGCCGCCCTGATCGCCGCCCTGGTCCTGACGGCCTGCGCCACGCCCGCGACCTCCGTCCCCGGCGGCCCGGAGCAGGCGACCGACCAGAACGACTGCGCCGTCATCGCGGCGGTGGCCAAGGCGCACTATCGTTTCAACACCACAGACAACCTCCCCCCGCCGCTGTGGCTGTTCAGCGAGACCGGCGATTGGTCGCCGCGCTGCGACTGGAGCCGCCACGGCGTCAGCTTCCCGACCACCTACGACCCCGATCGCCCGCATCGCCCCGGCGACCGCATCCAGTGGGTGCAGTTCCAGAAGCCGGTCTATGACGGCAACGGCGCCACCTTGGAGTCCGGCATCCTGCACGGCCCGCTGGCCGGGATGGGCTTCCGCTGCCGGGTCGTCTCCGGCGTCGCCGGCTGGACCCTGGCGGGCCCGTGCGAGAACACCTGGATTTCCTGATCCCCTACTGACGAGGCGGCGCCGTTTCGGTCCAGCAGGGCAGAAGCTGCGCCAGAGTATCGCCGACCACTGGCGCGACCGGTGATCCCGAGTTCGCGGTGATCTCGATCCGGTCACTCCAGGCGACGCCGTCGAAACGTCCGCGCATGCGGATCCGGTAGGTGTTGTCGTGCAGATAGCCGCCGCCGAAATCGCTTTCCGTGGCGGGACCTAGGGGGTCCGGCAGCGCGGGCACGCGAGGCGTGAGCGCCGGCAGACCCGCGATACGGTCCAGCGCCTCCTGCACGGCCGGGCACTGCCGGGAATCGGCGAAACGCTCGATCGTTCCGCGGTTGTGCCGGGCCCGCAGCCGCGCGAACCAGACGGGGCGTCGGGAGCGGTCGTCCGTGATCCAGACCCAGTTGAACGCCACCGACACCGCCGTCCAGCGCATGTCGGCCTTGGCCGCCAGTTCGACGACAGGCGACGTCCAGCTCAGATCGTCCGTCGCGCCGCGCTCGACGAACTCGACGGGGTTCTCCCGGTGGGTGTCCGTCACCGGAGGGACGAGGGTATCGAGACGGAGCAGGGGGTAAGGCTCCACCGTTTGTGGAGCGCCCGAAAGGGCCAGCGAGAATGAGAGGGCGCCAAGCATGATGATCTCCTGTCGCAGCAGCGTGGGCGCTCGCCGGACCCGCCGTCAACACGACAAGGCCGTTCGTCAGGTGACGTCAGAACCCGCCTTGCCTATGTTCGCGCCATGACCGACGCGACGCCCGAGACCGCCCCCCGCCCCCTGACCCAGGACGGCCCGCCGCTGCGGCTCTGGATGATCGACGCCTCGGCCTACATCTTCCGCGCCTACCACGCCCTGCCGCCCCTGACCCGCAAGTCGGACGGCCTGCCCGTCGGGGCGGTGCAGGGTTACTGCAATATGCTCTGGAAGCTGCTGCAGGACATGAAGGGCGCCGACGGCCCGACCCATCTGGTGGCCATCTTCGACCATTCGGAGAAGACGTTCCGCAACACCCTGTACGACCAGTACAAGGCGCACCGGCCGCCGGCGCCCGAGGACCTGGTCCCGCAGTTCCCGCTGGTGCGCGAGGCCACGGCGGCGTTCGGCGTGCACTGCGTCGAGCTGCCCGGCTATGAGGCCGACGACCTGATCGCCACCTACGCCTGCCGGGCGCGGGACGCCGGGGGCGAGGCGGTCATCGTCAGCTCCGACAAGGACCTGATGCAGCTGATCGGCCCCTCCGTGGTCATGTGGGACCCGATGAAGGACCGCCGCCTGGCCGAGCCCGAGGTGTTCGAGAAGTTCGGCGTCGGCCCGGAGAAGATGATCGACCTGCAGGCCCTGATCGGGGACAGCGTCGACAACGTCCCCGGCGCGCCCGGCATCGGCCCCAAGACGGCGGCCCAGCTACTGGACGAATACGGCGACCTGGACACCCTGCTGGCCCGGGCCGGCGAGATCAAACAGCCCAAGCGGCGCGAGACCCTGATCAATTTCGCCGACCAGATCCGGCTCAGCCGCGAGCTGGTCAGGCTGACCTGCGACGCCCCCGCGCCCGAGCCGATCGACGACTTCGCCGTGCGCGATCCCGATCCGGTCCTGCTGGCCGAGTTCCTGGACAAGATGGAGTTCCGCAGCCTGCGCAATCGGGTCGGCGACGGCAAGGCGGCCGCCAAGGAGGGCTCGGCCTTCGCCGCCCGGCCCAAGCCGCTGACGGCCCCGGTCATCTCACCGCGCTACGCCCCGCAGGCCGTCGCCACCGACGTCGCGGTCCAGACCTTCGATCACGAGGCCTATGTCTGTGTACAGACGATCGAGGAACTGGACGCCTGGATCCGGCGGGCCGAGGCGGCCGGGATCGTCGGCTTCGACACCGAGACCGACGCCCTGAGCGCCACGCACGCCGGCCTGTGCGGCGTCTCCCTGGCCATCGGCCCCAACGACGCCTGCTATGTGCCCCTGACCCATGAGCATGAGCCCCAGGCGGGCGGCGGCGGGCTGGACTTCGGCGACGGCGGCGACGCGCGCGAGCCCCTGAAACAGATCGACAAGCCGACGGCGCTGAGCCGTTTGAAAGCTTTGCTGGAGAACCCCGCGGTTCTCAAAGTCGGCCAGAACATCAAATACGATCTCGCCGTCATGGCCCAGCGGGGCATCCGCGTGGCGCCCTACGACGACACCATGCTGATCTCCTACGTCCTCGAAGGCGGACTGCACGGCCACGGCATGGACGAGCTGTCCCGCCTGCATCTGGGGCACGACCCGATCCCGTTCAAGACCGTGGCGGGCACGGGCAAGAGCCAGAAGTCGTTCAAGCACGTCGAGCTGAAGCCGGCCACGGGCTATGCGGCCGAGGACGCCGACGTGACGCTTCGCCTGTGGCGCATCCTGAAGCCCCGGCTGGCGGAGCAGGGCCTGGTCACGGTCTATGAGACCCTGGAGCGGAGCATGCCCGAGACCCTGGCGGGCATGGAGCGCGAGGGCGTCCGCGTCGATCCGGTCCGCCTGCGCTCGCTCAGCAGCGAGTTCGGCATGCGCATGGCCGAGCTGGAGGCCAAGGCCCACGACCTGGCCGGCCGCCCGTTCAACGTCGGCAGCCCGCGCCAGATCGGCGACATCCTGTTCGGCGACATGTCGCTGCCCGGCGGCAAGAAGACCGCATCCGGCCAGTGGGAGACCGGCGCCGCCACCCTCGAAACCCTGGCCCTGACCCACGAACTGCCGCGCGTCCTGCTGGACTGGCGCCAGCTCAGCAAGCTGAAGGGCACCTATACCGACGCCCTGATCGAGGCCGCCGACGACAGGACCGACCGCGTCCACACCAGCTACCAGCTGGCCGCCGCCACCACCGGCCGCCTGGCCTCCAGCGACCCCAACCTGCAGAACATTCCGATCCGCACGGCCACCGGCCGCCAGATCCGCCAAGCCTTCATCGCCGGCCCGGGCAATGTGCTGATCAGCGCCGACTACAGCCAGATCGAGCTGCGCCTGCTGGCCCACATCGGCGACATCCCCGAGCTGAAGCGCGCCTTCAAGGCGGGCCTGGACATCCACGCGGCCACGGCCAGCGAGATGTTCAACGTGCCGCTGGACCAGATGGACCCGGAGACCCGCCGCCGCGCCAAGGCGATCAATTTCGGCATCGTCTACGGCATCAGCGCCTTCGGCCTGGCCGCCCAGCTGGGCATCGACCAGGGCGAGGCCGGGGCCTACATCAAGACCTATTTCGAGCGCTTCCCCGGCATCCGCGCCTATATGGACGCGACCAAGGCCCAGGTGCGCGAGACGGGGATGGTCAGCACGGTCTTCGGCCGCCGCATCCACATCCCGGCCATCCACTCCAAGTCGGGCGCCGAGCGCCAGTTCGGCGAACGCGCCGCCATCAACGCGCCGATCCAGGGGGCGGCGGCCGACATCATCCGGAGAGCCATGATGCGCATGCCCGCGGCCCTGGAGGCGGCGGGGCTATCACAGGTGAAGATGCTGCTGCAGGTGCACGACGAACTGGTGTTCGAGGCGCCGGAAGGGCTCGCGGACCGGGCGATCGTGGAGATCAGGCGGGTGATGGAGGGGGCGGCCCTGCCCGCCGTGGCGCTGACGGTGCCGCTGGTGGTGGATGCGCGGGCGGCGGGGAACTGGGATGAGGCGCACTAGGGGGCTCGACTACTCCACGGCGCTTAACGTGATTACATTAGCTTCGATGCTCAGCCCTGGTGTGAGGCCGTCTCGTTCCGCCGATACCCCTTGATATGTACCGATCACCTTTCGAACTGCACCCGTGGTATGCAGCCTGAGGTTCTTGCTTGCGAGGCTGTCGGAAATCATTCCCGCAAGAGAAAGATTTCTTTGTGGATCATTATCTGAGCTAATTTCTGTATATAGACGGTAGCTGGATTGTTGAGCGTATAATACCAGCCCGTGACACTCCACATCCTCGCCAATGTTCCGTGTCACATACGATCCTGAAAATTCAATGCTTTCGATGTAGTGGTTCTTTTTTTCGTTACCGTACGGCCTGCTTACAACGACGTCTATTTCGCCACCTGTCACGAGCTTTTTCACAATCTCGTCCAAGGACACACAATCACCGTTAAGGAAAGCCACAGCAATTGGCTGCGCGTCGCCACCCAACGACGACACTCGTTGACAAATAACCTCATATCTTTGTGCCGGAAGATTCAAGCCTTTTAGCAACTGTACTTGCTCATTTGCCCATCGCGCCACCTTGGACAGGCTTACGGGATCGCCAGCAATCCGTCTGGGCCCCTCAGGCCAACAGTCGATTACCCCTACGTGGTCGGAGCCAGGATCGTCGTTCTCATCAATGTTGGCCGAAAGCCCGCCAACCGACGCGAGTCCAGGACTGTAACCGGCATTCAGGTAGTTGACGCAGGCCAAACCCGCGCTTGGATCTGCGGGATCAATTAGAGTCATTTCACCTGACAGCTCATAGTATGGCTCGACCCGCCCTCTGGATATGGCTGTGAGCTTATGTGAAACGCGCTTGAGCCAAGAAGACGGATCTTGGTGCCAATTGCGACTATGAATTCTAGTTCTAGATTCTTCAAACTCTTGAACGTACACATCCACATCGACAGTTTGACATATCAACCCGACAGCTTCCTTTAAGCTAAAGTATTCGCCTTCACGATACTCTGATATCTCAAGTAAATTGTTAAGCTGATCTTGCGTTAAAAACGCACCAACTAAAGTTGAATGATTTGTCTGAAACGAAGACTGGCGTTCATTTAAAAGTATCGGCCGGAGGGCGTACGCTCTTCTAAAACTAAGCGTCTTTACGCTGCCCAAGCCTTCGTCGAAAGGCCTTGACGAAACCAGAACGCGGTCGGAGCACATGAATATTGAGAAAAAACCAATTCCGTATTTTCCAATACGCCGCTTTGACTTCGACGCAAGGCCAGGTCTCTCAATCTTGGCGAGATCGGATGTTACATAGCTTGACCCAAAATCGATCAGAGGGCCTGTCATAACCGAACGAGACATACCCAAGCCATCGTCGGCTACCTGAAGCCAGTAACCCGATTGATCACCCTCATCACCCTTCATGAGCCTGATAGATACCCGCCCTTCATAATCGCTATCAGCAGGCTCAAGTTCTCGCCTAAGATAAACAGCGTCGATAGCATTCTGAATAAGCTCTCTTAACGGGACTAACGATGATCGGCCGTAAAGCTCCTCTCCACCAAACATGTCGACGACCCGATCGACATTGGTGATTCTTATCTCAGCAGAGACTGGAGACCATCCTTCTACCTCCACATGCCTCGACAAACGAGTGGGCGTTTCGGAGTCTCTAATACGTTGGACTGCAAAAGGCGTGTGCCGCAGGTCTCTCAGGAGATTGTTGCTTGCATGAAGTTCTTTTTCTGCCACTTGGATTGCGTCTTGTGCAATCCACCAGGCGTCTGCGTCCTTGGCCTTGAACGGCCTTGTCGAGCTAAAAATCAACGCATCGGGTTCAGAAGCATCAACAATAGGGGTGGCGAGCCTGTGCTGGGCGCGCCAGTGTTTCTCGGAAATCCCGCGAACTTTCAACAGGGCGTAGAGAAAATCAGGCGCCCTCTCTTGATCGAGTTGGCATGCATCTGCACACCGAAGCAGACATGCCAAAATAATGGGCCTTACTGTCCAAGAGGGTGGGTGCCCGGACAAGGCTCCTCTCAACTGAGGAAGCTTGCGCTCCAATGCGCTAATGTCCCAATGGTGGCTTGCAGCTATCTGTCCGATCAATGGACCCAAGTGTGTCCTGATTTGATCGTCCTGGATCAGGCGAACCGTAACTCCAGCTTCCTGATTATCAAATGACAGCTCACCCAGTTCTTCTGCCCGGCGGGCGTGAAGAGTGCGAAGTGTATTGAATAGAAGGAAACTCTCGTCTTCGGCCGTTAATTTTATCGCCTTCGTAGGGTCTGCACTTTCGAGATTCAGAGTAGCGGCGGCGTCTGACCACTCCGCAGTTTTCATGACCTCTTTTCGGCCGCCCGGGTAGGCGGCAACCGTATTTGCCGCGTCATGAAGCAGAATGGCACCTCCGAGCACAAACACCTCGATGGGCGTAAGATCGAATCCTTCACCAGCTATCTGATCGGCTCGATCCCAAAGAGCGTTGAAATGATGTTCATCGTGCAGCGTCAGACCCGGTAGATCCGCAGCGATACGGCTGGCGAGAAGAACGCCGTTGGACCAGAACTGGCCATAGGCCACACGAAGGCGTTCCCGCTCTGCGGCGTACGGATCGTTGTCGCGTCGGTCCAACGCCCTCTTCCATAAGCCAGTTCGTTCGTAGGTCGGCTGAGCCATGGGCTGCTGTGGTCCTCATACAGATCGTGTCGAACACGAGGCTACAGTTTCTAGGCTACCTCGCAACACGTAGAGAAATTCAGCTCACAGCTGTATAAAGCTTCGCCGTTCGTTGTCTGTAATTACCCCGCCGTAGCGGAGCGGTTCACGAACCTTCGCGCAATCACTTTAAGTGATTTCAACCGCTTGGCGCTGGTTTTCGGCGATCTTCCAGCAGTAGCTCGCGCCCGCCGTAAAATACCGGCATGACCACCGGCCGCCCTGGAAACCCGAAGCTGGACGATCCGACCTGGATCGCGCTGCTCGAACGCTATGTGCGCGGGGAGGCCGCGGCGGGGCTGGCGCGCGAATACGGGGTGAGCGCCCGGGCCATCGCCTGGCAGGCGCGGAACCGGGGGTATCGCAAGATGGATCGGCCGGACGCCGTCTATCGGCGGCGGTCGGCGCCGCCGGTCGCGCCGCTGGCGAACGCGGCGGAGAGATGCGGCTTCGACCATGATCCCGGGGACCTGGACGGGTCGATCGCGCGGGCCGAGGCGCAGGCGAGGCGGGCGGCCGCCGAGGGGCGGATGCTGGACGTCGTGCGGATCGGGCGAGCGGTGGAGCGGCTGCGGGCAAGGCGGGAGCGGGGCGCATTTCCCCCTCCACCGCCTTCGGCGGTCCCCCTCCCCCATGAGGGGGAGGAGACCTGATGCCCCGCCACAGCAAGCTCACCGAAGCCCAGTGGGACGCCCTGTTCGCGCGGGATGCGGCGGGGGAGCCGCGCGGGCGGCTGGCGAAGGCCTATGGGGTGGCGGTCGGGACCATCGCCTGGCAGGCGCGGCGGCGGGGACGGTTGAAGGGCGCGGTGGAGGGCGCAGTGGACCGGCGGCGGCGGCCCGAGGGCGGGTGGCCGGCGGGGCATGTCTTCGTGCAGAGCCGGAGCGGGATGACGCCGGAGCGCTGGGACCAGGCGCTGGACCGCTATGCGGCGGGCGAGGACGCCGCGGCGCTGGGGGCCGAGTACGGCTTTCACCCCGCCTCGCTGGCGGCGCGGGCCAAGGCCGGGCGGCGGCGCAAATGCGACCGGCCGGACGCGGTCTATCGGCCGCGCGGACCGCACGGGGGCGCGCCCCGGGCGGGATGCGCCTTCACCTTCCAGGGGAACGATCCGGAGGCGACCCGCGCCTCGCTGGCGCAGACGGTCGAGCGGGCCATGGTCGAAGGGCGGCTGGCCGATGCGACGGCGCTGCTGCGGCTGTGGATGGAGATGCGGGCCTATTTCGCCCTGCGGCGGCGGGTGCTGGGGCGCTGATGTGTGCTAGGGCGGGGCATGACTGACACGGTTGACGTCCTGATCGTCGGCGCCGGCGCGGCCGGGATGATGTGCGCCATCGAGGCCGGGCGGCGCGGGCGGTCCGTGCGCGTGGTCGACCATGCGCGGGCGCCGGGCGAGAAGATCCGCATCTCGGGCGGCGGCCGCTGCAACTTCACCAACCTGGGGACCGGACCGGCCAACTTCCTGGGCGAGAACCCGCGCTTCGCGACCTCGGCCCTGAAGCGGTTCACGCAGCACGACTTCATCAAGCGCGTGGATAAGGCGGGCATCGCCTGGCACGAGAAGACGCTGGGGCAGCTGTTCTGCGACGACAGCGCCAAACAGATCATCCGCATGCTGACGGACGACATGCGGGCGGCGGGCGCGGTGCTGTCGATTGGGCTGGCGGTGGACCGGGTGGCGCGGTCGGGCGAGGGGTATGAGGCGGCGCTGTCGGATGGGTCGGTGGTGCGCAGCCGGTCGCTGGTGCTGGCCACCGGCGGCAAGTCGATCCCCAAGATGGGGGCGACGGGCTGGGCCTATGACACCGCGCGGGGGTTCGGCCTGAGGGTGACGGAGACGCGGCCGGCCCTGGTTCCGCTGACGTTCGAGCCGGGGCTGCTGGAGAAGCTGGCGCCGCTGTCGGGGCTGTCGGTCGAGGCGGTGGTGAGCCACCGCGTGCCGGCGGACGGCGGGGCGCCGGGGCGGCCGACGGGGGAGACAAGGTTCGCCGAGGGGCTTTTGTTCACCCACCGGGGGCTGTCGGGACCGTCGATCCTGCAGATCTCAAGCTACTGGCGCGAGGGGGAGGCGATCACGGCGCGGATGGCGCCGGACGTCGACGTCTATGCGCAGCTGAAGGCGGCGAAAGAAGAGAACGGCAAGCAGATGGTGCACACGGCGCTGGGCCACATCGTGCCGCGCCGCCTGGCCGAGAGCGTGTGCGAGCGCGAGGGGGTGAAGGGCAAGCTGGCCGAGGTCGGCGACAAGGTGCTGCGCCGGCTGGACGCGGCGGTGAACGGCTGGACGGTGAAGCCGGTGGGCTCGGAGGGCTATCGCACGGCCGAGGTGACGCTGGGCGGGGTGGCGACGGAGGGGCTGGACCAGCAGACGATGGAGGCGAAGGCGGTCCCGGGCCTGTTCGTCATCGGCGAGGCGGCGGACGTCACCGGCTGGCTGGGCGGGTATAATTTCCAGTGGGCCTGGTCGTCGGGGTGGGCGGCGGGGCAGTCATGTTAGTGGCGCTAGCGCTCGCGACGCGGTCGCTCGCTGCTTGAGCGCGTTTGAGTGCGCTAGCGCCCGCGACGCGGTGTTCAGGGACAGGTGCGGGGGGCTCGCGTCGCCGCCGGCGGCGGTGAACTGACCTCCACCAACATCCGGGCCTCGCGAGGCTCCGAAGCGGGCTGCGCGGCGGCGAGTTGGTTCCTCGCTTCCGGCGTGAGCGTATCGATGGCGACGGAATTCCAGCGCCGACCCGTGTCGTCCTCCGCCGCGAGGATGAAACGGCCGCCCCGGGTGATGGCTTCCATCAGGCCCGGTGTCGACGGCCCGCCGAACTCATCGGCTCCGCTTCCGCCGCTGGACCAGTGCTGGGGGTGGTCCGGTCCCGCGGGAACGAACACGCGGTAGCCGCGCCAGACCTGTCCGTCCGGACCCAGGATCACGGACTGAATCCAGCTGTCCCGATTACGGCAATAGTTGTTGAAGACGATCCCCCAGGTCACCGATTTCGGAGTCGAAAGATCGGTGGCGTCATTGTCGAACCAGATGTGGAAGGCAAAGCCCGCGACATCGACGTAGCCGCCGGCCTGGAGGGCGAGATCCCCGGTCGGCTCGAGTCTGACGGTTTCGGTCCGGATGGGCTCGGCGCCCGGTTCCGGCGGCGTCGCACAGGACGAGAGAACCAGAGCCGTAACGGCCAACAGCAACGGTCGCATTCGGAGTCCCCCTGTTCGCCCGGGACAGTGAGCGGTCTGGCTGGACCCCGTCAAGCGCACCGACCGCCCGCCGCCTGACTCCCGCGCCCTTCTGCTGTATGTCCCCCCGCCATGACCGCCCGCCCGCCCTTCACCGCCACCGTCCTGACCATGTTTCCGGAAGCGTTTCCGGGGCCGCTCGGCGTGTCGCTGATCGGCACCGCGTGGCGCGAGCGGGGGCTGTGGAGCCTTGAAACGCTTGACATTCGGGCGTTCTCCGACGATAGGCGCGGCTTCCTGGACGACACCCCCGCGGGTGGCGGCCCGGGAGCCGTGCTCAAAGCGGACGTGGTGGCCCGGGCGGTGGATAGCCTTTCCGGACCGCAGCGGCCGCTTTTGTACATGAGCGCCCGGGGTCGGCCCCTGACCCAGGAGCGCGTCAAGGAATGGGCCAAGGCGGACGGCGTCGTCGTGCTTTGCGGCCGTTTCGAGGGGGTGGATCAGCGCGTGCTGGACGCGCGCGGGTTCGAGGAGGTCTCGGTCGGAGACGCGGTTCTCGCCGGCGGCGAGGCGGCGGCGATGGTCGCGATCGAGGCGTGCGTAAGACTGATCCCCGGCGTTCTGGGCCAGGCCGAAAGCCTGTCATCCGAGAGCTTCGAGGATGGGCTTCTGGAGCATCCGCAGTACACGCGACCGCGGACGTTCGAGGGGCTGGAGATCCCGGAGGTCCTGGTGTCGGGCGACCATAAAAAGGTCGCTCAGTGGCGTCAGGAGCAGCGGGAGATCACGACGCGGGAACGGCGACCGGACCTTTGGGCCGCCCACATCGCGAAGGACTGAGGTTACCCGCGGGGTTCGCCCCGCCAATTCACAGCTAAAGAGCGCAAAAGCTCGAGGAGAATAGAATGAACATCCTTCAGACCCTGGCGGCCGAAGAGAAGGCCCGTCTGATCGAAACCCGCGCGATCCCCGACTTCCAGCCGGGCGACACCCTGCGCGTCAACGTGAAGATCAAGGAAGGCGAGCGCGAGCGCGTCCAGGCCTTCGAAGGCGTCTGCATCGCCCGCGCCGGCGGCGGCGTGAACGAGAACTTCACCGTCCGCAAGATTTCCTTCGGCGAGGGCGTCGAGCGCGTCTTCCCGATCCTGTCGCCGAACATCGAGTCGATCGAAGTGAAGCGCCGCGGCGTCGTTCGGCGCGCCAAGCTGTACTACCTGCGCGACCGTCGCGGTAAGTCGGCCCGTATCGCCGAGAAGCAAACCGTGCGCGCCCCCAAGGTCGCCGTTCCGGAAACCGGCAAGGCCGAGACCCCGGGCGAAGAGGCCTAATCCACGTTGTGGAGCGCTAACGCGCGCGACGCGGTCGCGCGCTGCTTGAGCGCAGTCGTGAAATGACGAAGGCCCCGGTGGAAACGCCGGGGCCTTTTTCTATGCCGGACGGACGGAGCTCGGTGGGGCGGGCGGTCTGCCGGAAAGTGATTAGTGGTTAGTGATTAGTGGATGGCCTCGACCACGGTCGGTGCGGGATGAGACCCGCCCGTTCTCCCGCGAACCACTAATCACTAACCACTAATCACTTTCATCCACCGGCCCCGAGCGAGGGCCCGCGCCTTTCTGCGCCAGGCCTCTACTGCGGGAACAGCCGGCTGTTGGCGTCGCGCTGGCCCTCGAGGCTGTGCTTGAGGCCGCTGATCTCGTCGTGGCCGGCCCTGACCTGGTCCCAGGCGCGGCGGATGGTTTCGCGGGTCGTGGCCGAGATGTGGGAATCCTCCAGCGCCTTCTGGAACTGGGAACGAACGTGGTCCTCGGCGCCTTCGACGGCGCCGACCACGGTCAGTTCGTCGCGCAGCAGGGCGTGCTTGATGTCGGTGAAGGCGCGCTGGGCCTTGGCGAGGATGGAGCCTTCGGCGTCCGGCTCGCCGCCCAGGGTGCGGACATCGGATGACAGGGCGTCGGCGACGCCCCGCCGTTCGGCCTCACGGCGGGCGAACAGGTCGCGGTGGCCGGCGTCGGCGGTGTTGTCCAGGGCGTCGTGGTAGCCGTCCGCGCTGTCGATGACGGTGCGGATCAGGCCATTGAGAACCTGGATGTCGTGGCGGTTGGCGTTGGGCATGGCGGTCCTCCGGGGAGAGACCTGTAAAGCGTGCGCCTGCGGCGAAGGTTTCCGCCTAACGTCGTTTACACGGGATCGTCAGCGCCCGATCACAGCTTGGTGCGCAGGGACCAGAGCTCGGGGAAGCAGCGGCGCTGCAGGGTTTCGGTCAGATAGCCGACGCCGTCGGTGCCGCCGGTGCCGCGGCGACGGCCGATGATCCGCTCCACCGTGACCACATGCTTGTGACGCCAGGTGAGCAGGGCGTCGTCCAGGTCCACCAGCTTCTCCGCCAGCTGGTAGAAGGGCCACCAGCGCTCGGTGTCGCGGTAGACCTCCAGCCAGGCGGCCTCGACGGCCTCGGACGGTTCGTAGGGCTGCGAGACGTCACGGTTCAGGACCGCGACAGGGACCGGCAGGCCGGCGACGGCGAGCTGGGACAGGGCGTCATCATAGAGGCTGGGCGCGTCGAGCGCGGCCTTGAGGGCGGCGTGGGCCTCGGGCCGGTCCTCGTGGAAGCGAAGGAAGCGCTCGTCCTTGAGGCCCAGCATGGCCTCGAAGCGGCGGAACTGGTCGCTCTGGAAGCCCGAGGAGGAGCCGAGGACGCCCCGGAAGCGCAGATAGTCGGCCGGGGTCATGGTGGCGAGGATGTCCCAGCTCATGGTCATGACCGACTGGATGCGGCTGACACGAGCCAGGCTCTTGTAGGCCGGGACCAGGTCGCCGACCCGGACGAGAGCCTGGGCCAAGGCGACCTCATGCAGGATCTGCTTGAGCCACAGCTCCTTGGTCTGGTGAATGATGACGAACAGCATTTCGTCATGCTGGTCCGACAGCGGGTGCTGGGCCGCCAGCAGGTCGTCGAGGGCCAGATAGCCCGAATAGGTGATGGACGACGGGGGGGCGGCGGCTTCGGTCATGGGCGTCGTATCGCCCGACCCGGCGGCCGGCTCAAGGCTTGTCGGGATCGTCGGCGGAGTGGATGGCGGGATCCAGGCTGTTGTCGACGCGCGCGTCCCAGCCCTCGCGGTCCGACTTGAAGGCCAGGGCCATCAGGCCCCAGGCGAGGCCGACGGTTCCCAGCGTGCCGATCAGCAGGGCGATCCAGCCGTGGACGGGCAAGGGACCGCCGCCGATCAGCCGCCAGAACAGGCTGATGCCGACGGTGCTGGCCAGGGCGACCCCGGCGGCGATCGCCAGATTGCGAAGAAGGCGGAGCATGGTCCGAGGATAGCGCCTGTCGCCGGCAAACCCCACCCTGTCGTCGCTGACGCGCCGACATCCCTCCCCACAAGGGGGAGGGAGAATGCTGTGTGTGTCTCCCTCCCCCTTGTGGGGAGGGACGGCGAGGCATAGCCGAGCCCGGGTGGGGCCCGCCGCAGCCGCGAATGTTGACATTTCGGCTTCGTCTGGCAACTTTTAGTTGCATGAATCCGGTCGAAAGAGCCCGCGCCATGCGGAAGGCGCTTACCCCGCCTGAAGCGCGAATGTGGGCGTGCCTGAAGCGCCTTCGTGCGGAGGGTTTCCACTTCCGTCGGCAGGCGCCGTTCCGGGGCTATTTCCTCGATTTCGTCTGCCACGGCCGCAAGCTCGTCATCGAAGTCGATGGCAGGACGCATGAGACACGTCTCGATCACGATCGCATTCGCGACGCGGTCCTGGCGCGCGAAGGCTATCGCACCCTGCGGCTCGGCAACGAGTCCGTTCGGGACAATATCGAAGGCGTGATGAGGCGCGTCAGAGCGGCGCTTGGAGCCGACATGAGTCAGCCTTGGTAAGAACGGGGCGGGGCTGAAATTCCCCACCCTGTCGTCGCTGCGCGCCGACATCCCTCCCCACGAGGGGGAGGGAGATTTTCCTTAGCGCTGGACCCACTGGCCCTGGGCGTTGCGGTACCACTGGCCCGAGCTGATGCGCGGCAGGAGCTGGGTCTCGAACATGCGGACCCCGGCGTCGGCGGCGGTGGCGCCGCCGCCGGCCTGGGCGGCCGAGGCGGCGTAGGCCTGACGGCGGCCGGCGTTGGTGGCCTGGACCGCGGCGGTCAGGGCGGAGTCGGACGAGGGGACGCGGAAGCCGACGAAGCCGTCAGCCTGCTCGCCGACCGTGCCTGCGGCCTTGGCGGCGTCGATCATCGACTTCTGCTGGGAGGTCTGGGCGAACGCCGCGCCCGCGGCGACGCCGAGGGCCGCGACAGCGGCGACCATGACGAAGACTTTGCGGAATGACATCTGAACGGACCTTCCCATCAGAACAGGTTCGGGTTTTCGGCCAGGAGGTTCTGAAGCTCCCGGTCGAGGCGGACGCGGATATCCGCATCCAGCTTGGCGTTGATCGTGATCGGGTCGACCTGCAGGCGGACGGTCGGGGTGCAGGCGGCGGCGCCCACGGCCATGGCGGCCAGGCCGAGCAAGGCGACGGTTCTGCGCGACTTCGTCCGGGTCATGAGGACTCTCCGAGTGATCCGCCCCGATCTAACGCGAGCGAGGGTGAACGGGTTCTGAACGGCGAAGACGGCTCGATCAAGGCCTCGGCTGTTCCTCCGGCTCCGCTTCGTCGACCTGACCGTTGCGGGCGCGGTCCAGCTTCATGAGATCGCTGACCAGTTCGTTCAGATTCACCGAGGTTTCGAGCGTCAGGTCGATGCCGGTGTTGGACGGCAGCGGCAGCTCCCGGTTCAGGAATTCGCGGCTGATGAACTCGGCCATGGGAATGCGCAGTTCCTGCCGCTGGGGCGGGTCGTGCCGGCCCCGGATGCGGAACAGGACGCCGAGGCGGCCCCGATCGAGACTGTTCACCTGGGCGGACAGGATGTCGAAGGCCAGGTTCTCCATGGCCTGATAGGCCAGGTCCTGGACGGTGTTGGGCGGCAGGGCCTCGCCGCCGCCCTGGGCCTCCAGGCCCGTCAGGGACGAGCGGGGGATGGACAGGCGGCCCGGCTGGATCGCTTCCAGGCTGCCGCCGACGATGCGGACGCCGTCGGTGGGATTCCAGCTGAACGGCAGACGGCCGGAGACGACGGCGTCCAGGCTGACCTTGTCGCCGAATCCGGCGTCGCTGACGATCTGGCCCAGCTGGACGGTCTCCAGCACGACAACGCCGGTGAAGCCCTGGTTGATGTCCAGCGGGACGGTCAGGGGTTCGATGCGCACCACGCCGCCGGCGATGCTGAGGTCGCCGCCCTCGATCGTCAGGGCCGCCTTGTCGAGGCCGAAGACCAGATCGATGTCGGTCAGGGGGGCGACCGACTCCAGCAGGTCCGCGTGAACGGCTTGGCCCGGCGCGGCGGTCAGCGGCGTCAGGCTGGTGAAGTCCAGGGTTCCGCGCAGGCCCTTCACCGGTCCCGCGGGGCTGGTGAAATCGAGGCCCGGGATGGTCAGGCGGCCGGAGCTGGTCCCTTCCGTTTCAGCGCGCCAGTCGACGCGGCCGCTGAAGCCTACGGATCCGACGGCGGGCGAGCCGACGATGTTCCCGGCCATCGGGCTGAGATCGGCGGGCTGGAGCCCGCCTTCGACGAAGGTGAGCGACGGGGCGTCGATGGTCAGGCCGCCGACGCCCGCCTTGCCGTCATGGGCGAGGGTCAGGCGGCCCAGCGTCGTCTCGCCGTGCGCCAGATCGAAGGCGCCGGTCCAACTTTCATTTTCCAGGCGGGCCGAGCCGGCGGCGGTCATCGGATTGAAGCGGGCGGGCGTGGTGGCATCGACCACGGTGGCGCGGGCGACCTGCACCGCCATGCCGACCCCGCGCGGCCCGCCGGTGGCGGCCAGCGTCCCCTCGGCGTCGTTGAACTGCAGGGCGAGGAAGGGCGCCGAGGCCTTGACCTCGCGCAGAAGGCCGTCGGCGCGCCAGGCGCCGTCGGTCACCGCGAACAGGGGGCGATCCGACGGGCAGAAGCGGCCGGAGACGTCGGTGACGTCGTTCTCGTCCAGCTCCAGCCGTTCGACGGTCACGGGGATGCAGTCGGCGGCGACATAGGTCAGGCGACCGCCGGCGGACGTCAGCTCGCCCCGGGTCTGCAGGGTGACGCCGCGGGCGAGGTCGAAATCGAGAGCGGCGCGGCCGTCCAGCGTGGCGGTGAAGCCGGACGGGGTCAGGCTCCAGCGGGGAATGTCGAAGGCGGCCTCGGGCAGGCCCTTGCCGCGCGTGGCGGTCAGGGACAGGGCGCCGCCGCCCTGCTGGCCGCGTCCGGCGCTGAACAGGGGCGCAGCCGCCGGACGCAGGGTCAGGACGCCGCCGTTGGCGGGGGTCAGGGTCGCGGGCCGGTCCAGCGTCAGCCGCGTGCCGCTGTCGCCGGTGGCGAGGGTGAAGGCGGGAATGTCGACGGCGAAGGCGGACAGGGCGCGCTTCATCTCGCCCAATTCCGCAATGTCGTCGCGCGCCGGGGGACCGAACAGGGGCCAGGCGCCGCGCGCGGCCCGCAGGGAGCCCTGGGCGTCGATCCGCACCGCGCCGTCGGCGACCATGTCCAGCCGGACCGCGCCGCGCGCGCCGGTCAGGGACAGATCGTCCATGGCCAGGCGGTCGGCGGCGAGGGCCAGCCCTCCCTGCGCCTCCATCGCCGCGCCGCGGCCGCCCACGACCAGGCGGGCGGCGCTCAGCCGCACCCCCGAACCCTCCAGGCCGGCGCCCGCGATCCGGGTGGCGGTGATGTCGGCGGGACCTTCGACGCGCCAGCCGAAGCCTTCGCCCGTGCGGTCCAGGACGGTGGCGGCGCCGGTCAGACGCAGGCGGGTCCCCTGCCCGGCCACGGCGCCCTCAAGCCGGTCGGCGCGGAGGTCGGCGGTGGTCTGGCCGCCGATGCGGAAGGCCTCGATCCAGCCGGCGGTGGTTCCATCGAACAGCAGGCGAGCGTCGACGCCGCGCGCGGCGCTGTCGCCCGCGGCCAGACGATCGGCGGTCAGGGCGAGGTCGACACGGGCGCGGCCGTCGCCCCGGCGGGTCTTGAGGTCCGGATAGGGCAGGTCGCCGGTCAGGGTCAGGTTCACGCCCCGCCCCTGCGCGCCCGGAACGGCGGCGGAGGCGGCGGAGGCGGTGACGCGCAGGGCGACCCGGTCGCCGGTGGTGGTCAGGTCGACCGCGGCGCCGAGCTCGCGGGCGTCGAGCCGGTCGCCGCTGCGCAGCGCCGTGGCCGGCATGCGCGCGACCAGCCGCATCAGCTTGCCGTCCTCGACCCGGGCGTCGCCCAGGATGTTGGCGGGGCCGTAGTCGGTATCGACCCGGACGCGCGCGCGCTCGACCAGCACCAGGGGCGAGCGGCTGTCGGGCTGGGGCGGACGGCCGGTGAACTTCTTCACCAGGGGATCGAGCGAGCCCAGGGACAGCTTGCCCCCGCGCAGGCTGACGCGGGCCACGGGACGGACCAGGCGGATGCGGGTCGGCGTCACGCCGAGACCCTGTTTCGACCAGGGCGAGCCGATGGCGTAGTCGACCTCGACCCGCTCGATGGTCACGTCCGGATTGCGGGGATCGCCGATGCGGACGCGGGCGACGACGCCGTCCATTTCGATCCGCTGGATGTCCACGTCCGCCGGGACGCCCTCGCGCTCCAGCCAGCCGACCAGGACCTGACGGGTGACGGCGCGGCGGTTCAGCCAGGCCAGGGCGACGAGGATCGCCAGCAGGCACAGGATCACGCCCGCGACCATCAGAAGGCGGCGAAGGACCCCGCCGGCGCGGCGGGCGGCCGGACGCGGGGGCGATCCGGAAGGGGGGGAGGCCGTGTCGCTCATGCCCCTCGTCCTTTAGCGGCACAGGCGGCGCGCCGGAAAGGGCGATGAGCAAACTCAGGAGTCCGTTGAGCAATAAATGCGTGTCGCGTCCGCCACAGGATAGTGGCGCGAGAGACACTTTGAATGCAGGGAGAGTCGGCGGCGAAGACCACCCTCACATCTGCGTGAATAGCGGTCAGATGCTGTACGAATACTGGGGCGATGACCTTTGATCACCTCTGGGTTCACGCAGGCTTTACCCCGCCACTACGGCTCCGGTTAACGGGTTGTAACGATCTGCCTTCCCATCATGGGACGGACGGGCTATACGGCGCGTCTCGCGTTTGGCGGTTCCTTGGGGGGCGGCCCGGCGCGATCCTTGCTTTTAGTGGCTTTGGCGCCGGCCGGCGTCGTCGTTTGTCGGGGACCGATGGCTCAGTTCGATCCACGTCGCCAGCCGATGCGCATCGCCCCTCACGCCCTGACGGCGGTGGCGGCGATCTCGGTGGCGCTGCTTGCCGGACGTGTGTACCAACCCGCGAAAGCGGAAGAGGCTCCGCCTCTCTCTCAAATTCAGATCGCCGCCCTGGAAGCCCAGGCGTTCGCCGCCGGCGGCATGCCCGCGGGCCTGACCGCGCCGGAAGCCATTCCGGTGCAGATCCGCAAGGGCGAGACCTTCGAGCAGGCCGTGGCCCGCACGGGCATCGCGCCGGAAGAGGCCTCGGCCGTAGCCGCGACCCTGTCGAACGCCATGGACGTCAGCTCGATGCGGGCCGGGCAGAAGTTCGAGACCGCCATCGCCCATCCGCGCGGCGGCCGCGGCGACGCCCGCCTGATCGGCCTGACCATGCGCACCGGCCCGGCCAGCCAGCTGACCGTGTCGCGCAGCTTCGACGGCGCCCTGCGCCTGCGCGCGCTGGAAGAGAAGGTGACCCACGAGACGGTGGTCCTGACCGGCAAGGTCGAGGGCTCGCTGTCGCGGACCGCCCGCCGCGAGGGGGCCCCGGCCGCCATCGCCCGCGTCGCCGGCCGCCTGTTCTCGCACAAGTTCGACATGGATCGGGACGTCAAGTCGGACGACGAGTTCACCTACGTCTTCGACCGCACCGTCACCGAGAACGGCCGCACCATCGATTCCGGCGAGCTGATGTACGCCTCGCTGAAGGGCGTGACCTTCTATCGTTTCCAGCCCGCCGGCGCCCGCGAGGCGCAGTATTTCGACGGCACGGGCAAGAATACGCGCTCGGCCTTCATGCGCACGCCGCTGGAGCGGGGCTTCCGCGTCTCCTCCTCGTTCGGCTTCCGCCGCCACCCGATCGCCGGCTACCGCAAGATGCACCAGGGCATCGACTTCGCCGCGGGCATGGGCACGCCGGTCGTGGCCCCGGCCGACGGCGTGGTGGTCGAGGCGCGCCGCTGGGGCGGCTACGGCAACTGGCTGCGCATCCGTCACGCCAACGGCCTGGACAGCGGTTACGGCCACCTGTCCCGCTACGCCCCGGGCGTCCGCGCCGGCCAGCGCGTCCGTCAGGGCCAGGTCGTCGCCTATGTCGGCTCGACCGGCGCCTCGACCGGTCCGCACCTGCATTATGAACTGTGGCGCGGGGGTCAGCGGATCAATCCGGCCGGCGTGCGCACCACCGAAGGCACCGTCCTGGCGGGCGCCGACCTGGCCGCCTTCCGCGCCGAGAAGGCCCGGATCGACCGCATCATCGCCTCGGGCGGCGAGCGCCGCTCGGGCGCCCCGACCATGGCCGGAGGCCTGCGCCCCGCCCGGGGCTGATCCTTCAGCCCATCCCGACGTGATCGAGGCCCGGATGTTCGCGCATCCGGGCCTTTTTCATGATGGCGCCGCAATCGCCCGGAAGAACGGGGTCATGCAGGCCAGACGTGAATTCCTGATCGGTGCGACGGGCGCCCTGGCTCTGGCGGGGACGGCCTCCGGCGCGTGGGCGCAGACGGCCTTCGCCTCGCGCCGGATCACGGTCGAGACGCGCGGGAGCGGACCGGACCTGATCCTGATCCCCGGCCTGGCTTCGACCGCCGCCGTCTGGCGCTCGACCGCCGACCGACTGGCGGGGCGGTACCGGCTGCATCTGGTCTCGGTGCGCGGCTTCGGCGACCTGGCGCCCCAGGCCAACGCCGAGGGCGCCATTCTCGGTCCGGCGGCCGGCGAGGTGCTGCGCTACATCACCGAAGGCCGGTTGAACCAGCCGGCGGTGATCGGCCATTCCATGGGCGGCCAGATCGGACTGAGGCTGGCCTCGGACTGGCCCTGGGCGGTCGGTCGGCTGATGACGGTGGACTCCTCGCCCTTCTTCGCCGCCCTGATCAGCCCCGAGGCGAAGGTGGACGACGTGCGGCCCATCGCCCAGCTGGCCTATCAGGCGATCCAGTTCCTCGGCGACGAAGCCCTGCGGACGCGCGGCCGTGAGATGGGGGTGGAGCTGGGCGGGGCGACGGACGCCCTGTTCGGGACCATCGGCTGGCAGGGCGGCGACCGGCAGGTGCTGGCCCAGTCCCTGTATGAGGTGATGACCGTCGACCTGCGCCCCCGCCTGCCCCGGATCACCGCGCCGGTGAGCGTGGTCTATGGCTGGAGCGCGGACCAGAACTCACCGCGCAGCCGCACCGACAGCCTGTTCCGCGGCGCCTACGCCCGCCTGCGCGCGCCGGCGACCTTCGAACGGATCGAGGGCGCCGAGCACATGGTGATGATCGACCGGCCGACGCGGTTCCTGGCGGCGGTGGATCGGTTTTTGGGGTGAGGGGCGTCCGCTTCGACCCATAGCGGAAGCTCAGTCCAGGGCGTAGGCTTCGGCCGTCCCGGGGCCTGAATCGGATTGAAGAGATGGGAAGTTTCCGAAGAGTCTTCGGCATTGTCTGCTTCGTCTACGCCGCCGTCGCGCTCCTATGGTTTTTCAACCTGATCCAGGTCGATGCAAAGGTCGTTGTCGCCGGCTTTCTCGTCATCATCGCCGTCTCTTTCGTCATCGACGCGCTTGTTGCGCGGCAAGAACGAGAGAGATCAGAGGGCGGCGCAAACGACTGAGATCGCGTAGGCCGTCCGCTTTCCACCCATCGCAGACATTCGCAGAGTTCGCTCCGGGCAGCCTTCTCGCCTCAGTCCGCGTCCGGCTGGTTGTCCGGATGGGCCGCCACGAAGGCCGGATGCGCCTTGGCCGCTGCATCGATCGCCAGCAGGCGGGGGAAGGCGTCCAGCGGGACGTTGAAGCGGGCCGCCGAATAGATCTGCGGGATCAGGTAGCAGTCGGCCAGGGTCGGGGCGTCGCCGTAGCACCAGCCGGCGCCGTCACGGGCGACGAGGGCGTCCAGCGCCTCGAAGCCGGGTACGATCCAGCGGGCGGCCCAGGCGTCGACGGCGGCCTGATCGGCGCCGAAGCTTTCGCGCAAAGCCTTGCCGACGCGAAGATTGTTCAGCGGATGGATGTCGCAGCCGATCAGCGCGGCCATGGCCCGGACATGGGCGCGGCCGACGGGGTCGGACGGCAGCAGGGGCGGCGCCGGATGCGTCTCCTCCAGCCATTCGAGGATGGCGGGGCTCTGGGTCAGGACGGCGCCGTCGATTTCAAGAGCGGGGACCATGCCTTGCGGGTTCAGCGCGACATAGGCCGGGTCCTTCTGGGCCCCCGTGCGCAGGTCATGGCCCGCCTGTTCGTAGGCCAGCCCCTTGAGCGCCAGGGCGATGCGGGTGCGGTAGGCGGCGCCCGAGCGCCAGTAGCCATGCAGGATCATCGTGCCGCCATGGTGAAGGTGAGCGAAGGCAGGCCGCCGATGGTCGCCTCGACCCGGTCGCCGGGCTGGAGCGGACCGACGCCCTCGGGCGTGCCGGTGAAGATGAGGTCGCCGGCGCGGACGTCCCAGAGGGTGCGCGCCTTGGCGAAGATTTCGTCCGGGTTCCAGACCATGTCGTCCAGCCGGCCCGACTGGCGCGTCTCGCCGTTGACGCGGAGTTCGATGGCGGCGGCGGGATCCGGCAGGGCGCCGAGGACGAGGGGGGCGATAGGGGCGGACTGGTCGAAGCCCTTGGCGGCGTCCCAGGGGCGGCCCTTTTCCTTGGCCGCGGCCTGGAGGTCGCGGCGGGTCAGGTCGCAGCCGACCGCCCAGCCGACGATCCCGTCCGGACCGATCGCGCAGACCAGTTCGACCTCGTGGTGCAGGTTGGACGTCGCCGACGGGAAGACCGGGTCGGCGCCGTCCGCGACCACGGCGTCGGCCGGCTTGGAGAAGAAGAAGGGCTCAGCCCGCTCATGGCCCATCTCGCGGGCGTGGGCGGCGTAGTTCTGGCCGACGCAGAGGATGCGGCGGACCGGGAAGCGCTCGGCGCGGTCCTGGATCGGGAGGGAGGGGGTAGGGGCGGGGGGGAAGAGCCAGTCGGTCATGGGACTCCGGAGGAGGCAGTAGGCAGTAGGCAGTAGGGAGGTAGCGCATCCGAAATGGCCCGGACAGCCTGCCTGAGCGCCATTCCGCTACTGCCTGCCGCCTATTCCCTACCGCCTTCGCCATGCTGCATTGCGGGAACCGTCACCGGACAGTGGCGTTCCGGCTCAGGGTTCTCTATTTAACCGTCAAGCTTGACCACACGGAGCGCGCATCATGGCGACGACCAAGGCGGCCCGCGCCGCAGTTAAGAACGATCTGAACACGCTCAAGGACGATCTGAAGATCCTCGGGTCCGAAGAGAAGGCCGCCCTGCGCGAGAAGGCGTCGGCCGCCGACGCCCGCGTCCGCGCCAAGGCCGCCGAGGCCGAGGCCCGCCTGCGCGAACAGGCCGACGTGTTGCGCGAACGCGCCCGCGGCTATTACGACGAGGCCCGCGTGAAGGGCCGCGAATATTACGACGACGCCTCGGAGCGTTTCGACGAGGCCCAGCGCTATCTGACCGAACGGGTTCAGGAGCGTCCGATCCAGTCGACCGCCATCGCCCTGGGCGTGGGCGTCGTGCTCGGCCTGCTGCTCGCCGGTCGCCGCCGCTGATGTTCGGCGGGGGGCTGGCCAGGGGTCTGGTTAAGAAGGCCGTCGCGGCCGCCGCGGCAGCCGGCGCGGCGCTGGTGGCCGTGCTGTTCCTGGGCGTGGCGATCTTCTACGCGCTGTGCCTGATCGTTCCGCCGCTGGCGGCGGCGGCCATCACCTTCCTGTTGTTCGCCTTCATCGCCGCCCTGATCGCCGTGCTGTTCCTGCGCGGCGAAGGCGATGACGAAGAGGAGGAGGAAGAGCCCTCCGGGATCGGCGAACGCGCCTTCATGCTGTTCCGTGAACGGCCGATCCTCGGCACGGTCGCGGCCCTGGCCGGTGGCTGGATTTTCCTGCGAAATCCAGCGCTTGCCAGCATCGTCGCGGCGGCTTTCACCGAGAAATCGCACACCCGCCGCCGCCGCTGAGCGGAACGGCCGGGCTTCCGGAACGTTGATCAGACTGGTGCGGCGTACGAGCCGTTCCGCCTTGAACAACCGCTCTGGAAGGAACGCTCATGCTGCGTTGGGCCCTGATCTTTCTCGTGCTCGCTCTTGTCGCCGGCGCCCTGGGCGCCGGTGGTGTGGCGGGTCTTTCTCTGAACATCGCCTATGTGCTGTTCGTGATCTTCATCATCCTGCTGATCGTGCACTTCATCACCGGCAGGGGACGACGCGTCTAGCGGTCTCGACCGCCGAACATCGAAAAGGCCGTGGTCGTCAGACCACGGCCTTTTTCATGACCGGTGGACCGGAACGGGCGGACCGGCCATACGCTGACGCCCCATGAGCGTCGCCTTCACCCGCGAGGAAGATCTGGAGGCCACGGCCGCCGACCTTCCCGACCGTCCGATCTCCACCCACCCCAACCTCGTCACCACGGAGGGGCTGGCGCGGATCGAGGCCGCCCTGGCGGACGCGCGCGCGGCCTATGCGACGGCGCAGGCCAGCGGCACGATCGAGACCGACCGCACGCCCATGGCGCGGGCGGCGCGGGACCTGCGCTATTGGTCGGCGCGGCGGGCCACCGCCCAGCTGGTCGAGACCCAAGCCGACGGGCGGGTGCGTTTCGGCGGATCGGTGACGATCGAGCGCGAGGACGGCCGCACCCAGACCTGGAAGATCACCGGCGAGGATGAGGCGGACCCGGCGGCGGGCTCGGTCAGCCACGTCTCGCCGCTGGCCCGCGCCCTGATCGGCAAGCGGGTCGGCGACGAGGCCGTGGTGGCCGGCCAGTCGGTCGAGGTGACCGCGGTCGACTGAGGACGGGACGTCCCGGCGGCCCTATTGGGCCAGCATGCCGCCGTCGATGACGAACTCGGTCCCGGTGATGAACTTCGACTCGTCCGAGGCCAGGTAGACGACGCAGTAGGCCACGTCGTCCGGCTCGCCGATGCGCTTGAGCGGGATGCCGCGGGCCAGACGCTCGTGCGCCTTGCCCTCGTCGCCGCCGGCCATGGCCACGAAGGGGTCGAGGATCGGGGTCTTGATGAAGACCGGATGGACCGAGTTGGAACGGACGTTCCACTCCATCTTGGCCGCCTCCAGCGCGATGGTCTTGGAATACATCCAGACGCCCGCCTTGGTGGCGTTGTAGGCGCCCATGCCCGGCGCGGCGGCGAGGCCCGCCACCGACGAGATGTTGATGATCGAGGCCGGCGCGTTCTCGCGCAGCAGCGGCATGGCGTGCTTGGTCCCCAGCATGATGGAGCGCAGGTTGATCTCGTACTGGCGCTGCCAGTTCTCGACGGTGTCCTGCTCGACGAAGGCCAGCGGGCCGCCGATGCCGGCGTTGTTGACCAGCACGGACAGCCCCCCCATGGCCGAGGCGGCGGCGGCGATGACCGAGATCCACTGATCCTCGGAGGTCACGTCGTGGGCGAAGGCGAAGGCGCTGCCGGGCGTTTCGGCGTTCACGGCGTCGGCCAGGGCCTGGGCGCCGTCCAGGTTGACGTCGGTGATGGCGACCTTCGCCCCCTCGCGCGCCAGCATGTGGGCCATGGCCGTTCCCAGCCCGCCCGCGGCGCCGGTGATCAGGATCTTCTTGCCCGAGACGCGTCCGGCCATCGCTTCTTTCCCCATTATTGGGCTCCCATCGCAGCGGCGGCTTCGTCGATGAAGCGGGCCATGTTCACATCGCGCTCGGTCACGCCGCCGGCGTCATGGGTGGTCAGCAGGACCTCCACCCGATTGTAGACATTGGACCATTCCGGATGGTGGTCGACCTTGTCCGCCAGCAGGGCGACGCGGGTCATGAAGCCGAAGGCGGCGTTGAAGTCCGCGAAGACCAGGGTGCGGGCGATGGCCGGGCGCGGGTCCTGCGCCTTTCGCCAGAGCGGCAGGCCGCCCAGAGCTTCCGCCACGTCAATCTGTTCCGGCATCGTTCCCTCCGTTTTATCCGGCGTATCGCGCCCGGCGCCGCGCCACAAGCGACGGAAGGCAGGAACGAGGGGGTAAGCGTGAGCGTTACCGAGCGTCACTATTCCGAGGCCGACAACATCATGGACAATCTCTGGATCACGGCCCTGCCCGCGGCGGACCGAAAACGCATTGAACCGCACCTGACCGAACGCCCGTTCACCCAGGGCCAGATGCTGTACGACGCCGGCGAGGCGGTGGACGAGGTGTGGTTCCCGCTGACCGGCGTGGTGTCCCTGATGACCGTGCTGGCCGAGAACCACATGGTCGAGACCGCCGCCATCGGCCGCGAGGGGCTGGTCGGCGTCACCTGCGGGCCGCTGAACGCCCGCGCCTCCAGCCGCGCCATCGCCCAGCTGGAGGGCTCGGCCGCCTGCTGTCCGGCGGACGTCTTCTCCGAGGCGCTGGGCGAGAGCGAGGCCATGCGCGAGGCCCTGTCGCGCTTCACCGAAAGCCTGTTCGCCCAGGTGCAGCAGACCGCCGCCTGCAACGCCCAGCACCGGCTGGACGAGCGACTGGCGCGCTGGCTGCTGACCCTGCACGACCGGGCGGGCGGCGACCGGATCCACCTGACCCAGATGGACATCGCCGGGATGCTGGGCGTGCGCCGCGCCACGGTGTCGGAGGTCGGGTCCGAGATCGAGGACAAGGGCCTGATCCGGCGCGGTCGGGGCTGGGTCGAGGTGCTGGACCGGCCGGGCCTCGAGAAGGCGTCCTGCGGCTGCTACGGCCTGATCTCCGGGGTGATGAAGGACCTGGGCGTGCCGAGGCCGAACGCCGCGCATTAAAGACCGCATCCTGCGGCCACACAGACGGATGACGCGGCCCCGGCGAAGCGCTAGACCGCAAGCATGACCGACGCCTCCGAAACCCCGTCCGGCCAAAGCACTGGCAAGACCTCCTCGTTCGGCTTCCGCGACGTGGACGCCAAGGAAAAGGTCCGCATGGTGCGCGGCGTGTTCGACTCCGTGGCGTCGAACTACGATCTGATGAACGACCTGATGAGCGCGGGCGTGCACCGGCTCTGGAAGGACGCGGCGGCGGCGAAGCTGAACCCGCGGCCGGGCGAGACCATCCTGGACGTCGCGGGCGGCACCGGCGACATGTCGCGCCGCTATTCGAAGATGGCCCGGGCGGCCCAGCTGCGGATGGGGGGCGAGGACGCCTCGGTCATCGTGCTGGACTACAACGCCGAGATGATCATGGCCGGGGTCCACAAGGGCGGCGAGCCGGAGATGAGCTGGAGCGTGGGCGACGCCATGGCCCTGCCTCTTCCGGACGCCTCGGTGGACGCCTATTCGATCAGCTTCGGCATCCGCAACGTGGCCGACGTGTCCCAGGCCCTGCGCGAGGCGCGCCGGGTGCTGAAGCCGGGTGGGCGATTCCTCTGCCTGGAGTTCTCTCGCCCGATCGCGGCGCCGATCCGCAAGGCCTATGACGCCTGGTCCTTCCACGCCATTCCGCGCATCGGCGGCTGGGTGGCCAAGGACCGGGACAGCTATCAGTACCTGGTCGAGAGCATCCGCCGCTTCCCGGACCAGCCGACCTTCAAGCGCATGATCGAGGATGCGGGCTTCAGCCGCGTGACGGTGGCCAATCTGTCGGGCGGCGTCGCGGCCATCCATCACGGGTGGGCGATCTGAGCCAGAAGATCGACCCCGGCACGCCTCCGCCGCCGCCGGCCACCGTGCCGGTGCGCGATCCGCTGGGCGCGTCCCTGAGGTTGCTGGGCTGGCTGGGCGTGCTGATCCGCCACGACGCCCTGGCGCCGCGCGAGATCACGCCCCTGCTGCCGGTCTGGGCGCGCTGGATCGCCCATCTGCTGCACCTGTTCGCCGGGCGCGAGAGCCGTGACGGCCGCCCCGGCCAGCGGCTGGGCAAGGCGTTCGAACATCTGGGGCCGGTGGCGATCAAGCTGGGGCAGGTGCTGGCCACCCGCGCCGACATCTTCGGCGTCGAATTCGCCCGCGACCTGGGCCGTCTCAAGGATGCGTTGCCGCCCTTCCCGCTGGATCAGGCGCGGCGCGAGGTCGAGCGGTCGCTGGGCCGTCCGGTCGAGGCCCTGTTCACCGATTTCGCCCCCGCCGTCGCCGCCGCCAGCCTGGCGCAGGCGCACCCGGCCTATCTGGCCGACGGCCGCAAGGTGGCGGTCAAGATTCTGCGCCCCGGGATCGAGCGGCGCGTGGCGCACGGCCTGGACTCCATGCGCCTGGCCGCGAAGCTGTCGGTGCGGTTCGTCCCCCTGTCGCGCCGGCTGCAGCCCTCGGCCTTCGTCGAGACCATCGCCCGCGCCCTGCAGCTGGAACTGGACATGCGGCTGGAGGCGGCGGCGGCCTCGGAGCTGAAGGAGATCATGGCCAAGCCGGATCCGCTGGGCCTGACCGGCCACATGTCGGCGCCGGGCGTGATCTGGGACGGGGTCGGCAAGCGGGTGCTGACGCTGGAATGGGCCCCGGGCATGCCCCTGACCGACCCGGCGGCGGCCCTTCAGCCCGGACTGGACGTCAATGCGCTGGCCGACAATGTGGTGCGCTCCTTCCTGAGCCAGGCGCTGGACCACGGGGCGTTCCACGCCGACCTGCACGAAGGCAATCTGTTCTGCCACGCCCCGGCGGAGCTGACGGCGATCGACTTCGGCATCGTCGGGCGGCTGGGGCCGGCCGAGCGGCGCTATCTGGCCGAGATCCTGTGGGGCTTCATCAGCCGCGACTACGACCGCATCGCCCGGGTCCATTTCGAGGCCGGATACGTGCCCAAGGAACATTCGGTCGAGGCCTTCGCCCAGGCCCTGCGCGCCGTCGGCGAGCCGGTCATCGGCAAGCAGGCGTCGCAGGTCTCGATGGGCCGGCTGCTGGGCCAGCTGTTCGAGATCACCGACCTGTTCGACATGCACCTGCGGCCCGAACTGATCCTGCTGCAGAAGACCATGGTCTCGGTGGAGGGCGTCGCCCGGCGGCTGAACCCCGATCACGACCTGTGGGCCGCCGCCCAGCCGGTGGTCGAGCGCTGGATCCGCCGCGAACTGGGTCCGCAGGCGCAGATCCGCGACGCCGTCGAGGAGTTGCGCGCCACCCTGAAGGCGCTGGCCAGACTGGCGCAAAATCCGCCGCAGACGCAGACTGTGGTCATCCGGGAAACCCGGACGCCGGCCTGGATGATCGTGTGTGTCACCGTTGCAATCTGCGCTTCGGCCGCCGCCCTTGTTCTGTCGCTTTGGCCCGCCATCGTCTGAGCTGATCTTTGGAGACGACCCTATGAAGTTGCTGGTTCTGGCCGCCCTGATCGGTCTCTCTCCCGTCGCCGCCCAGGCCCAGGTGGCCGCGGGCAGCGTGCCCAACACCTTCGACGGGTCCGCCCAGACCCCCGCCCGCGCGCCGGCGCCCATCCCCCCGGTCACCGCGCCCGCGAACCCCAAGGCCGAGGAAACCCTGCGGGCCATCATCGCCGGCGCCCAGAGCGGCGCGATCGACTATTCGCTGATGACCGACGACCTGGCCTCCAAGGTGCGCGAGCAGGAGGCGCAGGTGCTGCCCCTCATCCGCGGCTTCGGCGCGGTGCAGGCGGTCGACTTCGTCGGCAGCCAGGAGGGCGCGGACCTGTTCGCGGTCACCTTCGCCAACGCCGCGACCCAGTGGGTGATCGGCTTCCAGGACGGCAAGGTCGCCGCCCTGCTGTTCCGGCCCGCCCAGTAGACCCTGCCCCTTCGGAGACCTGCCCATGCGTGCGATCCACGTGGGGACGACCGCGCTCGTCCTGTCTCTCACCGCCCTGCTGGGCGCCTGCGCCAGCGACGTGGGGGGACTGGGCGCGCCGGGCGCGGCCAATCCCTTCGGCCCGCAGCCTCCGCCCCGCCCGCCGCTGTTCATCAGCCCGTTCGGCGAGGCCTTCCAGGGCGAGCCCGGCCAGCCCTGGCCGTCGTCTGACTGGTTCACCGGGGCGGACGACAACCTGGACGGCGCGGTGACCTTCGAGGAGTTCGAGGCGGACGGCCGGCGGTTCTTCGCCACCCTGGACACCGACGGGGACGGCCGGCTGAACCAGGACGAGCTGGCGGCCTACGAACGGAGCCTGCGCGGCTTCAGCATGGGCGGCGGACGCCCGGGCGGGCCCGGCGGCCCCCGTGGACCGCGTAGCGGCGGGATGGCCGGCCTGTCGGGCGTGGACACCTCTACAGTGGGCCTCGCGCCCCAGAACGGCGGCACCCGTCGGCCCGCGCCGCGCGGCCGCCCCCAAGGCTACGGCGTGATCGCCGAGGCGGGCTTCTTCAACCTGCCGCAGCCGGTGAAGTCGGCCGACGTCAACATCGACCAGCGCGTCACGAGCGAGGAATGGGCGGCGGCGACGCAGCGCTGGTTCTATTCGCTGGATACCGACCGCGACGGCAAGCTGACCCTGGCCACCCTGCCCCGCACGCCCCTTCAGGTGCAGGCCGAGCGCCGATAAGGCGCCCGGCCGCTCAGGTTCAGGGCTTCTGGTAGACCCGCGCGGAGGCGTAGCAGGGCGCCAGCTTGCATTCGGCCATGGTGATCTTGGCCGTATAGGTCCCGGTCGTCGTGGGCGTGAAGTCCAGGACGGGGAAGTCTCCGCTGTCCGTGTCGGTCTTGATCACCGCGCCGGAGGCGTCCAGCAGGGCCAGGTCCACGACCGTGCAGTCGCCGTCGCAGGAGGCGAAGAGCAGGTAGGGCACGCCCTGCGTCATCGGAACCGTGAAGTTGTGGGACTGGAGCGGCTGCAGGGTGACGACCTGATCCTCGACGCCCGGCACGCGGACGTGGCCCTTGGCGCGCTCGGCGCCGACCTGATCCAGCAGTGAGATTTGCTCGGCGCGCAACGCGGCGCGCTCGTCGGGCGTCATCGACGCCTGGGGCGTCGTCGCCCGGGCCGCGATCTCCGCGGCGCTCGTGCCGTCCGTCGCCGGGCGTTCGGCGGCGGCCGCGGCCTTCTCTTCGGGACTCTGACACGCCGCCAGAGCGAACACGGCGGCCGTTGCGGCGATCAGGGGGAGGGAGGCGAATTTCATGCGGAGGCGCCCTTCTTGAACAGGAGACAGCAGGCCGGTCGATCGACCCAAGCTTCGCCATAACGGGGAAAACCCGCCTCCGGTTCCGTCAGCCGTCGTCCGACCGGGGCCGGCCGCGGCCGCTCTTGATCGAGGACCGCTTCGCCTTGCCGTCCAGGCGCCGCTCCTTCGAGGCGCGGGTGGGGCGCGTCGGCACGCGGTAGACCGGCTTGATCGAGGCCTCGTCCACCAGTCCCTGCAGCCGTTCCAGGGCGTCGGCGCGGTTGCGTTCCTGGGTGCGGAAGCGGACGGCGGTGATCAGGATCTCGCCGTTCAGGGTGGCGCGGCTGCCCGCCAGCTTGATCAGCCGCTCGCGCACCGCATCGGTCAGGGAGGGCGAGTTGCGGGCGTCGAAGCGCAGCTGGACGCTGGTCGAGACCTTGTTGACGTTCTGGCCGCCGGGACCGCCGGAGCGGAAGAAGCGGAACTCCAGCTCATCCTCGGGAATGACGGTCATGCCAGCGCCCGTTTGGCGACGACCACGGCCCGGTCCAGCGCCTGCAGGAAGGCGGAGCGGTCCTTGGGCCCGAAGGGCGGCGGACCGGAGGTGGCCACGCCCATGGAACGCAGATGCTCGCCCACCATCCGCCCCGCCAGGGCCGAGCCGATGGAGTCGGCGGTGAAGGGCGTGCCGTTGGACTTGATCGCCTGTGCCCCGGCCTGGAGGCAGCGGTCGGCCAGCGGGATGTCCTGGGTGACGACGATGTCGCCCTTCGTGGCCCGTTCGGCGATCCAGTCGTCGGCGATATCGGGCCCGGCGTCGACCACGACCTGCTCGATCCACGGATCGCGGCGGGTGTTGATCCAGCCGTTCGAGACCACGAACACCTTCAGCCCGTAGCGCTCGGCCACGCGATAGACCTCGTCCTTCACCGGGCAGGCGTCGGCGTCGATGAAGATGCGGGGAAGGGTGGACGCGGTCATGGGTCGTACATTAGCTCTCCCTCCCCCTTGTGGGGAGGGATGTCGGCGCGCCAGCGACGACAGGGTGGGGAACTGTGCGGCCGCGCGTTCGTGCAGCCGTTCCCCACCCGTCCTCGCTCCGCTCGGCCACCCTCCCCATGAGGGGAGGGAGAACCGTTGCGCCTATCGCGTGTAAGCCGGCGGCATCGCCCCCTCGCCGCCGGCGCGGTAGCGGTCGCGCAGCAGGAACTGGCGGCTGGTGGGCGCCTGTTCCTGGCCGTTGACGAAGATGGTCTCGGCGATGCTGAGCGGTTCCAGCGGGTCGCCGGACCAGACGACCACGTCGGCGGCGGCGCCGGCGCGCAGCTCCCCGAACTGGCCGGCCATGCCGAAGATCTTGGCCGGATTGACCGTGATCGCTTCAATGGCGGCATCGTAGGGCAGGCCGTGCGAGACGGCGTTGCCCGCGTTGTAGCGGGTCTCACGGGCGCGGTGGATCGAGCCCTCGTTGCCCTTGATGGCGATGACCACCCCGGCGGCGTCCAGGGCCGCGGCGTTCTGCATCCGCGCGCCGCGCGTCTCCAGATTGCCGGGCAGGTTGGAGATCGGGTTCAGCAGCACGGGCACGCCCGCCGCCGCGATCTGGTCGGCGACCAGCCAGCCCTCTTCGGCTCCGTCGAGGATGATCTTGATCCCTTCTTCCTTGGCCAAACGCAGGACCTGCTGAATGTCGGCCGCGCGGCGCACGGTGACGATCAGGGGCATGGAGCCGTTGGCGACCGGGATCAGGGCCTCCAGATCGGCGCGCGACAGGCTGAGGTCGCGGACGGCGCCCCGGTCATAGGCGGCGCGGTTGCGGGCGTAGAGCCGGACCTCGGTCAGGGTTTCGCGGAACTGGGTGAACTCCGCGCCGCGCGCGCCGCCGGCGACGCCGGCTCCGGCCTCGCCGAAGGGCGCGACCTGGGCCACGCGCGGCTTGACCAGGATGTCGTTGCCGGTCCCGAGGTGGATGATGGCCGCCTGGCCGGCGAACAGACTGGGCGACTGGAAGCCGCCCGCGCCGACGCCGGCGAAGTCGCTGTCGTCCTGATGCTCATGCCCGCCCGAGCCGCCCGGATGGTTCGGCACGACGATGGCGCGGGTGATGCCGCCCAGACGGGCGACCGGCAGGGTGAAGGACCAGGGGTCGAGGCCATAGGAGACGTCGAAGGCGGCGCTGATGGTGTTGGCGCCGTTGCTGAGGTCGTCCGAACCGTTGACCGAGGAGATCTCCGAACCGCCCAGGCCGGAATCGACCGCGACGAAGCCGGGGGCGACCACCTTGCCGCGCGCGTCGATGACGCGGGCGCCGGAGGGGGCCGCGCCGGTCCCGACCGAGACGACCCGGCCGTTCTGGATCACCACCGTCCCGTTCTCGATGACGGACGAGCCGGTCAGGACCCGGCCGCCGGTGATGGCGGTCAGTTGCTGGGCGAAGGCGGGCGAAGACAGCGCGGCCGCGCAGACCGCGCCGAGGATGAGGCTCTTGAGGCGCATCAGCGGGCTCCCTGCGGCACGTTGGCGGCCGACAGGCCGAAGCCCGGCTGGCCGAGCTCGAAATCGGAAACCGGCTGGAAGGCCGGGTTGCTGCGGTCGAAGGCCAGGCCGCCGTCGACGAAGACCTGATCGGCGCGGGCGTAGACCGAGAACGGATTGGCGCTCCAGATCACCACGTCGGCGCGTTTGCCGGCTTCCAGCGAACCGGTCTGGTCGGCGATGCCGAGCGACCGGGCCGGGTTCAGGGTGATCCAGCTGATCGCCCGCTCTTCGGAGATGTTCATGCCGATGCGGCGGCCGGCGGCGAGGGCCGCGGCGGCTTCCTGGTTCAGGCGCTGGGTCAGTTCGGCGTCGTCGGAGTGGATGACCGCGCACGAACCGGGCTGGGCGTCGACGAGGGCGGCGTTGGCCTCCACGGCGTCCAGGGCTTCCATCTTGAAGCCCCACCAGCCGGTCCACATGTCGGCGCAGATGCCCTCGCGGGCCAGCAGCGGCGCGACCTTGTAGGCCTCGATGGCGTGGTGGAAGGCGGTGATCTTGAAGCCGAACTCCTTGGACAGGTCGATCATCATGGCCATCTCGTCGGCCCGGTAGCAGTGGTTCTGCACCAGGATCGAACCGTCCAGCACGCCGGCGATGGTCTCGTTCTGCAGGTTGCGGGTCGGGGGCGAGCCCTCGCCGTCCGCACGCCACTTGTCCCATTTGGCGCGGTAGTCCTGGGCGGCGATGAAGGCGGCGCGATAGCCGGCCATATTGCCCATGCCCGTGGCCGGGCTCTGGTTGCGGCCGCCGTAGACGCGCGACGGGTTCTCACCGCAGGCCATCTTCAAGCCGTAAGGGGCGCCGGGGAATTTCATCCCCTGCATGGTCACCGACGGGATGTTGCGCACGGTCACGCCGCGGCCGCCGAACAGGTTGGCCGAGCCGGGAAGGATCTGGAGGGTGGTCACGCCGCCGGCGCGGGCGGCGTTGAAGCCGGGATCCTGCGGCCACAGGCTGTGCTCGGCCCAGACCTGGGCGGTGTTGGGGCTGGTGGCCTCATTGCCGTCGCTCATGCCGCTGACGCCCGGCGAGGGATAGACGCCCAGGTGGGAGTGGACGTCGATGATGCCCGGGGTCACGAAGCGGCCGTTGGCCTGCACCGTGCGGTAGCCGGCCGGAATGGCCGTGGAGGCGTCGCCGACGGCGGCCACGCGGCCATCGGTGACCACGACCACGCCGTTCTCGATCCGGCGTCCGGCGCCGTCCAGGACGGTGCCGCCGACGATGGCGAAATTCTCGCGCGGCAGGCCGCGGTAGGTCGACGGATAGGGATCGGGGTTGATCGCGGAGTCCAGACCGGCCGCCAGCGGCTGGCGGGTTTTGGCGCCGGACGATCCGTCAGGCGCGGGCGTCTGGCTGCTTCCGGTGCTGGTGGTGGCGCAGGCCCCGAGGGCGAGCACGGCGAGGGCGGCAATGCCGGGGCCTGCCAGGCGGCGAAGTCTCATGAAAAGCTCCCCTGTGCGCCCAACCTCGAAAACGGCGGCGCGAACTCGGGGCGGATTACAAGAGGCTGAGGGCCGCCGCGACAAGGCCCTAAACATTACAAGTCGGTAAGGCGGGCTTTCGCTTCGTCTTCGGACAGTCCGGCGACGGCGATCATCTTGGTCCGGGACTGGCCGCCACGCTCCAGCGTCACGGCGGATTTGGGCACGCCGAGCGCCTTGGCCATGAGCTTGAGCAGGGCCGCATTGGCCTCGCCCTCGATGGGCCGGGCGCGGACGCGAACCTTTAAGATGGGGCGGCCGTCGGCGTCCATGGCCCAACCGTCGATGCGGTCGGCGGAGGCGCCGGGGGTGAGGCGGATGGCGAGGGTGGTCATGGGGATGAAGGCGGTCTAGGCCTAGTCGTCTTCCACGACGCCGAACACGAACGCTAAGTTCCGATCATATCCGACAATCGCGCCTCCGACGCCTTCGCCATCCACATGGGGCCCGGAGAAGTGGACCATGTACTTCCTGCCCATCCACGGTTCGCCGGCCCGAAGTCGGTCCCAATGCCGGCCCCGACGGGAGACTTGCCACGTCCCGAGCGAGAAGAACCTGGCGTCCTCCGCCAAGTCTTCGAAGCCAAACTCGACATCTTTCAGCAAGGCGACCACGTTTTCGCGCCCACCGCCGTGGATCAGAGAGTGCGCGGCCAGCAGGCTCAGCCAGACCGTGGCGTCCTCCCGGTTGAGCTCGTGGATTTCGTCCGCCGCCGATTTGTACGGAAGCCTTTCGAAAAGCGCTTCGTGGGCCGCTTCGGTCGGCGCAGCGCCACACCAACTGGTCGCGTGAGGTTGAATCTGTATCAGGGCTTCCAGCAGGGCGGTCAGGCGGTTCATTGTTGAATCCTTTCAGACGCCACGTGGCCTTCGCGAGCCTCCGTTTCCTATCCGCCCAACAAAAAGAGCGCGGCCCCATCCGGCGCCGCGCCCTCTTCATTCAGCCTGTGACTGGCTTCAGCCCAGAGCCTTCATCAGCTCCGGCACGGCGACCTTGTAGTCCTGCACCAGGCCGTAGTCGGCGATCTGGAAGATCGGGGCGTCAGGGTCCTTGTTGATCGCGGCGATCACTTTGGAATCCTTCATGCCGGCCAGGTGCTGGATGGCGCCCGAGATGCCGATGGCGAGGTAGAGAGCCGGGGCGACGACCTTGCCGGTCTGGCCGACCTGGTAGTCGTTCGGGGCGTAGCCGGCGTCCACGGCGGCGCGGGAAGCGCCCACCGCCGCGCCGAGCCTGTCGGCCAGCGGATCCATGACGGCGTGGAACTCCTCGGCCGAACCGAGGGCGCGGCCGCCCGAGACGACGATCTTGGCGGCGCCCAGCTCCGGGCGGTCCGACTTGACCATTTCCTCGCTGACGAAGGTCGTCTTGGAGGCGTCGGCGCCGGTGACGGTCTCGACCTTGGCCGAGCCGCCGTCAGCGGCGGCGGCGAAGGCGGTCGGGCGCACGGTGATGACCTTCTTGGCGTCCGACGACTGGACGGTCTCCAGTGCGTTGCCGGCGTAGATCGGGCGCACGAAGGTATCGGCCGAGACGACCTCGACGATGTCCGAGATCGGCGCGGTGTCGAGCTTGGCGGCGATGCGCGGGGCGAAATTCTTGCCGTCGGTGTTGGCCGGGGTCAGGACGGCGTCGTAGCCGGCGGCCAGCGGCAGGACGGTGGCCTCGACGGCTTCGGCCAGCATCTTGCCCAGGCCGGCGCTCTCGGCCAGCAGGACCTTGCGGACGCCCGTGATCTTGGCGGCGGCGTCGGCGACGCCCTGGGCGCCCTGGCCCAGGACCAGCACGTCCACGTCGCCCGAGATCGCCAGGGCGGCGGTGACGGTCTTGTGGGTGGTGTCGCGAACGGCGTTGCCGTCGTGATCGGCGATGACGAGAACGGCCATTACAGGACCCCCGCGGACTTGAGCTTGGACACCAGTTCGGCGGCGTCAGCCACCTTCACGCCGGCCGAGCGCTTGGGCGGCTCGGCGACCTTGAGCACCTTGAGGCGCGGCGCCGTGTCGACGCCGTAGTCGGCGACCGCCTTGACCGCGATCTCCTTCTTCTTGGCCTTCATGATGTTGGGCAGGGAGGCGTAGCGCGGGGTGTTGAGGCGCAGGTCAACCGAGACCACCGCCGGCAGGGCCGCCGACACGGTCTGCAGGCCGCCGTCGACTTCGCGGGTCACCACGGCCTTGCCGCCCTCGATCACGATCTTGCCGGCGAAGGTGGCCTGGGGCCAATCGAGCAGGGCCGCCAGCATCTGGCCGACCGCATTGTTGTCGCCGTCGATCGACTGCTTGCCCAGCAGGACCAGGTCCGGCTTCTCCTCGTCGACCACCGCCTTGAGCAGCTTGGCGACGGCCAGCGGCTCCAGGTCCGTTTCGGACTGGATCAGCAGGCCCCGGTCGGCGCCCATGGCCAGGGCGGTGCGAATGGTTTCCTGCGCCTGGGTGACGCCGATGGAGACGACCACGATCTCGTCGGCGGTGCCGGCGGCGTGGTGTTCCTTGCCTTCCTTCATGCGCACGGCCTCTTCGACGGCGATTTCGTCGAACGGATTCATGCTCATTTTGACGTTGGCGAGGTCGACGCCGGTCTGGTCCGCCTTGACGCGGGCCTTGACGTTGGAGTCGATCACCCGTTTGACGGGGACGAGAACCTTCATTGCGCTATCCACAAAGTCGCCGGAATGTTGGGTCAGGCAATAGGTACGCCGGACCCAACCTGTCAACGTAACGCGGCGTCAACACGCCAGATCACGGAACGCCTCACATGCACCGTCTCCTGACCATGAAGCGGCTCAGCGTGCTGTTTCTGTGCACCTTCGCCGTGCTGCTGGGCGCGACCTTCGCCTGGCAGGCGCTGGTCAAGGCGCCGGGCGAGCGCTGCGTGACCGACGGCGGATGGTGGGACCCCGACCAGCGCGTCTGCGCCCGCCCGATGTCGATTGCGGAGATCGAAGGGATCACCGGCCGCCTGCCCGGCGAGACCCGGGCCCAGGCCTCGGACCGCAAGAACCGCGAACTGGTGGCCATCGAGGACCAGCTGGTCGCCCAGCAGGCCGCCCGCGACGCCGACGCCGAGCGTCAACGGGTCGCCCTGGCCGCCGCGCGCGGCAACTAGCCTCAGCGCGTCGCGCCCGGCTTCCACTTGATGTCGCCCGCGCCGTTGGCGTTGGACCGGCGGGCCGCGACGAACAGGTGGTCGGACAGGCGGTTCAGATAGCGCACGGCCGCCGGCGTCACCGCCTCGCCGCTCTCGACCAGACGAACGGCCTCGCGCTCGGCCCGGCGCGCCACGGTGCGGGCCAGGTGCAGGTGCGCCGACAGGGGCGCGCCGCCGGGCAGGATGAAGCTGTCCAGCGCCTTGAGGCTTTCGTTCATCCAGTCGATTTCCTGCTCCAGCCGCTCGACCTGACTGTCGAGGATGCGCAGGGCCTCCCACTTGGGCGGCGGCTCCAGCGGGGTGGCCAGGTCGGCGCCGAGGTCGAACAGCTCGTTCTGGATGCGGCCCAGCATGGCGTCGATGCGGTCGTTCTGGCCCGAGTGGAGGCGGGCCACGCCGATCACGGAATTCAGCTCGTCCACCGCGCCATAGGCCTCGACCCGGCGGTCGCTCTTGGACACGGTCGCGCCCGACGCCAGCCGCGTCTGCCCGCCGTCGCCGGTCTTTGTGTAGATCTTGTTCAGGACCACCATGGGCGTCAGGCCCCGTGCGTGGATTTCCACCACATGCCCGCGACCAGCAGCACCACGGCCACGGCCTGCAGCAGGACGCGCAGCCGCATCAGCTTGTTCGAGCGCGAGCGGGCCTCGGGGCCGTCCTTGTAGAGCTGGCGCAGGCCCAGGGCGAGCGTCACGGCCACGGCGACGACGGCGGTGAGAATGAGGATGTCGAAGACGGTCATGGACGCTTTCTAGGCCCGACGCCTCGCCGAGGCCAGCACCGCACGGTCGCACCACCTCGGCTAAGCCGTTGGTCATCTATTCGTGTTCCAACGTTCGCTTGCCTGGGGGGCCCATGACTGACCGCGCGATCCGAAATCTGGCCCACCTGCGCCGTTCCGCGTCGACGGCCCGCGTGCTGAACCTGCTGAAGGTGGCCAATGAACACGGCCACGAGCTGGAGTGGCGGACCCGGCCGATCTTCCGCACCCCGGCGCTGAACAGCGCCCTGATCATCAAGCACCGCCTGCGCCGCGACGAGCTGGACGCCTTCCACCTGCGCCGCCAGGTGGCGACCAAGGTGGTCATCCCGATCGACGCCGATGACCTGAAGACGGGCGGCCGCTTCGTCTTCGTCGACCAGCGCAGTTTCGAACGGATGATGCAGGAGGCCTTCGGCCTGGAGGCCGAACACGCCGACCTGCGCACGCTGCGCCTGATGGACGCCCTGCCCTCGCTGGACCCCTTCCTGCTGCGCGAACAGCTGCGCCGCGAGGGGATCGAGCCGGCCCCCTGCTATTTCTCGATCAGCGACGGCGACCTGACGCGGATGGCGCAGTTCGTCGAGGCTGAGATCCGGCCGCTTGTGACCCTGAGCTTCGGCGCGGACGTCGAGGCGGTGGGATCGACCCGCCGCCTGGCCGGCAAGATCCTGTCCAACGATCCCGGCGACCGCATGGAGGCCTTGCGTCAGACCCTGCACCTGAAGCCGGAGGAGTATCAGGAGGGCATCTTCTGCTGGAAGGGCTTCCTCTACTACAAATGGGTGCTGACCAGCCTGATGGCGGACGTGACCCATGTGGCCGAGGCGGTCGCGACGGTGAAGCCTCTCGGCAAGGTCGACCGCAGTTCGCGCGAGTATCTGGACCGGGGCCGTCAGGTGCTGCGCGACCGGATCGTCGCGGTCTGCGACGACGCCGCGCGGACCCTGCGCATCTATGACGACGCCTATGCGGCCCTGACGCAGGATTCGCGTCCCGGCGCCTTCCGCGACTTCTTGCTGCAGGCCCCGCGCCTGTTCACCCGGCTGGGCGAGCAGCTGGGCGCGATCCAGCACGTGGTCAGCTTCTGGCGCTTCCGCTTCAGCCCCGGCGCCGCGCCCATCGGCGTGGACGAACTGATCGATGTCTTCATGGACTTCGAGACCGGCCTGGCCGACCGCAACCAGGACCTGGGCCAGCGCATCCTGGCCGCCTGAACGGCCCCGCTAGGGAACACTGCGTAGCCTGGCCTTAAGACCCTAATACCCTCACGAGGCACAGGGACTTCCCGCTCATCAACAGGCGAGAAGGAGAGGCGCCGTCATGGCGAACGAGGACATCCAGCGGCGCATGACCTTCATGAACCTGGGCGAGCCGTCGCCGGGGTACCGGGCGATGGGTCCGATCTTGCGCGAGGCGGTTCCTCAGGCCCTGGGCGCCTTCTACGACCGCGTCCGCGCCTTTCCGGAGACCCGCGCCTTCTTCCGCGACGAAGCCCACATCGGCGCGGCCAGCCTGGCGCAGCAGCGTCACTGGGACGCCCTGATCGACGGACGGGCGGACGCCGACTATGCGCGCTCGGTCCGCGCCATCGGCCAGGTGCACGCGCGCATCGGCCTGGAGCCTCGCTGGTACATCGGCGGCTACAGCACCCTCCTGGCCCATCTGACCCAGGCCATCGTCTCCCGGCCCCGGGCGCGCTGGGCCAGCCGCAAGGCCCACGACCGGATCACCGCCGAGGCGGTCGGCGAGCTGACCCGCCGGGTGATGCTGGACATGGATCTGGCCATCTCGATCTATCTCGAAATCCTGCAGGTCGAGCGGGATCAGGCTCAGGCGGTGCAGGCGGCGGCGGAGGCGCGCCAGTCGCTGGTGGTGCGCCGCCTGGGCGACGCCCTGCACGCCCTGGCCGAGAACGACCTGTCGGTGTCGCTGGGCGGGGCCTTCCCCGAGGAATACCAGGCGCTGCACACCGACTTCCAGGCCGCCACCAGCGCCCTGCGGGCCGCCGTCGGGTCGATGGCCGACAGCGTCGGCAGCCTGGACGCGGGCGCCGGCGAACTGGCCAGCGCGGCCGAGGACCTGGCGGTCCGCACCGAGCGGCAGGCCGCCAGCCTGGAACGGACCGTCGCCGAAGCGGACGCCATCGCCCTGGCCGTGGCCAGCACCGCCGACGGCGCGCGGCAGACCGCCCAGGCCCTGGTCTCGGCCCGGGCCGATATCGAGGAAGGCGGCGACGTCGCCGGCCAGACCGTGGCCGCCATTCACGCCATCGCGGAATCCTCGGGCGAGATCGGCCGCTTCACCAGCCTGATCGACGAGATCGCCTTCCAGACCAACCTGCTGGCCCTGAACGCCGGGGTCGAGGCCGCGCGCGCTGGCGAGGCCGGACGCGGTTTCGCGGTCGTGGCGTCCGAGGTCCGGGCCCTGGCCCAGCGCTCGTCGGCGGCGTCGGGGGAAATCCGGCAGCTGATCGCCACCTCCTCGGCCCAGGTGGCGCGCGGCGTCGAACTGACCGCCCGGACCGGCGAGGCGCTGGAGCGGATTCGCTCGCGGGTCCTGTCGATCGACGCCCTGGCCGGCGGCATCGCCGAGGCGGCGCGCGAACAGGCCGACGGCCTGGCCCGCGTGCGCCGGACGATGGGCGAGATGGACGACATCACCCAGCAGAACGCCGCCATGACCGAACAGGCGACCGCGGCGGCGCGTCAGCTGGCGCAGGAAGCCCAGACCCTGAGCCGGCAGGTCGCCGGCTTCAGGCTGGAGCGCAACGAGGCCCCGCCTCTGCGGCTGGCCGGCTGATCCGCCGGCCAGGCCGCCTTCGCATCAATAGCGGTAGTGGTCCGGCTTGAACGGACCCTGCTGCGGCACGCCGATGTAGTCGGCCTGCTCGGTCTTCAGGGTGGTCAGCTTGGCGCCCAGCTTGGCCAGGTGGAGGAAGGCGACCTTCTCGTCCAGGTGCTTGGGCAGGGTGTAGACCTTGTTCTCGTACTTGGCCGCGTTGGTCCACAGTTCGATCTGGGCCAGGGTCTGGTTGGTGAAGGACGCCGACATCACGAACGAGGGGTGGCCGGTGGCGTTGCCCAGGTTCACCAGGCGGCCTTCCGACAGCAGGATGATCTTCTTGCCGTCCGGGAACTCGATGTGGTGGACCTGCGGCTTGATCTCGTCCCACTTGAAGTTCTTCAGGCCAGCGACCTGAATTTCGCTGTCGAAGTGGCCGATGTTGCAGACGATGGCGTTGTTCTTCATCGCCCGCATGTTCTCGACGGTGATGACGTCCTTGTTGCCGGTGGCGGTGACGAAGATGTCGGCGTCGGCGGCCGCGTCTTCCAGGGTCACGACCTCATAGCCTTCCATGGCGGCCTGCAGGGCGCAGATCGGGTCGACCTCGGTGACCTTCACGCGGGCGCCGCCCTGGCGCAGCGAGGCGGCCGAGCCCTTGCCCACGTCGCCGTAGCCGCAGACCACGGCGACCTTGCCCGACAGCATGACGTCGGTGCCGCGGCGGATGGCGTCGACCAGGGATTCACGGCAGCCGTACAGGTTGTCGAACTTGGACTTGGTGACGCTGTCATTGACGTTGATGGCGGGGAACGGCAGCTCGCCCTTCTCGGCCATCTGATACAGGCGGTGGACGCCGGTGGTGGTTTCCTCCGACACGCCGCCGATGGCGTCGCGGATGGCCGAGTAGAAGCCGGGCTTCTCGGCGATGTAGCGCTTCATGACCGAGAAGAGGGCTTCTTCTTCCTCATTCTGCGGGTTCGACAGGACCGAGATGTCCTTCTCGGCCTTGGGGCCGAGCACGCACAGCAGGGTGGCGTCGCCGCCGTCGTCCAGGATCAGGTTCGGATAGCCGCCGTCGGCCCATTCGAAGATCTTGTGGGCGTAGTCCCAGTACTCGACCAGGGTCTCGCCCTTGGTGGCGAAGACCGGGGTGCCCGAGGCGGCGATGGCGGCCGCGGCGTGGTCCTGGGTCGAGAAGATGTTGCACGAGGCCCAGCGGACCTCGGCGCCCAGCGCTTCCAGCGTCTGGATCAGCACGGCGGTCTGGATGGTCATGTGCAGGCTGCCGGCGATGCGGGCGCCCTTCAGCGGCTTGTCCTTGCCGAACTCGGAGCGCAGCGCCATCAGGCCGGGCATCTCGGTCTCGGCGATGGCGATTTCCTTGTTGCCGTAGTCGGCAAGCGAGATGTCGCGGACGATATAGTCGGTCATGGGGTCTGTTCCGGTCGGATGTTCGCGCGGGCCTATAGCCCGAAGCCGCCGATCCGGCAAGAAACCCATAAAGATATCCTTATGTGTTTGGACGCCGGGGCCGTTGACGGGCGTCGCTGGCGAAGGCCGCCGATCTGGGCTCTAGTGCCCGCCTGTTCATTGGGGGATCGGGCATGAACCGTCTGGCTGCGAGCGCTCTGGGTGTGGCGGCGTCGGCGCTGGTCGCCGGAGCGACATGGGCGCAGGAGGCGGCTCCGGCGGCAGAAGGCCCGGTGACGCTGATCCAGGCGGGCCGCCTGCTGGACCGGCCCGGCCGGGCGCCGCGCGGCCCCTCGACCCTGGTGGTTCGTGACGGGCGGATCGTCGAGATCCGCGACGGCTTCGTCGACGCCTCGGCCTTCCCCGGCGCCGTCGTCATCGACCAGCGCGGGCGCTTCGTCCTGCCGGGCCTGATCGACAGCCATGTGCACCTGGTGTCGGACCTCGGCGGCCAGGCGGGCTTCCTCTCCGGCGTGACCGAGAACCTCCCCGTCCATGCCTACCGGGCGGCGGAGAACGCCGAGAAGACCCTGATGGCCGGCTTCACCACGGTGCGGAACCTCGGGGACGAGGGCGGGGTGACGCTGGCGCTGGCGGACGAGACGGCGGCCCACCGGCTCCCGGGGCCCCGTATAGTGGATGCGGGGAACAGCATCTCGACCACCTCGGGCCATATGGACGGGCGGCTGGGCTTCAACGACGACTTCCGGGAGGTCGTCCCCCACGAGAACGTCTGCAACGGTGTCGAAAGCTGCCGCGAGGCGGTGCGCATCCAGGTCGGTCGCGGCGCCGACGTGATCAAGATCGCCACCACCGGCGGCGTGAACAGCCGCATCGGCGTCGGCGTCGGGGCGCAGATGTTCGATGACGAGGCGCGCGCCCTGATCGAGACGGCCCACCTGTACGGCCTGAAGGTCGCGGTCCACGCCCACGGCGCCGACGGGATCAATATGGCGCTGCGCCTCGGCGCGGACTCCATCGAGCACGGCACGATCTTCAACGACGAGACGATCCGGCTGTTCCGCGAAAGCGGCGCCTACTATGTGCCCACCCTGTCGACCGTGAACGGCTACATCGAGCGGCTGGCGGCGGATCCGAACGCCTATCCGCCCGAGGTCCTGCCGAAGATCCGCTGGCGCATCGAGATCACCGGCCAGTCGCTGCGGCGCGCCGTCCCGGCGGGCGTGCGTATCGCCTTCGGAACCGACGCGGGGGTGTCCAAGCATGGCCGCAACGCCGATGAATTCGCCCTGATGGTGCAGAACGGCATGACGCCGATGACGGCGATCGAGGCGGCGACGGTGAACGCCGCCGACCTGCTGGGCCTGTCCGCCGAGGTCGGGACCCTGGAGCCGGGCAAGCGCGCCGATGTGATCGCGGTCGACGGCGATCCCCTGACCGACGTGACCGTCCTGACCGATGTGGACTTCGTCATGCGGGACGGCCGGGTCTACCGCAGCGAGGACTGAACCAGCTTGGCGGGCGCCCCGGGCGGGGTTAGGAACCCGTCCCATGACCCGTGACCTCGCCGCCCCCCGCCAGGACTGGACGCTCGAAGAGGTGGAGGCGTTGTTTGCCCGCCCGTTCATGGAGCTGGTCTATGACGCCGCCACGGTGCACCGGACCTGGTTCGACCCGTCGGAAGTGCAGAAGAGCCAGCTGCTGTCGATCAAGACCGGCGGCTGCGCCGAAAACTGCGGCTACTGCTCGCAGTCGGCCAGCTTCAAGACCGGGCTGAAGGCCGAGAAGCTGATGGAGACCTCCACCGTGCTGGCCGAGGCCATGGCGGCCAAGGCGGGCGGGGCCTCGCGCTTCTGCATGGGCGCGGCCTGGCGCGAGCTCAAGGACCGCGACACCCCGAAACTGGCGGCCATGATCTCGGGCGTGAAGGCCCTGGGACTGGAGACCTGCGCGACCCTGGGCATGCTGACCGCCGATCAGGCCAGGCAGCTGAAGGCCGCGGGCCTGGATTATTATAACCACAACCTCGACACCGGCCCGGACTACTATGCCGATGTCGTGACCACGCGGACCTACCAGGACCGGCTGGACACCCTGGAGCATGTGCGGGACGCCGGCATGTCGACCTGCTGCGGCGGGATCGTCGGCATGGGCGAGGCGCGGCGCGACCGGGCGGGTCTGCTGCACGCCCTGGCGACCCTGCCGGTCCATCCCGACAGCCTGCCGGTCAATGCGCTGGTGCCCGTCACCGGCACCCCGCTGGGCGACCGGGTGAAGAAGGAGGGCGAGATCGATCCGATCGAATTCGTCCGCACCGTCGCCGTGGCCCGCATCGTCTGTCCCAAGGCCATGGTGCGGCTGTCAGCGGGCCGCGAGACCATGAGCCCGGAAATGCAGGCCCTGTGCTTCCTGGCCGGCGCCAACTCCATCTTCGTGGGCGGCAAGCTGCTGACCACGCCGAACCCCGAGCAGGACGAGGACGCCCGCCTGTTCGCCCTGCTGGACCTGCGCCCCCTGCAGCCGGCGGCGGCCGAAGCCGCCGCCTGAAACGCGAACCGCCTCCCCGCGTGAGCTGGGAGGCGGCCCGTCAGCTAACTGATTGAAAAATCAGCGGGTGTAATAATAGTCCGCGATCTCGCAGACGTTGATGCGCATGCGCGTCAGCTCCTGCCCGTTGGTGAAGCGGGCCTTGAAGTCGTACAGGCAGGCGCCCGAGCCGTCGTCGATGTTCATGGTGATGCTGGCGCCGTTGGCGAGCACGCCCGAACCCAGCATGTCTTCTTCCCAGTCATCGACACGCGAATCCGAGGCGAAGAAGTGGGTCATGGTCCAGCCGGTCTGGTTATGGATGCGGACCCGGCGGTTCTGGCCGTCGCGCGACTGAACCAGGATGGTGGCCGCCGGTTCGGCGCCGAGACGCGGTTCGCCGGCCGTCGCGGTCGAAACCGTTCCAAGAGCGGCCGCGAGCAGGGCGGCGCCGGCGATGATGTTGATGGCCTTCTTCATGTCTTCCTCCCCGAGCCGCCTCCCGGCTCTCCGATAACACCGTAATGCACCCTCTTTTCGCGCTTGTCGCCTGACGAGGCCTGACGACTGAATCTGCATAAGGCCTTGCAGGCGGGGGGGTGTTTCCCATATCGGCGTCAGTCCCTGGAAAACCCCGCAAAGCGTGGGGCTTTCCGCCCGTAACCGTACAAATCGAACCAACCCTGAAATCGGGGGCAGTCACGCGCGGCGCTTCGCTTTAAAAGGCCGCCGCACCGCCCGCCGAGATGGAGTGAAAGACTAAGCATGGCCAAGATCATCGGCATCGACCTGGGTACGACCAATTCGTGCGTCGCCGTCATGGACGGCAAGAACCCCAAGGTCATCGAGAACGCGGAAGGCAACCGCACGACCCCGTCCGTCGTGGCGATCCAGGAAAGCGGCGAGGTCCTTGTCGGCCAGCCCGCCAAGCGCCAGGCCGTGACCAACCCGACCAACACCTTCTTCGCCATCAAGCGCCTGATCGGCCGCTCCTTCACGGATCCCGTGGTGGCGAAGGACAAGGACATGGTGCCCTATGAGATCGTCAAGGGCCCGACCGGCGACGCCTGGGTGAAGGCCCATGGCAAGGATTATTCGCCCCAGCAGGTCTCGGCCTACACCCTGGGCAAGATGAAGGAGGCCGCGGAGGCCTACCTGGGCGAGACCGTCACCCAGGCCGTCATCACCGTTCCCGCCTATTTCAACGACGCCCAGCGTCAGGCGACCAAGGACGCCGGCAAGATCGCCGGCCTGGAAGTCCTGCGCATCATCAACGAGCCGACCGCGGCCGCCCTGGCCTACGGCCTGGACAAGAACGATGGCCAGAAGATCGCCGTCTATGACCTCGGCGGCGGCACCTTCGACGTCTCGATCCTGGAGATCGGCGACGGCGTCTTCGAGGTGAAGTCGACCAACGGCGACACCTTCCTGGGCGGCGAGGACTTCGACCTGCGCCTGGTCGACTATCTGGCCGACGAGTTCAAGAAGGAGCAGGGCGTTGACCTGCGGACCGACAAGCTGGCCCTGCAGCGCCTGAAGGAAGAGGCCGAAAAGGCCAAGAAGGAGCTGAGCTCCACGACCCAGTACGAGGTCAACCTGCCGTTCATCACCATGAACGCCTCGGGCCCGCTGCACCTGAACATCAAGCTGTCGCGCGCCAAGCTGGAGGCCCTCGTCGAGGATCTGGTCCAGCGCACCATCGAGCCCTGCGCCAAGGCGCTGAAGGACGCGGGCCTCAAGGCCTCGGACATCGATGAAGTGGTGCTGGTCGGCGGCATGACCCGCATGCCCAAGGTGCAGGAGGCCGTGAAGGCCTTCTTCGGCAAGGAGCCGCACAAGGGCGTGAACCCGGATGAAGTCGTGGCTCTGGGCGCGGCCGTTCAGGCCGGCGTGCTGCAGGGCGACGTCAAGGACGTGCTGCTGCTGGACGTGACCCCGCTGACCCTCGGCATCGAGACCCTGGGCGGCGTCTTCACCCCGCTGATCGAACGCAACACCACGATCCCGACCAAGAAGAGCCAGACCTTCTCGACCGCCGACGACAACCAGTCGGCCGTGACGATCCGGGTCTTCCAGGGCGAGCGCCCGATGGCGGCCGACAACAAGGTGCTGGGTCAGTTCGACCTGATGGGCATTCCGCCGGCGCCGCGCGGCATGCCGCAGATCGAGGTCGCCTTCGACATCGACGCCAACGGCATCGTGCACGTCACCGCCAAGGACAAGGCGACCAACAAGGAGCAGTCGATCCGCATCCAGGCCAACGGCGGCCTGTCGGACGCGGACATCGACAAGATGGTCAAGGAAGCCGAAGCCAACGCCGCGGCCGACAAGGCCCGCAAGGAGCTGGTCGAGGCCGTCAACGGCGCCGACAGCCTGATCCACTCGACCGAGAAGGCGATGTCGGAACACGGCGACAAGATCGACGCCGACGGCAAGGCCGCCATCGAGACCGCCCTGGCGGACCTGAAGGCCGCCAAGGACAGCAGCGATCCGGAAGCCATCCGCGAGAAGACCAACACCCTGGCCCAGGCCTCGATGAAGCTGGGCGAGGCCATGTACGCGGCCCAGAACGCCGCAAGCGCCGAAGAGGGCGAGGCTGAGAAGCCGGCCGACGACGGCGTGGTCGACGCGGAGTTCGAGGAAGTCTCGGATTCCGACGACAAGAAGAGCGCCTAGGACACACCGGGCGCATAAATCGGGCCCCCGCTTGCATCCGCAGGCGGGGGCTCCTTTCATCAAACTTGCATCACAGGATCGGGCGCCCATGTCAGCCCGGTCACCGCTTCGCTCGAGCACCGGGAACAGGTGCAGGGCGGGGGCGAGAGTAAGAGGACGAACGCCGGATGGCGCGAGACTATTACGAGGTTCTGGGGGTCGAGCGGACGATCGACGCGCCCGGTCTGAAGGCGGCGTATCGCAAGCTGGCGATGCAGCATCACCCTGACCGCAACGGCGGTTCGGAAGACTCCATGGCGATGTTCAAGGAGATCTCCGAGGCCTACACCGTCCTGTCCGACGACCAGAAGCGCGCCGCCTACGACCGGTTCGGCCACGCGGGCGTGAACGGCGGCGGCGGCAATCCCTTCGGCGCCGGCGGCGGCCAGGGCTTCCACGACATCAACGACATCTTCTCCCAGGTCTTCGGCGACGCGTTCGGCGAGGCCTTCGGCGGACGACAGGGCGGCGGACGACAGGGCGGACCGCGCCGCGGCTCGGACCTGCGCTACGACCTCGAGATCACGCTGGAGCAGGCCTACAAGGGCGCCGACGTCGAGATCGCGGTGCCGACCACGGCCTCCTGCGAGACCTGCGAGGGCTCGGGCGCCAAGGCGGGCACCAAGCCGACCACCTGCTCCACCTGCCAGGGCGCGGGCCGTGTCCGGTCCGCCAACGGCTTCTTCCAGGTCGAGCGCACCTGCCCCCGCTGCGGCGGCAACGGCCAGATGATCGCCGAGCCCTGCACCACCTGCCACGGGCACGGTCAGGTGCGGAAGAACCGCAAGCTGCAGCTGAAGGTCCCGGCCGGGGTCGACGACGGCTCGCGCATCCGCCTGTCGGGCGAGGGCGACGCCGGCCAGCGCGGCGGTCCGCGCGGCGACCTGTACGTCTTCCTGTCTGTGACCCCGCACGAGCTGTTCGAACGCGATAACCTAGACCTGCTGGTCACGGTGCCGGTGCCGATGACCACCGCGGCCCTGGGCGGCGAGGTCGATGCGCCCTGCCTGGTCTCCGACGCCTGCGACGGCCGCTGCCGCGCCGCCGTGGACGTTCCCGCCGGCTCGCAGACCGGCAAGACGGTCCGCATCAAGGGCAAGGGCATGCCCCACCTGAACGGCCGCCAGCGCGGCGATCTGGTGGTCGAGCTGTTCGTGGAGACCCCGACCGACCTGACCCCGCGTCAGAAGGAGCTTCTGGAAGAGCTGGCGGCTTCGCTGGGCGAGACCCAAACGCCGCGCAACTCGTCCTTCGCGGGCAAGGCCAAACGCTTCTGGGCCGACATCCTTGGCGAGACGGCGCAGTAGTCGCCCGAGCCGTCCATGCCTGATCCCCGGGTCGAGCCCGAGGATGACGGTCGCAGAGAATGCCGTCAGTATGCGGCCGAAACGTTCGGGGGTCTGATTTGAGCGCCATCTTCCACGCCGGTATTTCGGGCGCCCGAGGGCGGATGGGCCGGGCCGTCTCGGCCGTTCTGGACGCCCGTGACGACGTGGTGGTCGCCGCCCGCTTCGACCGGGGCGAAACGCCCGACCTGTCGCTGTGCGACGTGATCATCGACTTCTCGACCCCCGACGCCTCGGTGGAACTGGCCCAGGCCTGCGCCGCGCGCGGCGGCCCGGCCCTGGTGATCGGCTCGACCGGCCTGTCGCCCGAACAGGACGCCGAGATCCTCAAGGCCGCCGAGACGGTGGCCATCGTGCGCAGCGGCAATTTCTCGCTGGGGGTCAACATCTTGATCGGACTGGTCGAACACGCCGCCCTGCGGCTGGACGCGCGCGACTGGGATATCGAGATCACCGAGGCCCATCACCGCCGCAAGGTGGACGCGCCCTCGGGCACCGCCCTGATGCTGGGCGAAGCCGCCGCCAGCGGCCGCAATGAAGACCTGGACGCCGTGCGCGCCGCGCCCTGGGACGGCATCACCGGACCGCGCGAGAGCGGCAAGATCGGCTTCTCGTCAATCCGCGCCGGCGGGATCATCGGCGACCACACCGTCCTGTTCGCCTCGGACGACGAAGTCCTGACCCTCAGCCACTCGGCCGTCGACCGCTCATTGTTCGCGCGCGGGGCGGTGGCGGCCGCCGCCTGGGTGCGCAACCGCAAGCCGGGGCTGTACGACATGCAGGACGTGCTCGGTTTCAGACAGGCGTAGTCAGAACCGTCAGGACACGTGAAGTGGAAATCTCAGGCTGGGCATACGCTATCGCGACGGTCGTCCTGCTGGGACTATTTGCTCTCGTGACCCTCAACAGGCGGCCCGCGCTTCTTCCGCGAGGCGGGCGCACAGCTCTGGTCTTCGAACTGTCCGCCTACGGTCTGGCTGCCTTCGCCACCATCTGCCTTGGCCTGCGCGTCTGGTTGCAGCTGATGGCGCTTTAACCCGCGCGGTCAGTGCACGTGGGCCCGGCGACCATGACCGCCCGTGAACAGCGACTTGATGAAGAAGAACACCGCGATGACGATCGCATAGCCCAGGAACAGGGCCAGCACCGTCATCCAGAAACTGAGCGTCAGCAGCGGCGGCAGGGTCAGCGATCCACCGTCCAGCGCCGGGCGCACCACGCCGATCAGGATATGCACGAAGGCCGCGCCGAGCGCCGTGGCCCACAACCGGTTCCAGGCCGGCATCAGCAGCGCGGCGATGACCGCGATCAGCAGGCCCATGACCTGATTGACGCCGTCGAAACCGCCCTGGGCCAGGCCGAACAGCGCCGACAGGAATGCGGTGATTGAATCGATCAGGGATTCCATACCGGTCGTCTCCATCTGCATACGGCCAAGCCTGACCGCTTCGCAGGGTTAACGCCGGTCTCGCGGAATCGCTCCCGCCAGGCTTAACGGCCCGTGGAGCCGAAACCGCCCGCGCCGCGCGCCGTCTCGTCGAGCGTTTCGACCTCGATCATCGTCGCCTGCTCATGCCTTGCGATAACGAGCTGGGCGATGCGTTCGCCGCGCTGGATCACGAAGGGCTCCTGACCGTGGTTGATCAGGATGACCCCGACCTCGCCGCGATAATCGCTGTCGACGGTGCCGGGCGAGTTCAGGCAGGTGATCCCATGCTTGAGGGCCAGGCCCGATCGGGGGCGCACCTGGGCTTCATAGCCGGGCTCCAGCGCGATCTTCAGGCCCGTCTTCACCAGCGCCCGAGCGCCCGGCGCCAGGGTCAGCGGCTCGCCCTCGGGCACCGCCGCGCGCAGGTCCATGCCGGCCGACCCGGCAGTCTCATAGGCCGGAAGCGGCAGGCCCTGGGCGTGCGGCAGGCGTTCGACGCGAACGGTCGTCATGGGCGGTGTCTCTCTCAGGCCTTGAACTGATCGGCGATGCGGGCGGCGAGCTTTCTCGCCACCTCGGTCTTGGACTGGCGCGGCCAGCTTTCGGCGGCGCCGTCCCTGGTGAACAGGGTGACGGCGTTGCCGTCGGCCCCGAAGACGTCGTCGGACACGTCGTTGCCGACGATCCAGTCGCAGCCCTTGCGGGACAGCTTGGCCCGGGCGTTGGCCTCCAGGTCCGAGGTCTCGGCGGCGAAGCCGATGACCAGTTTCGGACGCGCCTTGCCGGGCTTGGAGACGCCGGCGAGGATGTCGGGGTTCTCGATCAGGGCCAGCGAGGGCGGGCCGCCCGGGGCCTTCTTGATCTTGCCCGAGGCGACGCCGTCGACGCGCCAGTCGGCGACCGCCGCGCTCATCACCGCGATGTCGGCTGGCAGGCGCGCTTCGACGGCGGCCTGCATCTCGGTCGCGGCCTCGACCCAGACGCGCTCGACCCCGACCGGGGCCTCCAGCGCCACGGGGCCGGAGATCAGGGTCACGGTCGCGCCCAGCTCGGCCAGGGCCTGGGCGATCGCATAGCCCTGCTTGCCGCTGGACCGGTTGGTCAGGCCGCGCACGGGGTCGATGGGCTCGAAGGTGGGGCCGGCGGTGACCACCGCCGTACGACCCCTCAGAGGCCGTCCGTCGGGACCGGCCAGCAGGCCCTGGATGGCCGACAGGATGGCCGCCGGCTCCGCCATGCGGCCGGGACCGAACTCGCCGCAGGCCATTTCGCCCTCGTCGGGGCCGACCACCGCGACGCCGTGGAAGCCGTCGAAGCCCTTGAGCCGTTCGACATTGGCCTGCACCGCCGGGTGCAGCCACATCCGCACGTTCATGGCCGGGGCCAGCAGCACCTTCTTGTCGGTGGCCAGAAGCGTGGTGGAGGCCAGATCGTCCGCCAGGCCATTGGCCGCCTTGGCGATCAGACCCGCGGTGGCCGGAGCCACGACCACCAGATCGGCCCAGCGCGAGAGTTCGATATGGCCCATGGCCGTCTCGTCCTCGGGCATGAACAGGGCCTGGCGCACCGGATGACCGGTCAGGGCCGCCAGCGACATGGGGGTGACGAACTCCGCGCCCGCGGCGGTGAGCAGGCTCATCACCTCCGCCCCGGACTTCTTCAGCAGGCGCGTAAGTTCCAGCGCCTTGTAGGCGGCGATGCCGCCGCCGACGATCAGCAGGATTTTGCGTCCGTACAGCGATGTCGTGGTCATCCCGCTGATCTAGCGACGCGATCCGCCCCAGTCGAGTGACGGTTCGACAAAACGGAACATTGCAAGAACTGTTAACCTATGGTTAGGCTTTCTTCCGATGGGTTCAACGTAGGAGGGTGTGATGAGAAAATCAGCGACAATCGCGGCCGTCGGCGCCGCCCTGCTGGGGCTGGCGGCCTGCGGTGACGGGGGCTCCGCGGTCGAGACGCGGGACCGGGCGGCGGAAGGCGCGCAGGCCGTGCTGACCTCGGCGGCGGGCGGTCCGGTCGAGGCGGCGGAGGCGGCGCCCGTGAAGGCGAAACCGGCGCTGACCGCCAATCGGCAGGAGACCGTGGACGCCAAGATCGCGCGGCTGTTCGAGCGCAACGGGGCGGACTTCGGGGCGCGGACGGCGGAAGACTATCTGGCCAGGGTCCAGGCCTTCACCACCCGGCCGCCGGCGGACGCCGAGCGGGTGGAGCGGCCGAACGGCGACGTGCTGCTTTACCAGGCCTCGACCAACACCTTCGCGGTCGTGTCGCGCGACGGCGTTGCCAAGACCATGTTCAAGCCGCGCGACGGCGCGGCCTACTGGGCCGAGCAGAAGGCGCGCGCGCCGACCTTCGGCCAGCGGCGGTCATCGGAGAATCGGGAAGGCTGAACGGGGCGAGGACCTGGAGCCTGATCGGCTGAAGTGGAATCGCTTCGCGATTCCGCTGATGCCGTGAATCAGGCTCCGGAGTCATACTGGAGCGAAATCTGAGCCGGGTTGGACGACGGTCCAACTCAACCGATTTCGCTCTAGTCCTCGTCCGTCTCCTTGCGGTCGGCCATGTCGCGGATCAGCTCGAGCGCCAGCTTCTGCTGCCGGGTCGACAGCTGCGGCGCCAGACGGCTGATCTCGATGGTGTAGCGCGTGGCCGGGAAGTCGTGCTCGAAGGCGGTTTCGCCCTCGGCCATCCCCGCCAGCTGCGCGCCGGTCAGACCTTCGAAGAAGTAGCCGATATCCACCTTGAAGAAGCGGGCGATATCCCAGAGCTTCGACGCGGAGATGCGGTTGGCGCCCTTCTCGTACTTCTGGATCTGCTGGAACGTCAGACCCAGGGCACGACCGAGATCGCTCTGATTATAGCCGAGGGCCAGCCTCTTCTCGCAGACTCGCCGGCCAACATGCCGGTCCACGGGATGAGGACCATCCTCGCCCTTGCCTCTCGCCATCGTGACACGCCCTTCAAGTCGCCCATTCAGCTAAGCCTGAATGCGCCGCCCGCAGGCCTCTGTCATCAAAAAATGCACAATTCAGGGCGTGTGGAGAGGCTTCTTGGCCATGAATTCGCCCCCTTTCCCGCACAGCGCGAATCCCGTCATCCGGGTAGCGACCGAGAAGGGAATCCGTCTTACGGAACAACGGTCTTGGAACGAATCACCCGGCGCCACGGCGCCGCGACAAGCAGGCCCGCCACGACCGCCAGCCAGAACAGGAGGTCTCCGATACGGCCATACAGGGTGACGCCGGTGGGCTGCGGCAGGCGGGCGTCGATGACGCCGCTTTCGCCCGCGTCCAGCCGCTGACCATCGACCACCCGACCCCAGGGATCGATCATCGCCGAGGTTCCCGTCGGCGTCGCCCGGACCACCGGCAGCCCGGTCTCGATGGCGCGATAGCTGGCCAGGTTCAGGTGCTGCAGCGGGCCGGAGGTACGGCCGAACCAGGCGTCGTTGGAGATGTTGACGATCCACCCTGGACGCCCGGCCGATCCCGGGGTGAAGCCGGGATAAAGGCTCTCGTAACAGATCAGCGGCTGGGCGCGGGGCGCGCCGGGAATATCGACGGGCGCAGGACGCGGGCCGGGGCTGAAGTCCAGCGGCATATGGGTCAGGGCGCGCACGCCCAGCGCCCCCATCAGTCCGCCCGCCGGCAGGAATTCGCCGAACGGCACCAGCCGGTATTTGTCGTAGACCGTCGCGATGCGCAGGCCGTCGCCGCCCTCATCGGTGAGGACGAACAGGCTGTTGAAGTAGCGGCCGCCCTCAGGAACCGAAGGATCGGCGACGCCGCGGCCCAGGCCGATGATCAGGCTCTGGCCCGGCTGGACCGCGCGGGCGATGGCGGCGGCGTCCGGCGAGCCCTGGGCGAAGACTTCATTGGCCGTGGCCGGCAGGGCGCCCTCGGGCCAGATGATCAGGTCGGGCGTGGCCGCGCCGGGGCGGGCGGTCAGGTTCACATAGCGGTCGACGATCCCCTGATAGGCCTCGGGGGTCCATTTGGACGCCTGCGGCACGTCGGCCTGGACGATACGGACCAGGGTCGGGGTCAGCTCCAGCCGCGCCGACGACAGCCGCATCGCGCCCGAGATCACCAGGACCGCCAAGGCCAGGGCGCCGAGGGCGGCGGTGACGATGCGGGCCTTGCGCGCGCCCTCGCCGAGCAGGGGGCCGAAGGCCGCCGAGGCCGCGACGGTGACGAAGCCGAGGCCATAGACGCCGGCGATCGAGGCGAACTGGGAGGCCGCCGAGCCGGCCTTCCAGCTGGCGCCCGCCGGATTCCACGGGAAACCGGTCAGCACATGGCCGCGCAGCCATTCCAGCAGGCAGAACAGGGCGGCGAAGAACAGGACCCGCTTCATCCCGGAGGGCAGGAAGCGGCGGTACAGGGCCGTCGCCGTTCCCCAGAACAGGCCCAGGCCGGCCGGCAGGGCCGAGGCAGCGAAGGGCGCCATCCACGCCTGCGCCGGATTGACCAGGAAGGCCTCGGCCACCCACCAGCAGCTGATGAAGAAATAGGCGAAACCGGCCAGCCAGCCCATCCAGAAGCCGCCGCGCACGCTCGTCGACCGCTCGCTGAGGAACATCAGCAGCGCATAGCCGAGCAGGCCGGGCAGGACGCCGAAGGGCGGATGGGCCAGGGCCGCCGCCGCGCCGGCGGCCAGCGCCAGGCCGATCCGGCCGAAGCGGAGGATCAGCCGCGCGCGCGGGCTGTCGGTTTCAGGCGTCGCCGCGAGAATGGTCATCCGCCGTGTATGGGTCGGCCACGCCCAGGCTGGCAAGGATGGATCGCTCCTCGTCCTCCATCGCCTCGGCCTCGGCGTCTTCCTCGTGGTCCCGGCCGAGCAGGTGCAGGACGCCATGGACGGTCAGGTGCGACAGATGGTCGGACAGGGTCTTGCCCTGTTCCACGGCCTCTCGCGAACAGACGCCATAGGCCAGCGTCAGGTCGCCGAGATGGGGAAAGGCGCTTTCCGCCGCCGGGAAGGAGAGGACGTTGGTCGGCCGGTCGCGGTCGCGGAAGCGGGCGTTGATCTCGCGCACGCTCTCGTCGTCGGTCAGCAGGACGACCACGTCGCCCTGGATCACACCCAGCGCCGCCTTCGCCGCGCGCTCGACCACCGCCTCGACCTCCGGCAGGGCGGCGGACCAGGCGTCGTCCTCGATCTCGATCTCGATCACCGGCGGGGCTCTTCCAGGTCGGGCGGCGGGGCCGCCGCGTCGGCGTCGTAGGCGCGCACGATCCGCTCGACCATGGCGTGGCGCACCACGTCCTGGGCCTCGAACTTCAGCACGCCCACGCCCTGAACCCCGTCGAGGATGCGCAGGGCGTGCGACAGGCCCGAGTCCCGGCGGTTCAGCAGGTCGATCTGCGAAGGATCGCCGGTGACCACCATCCGGGCCCCCTCCCCCAGACGGGTCAGGACCATCTTCATCTGCAGACGGGTCAGGTTCTGCGCCTCGTCCACGATGATGAAGGCGTGGGCCAGGGTGCGGCCGCGCATGAAGGCGATGGGAGCGGCCTCGATCTCGCCCTTGTCGCGGCGACGGCGCACGTCGTCGGCGCCGAGGATGTCGTTCAGCGCTTCCCAGATGGGGGCCAGATAGGGGTCGACCTTCTCGTTCAGATCGCCCGGCAGGAAGCCCAGCTTCTCGCCCGCCTCGACCGCCGGGCGGGTGATGACCAGCCGGTCCACCTGACCCCGGCGCAGCAGGGAGGCGCCGTAGGCGGCGGCGAGGAAGGTCTTGCCGGTGCCCGCCGGTCCGACCCCGAAGCTCAGCTCGCAGCGTGACAGCAGTTCCAGATACCGGGCCTGCGCGGCCGTCTTGGGCGCGATGGCGCCGCGGCGGCCGACCGGCAGGGCCGCGGCGTCGGGGGCGACGGAGCCCTGGCCGGCGCGCGGCTGGGCCACCGCTGCGCCCAGGGCGGTGCGCACGTCGGCCTCGGTGATCTCGGCGCCGGTGTCGGCGCGGTCGGCCAGGACCTCGATGACCCGCTTGGCCTGGGCCCGGTCGCGGGCCGAACCATTGATGGAGACGCCCCCGCCGGGGGTCTCGACCAGGACCTTGAAGCGGTCCTCGATCAGGGCCAGGTGGCGACTGTTCGGCCCGATGACGGCGCGCAGGGCGACGTCGTCCAGGGCCAGGAACTCACTCTCACGCGCCATGAAGGGCTTTCTCTAGGTCGCTAACGCTCGCGTCGCGGACGCTCGCTGCTTGAGCGACGTTCTGGGGGTCGCCAGCGCTCGGCTCGCGGAGCCTCGCTGCCTGAGCGACGGGAGTTTCCGTCAGACGGCCGCTAAGGGATTTCAGGCCGCCGGTTTCGATCGTCACCGGAACGATCTGGCCGATCAGTTGATCCGCGACGCCATCGACATAGACCGGCTGCAGCCAGGGCGACCGGCCGGTGACGTGGCCGTCGAACTTGCCCGGGCGCTCGAACAGGACCGGGATGGTCAGGCCGACGCGGGAGACGTTGAAGGCCGTCTGCTGTTCGAACAGCAGGGCCTGCAGCGCCTGCAGCCGCTCACGCGACACCGCCTCGGGGACCTGGGCCGCCATGGTCGAGGCGGGGGTGCCGGGGCGGGGCGAGTACATGAAGGAGAAGGCCGAGGCGTAGGTCACGCGACGGACCAGATCCATGGTGTCCTCGAAGTCCCGATCGCTCTCGCCCGGGAAGCCGACGATGAAGTCGCCGGACATGGCCATGTCGGGCCGCGCCTCGCGGATGCGTTCGATCAGGTCGAAATATTTCTGACGCCCGTGCTTGCGGTTCATCAGGCGCAGTATGCGGTCCGAGCCCGACTGCACCGGCAGATGGAGCCACGGCATCAGGACATCGAGCTGACGGTGCGCCTCGATCAGGTCGTCCGACATGTCGTTGGGATGGCTGGTCGTATAGCGGATGCGGTCCAGGCCGGGGATCTCGGCCAGCAGCCAGGCCAGCCGCGCCAGGGTGGACGGCTTTCCGTCCAGGCCCTCGCCGTCATAGGCGTTGACGTTCTGGCCCAGCAGGGTGACCTCGCGCACGCCCTTGGCCGCCAGCTCGCGCGCCTCGGCCAGGATCGCCGCCACCGGGCGAGACCATTCGGCGCCGCGGGTGTAGGGCACGACGCAGAAGGTGCAGAATTTGTCGCAGCCCTCCTGCACGGTCAGGAAGGCGGTGAAGCCCTCGACCCCGCGCTCGGCCGGGAGGGCGTCGAACTTCTCATCGGGGGCGAAGTCGGCGCCGATGCGTTCGCCGCGCGCCCGGGCGGTGCGGGTCAGCAGTTCGGGCAGCTGGTGATAGGCCTGCGGACCGACGACGAGGTCGACCGCCGGCTGGCGCTTCATGATCTCCTCGCCCTCAGCCTGGGCGACGCAGCCGGCGACGGCGATGGTCATGGCGCCGCGACCGGCCTGGGCCTTGGCGTCCTTCAGCTCGCGCATCTTGCCGAGCTCGGAATAGACCTTCTCGGCGGCCTTCTCGCGGATGTGGCAGGTGTTCAGGATGACGAAGTCGGCGTCCTCGGCGGTGTCGGTCGACGCATAGCCGAGCGGGCGCAGCACGTCGGCCATGCGCTCGGAGTCATAGACGTTCATCTGGCAGCCGTAGGTCTTGATGAACAGGCGCTTGGGCGCGGCCTGCTTCCCCGACGGCGGGACGAGGGTTTCAGTCATGAAGGCATTTTAGGGCGCTACCGCGCTTCGCGCTACTTGAGCGCGGACGATTTAGGGCGCTACCGCCCTTCGCTCTACCAGAGCGCGGACGATTCCGGGGCCGCGTGTCGATCGCGCGGCGCCGGACCTTATCAAGCTTCGGGTTCGTCGCGGTGGGCGTGGCGGGTGAAGATCAGACCTTCGCGGTTCGACGGCTCGGCGCCTTCGATGGGCGTGCCGTAGAGCTCCAGCTTGTGGCCGATCAGCTTAAAGCCGAGGCGTTCGGCGATCTCGGTCTTCAGGCGCTCAATCTCGGCGTCGAAGAATTCAATGACCTCGCCCGAGCGGGTGTCGATCAGGTGGTCGTGGTGATCGTCGCCGGCCTCTTCATAGCGGCTGCGACCATCGCCGAAATCGTGCTTCTCGACGACACCCGCTTCCTCGAACAGCCGCACGGTGCGGTAGACCGTGGCGATCGAGATGTGCGGATCGATGGCCGAGGCGCGGCGGTACAGCTCCTCGACGTCGGGGTGGTCGGCGGCGGCGGAGAGCACCCGCGCGATCACGCGGCGTTGCTCGGTCATTCGCATGCCGCGGTCGGCGCAGAGTTTTTCGATCCGGTCCATGGGAGACGAGAATAGGCGGCGTCGGCGGCCTAGGGAAGTCGAACCGGCAAGTTGAGCGACAAAAGCAGGGCGTCGGCGCGCGAACCGTCCGGGCGCGAATAATAGGCCGGGCGCCGGCCGGCCTCGACGAAGCCCGCGCGGGCGTAAACGGCGCGCGCGGAAGCGTTGTCATCGGCCACTTCCAGGAAGATCCGATCCGCGCCCCTCGCGCCGGCGGCGGCGACGCCCTCGGCCACCAGTCGAGCCCCCTGCCCTCGCCCGCGCGCCTCGGGATGGACCGCCAGGGTCAGGATCTCGGCCTCGTCGGCGACCACGCGCATGAGGATGAAACCCTGCGCCGTCTCGGCGGCGAAGACGCCCGCCTGCTCCAGCAGGACGGCGAAGGCGGCGGCGTCCCACGGCGCATCGAAGGCCGTGGCGTGGAGCGCCGCCAGCCGGTCCGCCTGGGCGTCCGGGTCGCGGGTCATGCGGGGGTCTGGACGCGCGGCTGGCCCGGCAGACGGGTGGGCGGGGTGGCGTCGGGCGCGCGCAGATAGAGCGGCTTTGGCGGCGCGGCCGCTGGATCGAGCCGGGCGGCCAACCGGGCCAGGGCTTCGGGCGAGGGGCCGGCCAGGTCGAGAACGGCCGCGCCCGGCGCGGCGTCGGCGATCAGGACCGCGCCGGATCCGACCAGGACGGCGCCGGCGGCGAGGCCGCTTACCCGTTCGGCGGCCTGTTCCAGCGACAGGGCCTCGGGCGGGCCTTCCGCGACGCCGTCGCGCCAGATGCGAGCGTAGACCTGCCCCCGGCGGGCGTCGATCAGGGCGGCGATGTCGGGCGCGCACGCGGACGCCGCCAATGCATCAAGGGTCGAGACCCCGACCACAGGACGGTTCAACGCCGCGCCCAGTCCTTGCGCGAAGGCGAGGCCGACGCGCAGGCCGGTGAAGGAGCCCGGGCCCACTGTCACGCCGATCCAGTCGACGACGTCGAAGCCGCCGGCCTCGGCGACCGCATCGCGGGCCAGGCCGCCCAGCCGTTCGGAATGACCCTTGAGCATGACCTCCGAACGCAGGCCCAGCGTCCGCACCGTGTCGCCCACCTCGAACACCCCGGCGGTGCACAGGCCCAACGCCGTATCGATGACGAGGACCCTCACGCCGCCGCTCCGGTCAGGAGGCGGGCGCCAGCGCCGCCACGATGCGCGCCACCGCCTGCCGCACGGCCCGATCGGCGATGCGCGGAAAATCGTTCGCGACCGTTCGTCCATCGACGGTCGCGCTCAGGGTGCGGAGCACATCGATCTCGCCGGACGGATGACCGTCGATCGGCGGGAAGAAGGCGTCGACCGGCGAGCGCAGCACCACCGCCACCCGGTGCAGCCGCGACGCCGAGATCCGGTTCAGCCCGGTCTCGTATTTCTGCACCTGCTGGAAGCTGACCCCGATGCGCTGGGCCAACGCCGCCTGCGACAGGCCCAGGGCCGAGCGCCTGAGGCCGATCCGCGCGCCCACATAGGCGTCGATATGATCCGGGGCGGCGGTTCGGGCCATGGCGAGTCTCCTGTTCTATACCGAACAGTTTCATCGACACGCCCAAGTTGCAATCAAAAAGTTTCATTACTGGTCCAGCCGCGCGACCACCGCGGACACGGCGCGGGTGTCGGCCCGCGGAATGCGCTCCTCCGCCGACAGGCCGCCCGGTCCGCCGCGCACCACCAGCATCTCTCCCTCGGCCCGCTCGTAGAGGCGAACCAGGCGGCGGCCGTCGGCCATGTCGATCACACAGCCCTGGTCACGGCGTGGCCAGCGGCCCGGCGCATACTCCAGAGTCACGCCCGAGGCGGCCCATGGGGCGAGGTCGTCGCTCGACAGCTGAAGGCGGCGGGTCTCGGCGGGGGCGGCGTCCACGAAGGCGCGGACGCGGCTTTCGACCCCTGAAGCCGCCGGGTCGTCAGACGCCGCCGCGGCGAGATTGAGCGCCAAGGCCTCGGGGGTGGAGTCGACGGCGGCGGTGAGGCGGCGCTGGACGTCGGGGCGGAACAGGCCCGGCCGCTTGCCCGCCTCGTACAGGCCCCAGCCCTGGCTGGTGATGCCGACGCGCGCACCGGCCTCGGCCTGGCTCAGACCGCGCGCGCGGCGCAGGGCCGCGAGGGCCTCGCCGAGACGTCGGGCGTCATGGTCGCTTTCAAACCGGGGCATCGCATCAGAATGCCGGAGAGTGTCGCGTGTGACGAGAAATAAAACGGTTTTGTCGCCTTCAGGGTAGCGAAGGCTCTCGCGTTGACAGCCGCCTAGATCACCTGCTCGACGCGGGTCACCTCGGGCACATAGTGCTTCATCATCTGCTCGACCCCGGCCTTGAGCGTGGCCGAGGACGAGGGGCAGCCGGCGCAGGCGCCGCGCATGCGCAGGGACAGGACCCCGGTCTCCTCGTCGAAGGCGTCGAACAGGATGTCGCCGCCGTCCTGAGCCACGGCCGGGCGGATGCGGCTGTCCAGCAGCTGCTTGATCTCGGCGATGATCTCGGTGTCCTCGCCGTCGGGATCGGCGCTGGAGAAGGCTCCGCCGCGCAGCAGGGGCGCGCCCGAAACGAAGTGATCCATGATGGCGGCCAGGATCGGCGCCTTCATCTGCGCCCACTCCAGCCCCTGCGCCTCGCGGGTCACGGAGACATAGTCGTAGCCGAAGAAGACCCCGGTCACGCCGTCGAGCTCGAACAGGGCTTCGGCCAGGGGCGAGGCGGCGGCCTCTTCCCGGTTCACGAAGTCGCGCGGATCACTCGATACGTCGCGGCCCGGCAGGAATTTCAGGACGTTGGGGTTCGGCGTCGGTTCGGTCTGGATGAACATGGGGCGTAAGTGCGCTCGCCGGGGCGGCGGTTCAAGGGCCGGGCCTTCTCCCTCCCCTTCTGGGGAGGGTGGACCGCGAAGCGGGACGGCTGGGGAACCGAGCGCTCGGACACGAGCCCCACCCTGTCGTCGCTGACGCGCCGACATCCCTCCCCACCAGGGGGAGGGAGATTTTCAAGCCAGGTCCTCGATGTCGTTCTCGGTCAGTTCGCCGGGGACGATGGTGACGGGCAGTTTGCGGCCGGTGAAGGCGGCGCCCTGCTTGACCACGGCGGCGACCAGCGGACCGGGGCCGCGACCGCCCTCCCCCGCCGCAAGGACGAGGATCTTGATGTCCGCGTCCTCGCCGACGACCTTGCGGATGCAGGCCTGCGGTTCGCCGCGTTCAATCACCAGCACCGGCGTGGCGCCCGAGCGTTCTGCGGCCTCCCCGGCCCAGCGGTTCAGCGAGGCCTCGGCCTCCGCGCGGGTCTGACGTTCGATCTCGTCGCGCACCCCGGCCCAATGGGCGTCCGAGGCCGCGGGCGGGATGACGCGCAGCATGACGACGCGGCCGCCGGTCGAGCGGGCCCGCCGCGCCGCATAGCGCAGGGCCGCCTCGAATTCGGGGCTGTCGTCGACGACGACCAGGAACTTACGTGGCATCAGCCCTCTCCCTCAGCCCGTCACGCTAGCAGATGAGGCGCCCCAATGCCTACGCGCCGCAAAACCCCCTCCGGACCAGCCGGAGGGGAATGCCGCGCGCGCTCAAGCAGCGAGCCGCCGCGCGGCGCGCGGGCGGCGCCCAAATCGCTTCTTCAGGTTGCTGACGAAGCGATCTCGCGGATGACCGAATTGGCGATGGTCAGCTTGGCGAAGGTCCAGCCGGAGCCCGAGGCCTCGATCTCGTCGACGGAGGCGCGGACGCCTTCGACGGCGCCCTGGCGCGGGCCGACCCAGTCATCGACCGCCTTCTCCGCCGCCGCCTCGCTGGCGCCGACCGAGACGTTCGAGGCCTTGGCCACGGCGCGGGTCAGGGTCATCTGCTCGGCCATCAGATCCTCGATCAGACGGCGCACGGCCAGCCGGTCGAAGTGGTCCGCCGACGGCACGTTTCCGGCCGCCGCGCGCAGGCGGTCGAAATCGAAGGCCGCGCCCACCTGGTGGTAGAGCATGGCCATGGCCGGTTCCGGCCAGCCGGCCTCGCGGGCCAGGTCGCCGATGTCGGCGGTGGCGACCAGCGGACGCAGCATGGCGAAGTCGCGGGCCATTTCCTCGGAGGCGCCCAGACCCACGAAGCTTTGCACCCGGGCCTCCAGACGGCCTTCCTCGAAGCGGCTGAGGACGGAGCCGCCGGCCGAACGCAGGGCGTCGGCGGCCGGACGGTAGGCGGCGATCAAGCCGTCCACGGTCGCGCCCTCGCGCGCCGCCCGCTTGGCCAGCCAGAAGGTCTGGCGGCGCAGGACGGTGGAGATTTCCTGATAGAGGGCGGTCTGGGCCTCGGCCGGGATCTTGCCGTCCAGCGCCGAAACCGCGTCCCACGCCTGGTCGAGGCGGAAGATCTGGCGCGCCGCCTCGAAGGCGATGACCATGGCCCCGGTGTCGCACTGGGCCGACAGACGCAGGCGTTCCGGGAAGGTCGGGCCGCACATGTTGACGATCTCGTTCGACAGGATGGTCGAGATGATCTCGCGCTTCAGGCGGTGCCGCTGCATGTCGGCCTCGAACTTCGCCAGCGGACCGGGGAAGTAGCGGACCAGGGTCTGTTTGAAGAAGGCGTCGTCGGGCGCGCCCGAGGCGACGATCTCGTCGAACAGCTCCAGCTTGGAATAGGCGGTCAGCACCGCCAGTTCCGGCCGCGACAGCGGCTGGCCGGAGGCCTTCATCTCGGCGAGCTTGAGATCGTCAGGCAGGCCTTCGACCTTGCGGTCCAGCTTACCCTTGGAGCCCAGCCACTGCATGAAGCGCTGCTGGGAATCCAGCGCGCCGGCGCCTTCGGCCTGCTGCAGGGTCAGGGCCAGGGTCTGGTCGTAGTTGTGGACCAGCACCTTGAGGCCGACCTCCTCGGTCATCGAGGCCAGGAGGGCGTTGCGGTCCTCCGACTTCAGCGCGCCCGAGGCGATGGCGGCCCCGGTCAGGATCTTGATGTTGACCTCGTGGTCGGAGCTGTCGACGCCGGCCGAGTTGTCGATGGCGTCGGTGTTGATCCGGCCCCCGCTGCGCGCGAAGGCGATGCGGCCCGCCTGGGTCAGGCCCAGGTTGGCGCCTTCGCCGATGACCTTGGCCCGCACCTCGGCGCCGTCGACGCGGATGGCGTCATTGGCCTTGTCTCCGACCTGGGCGTCGGTCTCGTTCGGCGCCTTCACATAGGTGCCGATGCCGCCGAAGTAGAGCAGTTCGGCCGGAGCCTTGAGGATGGCCTTCATCAGGGCCGCCGGATCCAGGACGTCTTCCTGGATGTCGAGCGCCGCCTTGATCTCGGGGGTCAGTTCGATCGACTTGGCCGAGCGCGGGAAGACGCCGCCGCCGGCCGAGATCTTGGACTTGTCGTAGTCCTGCCAGGACGAGCGCGGGACCTTGAACATGCGGTCGCGCTCGACCCACGACGTCGCCGGATCCGGGGTAGGATCGATGAAGATGTCGCGGTGGTCGAAGGCGGCGACCAGCTTGATCGCCTTGGACAGCAGCATGCCGTTGCCGAACACGTCGCCCGACATGTCGCCGACGCCGACCACGGTGAAGGGTTCGGACTGGATGTCCTTGCCCTCCTCGCGGAAGTGCCGCTTCACGGCCTCCCAGGCGCCGCGGGCGGTGATGCCCATGACCTTGTGGTCGTAGCCGACCGACCCGCCTGAGGCGAAGGCGTCGTCCAGCCAGAAGCCGTACGAGGCCGAGACGCCGTTGGCGATGTCGGAGAAGGTCGCCGTGCCCTTGTCGGCGGCCACGACCAGATAGGGATCGTCGCCTTCCCAGCGCACCACGGCGGCCGGCGGGACGACGGAGCCGTCCTTGGCGATGTTGTCAGTGACGTCGAGCAGGCCGGACAGGAAGGTCTTGTAGGCGCGGATGGCCTCCCCCTGCTGGGCGTCGCGGTCGCCGCCGGCGCGGACGATCTCGGCCAGCTTCTTCGGGAAGAAGCCGCCCTTGGAGCCGACGGGCACGATGACGGCGTTCTTGACCTGCTGGGCCTTCACCAGGCCGAGCACCTCGGTGCGGAAGTCGTCACGGCGGTCCGACCAGCGCAGGCCGCCGCGGGCGACCGGGCCGAAGCGCAGGTGCACGCCCTCGATGTAGGGCGCCCAGACGAAGATCTCGCGGAACGGCTTGGGCAGGGGCAGGTCGACCAGTTCGCGCGAGGCGATCTTGATCGAGATGTAGGGCTTGGACTGACCGTCCGGACCCGGCTGATAGTAGTTGGTCCGCTTGATCGCCTGGACCAGCAGGGACAGGCGGCGCAGCGCCTTGTCGTGGTCGAGGCTCTTCACGTCCTGCAGCAGGTCGTTGATGTGGCCGGCCAGATCGGCGACCGCCGCCTCGCGCGCCGCCGCATCACCACCGGCGGCCGGGCTGAATTTGGCGTCGAACAGGGCCAGGATGGCGCGGGCCACGGCCGGATAGTCGCGCAGCGCCTCTTCCTGGACCGCCTGGGACGGATCCAGGCCGGTCTGCTGGCGGTAGCGGGCCAGGGTGCGGATCAGGGCCGCGTCACGCCAGCCCACGCCCAGTTCGAGCACCAGGCGGTTGAAGCCGTCGCTTTCCGTGCGGCCGTTCCAGACGGCGGCGAAGGCGGCCTCGAACGGGTCCTTGACCGTGCCGAAGCTGAGGTCGCCGCCGCGCGGGTCCTCGAGCAGGAATTCGTGGACGTGGATTTCGGCGTCGCCCGCGGGTTTCAGGGCGTGGCCCCATTCCTCGAGCGTCTTCAGCCCCATGTCCGCCAGGATCGGCAGGACGTCGGACAGCGGCACGGCCGAGCCGCGACGGTACAGCTTGAAGCGGAAGTTCAGCGGGCCGTCGGACGCGTTGCGGAAGGCGCGCACGGCCACCGGCTCCCCGGCGCCGACCTCGCCCGAGGCGTTCAGCGTGTCGATGGCCTGGTAGTCGGCGACGGCCTCGGCCGCGTCATAGCGGTCGCGATAGCCGGCCCCGAAGGCGTCGGCCCAGCGGGCGCTGACCGGTCCGACCGAGACCTCTTCCACGTCGGCGGCGCGCAGGGCGCTTTCGAAACGGTCGATCCAGCTGCGGCCGGCCTCCGCGACTTCGGCATCCAGCGCGGCCTGATCCGGGCACGGATGATCCCCCGGGGTCACGCCGATGATATAGTGGATGCGGACCAGCGGCTGGTCCGACAGCTGCGGATACCAGGCCGACATCCGGCCGCCCCAGGCGCGGGCCAGGATGGCGCCGATCCGTTCACGGACCGAGGCGTCGAAGCGCTCGCGCGGGATGAAGGCCAGGATCGAGACGAAACGGTCGAACGGATCCTTGCGGGTGAAGGTCTTGATCCGCGGGCGGTCGTGCAGGTGCAGGATGCCCAAGGCGATGTCGAGCAACTCGTCCTCGGTGATCTGGAAGAGCTCGTCGCGCGGATAATTCTCGAGGATGTTCTTCAGGCGCTTGTAGCTGTGGGTGCCTTCCAGCTTGCCGGCGCGTGCCAGGGCGTTGGCCACCTTGCGGCGGATCAGCGGCACTTCTGACGCGGCCTTGTCATAGGCCTCGGCGGTGAACAGGCCGACGAAGCGGGTCTCGCCCGAGGGGCGCCCGTCGGCCCCGAAACGCTTGACCCCGACATAGTCCATGTAGGCCCGGCGGTGGACGCGCGAGCGGACGTTGGCCTTGGCGACGGTGACCGGCTCGGACAGGTCCAGCTGGCGCTTCATCTGCTTGGTCAGGACCGCCGGTTCGGAGGCGCGGCGCAGCACGGTGCGCTCGGGATCCGCCAGAACGCCCACGCCGACGCCGGACTGCGACAGGGGCGCCTCGGCCTCGTACTCGCCGTTCTTGCCGCGCGGATAGTCGTAGTCGCGGGCGCCGAGGAAGACGAAGTGATCCGACGCCAGCCAGCGCAGGAATTCCAGGTTCTCGGCCAGAACCTCGGCGTCGACGCCCGGAGGCGAGGTTTCGAGGTGGGCGATCGAACGGCTGATCAGGTCGTTCATGGCGCCGTGGTCGGTCACGGCCGAGCGGACATCGGCCAGGGTCTGGGCCATGGCCTCGCCCAGAGCGTCGCGGCGCTCCTGGGGCAGGGCGTCGATGACGACGATGATCACCGAGACGCGGCCGGTCGGCCCCTCGACGATCGGGTGGAACATCGAACGGACGGTGACGCCGGCCTCGGCCAGCTCGCCCATGACGCTGTCGACCAGGAAGGGCTTGTCGTTCTGGACGATCGTCAGGACGTCATAGCCGGAGGCCGCGCCCGTCGCGCCGGTGTGCGGCCCGACGCTGATGCGGGCCGGCGCCGCGGGATCGTGTTCGGCGACCGAACGCCAAACCGTGGCCAACAGGGCGGCGAGGTCCGCGCCGTCCAGCTCCGGCGTCTCGTCGGCGGCGTAGTCCTCCAGCACCTGGGACAGGTAGGCCTTCTCGGCCGGGCCGGGCGGGTGGCCGTTCGCGGCTGCGAAATTCGCCTCCAGCGCCTCCAGGTTGATCGCCTGAGGGAGCGTGGGGGCGGTGGCGCCGGACATGGACAGGTCTCGTATGGCGCGGCCCGGGCGGGCCGCCGGTTTCAGAAGGCAGACTAGACCGCTCCCGCGCGGGGGCAAGGTCCGGTCAGTCGGGGGGTCCTAGGCCAGCCTGACCGCAGCGTGAACCCCCAAAAACGGCGGCGCCGGCCCTTTGCGGGGGCCGGCGCCGGTTATCGGTGATCAGTCAGGAACGGATCAGAAGCGGACGTTCATGCCGATCCGGAAGGCGTGCAGCTTCATTTCGTCGCTGCTGCGCGCGATGTCCGTGCCCGTCGTATTGGGCGCCAGGATGAAGGGGTTGGTGGCCGGGGTCGTGCCGGTGTTGCCGGCGCGCACGACATAGTCGTCCGTCGACAGCGAGGTGTACAGGTACTCGCCGGTCACCGACAGATTGGGCGCCAAGCGCCATTCCAGACCCGCGCCGGCCTGCCAGCCATCCGCCTTGTCCTCGTCCTTCTGCGTCACGAAGCTGTTGGCGGTGTTGGTGGTGCGGAAGCTGTTCTCGATGCTGCCGCGGGCCGCGCCGCCGGTGACGTAGACCAGGGCCGGACCCGTGGCGTAGCCGAGGCGGGCGCGCAGGGCGGCCATGTCGGTCAGCTCACGCTTGAAGACGTAGCTGGCCGGAGTGCTGCTGAAGCCGGTGACGGTGTCGGAGACGTCCGTCGCGCTCCATTCGGCCGCCAGGCCGGCGACGATGGAGCCGAACTGCCAGTCATAGCCGGCCCGGACCGACCCTTCGACGCCCGTGTTGTCGCTGTTGCAACCGCTGGCGGCCGCATCACCCGAGGCGCCGCCATCACAGAAGCCGGGGGCGAACGCATTCGCCGCGGCCGCGGTGGTGACGGTTTCACCGAACACCCCGTCCAGATTGCGGTCGAAGACAAGGGTCTCGCCGTCGTCTTGCTTGTTGTCGAGAGCGCCGCCGTAGACGCCGATGTAGGGGCCGCTCCAGTCGGGGGATGACTGGGCGAGGGCCGGCGCAGCGACCCCCGCCATCAGAAGGGACAGGGAGGCGACGGGGAGGAGGTGTTTCATGGAATAGTCTTTCGCGTTCAGAACTGTAGGCCCGCCGACGGGGGGTTGAACGGCACCGGCGCACCCCTGTTCCGATCCCGTTTCCGGGTTGCGGATCAGCTGTGGCCGGAATGACGCGAAAACAGGAACGCCCTGGCGGAAACGACAAGGCCGCCGAACTTGCGTTCGGCGGCCTGCTTCGGACCGGCGCCCAGGAGGGGGAGGGTTGGCGCCGATCGCTTCAACCGCGGGCTTGGGGGGGAGGGGGGGCCCGCGGCGACAGAGGGGAGATAGGCGCCGCTTGTGACCAATCAAGGGCGCCCAAGTCCGTCATTCGTCCTTTAACTGCGGCGGGTTGACGCGGCGCCGTTTCGGCTTGCTCGCGGCCGTTTCCTTCTCCGCATAGGGCTCGCCGTCGCCGGACAGCAGGATGGCCATCCAGCGCGACCCCCGGAACTCGGCCAGGATGGCCATGGCCATGACCGCCAGCGGGGTGGACAGGAACATGCCGACCACGCCCCAGACCTTGCCCCAGAAGGCCAGGGCCAGCAGGACGACCACCGGGTCGATGTTCTGGTTGTCGCCCTGCATGCGCGGCTGGATGAAGTTGCCGCTGATGAACAGGATCGCCTGCAGTCCGCCCAGCAGGACCGTGGCCTGCCAGTAGGTCTCGAACTGCACCAGGGCGAACAGCGGCGGGACCAGGCCCGCGATGGCGCCGCCCAGCACCGGAATGAAACCGACGATGAAGATCACGAAGGTCCAGAACTCCGCATTCTGAAGACCCACGATGCGCATCAGGATCCAGGCCGCGGCGCAGATCATCACCCCGGTGACGGCCTGGACCCAAAGATAGCCCTCGACCCCGCCGCGGACGCGCTGGAACACCTCCAGCGCCTCGCCACGGGCGGTGCGGTCGGGGAACAGACCGACCAGCTTGCGGCGGAAGCCGCTCTGTGAAGCCAGCAGGAAGCCCAGGTAGATCATCACGAAGACGGCGCCGCCGACGACGCCCTGGGCCTGGCCGGCGATGGCCATGAGGTAGCCGCGCACGTCTATCTGGGCGATCAGGTCGGTGGTGGTCGGCGGGGTGGTCACGCCGACCAGGCGGGAACCGTCCTCCAGGATCTGGTCGAGGCGCGGCCCGATGTTGGCCGAAACCCCCGATGCGTCGCTGAAGAATCCGTAGGCGCCGTTCACGATGAAGGCGATGGAGGCGACGAAACCCAGGACGACGACCAGCAGGGCCGAGATGCCTGCCACGTGCGAAGGCAGTCGGGTCCGCTTCTCGATGGTCCGCTTCACCCCGTCGATCATGATCAGCAGGAAGATGGCCATGGCCAGCGGCGTGAGGATGTCGGCCAGCCAGTAGACCGCCGCGCCCACGGCGACCACGGCGAGGGCCACGAGGGCGTTGCGCGCCACGGTCGAGGTCGGAAGGGTGATCGGCGGCTTCATCGGCATATGGTCAAGGTCTCGCGAGGCGGCGTCAATCGCCCTTGAACCGGCGGCCTTGCCGGTGGAGCATGAGCGCCGCCCTCACCCCGGAGTTCCCATGACCGATACCGGCGTCTTCCTCGGCCAGTCCTCGCAGGACGGGACCGACAAGCCCGAAATCCTGCTGTATGGCCGCGCCAACCGGCACGGGGTGGTGGCCGGCGCCACCGGCACCGGCAAGACGGTGACCCTGCAGATCATGGCCCAGGGCTTTTCCGACGCCGGGGTGCCGGTCTTCTGCGCCGATGTGAAGGGCGACCTGTCTGGCATCGCCCTGCCCGGGTCGCCGAACGAGAAGCTGCTGGCCCGGGCCCAGGGCATGGGGCTGACGCTCACCCCGAAGGCCGCTCCGGTGGTCTTTTGGGACCTGTACGGCCAGAAGGGCCACCCGATCCGCACCACCGTCAGCGAGATCGGGCCGCTGCTGCTGGCGCGCATGCTGAACCTCAATGAGGTGCAGGAAGGCGTGCTGTCGGTGGTGTTCCACGTCGCCGACGCCGAAGGCCTGCTGCTGCTGGACCTGGACGACCTTCGCGCGATGCTGGTCTATGTCGGCGAGAACGCCGAGCGGATCGGACGCGAGGTCGGCAATGTGGCCCCGACCTCCATCGCCTCCATCCAGCGCGCCCTGCTGCAGCTGGAGCAACAGGGCGGCAAGGCCTTCTTCGGCGAGCCCGCGCTGAAGCTGGAGGACATGATGCGCACCGGCCTGGACGGCCGGGGTCAGGTCAATGTGCTGGACGCGACCAAGCTGATGAACAGCCCGCGCCTGTACGCGGCCTTCCTGCTGTGGCTGCTGTCCGAGCTGTTCGAGCAGCTCCCCGAGGTCGGCGATCCGGAGAAACCGCGGCTGGTCTTCTTCTTCGACGAGGCCCACCTGCTGTTCAACGACACGCCGGACGCCCTGCGCGAGAAGGTCGAACAGGTCGTGCGCCTGATCCGCTCGAAGGGCGTGGGCGTCTATTTCGTCACCCAGAACCCGGCCGATATTCCCGACAGCGTGCTGGCCCAGCTGGGCAACCGCATCCAGCATGCGCTGCGCGCCTACACCCCGTCCGAGCAGAGGGGGCTGAAGGCCGCTTCCGAGAGCTTCCGGCCCAATCCCGCCTTCGACACCGCCGAGGCCATCCAGGGTCTGGGCGTGGGCGAGGCCCTGGTCTCGACCCTGGACGAGAAGGGCGCGCCGAACATCGTCGGGCGCACCGCCATCCGTCCGCCGGACAGCCGCCTGGGACCGGCCACCGACGCCGAACGGGCGCAGGTCATGGCCGCCAGTCCGGTGCGGGGCCTGTACGAGACGGTGGTGGACCGCGAGTCCGCCGAGGAGATCCTGGCCGCGCGCCGGGGCGAGGCCGACCATGCCGCGGCCGAAGCCAAGCTGGCCGAAGCCCGCGCCCAAGCCCAGGCAAAGGCCGACGCCATCGCCGCGAAGGACGCGGAAAAGGCCGCCGCCGCCCGCGAGAAGGAACAGGCCCGCCAGCAGGCGCAGTATGAGCGCGAAGCCGCCCGGTCGCGGGCCCCGGCTCGACGCTCGACGCGAGAGACCCCGATCGAGGCGGCCACCAAGTCGGTGCTGCGCACGGCGGGGAGCACGATCACGCGGGAGCTGCTTCGCGGCCTGCTGGGTGGGCTGAAGCGGCGGTGATCTTTCTCCCTCCCCCGAAGTGGGGAGGGATGTCGGCGCGACGCGACGACAGGGTGGGGCATGTAAAGCGTTCCCCACCCGGTCGCTGCGCGACCACCCTCCCCATGAAGGGGAGGGAGAGTTGCCTTCAGCCCCTCGGAACCAGCCGCCACATCCGGAGCGGATGCCTGACCGCGCCAGCTTCCGCGCCGGCCGCGTCGCCCCGGCCCATGTAGAGGTCGGCGCGGACCGGGCCGCGGATGGCCGAGCCGGTGTCCAGCGCCACCACCAACCCCTGATAGCTGCCGCGCGCGCCGGGCAGGTTGCCGCCGTCGGCGCTGATCCAGACCAGGTCGCCATAGCGCCAGTGGGACGGATCGACCGCGATGGCGCGGCGGGCCGGCAGGGGGATGCCCGCGGCCCCGGCGGGACCGCCGCCGTCATCCGGGTCCAGCTTGAAGAAGATGTAGCGCGGGTTCAGCGCCATCACCGCCTGGGCCTCGGGCCCGCGATGGGCGGCCAGCCAGGCGCGGATGGCCTCGCCCGAGGTTCCGTTCTGCGGCAGCAGGCCTTGCTGCGCCATCGGACGGGCGATGCCGACGAAGGTCTGCCCGTTGTCGGCGGCGTAGGCGGCGCGAGCCTTGGATCCATCCTCGAAGGTCAGATAGCCCGAGCCCTGGATCTGCATGAAGAACAGGTCCTCGGCCCGCATCCAGGCCAGGGTCTGCGTCGGCGGCGCGGCCTCGATCTCGACGCGGGGCGGCAGGGTCTGGCCCCGGCGCCAACCGGCGGGCGCGGCCAGGACCGGCATGTCGAAGTCGGCGTCCCGCGCATGGCGGGCGGCGTATTCCGGGGCGAAATAGGAGGTCAGCAGGCCCGGACGCCCGTCGGCGGTTTCGGCCGGAACGACGGTGAAGCCGGTCTCGAAGAAGGCGCGGGCCATGGACGGCGTCACCGGCCGCGAGGTCTGGCGGATGTGCATGGCCCGGTCGCACTGGACGCGGGCGGCGGCATCCCGGGCGGCGCGGCACCCATCGGCCCAGGCGTTGAAGGCCGACAGATGGTCCTCCTCGTTCCAACCGGGCAGGGTCGCGGGACTCACGCCGCGCGGCGGCTCCGGACGCGGCGTCGGCCGGGGTTCAGGCGGTCGGGGCCGGGACGGCGCGGGGCCGCCGTCGGGCGAAGGCCCAGGCGTGACGACGGGCGGACGGGTCGCGCACGCCGCGAGCAGGGACAGGAGCAGCGCGGCGGCGACGCCCTGGATCCGCACGGCGCGCGCGCGGCCCACAGTCAGGCCGAGGCGGCTTCGTTGCGGGCCAGCACCCAGTTGGGGTCGCTGGCGCCGAGGGTGCGTTCGAAGGTCCAGAGCTCGGCGACGCGGCGCTCCTCGACCTGGGGTTCGGCGGAGGCGTCGGCGGACTTCACGGTGTCGCGAAGCTCGGCCAGGAAGCGGACCTTGGCGATGGCGCGATTGTCCTCGGCGGTGGCCAGTTCCAGATCGGCGCGGGCGGGGTGGAGGAACTCGACCGTCGCGGTCTCGCCCCGAGCTTCGCGGGCGGCGATGCCGGCCTCGAAGGATTCCATGACCTTGGCGGTCAGCAGGGGCTTGAGGGTGTCGCGGTCGCCGGCCGCGTAGGCGCGCACGATGGTCTCGTGCGCCTGACGGGCGCCTTCGAGGAAGCGGACGGGATCAAAGGCCGGATCACGGGCCTTGAGACCGGCGATGGAGGCCAGGGTCACGGCGTCCAGCACGCCCGGACGGTTCGAGCCCGCATCGGCCTGGGGCGCGGCGGGCGCCGGCGGCTGGGCGCGGGCGTCTTCTTCCGGCTGACGGCCGACCTTCTTGCCCAGCACATTGTAGAGCTGGAACAGCACGAAGGCCGCGATGACGGCGAAGATGACGATCTGGACCTGAACCGGCGGCACGGGCAATCCTTGAAGGGCGCCGCGGGGGGACGGGCGCATGAAACGACGATTAGGGGGTCATATAGGGGCGCGCAAGGCGCACCGCCCTCCCGGTTGGGCGAGCGTCGTTGCCGCAGGGGGGCTCTCATGCTAGTCGCCGCGCCTTCCGGACAGTCGTCCGACCCACCTTCCAGACAGAACTTCCACCCATGACCGACGCCGCTCCGCCCGCCGACGCCAACCCCGCCGCGACCGACGGCCAGCCGCCCATGGGCCCGGGCTTCCGCATCGTCGCCCAGTATGTGAAGGATCTGTCCTTCGAGAACCCCAAGGCGCCGGACAGCCTGCGCATCGACGGCAAGCCGGCGATCGACATGGGCGTCGAGATGAACGCCCAGGGCCGCCAGGACGGCCTGTTCGAAGTCGAGCTGCGCCTGTCGATCAAGGCCACCACCGACACCATGACGGTCTTCCATGTCGAGCTGCAGTACGGCGGCCTGTTCGCCCTGCAGGGCGTGGCCGAGCAGGACATCGAGCCGCTGCTGCTGATCGAATGCCCGCGCTACCTGTTCCCGTACGCCCGCGAGATCATCGCCCGCGCGACCTCGGACGGCGGCTTCTATCCGCCCTTCATGCTGGACCCGATCGATTTCGCGTCCATCTACGTCGCCCGCCAGCAACAGATCGCCCGCGGCCCCGCCGACAGCGGCCAGGCGTAAGACAGACCCGGAAAGAGCGGCGGGGCCGTCCCGCCCTCAGGCAGCAGGCGACCCCATCGCCTGCGACAGGGCTCCAGAAATAGAGAAGGCGTCCGTCAGGCGGCGGACGCCTTTTCCATGTCCAGTCCATAGGCTTCCCACAGGGACTGATCCTTCAGGGTCGCCTGGAGGAAGGCCAGGTGGGCAGCGCGTTCCTCAGGCGTAGAGCGCGGCGCCAGCGGGCGGGGGCGGGCGCCGTGGGCGGCGGCGACCACCGGTCCGCCGGCGACGGTGATCCGGGCCGACGACAGGTCCAGCCGACGCTCCTTGCCTCCACGCAGCTCCAGATAGACCTCGGCCAGCAGGCGGGCGTCGATCAGCGCGCCGTGGAACGTCCGGTCGGCCAGACTGACCTTGAAGCGCTTGCACAGGGCGTCCAGCGAGTTGGGCATGCCCGGGAATTTCTTCTGGGCCAGCTGGAGGGTGTCGATCCAGCGCTCGCCGTCGATCAGCGGATGGCCACAGCGATTGTACTCGTGGTCGATGAAGTTGCGGTCGAACTGGGCGTTGTGGGCGATCACCGGGGCGTCGCCGATGAAGGCGGCCAGATCGGCGACGATCTCGGCGAATTTGGGCGCGTCCTTGACCTTGTCGTCGGTGATGCCGTGCACCCGGATCGCATCCGGCGGGATCAGCCGTTCGGGGTTCACCAGGGTGTGGTAGGTCCGCCCCGTCGGCAGCAGGTCCATGATCTCGATGCAGCCGACCTCGATCAGCCGGTCGCCCGTCCTCGGGTCAAAGCCGGTGGTTTCGGTGTCGAGAACGATTTCGCGGGACATGGTCCCTTAATGGGGGCGTTCGGCGGCTTTCGGAAGACCGCGACGGGGCGGGGTCCAGTCTTCGGACAGAACCATCCCCACGATTTCGTCGACCCGGGCCCGCGCCGCCTCCAGCCCCTCGCCGGTGTCGACCACGAAGTCGGCGCGGCGACGTTTCTCGGCGTCCGGCATCTGGCGCGACAGGATGGCCTCGAACCGTTCGCGCGTCATGCCGGGGCGGGCCAGCACCCGTTCGGCCTGAACCGAGGCGGGGGCGGAGACCACCACCACCGCGTCGACGGCGGCGTCTCCGCCAGTCTCGAACAGCAGGGGGATGTCCAGCACGGCCAGCTTCACGCCTCGGGCCTCGGCGGCCTCCAGGTCCTCGAGCCGGCCCTTCAGCACCAGGGGATGGACGATGGCTTCGAGCCGGCGGAAAGCCTGATCGTCCCGGCCCAGCGCCTCGGCCAGCCGGACCCGATCGACGGCGCCGTCCACCACCACCCCGGGAAAGGCCTCATCGACAGGCGCGACCGCCGCTCCGCCCCGGGCGTAAAGCCGGTGCACGGCCTCGTCGGCGTTCCAGATCAGGGCGCCGTGATCGGCGAACATGGCCGTCGTCGTCGACTTGCCCATGCCGATGGAGCCGGTGAGGCCGAGCACGATCATTCGGCCTCTCCCAGATGACGCAGGACGACGGCGCGGACATCGACGGACGGGACCGGGACGCCGAACAGGGCTTCGAACGACGGCTTCGCCTGGCCGATCAGCATGGCCAGCCCATCGACCACCGTGAGCCCCCGCGCCCGGCCCGCGGCGAGGAAGGGGGTGATCAGGGGCTTGTAGGTCATGTCCATCAGCACTGCGCCGTCCCGCAATGCGGGGATGTCGATCTCCGGGGGGACGCTGAGCGCATTGACGACCAGGGCGGCCTCTCCAAGGGCTTCGGGATCGGCGACGGAGACGCCGATGTCGGCGGCCAGAGCCTCGGCCCGGGCGCGGGTGCGGTTGAGGACCGAAACCCGGGCCCCGTCGGCCTTGAGCGCCGCGGCCGCCGCCCGTGCGGCCCCGCCGGCGCCCAGCACCACCACCGGCGCGCCGGGCAGGGCGAGGGCCGGGGCCTGCTCATGCAGCGCCGACATCAGGCCCTCGCCGTCGGTGCTGTCGGCGGAGAGGCCGCCGTCGCTGAACACCAGCAGATTGGCCGCGCCGCAGGCGCGGGCCATGGGACTGACGAGATCGGCCGCCGCCAGGGCCTGCTCCTTGAACGGCGCGGTCACGTTGAGGCCGCGCAGGCGTCCGGCCCGGCCTTCGGCGATCAGGGCGTCGAACCCGGCCGCATCAGCGGGGCCGAAGGCTTCATAGGTCGCATCCAGCCCGGCGGCCTTGATCCACAAGCCGTGGATCAGAGGGCTGAGGGAGTGGGCGATCGGCTGGCCCGCGACGCCGGCCCGCACCGTCATGGGATCAGCACCCCGGCGCGGCGCAGCTCGGTCAGGACCGGCCACAGGGGCAGGCCCAGGACGGTGAAATAGTCGCCGTCGATGCGGTCGAAGAGCTGGGACCCCATGCCTTCAAGCTTGTACGAGCCCACGCTGGACAGGAGGCTTTCGCCCTCACGGTCCAGATAGGCGTCGAGGAAGGCGTCCGAGAAAGCGCGGACCTGCATCAGGGCCGTATCGACGCCGGACCAGACGATCTGTCCGTTGTGGGCCAGGGCCGCGCCGGAATGGAGCGCATGGGGCTTGCCGCGCATGGCCGACAGGCGGGCGCGGGCTTCGTCCAGCGAGCGGGCCTTGGAGATCAGGCCGCCGTCGAAGGCCAGGGTCTGATCGGCGCCCAGAACCCAGGCGTCGGGATCGTGGCGGGAGACGGCCAGCGCCTTGACCCGCGCCAGCTCGACCGCCAGGCCGGCGGCGTCGGCCGGGTCATGCACCGCCTTGACCGCATCCTCGTCCACATCCGCGACGTGGACGGAGAAGGTCACCCCGGCGCCTTCCAGCATGGCGCGGCGGGCGGCGCTCTTGGAGGCCAAAACCAGTCGTTCGCCTACCATGCGGCGCCCACGCGCCGGGTGCGGCGTTCATTCAGGACGTTGATGATGGCGGCCGCGGTCTCCTCGACCGAGCGGCGGGTCACGTCGATGACCGGCCAGCCGCGGCGTTCGAAGGCGCGCCGGGCCTTGACCGTCTCCTCGCGCACGGCGTCGTGGTCGATATAGGCCGTGGCGTGGTTGGCGTTCAGCCCGTCCAGGCGGTTGCGGCGGATCTGCACCAGCCGGTCGGGCGAGACGGTCAGGCCGATGACCAGCGGATTCTTCAGGGCGACGAGGCGTTCCCCGTCCTCCTGGCCCGGCACCAGGGGCACATTGGCCGCGCGGATGCCCCGGTGGGCCAGATAGATGCAGGTCGGGGTCTTGGAGGTCCGGCTGACGCCGCACAGGACCACATCGGCGGTCTCGAGCTGTTCGGTGGCGCCCTGGCCGTCGTCGTGGGCCATGGCGAAGTCCAGCGCGGCGATACGGTCGAAATATTCGGAGCTCAGGGCGTGCTGGGCGCCGACGCGGGGCGCCAGAGCCGCGCCGAGGTAGCGCGACAGAACGGTTTCCAGCGGATCCAGGGCCGCGATCTGGGGCATGTCGAGACGGCGGCAGCCCTCCTCCAGCTGTTCGCGCAGCTCGCGGTCGACCAGGGTGTGCAGGACCACGCCGGGCGCGGCGGCGATCTCTTCCAGCACCCGCTCCATCTGCCGGTCCGAGCGGACCAGGGCGTAGATGTGCTCGATGGGGATGACGCCGTCGAACCGCGCCACCACGGCCTTGGCCATGGCGTTCAGGGTCTCGCCGGTGGAGTCCGAGACCAGGTGGACGTGGAAATAGGTGGCCAGGCGCGAGGCGCCGGCGGGACGGCCCGGATTCATCGGACAGGACTCACTGGGATAACGGGTCCATGGCGCGCGGACTCCTGTGGACGGGACGGGGCGCCGTTCCGTGCGGCCCGGGCGCCGATCTCTATAGCTTTCCCCGGCGAGGGTCGCGAGCGGGGATGACGGTGGACCGGCGCCCTGGTCGTGCGCCGGGTTCTCCACCGCGCCGGCCGCTCCGAAGGTTCGCTTGTGGAGGAACCGGAGTCTCCCGAACCGGCGCCCAGGCCCCCCCGCTCGCCCAAGTGCCCGAAAAGTCCCGATGTTAAGGTCTTGTTAAGGGTTATCCCCGGTATCGACAGGGCAGACTCGGTCTGTCGATCAGCCTGTGACCGAATGCGGACAACCGCTCCGGAAACGGTGCATTTCACCCACTTGTCCCCGCCATCCCGGGCCCTAGCCACTTCCTTCAACCCTTAAATCAATTCGATTTATAAGAAGGGGAGGGGTGCGACACGGGTCGGGCTTGAGCCTGTCCTCGCCCCCCGGTAAGCCGACGGTCACATGACGACCTCTTCCGACACCCCGCTGTTCCTCAGGGCCCTCGCCGGCGAGACGACGTCTCGTCCGCCCGTGTGGTTCATGCGTCAGGCCGGACGATACCTGCCGGAGTACCGGGCGCTGAGAGCGACGACCCCGGGCTTCATCGAGTTCTGCCACGATCCGGAGAAGGCCGCCGAGGCGACCCTGCAGCCGATGCGCCGGTTCGGCTTCGACGCCGCCATCGTGTTCGCCGACATCCTGCTGATCCCCCGGGCCCTGGGCCAGGACGTGTGGTTCGAAGCGGGCGAGGGTCCGCGACTGGGCGCCATGCCGTCGGTCGAGGCCATGCGGGGCAGGGCCGAAGGCGCGGGCGAGGCTCTGAAGTCCATCGGACAGACCCTGAGCCTGGTCCGCGAACAGCTGGATCCGTCGAAGGCCTTGATCGGCTTCGCGGGCGCGCCGTGGACGGTGGCGACCTATATGCTGGACGGGGAGGCCCGGACGATCGGAAAGGGCGAGCGCGCCCAGGCCCGGACCTACGCCTACGCCGAGCCGGAAAAGGTCGCGGGCGTCCTGGACGTGCTGGTCGAGGCCACCGCCCATTATCTGAAGATGCAGGCGGATGCCGGGGCCCAGACCCTGAAGATCTTCGAGAGCTGGGCCGAGGGCCTGCCGGACGATCTGTTCGAGACCCTGGTCCTGCAGCCGCACATCAAGCTGGTGAAGCGGGTGCGCGAACTGGGCGTGACCACGCCCCTGATCGGGTTCCCGAGGGGCTCGGCGGCGCTGGCGGAACGCTATGCGCGCGAGGTCGCGGTGCAGGGCGTGGCGCTGGACACCGCCTGTCCTCTGCCGGTCGGACAACGCGTCCAGAAGATCAAGACCATTCAGGGCGCGCTGGATCCCCTGCTGCTGCGCGCCGGCGGGCCGCTGTTGGACAGGCGGGTCGATCAGCTGATGGAGGCCTGGGGGCAGGGGCCTTGGATCTTCAACCTCGGCCACGGGATCATGCCGGACGTGCCGGTCGCCCACGTCGAGCAGGTGCTGAAGCGGATCGGCGCGCAATGACGCAGATGAAGGGCCGCCGCATCGCCGTCGTCCTGTTCAATCTGGGCGGGCCGGACGATCAGGCTTCGGTGAAGCCTTTCCTGTTCAACCTGTTCAACGACCCGGCCATCATCGGCCTGCCGGGCTTCGCGCGCACGCCGCTGGCCAAGTTGATCTCCAGCCGGCGCGAGAAGACGGCCCAGGCCAATTACGCCCTGATGGGCGGCGGTTCGCCCCTGCTGCCCGAGACCCGGAAACAGGCCGATGCGCTGGAGGCCGCCCTAGGCCGCCGCCTGCCGCGGGATGAGGTCCGGGCCTTCATCGCCATGCGCTACTGGTCTCCGCTGACCGAGGAGACCGCCGCGGACGTGGCGGTGTTCGGGCCGGACGAGATCGTGCTGCTGCCGCTCTATCCGCAGTTCTCGACCACGACGAGCGAGAGCTCGCTGAAGGCCTGGAACGCCGCCTACGCCGGATCGGGCGTGGCGCGCACCGTCTGCTGCTGGCCCCAGGCCAGCGGCTGGGTCGAGGCCCAGGCCGAGGCGATCCGCGGCAAGCTGGGCGAGGCGGGCGACCAGCCGGTCCGGGTGCTGTTCTCGGCCCACGGCATTCCGGAGAGCCTGGTCGAGAAGAAGGGTGATCCCTATCAGGAGCAGGTGGAATCGACCTGCGCCGCCGTGGCGGCCGCGGCGGGTCTGACCGACTGGTCCGTCTGCTATCAAAGCCGGGTCGGGCCGATGAAATGGCTGGGCCCGTCGACCATCGAGGCGCTGGAACAGGCGGCGAAGGACGGCGTCGGCGCGGTGGTCGCGCCCATCGCCTTCGTCTCTGAACACGTCGAGACCCTGGTCGAGCTGGACATCGAATACGGCGAACTGGCCCACAAGCTGGGCGTGGTCCCCTATCTGCGGGTTCCGGCGGTCGGGGTGAACGAGGGCTTCATCGACGGTTTGGCCGAGGCGGCCGTGGGCGCGCTTGCGCGAACCGGCGTCGCGCCGCACGGTCCCGGCTGCCGCGCGGACTGGAAGGCCTGTCCGCGCACCTGCGACCGGAGAGCGGCGTGAACTGGTACGACCTGGCCCGCGGCCTGCATATCCTGGCGGTGATCGCCTGGATGGCGGGCATGCTGTTCCTGCCCCGCCTCTATGCCTATGACGCCGAACAGAACGGCAAGCCGGAGCCGCTGAAAAGCGAGATGCAGGCCCTGCTGCGTCTGTGGCAGACCCGGCTGCTGCGCATCATCGTCAACCCGGCCATGGGGCTGGCCTTCGTCTTCGGCGGCTGGCTGCTGTGGCTGCGCAGCGGCGAGGGCGCGGACTGGAGCTTCGTCCACCAGCCGTGGATGATCACCAAGCTTGTCGGGGTCTTCCTGCTGGCCGGCTGGCACGGCTTCCTGGCCGGACAGAGGAAGAAGATCGCGGCCGGGACCTCGAAATATTCGGGCCGGTTCTGGCGCATGACCAATGAAATCCCCTTCCTCCTGGCCATCATCATGGTGCTGTCGGTGACGACGGAGTGGACGCTGGGCTGAGGCCCCGCTTGACCTGACCCCCGGAACCATGGTTTCGCTGGTCGCGAACCGATCCTGGCGTTTCGCCGGACGGTCCCTCTCTCAAAGCGATGCCTGCCGGATCGACCCTGCGGGACTCCATCGCCCTTCCTGCCGGCCGCAAGGCCAGACATCGCCAGCCTGACCCGACCTCGCCCCGGCGAGCGCCCGGGCGCGCATGCCAGAAGACGAAATCCCATGACCGACGTCCGCGACACCGATCCGACCTCGCCCGAGACCGAAACCTTCGACGAGCCGTCGAACGAGGTCTCCGCCGCCGACCTGCCGATGGTCGATCAGGAGGCCGACGAGGACGACGATGACGACGGCGAGCCGATCGTTCCCAACGGCCGCATCACCCTGGCCGAGCTCAACGAGAAGACGCCGGCCGACCTGGTCGCCTTCGCCGAGGGGCTGGAGGTCGAGAACGCCTCGAACCTGCGCAAGCAGGACCTGCTGTTCGCCATCCTGAAGGCCCTGGCCGACGAGGAAGTCGAGATCATCGCCGACGGCGTGCTCGAAATCCTGCCCGACGGCTTCGGCTTCCTGCGCAGCCCGGACGCCAACTATCTTCCGGGTCCGGACGATATCTATGTTTCACCGTCGCAGATCCGCCGGTTCGGCCTGCGCTCGGGCGACACCATCCACGGCGCCGTCCGCGGCCCGCGCGAGGGCGAGCGCTACTTCGCCCTGCTGAAGGTCGACACCATCAATCTCGAAGACCCCGAGATGGTGAAGACCAAGGTCCTCTTCGACAACCTGACCCCGCTGTATCCCGAAGAGCGGATCCACATGGAAATCCAGGACCCGACCCTGAAGGACCGTTCGGGCCGGGTGATCGACATCGTCGCCCCGCTCGGCAAGGGCCAGCGCTGCCTGATCGTCGCCCCGCCGCGCGTCGGCAAGACGGTCATGCTGCAGAACATCGCCAAGTCGATCGAGCGCAACCACCCGGAAGTCTTCCTGATCGTCCTGCTGATCGACGAGCGTCCGGAAGAAGTCACCGACATGCAGCGCACGGTGAAGGGCGAGGTCATCGCCTCGACCTTCGATGAGCCGGCCACCCGCCACGTCGCCGTCGCCGAGATGGTGATCGAAAAGGCCAAGCGCCTGGTCGAGCACAAGAAGGACGTGGTCATCCTGCTGGACTCGATCACCCGCCTGGGCCGCGCCTACAACGCCACCGTCCCGTCGTCGGGCAAGGTCCTGACCGGGGGCGTCGACGCCAACGCCCTGCAGCGGCCGAAACGCTTCTTCGGCGCGGCGCGCAATGTGGAGCAGGGCGGCTCGCTGACCATCATCGCCACCGCCCTGATCGACACGGGCTCGCGGATGGACGAGGTCATCTTCGAAGAGTTCAAGGGCACCGGCAACTCGGAAATCGTGCTGGACCGCAAGGTCGCCGACAAGCGCATCTTCCCGGCCATCGACGTGCTCAAGTCCGGCACCCGCAAGGAAGACCTCATCACGCCGAAGGACCAGCTGGCCAAGACCTATGTCCTGCGCCGCATCCTCAACCCGATGGGCCCGCAGGACGCGATCGAGTTCCTGCTCGACAAGCTGCGCCAGTCCAAGAACAACGGCGACTTCTTCCAGTCGATGAACACCTGACCGGCGGTTGCCGGACGGATACGAAAAGGCCCCGGAGCGATCCGGGGCCTTCTTGCTGTCAGGGAATGAGCAGGGTCGAGCCGGTGGTCCGGCGACCGGCCAAAGCCTCGTGCGCCTCGCGCACATGGGCCAGTGGGAAGGTCTGGCCGATCTCGACCTTGACCGCGCCCGAGCGGATCACCTCGAACAGGGCGGCGGCGCTGGCGTCGAGCTCCTCGACGGTGGCGACATAGTCGAACAGGGTCGGGCGGGTGACGTAGAGCGAGCCGCCGCGCGACAGGCGCAGGGGGTCGAACGGCGGGACCGGGCCAGAGGCGTTGCCGAACAGGACGAGGGTCCCGCGCTTCCTCAGGCTGGCCAAGGAAGACTCAAAGGTGGACTGGCCGACGGAGTCATAGGCGACGGCGACGCCCCGACCGTCAGTGAGGTCCTTTACCCGAACGGCGACGTCCTCGCGATCATAAAGGATCACATGGTCGCTGCCGTGGGTGCGGGCGAGGGCCGCCTTGGCTTCCGAGCCGACCGTACCGATGACGGTCGCACCCAGCGACTTGGCCCATTGGGCCAGGATCAGGCCGACCCCGCCGGCGGCGGCGTGGAGCAGGATCTCGTCGCCCTGTTTCACGTGAAACGTCCGGCGCACCAGGAGCTCGGCGGTCATCCCCTTGAGCATGACGGCGGCGGCGGTCTCCAGGCTGACGTCATCCGGCACGGCGACCGCGGCGCTCTCGGGCAGGACGTGGAACTGCGCATAGGCGCCGACCGGGGCGGTGGCGGTGGCGACCCGATCGCCCACCCTGAAGCGGGTGACGCCGTCGCCGACCGCCTCGACCATGCCCGCCGCCTCCCGTCCGAGACCCGAGGGGAGGGGCAGGGGATAGAGGCCGGTGCGCTGATAGATGTCGATGAAGTTCAATCCCACGGCGGCTTGGCGGATCAGGATTTCCCCGGGGCCGGGCGAGGGCACGGGGACCTCGACCAGCTCAAGCACGTCCGGTCCTCCGGTGCGGTCGAAGCGGACGGCCTGCTGGATCGAGGGGAGGGCCATGAGCGGGTTCCTTTACGCGGCCGGATCGGCCTAAAACGGTCCTGTTCAGATTGGAGCGATCCCATGAAAATCAATGTCGAGATCGACTGCACCCCGGCCGAGGCGCGAGCCTTCATGGGGCTGCCGGATGTGGCTCCGCTGAACGAGCATCTGGTCGCCGAAATGAAGAAGCGAATGGACGACAACATCTCGGCCATGCAGCCCGACGAGCTGATGAAGACCTGGACCAGCTTCGGCCTGCAGGCCCAGGACCAGTTCCGACGTCTGATGGAAGGCGCGGTCAAGCCGTGATGCTGGTCTCCTCCCCCTCTTGGGGGAGGGGGACCGCGAAGCGGTGGAGGGGGTCCGTCCCGCGCCGCTGTCGCCCCCTCCGTCACGGCGCGCGCGCGCCGCGCCACCTCCCCCATGAGGGGGAGGAGATTCCGGCATGACCGACACCGTCTTCGCCCTAGCCACCCCGCCGGGACGGGGCGCCATCGCCATCGTGCGGTTGAGCGGCCCCGCGACCGACGCCGCCCTGGCCGCGCTCGGCGCACCGGACCTGAAGGCGCGGATGGCCTCGTTGCGGACGCTGACGCACGCGGGGCGGATCATCGATCAGGCGCTGGTGCTGCGCTTTCCCGGGCCGAACTCCTATACCGGCGAGGACTGCGCCGAACTGCACCTGCACGGGGGCCGGGCGGTGGTCGAGGCGGCCAGCGCGGCCCTGGTCGCGCTGGGTCTGCGTCCAGCGGATCCGGGCGAGTTCACCCGCCGGGCCTTCGAGAACGGGCGGATGGACCTGGCCCAGGCCGAGGCGGTCGCCGACCTGATCGACGCCGAGACCACGGCCCAGGCGGCGCAGGCGTTGGGTCAGCTGGACGGCGCCCTGGGCGCCGCCTACGCCGGCTTCCGCCGCGATCTGCTGAAAGCCCTGGCCCTGGTCGAAGCCGAGATCGACTTCCCCGACGAGGAGGTGCCGGACAATCTGGCGCGGACCGCGGGGCCGGTGCTGGACGGACTAATCGCTAACCTGAAGGCCGCCCTGGCGGATTCGGGCCGGGGGGAGCGGGTGCGCGAGGGCTATCGCATCGTCCTGATCGGCGAGACCAATGCGGGCAAGTCGTCGCTGTTCAATGCGCTGGTGGCGCGCGAGGCGGCGATCGTGACGCCGATCGCCGGGACCACGCGCGACGTGCTGGACGCCGACCTGATCATCGGCGGCTACGCCGTGACCCTGTCGGATACGGCCGGACTACGCGACAGCGCGGACGTGGTTGAGGCCGAGGGGGTGCGCCGGGCGCGGGCGCGGGCGGAACAGGCCGAGCTGCGACTGTGGGTCCGGGCGCCGGGCGACCCCGCAGGCGTGGCGGCGGACTATGTTCGGCCCGGCGATTTGCTGGTCCTGACCAAGGCGGATATCGAGCGCGCGCCTCCCCCCACCGGTCAGGAAGCGCTGGCGGTCAGCACCGCCACGGGGGAGGGAATGGCGGCGCTGCACGACTGGATCGCGGCCCGGTTGGCGCGCGACCTGTCCGGCGCGGACTTCCCGGCGGTGACGCGGGAGCGGCATCGGCGGCGGCTGGAGGAGGCCCTGGCCGACGTGCAGGCCGGGCGACGCGCCCTGGATATCGCGCCGGAGATGGCGGGCGACGACCTGCGCCGGGCGGCGGACGCCCTGGCCCGGGTGACCGGCGCCATCGGAGTCGAGGACATTCTGGGCGAGGTCTTCTCGACCTTCTGCATCGGGAAGTGATCTGTTTCACGTGAAACACGCCGCCGACTCCGGTGGCGAAAGCGGGCGTTTTCGACTATGTCCCCGCGATGAACTCCTTCGACGTCATCGTCATCGGCGGCGGCCACGCCGGCTGCGAAGCCGCCGCTGCGTCCGCGCGCACCGGCGCGCGGACCCTGCTGCTGACCCAGAAGCTCGAGACCATCGGCGAGATGTCGTGCAACCCGGCCATCGGCGGTCTGGGCAAGGGCCACCTGGTGCGCGAGATCGACGCCCTGGACGGCGTCATGGGCCGGCTGGGCGATGTCTCCGGCATCCAGTTCCGCCTGCTGAACCGCTCCAAGGGGGCAGCGGTGCAGGGGCCCCGCAGCCAGATCGACCGCCGCCTGTACCGCGAAGCCATGCAGGCCGAGCTGGCCCAGACCCCGAACCTGACCCTGATGGCCGGTACGGCCGAAAGTCTGACCCTTGACGGCGGTCGGGTGACGGGCGTGGTGACCGGCGGCGGCGCAGTTCTGTCGGCGGGCGCGGTCGTGCTGACGACCGGCACCTTCCTGAACGGGGTGATTCATAAGGGCGACCAGCGCATTCCGGCGGGCCGCCACGGCGAGGCGCCGTCCACCGGATTGGCCGTGGACCTGTACGGCGCCGGCTTGCAGATGGGCCGGTTGAAGACCGGCACCCCGGCGCGCCTGGACGGCCGGACCATCGGATGGGACCGGCTAGAGAGCCAGGCGGCCGATGAAGACCCTGTCCCGTTCAGCTTCCTGACCGACCGGATCGGCGTGCCGCAGATCACCTGCGGGGTGACCCACACGACCGAGGAAACCCACCGGATCATCGCCGAGAACCTGGGCGAGAGCGCCGTCTATGGCGGCCACCTGTCGGGGCGCGGGCCGCGCTATTGCCCGTCCATCGAGGACAAGGTGGTCCGCTTCGCCGACAAGACCTCGCACCAGATCTTCCTTGAGCCAGAGGGCCTGGACGATCCGACCGTCTATCCGAACGGCATCTCGACCTCGGTGTCTGACGCGACGCAGCTGGCCTTCCTGCGCACAATTCCCGGGCTGGAGCAGGTCGAGGTGTTCCGCTTCGGCTACGCCATTGAGTACGACTATGTCGATCCGCGCGAGCTGACTGCGGCGCTGGAGGTCAAGAAGCGACCCGGCCTTTATCTGGCGGGGCAGATCAACGGCACGACCGGCTACGAGGAGGCAGGGGCCCAGGGGCTGATCGCCGGTCTCAACGCCGCCCGCGCGGCGGCGGGTTCCGATCCGGTGATCCTGGGCCGGGATCAGGCCTATATCGGCGTGATGATCGACGACCTGGTCACCAAGGGTGTGACCGAGCCCTACCGCATGTTCACCAGCCGGGCGGAGTATCGGCTGACCCTGCGCGCCGATAACGCCGACCAGCGGCTGACGCCGATCGGCGTCGAGGCGGGGATCGTCGGATCGACCCGGGCGAGGGCCTTCGAGCGGAAGGCGGCGGCGCTGGCCGAGGCGGCGGCTGTTTCACGTGAAACACGGTTCACGCCCAAGGAAGCGGGGGAGCTGGGGATCAAGGTCAACGCCGACGGACAGCGCCGCTCGATCCGCGACCTGCTGTCGTTCCCGGATGTGACGCTGGCGACCTTCGAGGGCGTCCGGCCTGAGATCCGCGACTGGCCCCGGCAGGTCCGCGAGCAGATCGAGATCGATGCGGGCTACGCCGGCTATCTGGACCGCCAGGCCGCCGACGCCGAGGCGCTGCGCCGCGAAGAGGCGCTGGCCCTGCCGGTGGACCTCGACTACGCCGTCATCGGCGGGCTCTCCAACGAAGTCCGCGAGAAGCTGTCGATGGTCCAGCCGCGCACCCTCGGGCAGGCGGGCCGGATCGAAGGCATGACCCCGGGCGCCCTGACGGCCCTGTTGTCCCATGTGAAGAAGGCGCCGAAGCCTTCCGGAGTCGCGGCGTGAGTACTTATGATGCGGCCGCCTTCCAGGCGGAGTTCAACGCCACGCCGGCCCAGATGGGCGATCTGCAGCGGTTCATCGATCGGCTGACCGAGGCCAATACGGTGATGAACCTGATCGGTCCGGACACCCTGCCGGACATCTGGAGCCGGCATATCCGCGACTCCGCCCAGCTGCTGGACCTGGCGCCCGGCGCCAAGATGTGGGCCGACCTCGGCGCCGGTGCGGGCTTCCCCGGCGTGGTGCTGGCGATCATGCTGAAGACTGAGCAGAAGAGCCACGTCTGGCTGATCGACAGTCTCGGCAAACGCTGCCGTTTCCTGCAGGAGGTGGTCGATGGCCTGTCCCTGCGCGCGACCGTGATCAACGGCCGGGCCGAGGAGAATGCGGTCACCGTCGAAGTGGTCACGGCTCGCGCGGTGGCCCCGATGGAAAAGCTCCTCGGCTATGCACAGCCTTATCTACAACGCGGTGCGCGTGGGCTGTTCCTGAAGGGAGAAAAGGCCGAGGTTGAGGTGGCCGAGGCCCGCAAGGTCTGGCAATTCAAGAGCGACCTCTCCGTCTCGCGCAGTGATCCGCGCGGCCGTATCGTATCCGTCCGGGGAATTAGCCGTGTCAAAAACTGGTAAGACTCGCGTTCTGGCCGTTTCCAACCAGAAGGGCGGCGTCGGCAAGACCACCACGGCGATCAACCTGGGTACGGCCCTGGCCGCGATCGGCGAGAAGGTGCTGATCGTCGACATGGACCCGCAGGGCAATGCGTCGACGGGGCTGGGTGTTCCACGTGAAACACGCCGGGTGACCATCTACGACGTCATCGTAGACGGCCGTTCGGTGGACGATTCCGCCGTGCAGACCTCAGTGCCGGGGCTGCACATCATTCCGGCCGACGCGGACATGTCGGGCGTCGAGATCGAATTGAGCCAGGCCGATCGCCGCTCCTTCCGCCTGCGCGACGCTCTGGCGGGGCAGGGGAGGGACGGTCAGACCCGGTATGACTATGTCCTGATCGACTGCCCGCCGTCGTTGAACCTGCTGACGCTGAACGCTATGGCGGCCGCGGACGCCGTGCTGGTGCCGCTGCAGTGCGAGTTCTTCGCTCTGGAGGGGCTGACGCAGCTGATGAAGACGGTGGATATGGTTCGCCAAAGCCTGAACCCGTCGCTGGAGATCCAGGGGCTGGTCCTGACCATGTACGACCGCCGCAGCGCGCTGTCGGGCCAGGTGGCCAACGACGTGCGCGCCCACTTCGGCGAAAAGGTCTATGACGCCGTCATTCCGCGCAATGTGCGGGTCGCCGAGGCGCCGTCCTTCGGCAAGCCGGCGCTGATCTACGATCTGAAATGCGCCGGCAGTCAGGCCTATCTGCGGCTGGCGCGGGAGGTGGTGGCGCGCGAGCGCAAACGTCGCCTGCAAGTCGCTGCCTGAATAATTAGAAGAACGGAATCAGTATCTTGAGCGAACGTCAGCGCGGTCTTGGCCGGGGATTGTCGGCCCTTCTGGGAGAACAGGCCGGCGAAGCCGTGCCGGTCGACGGCACGGCGACGCCCGCGGGCGTGCGTCTGGCGCCGATCGAGAGCCTGAAACCCAATCCGGATCAGCCGCGCAAGATCTTCACACCGGACATCCTCGAGGAACTGGCCGCCTCGATCCGCGACAAAGGCGTGCTGCAGCCGATCCTGGTGCGCTCGCAGCCCGGCGAGGACGGCGTCTGGCAGATCATCGCCGGCGAACGCCGCTGGCGCGCCTCGCAGCTGGCCCGCCTGACCGAGGTGCCGATCGTCGTGCGCGAGATGGACGACGTCGAGGTGTTCGAGGTCGCCATCATCGAGAACGTCCAGCGCGCGGACCTGAACCCGCTGGAAGAGGCCGACGCCTATCGCCAGCTGATGGAGCGTTTCGGCCGCACCCAGGACGCGGTCGCCGGTATCGTCGGCAAGAGCCGCAGCCATGTGGCCAACACCCTGCGCCTGCTGCAGCTGCCGGAAGAGGTGCTGTGGTACGTGCGGCACGGCAAGATGAGCGCCGGCCACGCCCGGGCCCTGGTGGGGTCGCCGAATGCGGTCGAGCTGGCCAATGAAATCGTCAACGGCGGACTGAACGTCCGTCAGGCCGAGGCGCTGGCGCGCCGCGCCGCCGAGGGTCCCAAGCCCGTCAAGGCGAAGGCCGTACGCGCCCAGGGCGAAGGCTCGGCCGACGTGGCCGCGCTGGAGCAGGATCTGGCCGACGCCCTGGGCCTGAAGGTCCAGCTGGTCGACAAGGACGGCAAGGGCGAGATCACCATCCGCTACGGCACGCTGGAACAGCTGGACGACCTGTGCCGCCGGCTGATGCGCGGCTGAGATGACGGATCCGGTCGAGGCGGCGGCCGAGGCGATCATCGGCCTCTACAGCCGGCACGCCGACGACTGGGCCCGGATGCGCGACGGACCGCCGACCGCGGATGAGCGCCCTCATCTGGAACGCTATGCGGCGGCCCTGCCCGAGGGCGCGGAGGTCCTGGATCTGGGGTGCGGCTCCGGGCGGCCGATCGCGGACTGGCTGATCGGGCGCGGTTTCCGCCTGACGGGCGTGGACGCCTCGCCGGGTCTGATCGCGCGCTGCCAGGCCGCCTTTCCGGAGCATGAGTGGCGGGTGGACGACATGCGCGGGTTGGACCTGGGCCGCCGGTTCGACGGCGTTCTGGCCTGGTTCAGCGCCTTTCATCTGACCGCGGAGGCTCAAGGCGCGATGGCGGCGGTCTACGCCCGACACCTGCGGCCCGGCGGCGTGCTCATGTTCATCGGGGGACCTGAACGGGGCGTGGTCCTGGGAGAATGGATGGATCAGCCCTTGTATCACGCCAGTCTGGAGCCTGCGGAGTATCGCGCCGGGCTGGAACAGGCCGGACTGGTCGAGATCGAGGAGGTCGCGCTCACATCTGATCGAGATGAGGGGGCAAGAGTTTGGACGGCGCGGCGCGGCGTGTCAGACTGAGGCCATGACCGACAAGCCGACCAATCCGACCGCTGAAGCGATGAAGAAGGCGCTGGCCGCCAAGAAGGCCGGAGGCGGCGCGCCGTCCGCGGGCGGTTTCAAACCCGCCCAGCACGCCGAAAAGACCATGGCCCGTCAAAGCGCGGCGGCGAACAAGCCGGCCTTCCGCAAGGCGTCGAAGCGGGGTTAAAGCCCCAGCCTTCTGGCGCGCGACGAAATCTCCAGCAGCAGGCGTTCGGCGATCAGCTGGTCGGGCGAGCCCGTGGTCTTGGTGGCGATGTCGGCGGCGTTGACGCTGTCCAGGACCTTGTCGAGGTCGTCCAGACGCCAGCTGCGGGCCTGGCGGAGCATTTCCGCCTCCTGTTTCCAGAACACGCCCGCGGCCTTGGCGGCCTCCTTGGCGTTCGCCCCGTTCGTTTGCAAGACATTGATCCTGCGGAGCTTTCCGAGGTGGATCGACGCTTGTCTCACCGCCATGACAGGGCTTTCACCTTCGGCCAGGGCGCGCCGAAGGCCGGACTGGGCGGGGCCGGGGCGTCCGCCGAAGGCCTGCAGGGCGGCGTCCTGCAGCGAGGCGTCGGGTTCGACTCCCAGATGCAGTTCCAGCTCCGCGGTGTCGATGCTGCGGCCGCTGCCCGGGCCGATGTAGAGCACCAGCCGCTCGATCTCCTGCCGCATCAGGCCGCGTTCGCGGGGCAGGCGGGCGACGAAACGGTCCAGGGCGTCCTGGGTCAGGCCGACCTTGTCGGCGGCCAGGGCTTCGCGCGTCATCCGGGCCACGTCGCCGGTCTCGTCCTCGTAGCAGGCGATGCCCACGGCGCCCTTATCGGCCTCGGCGGCCTTGCGCAGGGCGGAGTCGCGGCCAAGGGCCCCGGCCTCGATGACCAGCATGCAGTCGGGATTGAAATCGCCGGCGGCGTGGGATTTCAGCGCCGCCGCCAACATCTTGTCGATCGAGGCCTTCTCGGCCGACAGACGCACCCGCACCAGCCGGCGGCCGCCGATCATGCTCAGCGCGGTCAGGGCCTCATCCAGCCGGACCTCGTCGCCGTCGATATCGCTGTCCGTCAGGACGGTGACATTGAAGGGGTCGTTGAGGTCCGGGGTGATCGCCTTGCACAGGATCTCGGCCCGTTCGGCCACGCCCGAGCGGTCCTTGCCGTGGATGACGGCGGCGCGAACGCCCTTGTCCGGAGACTTCAGGAAGCGATCGACCTCGGGCCGCTTCGACAGGATCACGGGGCGGACAGGGTCCTGAGGAGGTCCAGCCGGATCAGGCGCGCCAGTTCGGCCGCCGCACGCTCCTCACCGTCCTGCTGGGCGGCGATGGCGGCGTAGGGCTGGTCGGCCGCGGCGTAGGTGGTGGTGACGGTCTCGACGCCGGTGACGGGGTCGCCGCCGGTCGTCGGGGTCAGGGTCCAGGTCCCGCGCACAGTCAGCTCATAGCGGGTGGCGGTGTCGTCGATGCGCCGGCCCATGGGGCGGCGCGACTGTTCAAGGGTGGTCTGGAGACGCCACAGGGGCGTCTGCGACCCGTCGCGGCCCAGGGCGTCCTCGAGCTGCTCGCGGACGCGGTAGCCCAGGCGGTCATCCTGGGTGGTGACGTCGATGCGCGACAGCGACGTCCCGGCGCCGGCGTCGCCATACAAGGGCGTGAAGCCGCAACCGGCCAGTCCCAGTGATGCGACAAGCGCCAACGCCAAACCGCGGGGTGCGAGCATTCTCATCAGGCGACCACCACGTTGACGATCCGATCCTTGACCACGACGATCTTTCTCACGGTCAGACCCTCCAGCCGCGCCTGAACGTCCGGATCGGCCAGGACGATGGCCTCCACCGCCGCCGGCTCCAGTCCACGGGCGACGCGGATCTCGCCGCGGCGCTTGCCGTTGACCTGGATGGGCAGGGTGACCTCGTCGTCGGCCGCCAGCGCCGGATCGTATTCCGGCCAGGGCGCGTCGAGGATCATCCCCTCTTCGCCCAGCCGCGTCCAGCCTTCCTCGGCCAGGTGGGGGGTGAACGGAGCGACCAGACGCAGCAGGGCGGACAGGGCCTGGCGCCGGGCCTCGCCGCCCGCCGTCTGGTGATCGCGCACGGTGGCGACGAAGGCGTAGAGCTTGGCGATGGCCGAGTTGAAGCGGAAGCCGGTGATGCCTTCCGACACGGCCTTGATAGCCTTGTGGGTCTCGCGCAGCAGGGCGGCGTTCGCGCCGGCCTCGCCGGCGAAGGCGGGGTCGTAGCCCTCGATCTCGGCCCAGACGCGCTGGACGAAGCGGCTGGCGCCCTCGACGCCGCCGGGGGTCCATTGCACGTCGCGCTCGGGCGGGCTGTCGGACAGGACGAACAGGCGTCCGGCGTCGACGCCATAGGTCTCGACGATCTCCTGCGGCGCGACGACGTTCTTCTTGGACTTCGACATCTTCTCGATGTCGCCGATGGTCAGGGTCTCGCCGGTCGAGAGCTGGCGGGCCGAGCGGACCCCGTTGTCGTTGGACAGCTCGACGTCCGTCGGCTCGACCCAGGCGCCGTCGGCGCGGCGGTAGGTCTCGTGGACCACCATCCCCTGGGTGAAGAGGCCGGCGAAGGGCTCCTTGACCGTCATCAGGCCGGCGTCGCTCAGGGCGCGGCTGATGAAGCGGGCGTAGAGCAGGTGAAGCACCGCATGCTCGACGCCGCCGATGTACTGGTCGACCGGCAGCCAGTGGTCGGCCGCGCTGCGCGAGATCGGCTCGGCCGCCGTCGGATCGGTGAAGCGGGCGAAATACCAGCTGGAATCCACGAAGGTGTCCAGCGTGTCTGTCTCGCGGGTCGCATCACCGTGACACGACGGGCATTTGACGTGTTTCCAGGTCGGGTGGCGGTCCAGAGGATTGCCGGGCGTGTCGAAGGTCACGTCCTTGGGCAGCTCCACGGGCAGGTCGGCGGCGGGCACGGCGCCGCAGGACGGGCAGTGGACGATGGGGATCGGACAGCCCCAGTAGCGCTGGCGGCTGACGCCCCAGTCGCGCAGGCGATAGATGGTCTTGCCCTCGCCCTGGCCGGCCGCCTCAATGCGGGCGATGGCCGCGGCCTTGGCCGCTTCGATTTCCAGGCCGTCCAGGAAGTCCGACTGGAAGATGGTTCCGGGGCCCGTGTAAGCCTCTGTTCCAACGACGAAATCATCACCGACGCCATCAGGTCTCACAACCGGGATGATCGGCAACCGGTATTTGGTCGCGAACTCGAAGTCGCGCTGGTCATGGGCGGGACATCCGAAGATGGCGCCGGTGCCGTAGTCGGACAGGATGAAGTTGGCGATCCAGACGCTGACCTCGCGGCCGTCGAACGGATGCCGGACCTTCAGACCGGTGTCGAAGCCGATCTTTTCAGCCTGTTCGATCTCGGCCTGGGTCGAGCCGCCCTTGCGGCATTCGGCGACGAAGGCGGCGGCGTCGGGGTTGGTCTCGGCCAGGGCGCGGGCGACCGGATGATCGGCGGCGATGCCCATGAAGCTGGCGCCGAACAGGGTGTCCGGGCGGGTGGTGTAGATCTCCAGCCCGTCGGGCGCGCCGGCGGGGGCTTCCCCGGCCCAGGCCCAGGTCATCTGCAGACCCTTGGAGCGGCCGATCCAGTTCTCCTGCATCAGGCGGACCTTGTCGGGCCAGCGGCCTTCCAGTTCCTTCAGGCCCTCGATCAGGTCGTCGGCGTAGTCGGTGATGCGCAGGAACCACTGGTTCAGCTTGCGCTTCTCGACGATCGCGCCCGAGCGCCAGCCGCGGCCGTCGACGACCTGCTCATTGGCCAGGACGGTGTTGTCGACCGGATCCCAGTTGACGACCGAGTCCTTGCGATAGACCAGGCCGCGCTTGAACAGCTCCAGGAACCAGGCCTGCTGCTTGCCGTAGTAGGCCGGGTCGCAGGTGGCGAATTCACGCGACCAGTCCAGCGAGAGGCCCAGCAGCTTCAGCTGTTCGCGCATGGCGGCGATGTTGGACCAGGTCCAGTCGCCGGGATGGACGCCACGCTCGATGGCCGCGTTCTCGGCGGGCAGGCCGAAGGCGTCCCAGCCCATCGGATGCAGGACGTCGAATCCCTGGGCCCGTTTGGAGCGCGCGACCACGTCGCCCATGACGTAGTTGCGGGCGTGGCCCATGTGGATGTTCCCCGACGGATAGGGGAACATCTCCAGCACATAGTATTTCGGCTTTCCCGTGCCTTGGGTCGGGGTGCGGAAGGCGTCGGCGGCCGCCCAGCGGGCCTGCTGGCGGGGTTCGGCGGTCTTGGGCTCGTAGCGGGCCACGGGAATCCTTGAGGCTGCTCCTGAAGGGCGCGGCCTAAAGGAGGCGGTGGTCGTGAGAGGGTGTTAGCCGGCGTTCTGGAGGTTGAGCTGGCGCGCCTTGGTCAGGATCGCGTTCTCCAGGTCGGTTTCCGTCTGGGCCGCCACCGGAGCGCCGACCCAATTGCCCGTCGCATCGCGCGTTTCCTTGGTCACGGTGACGTTCAGGGCGTCGGCGCGCAGGCGGGTGTCGAGGATGAAGACGGTCGCCTTGAAGCGCTCGTTCGGCGTCTGCGGGTCGGTGAACCAGTCGTAGTTGATCACGCCGCCCCACGGGTCGGCGTTGGCCAGCGGCATGAAGGCGAAGGTGTCCAGGGTGGCGCGCCACAGATAGGCGTTCACGCCGATGCCCGTCTGGGCGGCGCGCGCCGCTGTGGCCGAGGGCTTTCCGCCGCCGAAGACGTCGCCGACGGTGGGACCGAAGGGACGTTCGGCAGAGCAGGCGCCCAGCACCAGGCCCGAGGCGATCAGGGCGAGCGTCGCACCGCGAACCAGCACCATCGAGAGTTCTCCATTCGATCAAGGGCGTACGCCGGACCTTCCGTCGCACGCGCCGGGCCGCCCGAACGCGGGTCAGAGCCGAAGCGAGGCTCTATAACACGGCGAAAAGGGGCGATGACAAGGCGAAGACGTTTCAAGCGGCGCCGGATCGTGTCCGGGAGGCGGCGCGCACGCGGCGGGGGAGGCGGTGGCCGTGACGCTCGCGCCACAGGAGTCCCTCTGAGTCGTACGGAACTGACGTTCAGCGTCGCCGTTCCGTTGACCGGGCTGTCCGGCGGTGTCTAGTTGCCGGATACAGATCACGCCGGGACCCCCGGCGGGACATGAAGGGCAGGATATGCGCAAGAGCGCCGTCATCGCTGGACTGGTCGCGGGGCTCGCCCTCGTCGCCGCCGCTGACGCCGCCGCGGCCCAAACCGCGACGCGCGGGCGTGCGCCTGCGGTGTCCCTGAGTGAAGCCAGCGCCGCCCGCACCGCCACGCCGAGCCAGAACCAGAGCCGTCTGCGCTTCACCGAGCGCGGCCGCTGGGGCCTGGACCTGAACCTGAACCAGCCCGTCGGCCGCGAAGACTCCCTCGGCGACGTCGAGGCCGGGGCCTACTACCGCGTCAACCCGCGCCTGCGCGTCGGGGCCGCCGCCGGCCTGGCCGAGACTGAACGCGATCCGGCCCGCGCGCCGCAGACCGAGCGTCCGACGGCCCGCTTCCGTCTGGAATCGATCTTCCGCTTCTAATCGGCTTCGAAGGCCGCGCGGACCGACCCCACTCCCGCTATTCCATAGACGCCCGAGCCGATGAGCGTGTGCGCGTTCGACGCGTCGACGCCGCCCAGGGCGTAGATGGGCGCCGGGGCGGCGGCCTGGGCTAGCGCCTTCAATCGATCCACGCCGAGCGGGACCTTGGATGCGGAGGCTCCGCCCGCGGGGAAGATCGGGGATACGATCAGGGCATCGATCCCGACGATATCAGGAACGGCGGACAGGCCGTGGAAGGCGGCGGTGATCGTCCAGCCCGGATGGCGGGCCGCCAGGGCGGGGGCCTGGTCCGTCGCCGCTTCGGGCAGGTGGACGCCGTCAGCCTGGACCGTCTCGGCCAGGGCGGCGTCCAGGCCGATCAGCAGCAGGCCGTCGCGCCGCCGCGTCGCCTCGCGCAGCCGCAGCGCCGTCTCGAGGGCGTCCGGCGCGCCGAAATGGCGCCAGACCACGCCGGCGCCGACGGGCAGGCGTTCGGCGACCTCCCACGGACGCGGCGTGCGTTCGGGATCGGTGAAGAACAGCAGAGGCGGCAGGTTGGGACGCGGGCGGCCTTGCGCCCGGCTGACTTTGGCCGCTTCACGGGCTAGACCGCTGGCGATCCGCCACAGGGTATCCGCGTCCGACCGGTTCATGACCTCCTCTTCCCCCGATCCCTCCATCGCGTCCAGCTTCGACGCCGTCCGTCGCAAGATCGCCCGCGCCTGCCGCATCGCCGGGCGCGATCCGGCGACCGTGATCCTGACCGCGGTGACCAAGACCCAGCCTGACGTCGCCCTGGAGGCGGCGCTGGCCGCGGGACAGCGGGTGTTCGGCGAGAACCGGGTTCAGGAGGCGCAAGGACACTGGTCCGGTCGCCGGGACGCGCCGGGCCTCGAACTGCGCCTGATCGGGCCGCTACAGACCAACAAGGTCGCCGACGCCGTCGCCCTGTTTGAGGTCATCGAGACCCTGGACCGGCCGAAACTGGTCGAGGCGCTGGCGACGGAGGGGGCGAAGGCGGGCCGGACGCCGCGGGTGCTGGTGCAGGTCAATACGGGCGCCGAGCCGCAGAAGGCCGGGGTTCCGCCGGAAGAGGCCGACGCCCTGGTCGCGCAGGCGCGGGCCGCGGGGCTGACCGTCGAGGGCCTGATGTGCATTCCGCCGGCGGACGAGGCCCCCGGCATCCATTTCGCCCTGCTGCGCAAGATCGCGCGCCGCAACGGACTGGACGTCCTGTCGATGGGGATGAGCGGCGACTATGAGGTCGCGATCCGCTTCGGCGCGACCCATGTTCGCATCGGTTCGGCCCTGTTCGGGGAACGAAATCGCGGCGAAACGCCCTCTGTGGACTGAAAATCACGCCCTAACGGACCGGCGCCCTTGGCGTTTGGACCGGCTCTCTCCATTGTTGGACCCATGCCGACGCCCAAGACGATCCTGATCATCGACGACGACGACGACCTGCGCGAGGCGCTTGCCGAGCAGCTGGCGCTCCACGAGGCCTTCCGCCCGGTCCAGGCCTCGACGGCCACCGAGGGCGTGAAGATGGGCCGTGAGGTCCGCGCCGACCTGATCCTGCTCGACGTCGACCTGCCGGACATGGACGGCCGAGAGGCTTGCCGCCTGCTGCGCAAGGACGGCGTCTCGACCCCGATCATCATGCTGACCGCCCAGTCGTCGGATTCCGACACGGTGCTGGGGCTGGAGTCGGGGGCCAACGACTACGTCACCAAGCCCTTCCGCTTCGCGGTCCTGCTGGCGCGCATCCGCGCCCATCTGCGCAGCCATGAACAGTCGGAAGACGCCGTCTTCCGTATCGGGCCTTATGAATTCCGTCCGGCGGCCAAGGTCCTTGTCGACGACAAGGGCAAGAAGGTCCGGCTGACCGAGAAGGAAACCAATATCCTGAAGTACCTCTACCGCGCCGGGGCCAAGGCCGTGTCGCGCGAGGAGCTGCTGACCGAGGTCTGGGGCTACAACGCCGGGGTCACGACCCATACGCTGGAAACCCACATCTACCGCCTGCGCCAGAAGATCGAGCCCGAGCCCGGTCAGGCGCGGCTGCTGCTGACCGACGCGGGCGGCTACCGGCTCCAGCCCTAGATCATTTTGGCTTCAGGTCGTTTCGACCAGACTCCAAAAAACGGTCCAGCATCAGATTTCGCTCTAGGCCAGGGCGGCGACCGGCGCGTCCGCCTCTCGGGAGCGGTGCGACCGGAACCCGGCCGCGATCGTCCGCAGGGCCTCGCGGGACTTGGTGTCGACGAGGGTGGAGAACAGCAGGATCTCCGAGTCGGGCAGGGGCGGCAGCGCATAGCGCTCGCTCACCTCGACCGTCCCGGGCGGCGCGAGCCGCAGGGGAAAGACCGCGATCGCGACCCCCGCCGACACGGCCGCGGCGACGGCCGAGGAACTGCCGCCCACGAACACCTCCGACCAGGCGATGCCGGCGGCGTCGAGCGCCTGGGTCGCGATGTTCCTGACGCCGCATTCGGCCGACAGGGCGGCGAACCGCAACGGCTCGTCCGGCCTGCAGCGAAGATTGGGCGACGCGAACCAGCCGAAATGTTCGGGGCCCAGCACTTCGCCGTCGCGCCGGACGTCCTCACGCCGGACGATGGCGGCGTCCAGCTCCCCACGGTCGAAGGCGTCCAGCAGCGCGCGAGGCGTCTCGATCCGCACCTCGATGGTGAGGCAGGGGTCGTAGGCGTTGAGATGCGCCAGCAGGGTGGTCACCTCGGGTCCAGCCACATGGGCGGCGACGCCCAGGGCGAAGCGCCGACGCGTCGCTGACAGTGTGGCGACCGCTTTTTCGTGCGCGGCCAGGAATTCGCGGGCGGCGTCGATGAACAGGGCGCCCTGGGGCGAGAGCCGGACCAGCCGGGGCGTGCGTTCGACCAGCCGCTGGCCCAACTGGTCCTCCAGCCGCCGGAGCTTGACGCTGATCGCCCCCTGCGTGGACCCGAGCGCCTCGGCCGCGCGCGTGAAGCTGCTCAGGTCGGCGATGGCGACGAAGACGCGTACGGCGGCGACGTCGAGAATGGTGGGTGATGTCATTCGAAATCGTTATCTCTGAAATGGTCAGACATCCAGTTCTGTTGTGACTGGAACCTCCCTAGGTTCGCCGCTCGCCATCACGAGAGGCTTTCCATGACGACCGCTCCCACTGCATCCGCGTCCCGACGCGGCGTGATCGCCCTGCTGGCGGTCTGCCTGTCCGCCCTGATGTTCGGCCTGGAGATTTCCAGCATCCCGGCGATCCTGCCGACGCTCAGGGACCCGGCGGTTCTGGGCGCGGACTTCGCCGAGCTGCAGTGGATCATGAACGCCTACACCATCGCCGTGACGGTGGTGCTGATGGGGACGGGGACCCTGGCCGACCGTTTCGGGCGCAAGCGGGTTTTCATGGCCAGCGTCGTCGCCTTCGGCCTGGCGTCCCTGATGTGCGGCCTGGCCCCGAACACGCCGGTCCTGATCGCGGCCCGCGCCCTTCAGGGCCTGGGCGGCGGGGCCATGCTGGTTTGCGGGATCGCGGTCCTGTCCAACCAGTTCCGCACTGCGAGCGAGCGAAGCAGGGCCTTCGCCTGGTGGGGGGTCGTCGCCGGCGTCGGCCTGGGATTCGGCCCGCTGATCGGCGGCGGGATCGTCTCGGTCTGGGGCTGGGAATGGGTGTTCCTGATCCACGGCGTCCTGGCGGTGGCCGTGATCGTACTGGCGGCGCTCGCCATCGAGGAATCCCGCGACCCGGACGCGGCGCGCCTGGACCTGGCCGGCATGGCGACCCTTTCCCTGACGGTGTTCTGCCTCGCCTGGTACATTACCCAGGGTCCGGCGCTCGGCTTCGCCAACCCGGTGGCGCTCGCCGTGCTGGGCGTCTGCGTGGCCAGCGCGGTCGCCTTCGTGCTGGTCGAACGGGCGACCCGGCGGCCGATGATCGATTTCTCGATCTTCCGCATCCGCGCCTTCTCGGGCGCGATCCTGGGGTCGGCGGCGATGAACGTCAGCTACTGGCCCTTCATGATCTACCTGCCGATCTGGTTCAGCGCCGGCCTGCACCTGGACAGCGTCGCCGCCGGGATCGGGCTGCTGGCCTATACGCTGCCGACGCTGGTCATGCCGCCGATCGCGGAACGCCTGTCCCTGCGCCTTCAGCCACGCGTCGTCATTCCGGCCGGACTGTTCACCATCGGGCTCGGCTTCTTCCTGATGCGGCTGGGGAGCGAGACGGCGGACGCCAGCGCCCTGACCATCCTGCCGGGCTGCGTCATCGCCGGCATGGGACTGGGACTGACGAACACGCCCGTCACCAACACCACGACGGGCGCCGCGCCGCCCGAGCGCGCCGGTATGGCGTCAGGCGTCGACATGAGCGCGCGCATGATCTCCCTGGCGGTGAACATCGCCTTGATGGGCTTCATCCTGTTGGAAGGCGTTCGCGCCTCTCTGGCCGCCGCCTCACCCGCGGGCGCCGACGCCGCCAGCCTGAAGGCGATCGCCGAACAGGTCGCCGCCGGAACCACGCCGCCGATCGAGGCAGGCGTGCCGGCGGCGGTCGTCCATCAGGCCCTGGCCGACGGCATGGGCGGGGTGCTGCTCTTCGGCGGCGTCAGCGTCTGGGTCTTCGCCCTGGCCAGCTGGCTCGCCTTCCGATCGGAGGCGGCCCCAGGCTCCCACCGTCCCTAGACCGGCGGCGGATTGACCGCCCGGAACCCGCCTTCGCCCCAGTACGGGTAGTGGGGATAGGCCGGCGTCACCGCGCTGGCGGCGTCCAGGCGTGCGACCTGTTCAGGCGTCAGCGTCCAGCCCACGGCGCCCAGGTTCTGGCGCAGCTGGTCTTCGTTGCGCGCGCCCAGGATCACGCTGGACACCGTCGGGCGACGCAGGAGCCAGTTGATGGCGATCTGGGGTACGGTCTTGCCGGTCTCGGCCGCGATCTCGTCCAGGGCGTCGACGATGCGGTACAGGCGCTCGTCGTCGACGGGAGGACCGAAGGCGGCGGTGTCGTGCAGGCGGCTGCCGGCGGGCAGGGGCTGTCCGCGGCGGATCTTGCCGGTCAGGCGGCCCCAGCCCAGCGGGCTCCAGACCATGGCGCCGACGCCCTGGTCCAGCCCCAGCGGCATCAGCTCCCATTCGTAGTCGCGGCCGACGAGGGAGTAGTAGGTCTGGTTGGCGACGTATCGCGGCCAGCCGTTGGCGTCGGCGAGCGCGAGCGACTTCATCAGTTGCCAGCCGGAGAAGTTCGAGGCGCCGACGTGCAGGACCTTGCCGGCCTTCACCAGGGCGTCCAGGGCGGCCAGCGTCTCCTCGATCGGGGTGTGGGCGTCGAAGGCGTGCAGTTGCAGCAGATCGATGCGGTCGGTCTGCAGGCGGGCCAGGGCGTCATCGACGGCGCGGAGCAGGCGCGCGCCGCCGGTCCCCTTGTCGGCGGGGTCGTCGCCGAACGGCAGGCCGACCTTGGTGGAGATCAGGGCGGCGTCGCGGCGGCCCTTCAGCGCCTCGCCGAGAATGCTTTCCGACGCGCCGTTGGAATAGACATCGGCGGTGTCGAACAGATTGACCCCGGCTTCCAGGCAGATGTCGATCAGACGCCGGGCGCCGGCGACATCGGTGTCGCCCCAGGCGCTGAACAGCGGCCCCTGACCCCCGAAGGTGCCGGCGCCGAAGCTGAGGACGGGGACTTCGAGCGTGGACGCTCCGAGACGGCGGGTTTCCATGGAGAACTCCTTCAGGCGGGAACGACGCGGGCGCGGCGTTCGATGGAAAGGCTGAGAACGGCCAGCCCCAGGGCGGCCAGGGGCACGGCGGCTGAGATCATCGGCACGGCGGCGATGCCGATGCTCGCGATCACCGCCCCGCCCAGCCAGGCGCCGAAGGCGTTGCCGAGGTTGAAGGCGGCGATGTTCAGGCTGGACGCCAGCCCCTGACCCGCGCCGCCGGCCTGCTGCAGCACGCGCAACTGCAGCGGGGCGACGGTCGAGAAGGCGGCGGCGCCGAGGAAGAAGGTCGCAACGATGGCGCCGATCCGGTCATGGAAGGCCCAGCCGGAGACGAACATCACCAGCGTCAGGGCCGCCAGCGTGCCCAGCAGGGCCGGGGCCAGGCGCCTGTCGGCCAGCTTGCCGCCCAGCAGGTTGCCGCCGACCAGACCCGCGCCGAAGACCAGCAGGATCGGCGAGACGGCGGCCTCGGACCAGCCGGAGATCTCGGTCAGGATCGGCTGGATATAGGTGAAGATGGCGAACACCCCGCCGAAACCCAGCACCGTCATGGCCAGGCCGAGCAGGACCTGCGGGCGCTTGAGCACGGCGAACTCGTCGCGCAGGCGGCCCAGCGGCTCGGTGGTCTTCGTCGCGGGGACGAAGGCGGCGAGGACGGCCAGGGCCAGAATGCCGATGCCGGTGACGGCCAAGAAGGTCGAGCGCCAGCCGAACTGCAGGCCCAGCCAGGCGCCGAACGGCACGCCCAGCAGGGTGGCCAGCGTCAGGCCGGTGAACATGATGGCGATGGCCGAGGCCTTCTTTTCCGGTGCGACGAGCTGGGTCGCCACGACGGCGCCGACGCCGAAGAAGGTGCCGTGGGCCAGGGCCGTCAGGATGCGCGCGGCCATCAGCAGCTCATAGGTCGGTGCCACGGCGCAGGCGAGATTGCCCAGGGTGAAGAGGACCATCAGCACCAGCAGGGTGGTCTTCTTCGGCAGGGTCCGCGTGGCGATGGTCAGCAGGGGCGCGCCGACGAAGACGCCCAGCGCATAGCCGGTCATCAGCAGGCCGGCGGCGGGGACGGAGACGCCCAGATCGCCCGAGACCTGCAGCAGCAGGCCCATGATGACGAACTCGGTGACGCCGATGCCGAAGGCGCCGACGGTCAGGGCATAGAGGGCGAGAGGGGTGCGGGAGGGTGCGCTGGTCATGGAGCGCAGATGGCGGAGCGCCGGTTTCCACACTAGATGTCATCAAAGACCTGCATCTGTGAGATCAAATCAACGATGGCCCGGCTCGACCTGAACCGCTCCGGCGAAATGGAGGTCTTCGTTCGCGTGGTGGCGTCCGGCGGCCTGTCGGCGGCGGCGCGGTCCCTGAAGATGACGCCCTCGGCGGTCAGCAAGCTGCTGTCGCGGCTGGAGGCGCGGCTGGGCGCGCGGCTGATCAACCGCTCGACGCGCAGCCTGACCCTGACGCCCGAGGGGCAGATGTTTCACGATCAGGCGGTCCGGGTGCTGGCCGATATCGACGAGGCCGAGCGGTCGGTGACGGTCTCGGCGACGCCGCGCGGGCGGGTGCGGGTCAATTCCAGCGTGCCGTTCGGCCTGCATTGCCTGATCCCGCTCACCCCCCTGTTCCGCGCCCGCTATCCGGAAGTGGCGCTGGATCTGGTGCTGACCGACCAGGTGGTGAACCTGATGGACGAGCGGGCTGACGTCGCCATCCGCGTCGGCCCCATGCCCGCGTCGCAGCTGATGGCGCGCAAGCTGATCGAGACCCGGATGGTGGTGGTGGCCAGCCCCGACTATTTGGCGCGGCGCGGGACGCCGGAAGCGCTGGACGATCTGGGGGCCCACGACCTGATCGGCTTCAACTTCACCCGCAGCCTGGACGGCTGGCCCTTCGTGACGGCGGACGGACAGCGCATCCTGCGGCCAGTCACGGGACCGACCACCGCCGGGGACGGAGAAAGCGCCCGGGCGCTGGCGCTGGCGGGCGCCGGTCTGGCGCGGCTGTCCCGGTTCCACATCGGCCCCGACATCACGGCGGGGCGGCTCGTCCCCGTGCTGGAGGCGTTCAATCCCGGCGACATCGAGGAGACGCGGGCCGTCTATGTCGGCCACGGCGGGCGACTGCCTTCGCGGGTGCGGGTTTTCCTCGACCTCCTGGCGGAAGAGGTCCGTTTCTAGACGTCGAGGTCCATGGTGACCGGGGCGTGGTCCGAGGGCTGCTCCCAGGCCCGGACATCGTCGTGGATGCGGGCGCTGCCCGGCTTCACCGCGGCGGTCAGCCCCGGCGAGGTCCACAGGTGGTCCAGCCGCAGGCCGCGGTTGGACTTGCGGAAGTCGGCGGCGCGGTAGCTCCACCAGCTGGCCAGCTTTTGCGGCTCCGGGATCTGGTCGCGCAGCACGTCGCAGAAGTCGCCGGCCTCCTGCAGGCGGCGCAGGGTCTCGACCTCGATCGGCGTGTGGCTGACCACCTTGGACATGTAGCGGTGGTTCCAGACGTCGTTCTCGCCTGGCGCGATGTTGAAGTCTCCGGCCAGGACCAGCGGGCGCTGCCGGTCGCGCGTCGCCATGTCGGCGGTCAGCCGCTCGTAGAAGTCCAGCTTGTGGTCGAACTTCGGGTTCACGGCCCGGTCGGGGATGTCTCCGCCAGCGGGAATGTAGAAATTCTGGATTTCGACGCCGTCGACCACGACGCCGACGCAGCGGGCGTGCCCCTCGCGGCAGACGTCCAGCCTGGGGGCCTCGGTGATCGGCTTGCGGCTGGCGATGGCCACGCCGTGCCAGCCCTTCTGGCCGCCGATTTTCAGGTGCGGCAGGCCCATGGCCTCGAAGGCGGCCCGGGGAAACTGGTCCTCCAGGCATTTGATCTCCTGCAGGCACAGGACGTCGGTCCCGCTCTCGGCGACGAAGCGGGAGACCTGATCGGCGCGCAGGCGGACCGAATTGATGTTCCAGGTGGCGATACGAAGCATGGGATCAGCGCAGTTCCGGCAGGCGGCGGGCGACCGAGACGGACAGGCGTTGCAGGCGCTCGGAGAGGGACTTGGTCCGGCCCTTGACGGCGACATGCTCTGGCGCGCCCCAGCGCTTGCGTACGGCGTCGGCCAGGACCTTGTGGCGGTCGTACTGGTGCATGACGGGGCTGACGCTTCCATCCGGATTGGCGATCAGTCCGTCCGGGCGCAGCGCCGGTTGGTTGCGATCGCCGATGGTGGCCACGCGTCCGTAGTTCGGCCGCACGTCGGCTTCGATCAGTCCGAGGTGGACCGCCAGGTTGCAGGCGGCCTGGTCCGCGCCGAAGATTCCGCCGATCTCGGACCGGGGGATGGCGGCCAGCAGAAGGATGGCCTTGCACAGGCGGCTGGCCTCGACGGCGGGGCCGAAGACGGTGCCGACGCACAGGCAGGGCTTGTCCGCGATCCGGGCCGTGACGGCGGGACCGACCAGCGCCTTGAGGTATTTCTGGTCGAAGCTGTGATCGGCGAGGGTCGAGCCTTCGCTTTCGATGAAGACTTCCAGGCCGCGCGCGGGCTCCCCGAACGGATCGCCCTGGAACACCACGTCGCGAACGTCCGTCAGCAGGACCTCCTTCACCCACGGTCGCGCGGTCAGCCAGGCGTCATAGGCGGCGAAACGCTCCATCACGGGATGGGGCGACCATGATCCGGCGGGCAGGTGCTCGGCGGCGGTGACGCCGTATTCGGCGAACAGCGCGCGAATGTCGGGCCGGTCGTCGGCGGTCAGGACGATCTGGCCGTCGAAATGGGCCCGCAGCGACCGGACGAACGGCATCAGGTCAGCGGCGGCGTAGCCGGTCGCATAGCCCAGCACGGCGCGGGGATGGCCGTCCTCCGTCCGCGCGTCTTCGCCGGGCAGGGCGAGCTTGCTGCTGAGCCAGTCGAGGTAGCGAGACGATGCGGACATGCCTGTCCGTACAATGCCGGCGCCGCCCCGAACAGTCCTCGGCGGCGAGCGAAAAAAAGCGCCCGGTCGCAGTGGACCGGGCGCGGGGAAGTTCGTCTCTCTCGCCGCCGGGAAGGGGATGAAATCCGTAGCGGTTCAGATCGGCTCCCGCCGATCTGTTGCGAAAGTGCCACGCATGACGGAAAATGTCAAGCCGATTCCTGTCCCGGTTCCGGCGTGTCGATACGGCCACGCTTCTCGCGGAAGGCGAATGATCTAGTTTCGGCCCGGTCTGCGAGTGGGATCACGCAGCTGGAACAGGCTGGCGGCCAGGTTGGAGGCCGGCTCCAGCGTGGTGAGGCGCGTGGTGGTGCGCCCGCCCTGGGCGTCGATGATGGTCCATTCGCGCAGGCGGAAAGGCTCTCCGGCGAACGACAGAATGATCTGGCCGTCGTTCGGGCGACGCGCGTCTCGCGCCGTGATGGCGAAGGCGCCCGACTGCATGCGGGTGACGCGATCGATGCGGACCCCCTGGTCGAGGCGGACATTGCGCGCCAGGAAGGTCGAGAGCGGCGTCTGGCCCAGCGGCACCTGCTGGAAATTGTTCAGGCGCGGATCGTAGCGCTTCACGTTGTGGCCGTCCGAGACGACCAGCAGGCCGGCCGGGTTGGTGTACTCGAAGCGCATCTTGCCCGGGCGCTGCAGGTAGAAGCGGCCCTCGCGCGACTGGGGTCCCGACACCTCGGTGAACCCGCCCTGGGCCGAGGTCAGCCCCTGCAGATAGGTCTGGGCGCGTCGCAGGGTCGCCTGGTCCTCGGCGGACAGACCGGCCTGGGCGTGGGCGGGCAGGGCCGCGATGGCGGCGACGGCGGCGGATCCAAGCGCGAAGGCTCTACGCGAGACGGTCATCAGGTCTTCTCCCGTTCGGGATGGTTGTCGATCATGCCGTCTTGCAGGTCTTGTCTGTCAGGGGCGTGACCCAAGCCAGACCATATTCCGGCGCTGCGATGAAGCCCTGTTCAGCTTCATCCGATAGACAGCGGGAGGCGAAACGCTCCCGGCGACGGGTCGTTGCCCGAAATCGACGGGATCGCCAGGATGGCGGCATGAGCGCTGATCCCCATCTTCTGGCGACCTGGACCCGCGGCTGGGCCCTGACCCGCGGGGCGCCGGCGCCGGTCCTGGACGCCGGCGCGTGGCGCGTGGACGTCGGCCAGCCCGAGCAGATCGCACGCTACGTCTATGCGGAGGCTGTCGAGGCGGTCCGCGACCGGGCCATGCGAATCCGCGAGCCCCACATCTTCCTGAAGGTCTGCGCCGACGCCGAGACGGTTCGGCCGTTGCTGGACGCGCGATGGGTGGTGCAGCCGCCGGGCTTCGTGATGATCCTGGCCGGAAGCATGGGGCCCGCCGACGTGGCGCCGGACGGCTATCGGCTGGAGATCGAGTCGGGCCCGACCGTCTTCGTCCGCCTGGTCGCGCCGGACGGCGAGGAAGCGGCGCGGGGGCTGGCGGTGGTGGTCGACGGCCGCATCATCTTCGACCGGATCATCACGGCGCCGGAGCACCAGCGCCGGGGACTGGGCAGCCGGGTGATGCGGGCGCTGGAGGCGATCGGGCGTGAACGGGGCGGGCGCGACGGCGTGCTGGTGGCCACGGAAGCCGGTCGCGCTCTGTACGAGCGCCTCGGCTGGCGGCTGCATTCCCCGTACACCACCGCCGTCATCCCAGGCTGAGCCCGGTCACCCCATCGGCGGCGGGCCGGCCAGGACATCGCGCTTGCCGGCGTGGTTGGCGGGGCTGACGACGCCCTCCTGCTCCATGCGCTCGATCAGGGAGGCGGCGCGGTTGTAGCCGACCTGCAGGCGGCGCTGGACATAGCTGGTCGAGGCCTTGCGGTCGCGGGTCACCACCGCCACGGCGCGATCATAGAGGTCGTCGCCCGAGCCGCCGTTTCCGCCGCCGTCATCAAAGGCGTTGTCGCCGTCGCCGTCCGGATCGTCAGTGATCAGGTCCAGGTAGTCCGGCTCGGCCTGCGACTTCAGGTGATTGCAGACGGCTTCGACTTCCTTGTCGTCCACGAACGGGCCGTGCAGGCGGGTGATACGGCCGCCGCCGGCCATATAGAGCATGTCGCCCTGACCCAGCAGCTGCTCGCCGCCCTGCTCGCCCAGGATGGTGCGGCTGTCGATCTTGGACGTGACCTGGAAGGAAATCCGGGTCGGGAAGTTGGCCTTGATGGTGCCGGTGATGACATCGACCGACGGGCGTTGCGTCGCCATGATCAGGTGGATGCCGGCGGCGCGGGCCATCTGGGCCAGGCGCTGCACGGCGCCTTCCACGTCCTTGCCGGCGACCAGCATCAGGTCGGCCATCTCGTCCATGACCACGACCAGATAGGGCATGGGCTCGGGGCGGATCTTCTCGGATTCGTAGACCGGGCGGCCCTGTTCGTCGAAGCCGGTCTGGACGGTGCGTTCGAAATGCTCGCCCTTCTCGATCGCGGCGCGGGCGCGGTCGTTGTAGCTGGCGATGTTGCGCACGCCGAGCTTGGACATCCGGCGATAGCGGTCCTCCATCTCCCGCACGGTCCACTTCAGGGCGACCACGGCCTTCTTCGGATCGGTGACGACCGGGGCCAGCAGGTGCGGAATGCCGTCGTAGACCGACAGCTCCAGCATCTTGGGGTCGATCATGATGAAGCGGCACTGGGCCGGCGTCAGCTTGTAGAGGATCGACAGGATCATGGCGTTGACCCCGACCGACTTGCCCGAGCCGGTGGTGCCCGCGATCAGCAGGTGGGGCATGCGCGCCAGGTCGGCGACATAGGGCTCCCCGCCGATGGTCTCGCCCAGCGCCAGCGGCAGCAGATGGGTCGGCTTGTCGTATTCGGTCGAGGCCAACAGGTCGCGCAGATAGACGGTCTCGCGCTTGGCGTTGGGCAGCTCGATACCGATGGCGTTGCGGCCCTGAACCACAGAGATGCGGCAGGCGCGGGCCGACATGGAGCGGGCGATGTCGTCCGACAGGGCCACGACGCGGCCGTGCTTCACACCGGGAGCGGGGACCAGTTCGTACAGGGTGACGACCGGGCCGGGGCGGATCTGGTCGATCACGCCGCGGACGCCGAACTCCTGCAACACGCCTTCCAGCATCTTGGCGTTCTGCTTCAGCGCCTCCTCGTCGACCGAGGCGACGCGCTTGACCGGCTTGGACAGCATGCCCAGCGGCGGCAGGTCGAAGCCGTCGGAAGTCGAGGATTTGGCGAAGTCGAAGGCGCCCTGGCTGTCGTCGATCTCGCGGCGTGAAGCCTTGGGGGCCTTGGTGGCGGCGACCTTGGGCTCGGGCGCGCTGCGGGCGGGTGTCGGCGCGGGGAGCGGCTCTTCCCACGGCGGGGCGCCGTCGTCGGCGTCATCAAGGCTGACGGGGGCGTAGCTCGCCTCGGGCTCCAGGTCCGGCTCCGGAGCCGGGCGGGGACGCGGCGCGGGCTTGGGCGCGGCCTCGCGGCGGGCGCGGGCGGGACGGGGCGCGTCGGAGCCGCCTCGGCCGCGGGTCCAGGCGAAGGCCTCGCCCAGGTCGGCGAGCCTCAGGCCGATGGCGTAGCCGACGCCCCACAGGCCCAGCGGCAGGAAGAGGAGCGCCCCGATGATCGGCGCGGCGCCGATGCGCAGGGCGTCGCAGGCCATCTTCAGCAGGCCGAAGACCGCATCCCCCCACAGACCCCCCAGACCGGCGGCCAGCGGCCAGGCCGCCGGATGGGTCAGGGCCGACAGGCCGGCGGACAGGGCCAGGACCCCGCCGGTGGCCGCCAGGGCCTTGAAGGGCGTCGGCTTCAGGCGCTGCTGGATGGCGTCGCCGATGGCGCCGGCGAGTCCAAAGGCGATCAGCAGCAGGGCGCAGGGCCAGGCCGCCAGGCCCAGGGACTGCATGAACAGGTCGGCGAACAGGGCGCCGTTGGCCCCCAGCCAGTTGGTCGGCGCGGCGCTCGACGCGGCGTTCAGGCTGGGGTCGGCCGGATTCCACGAGATCAGGGCCACCACCAGCAGGGTCGCCAGCAGGGCCTGCAGCACGCCGCGGAAGCGCACCACGAAGGGCGCGTCCCACAGGATGCGGGCGCTGACCCAGGCGCGTTGACCGAGGGCGAGGGCGGCGGACATGCGAAGAGCGGACTCCGGACAAGGCTTCGGAGCCGCCTTTGTCGCGCGCAGAGGGTTAAGGGGCTGTTTACCAGAGGCGGTGCGGGGACGTGATTAGTGGCTGATGCGCGACCTTCGCGCACTGGACGCCGGCGCCCCGCAGAGCGACAACCGCTCCATGAGCACGCCTGATCGCTATGACGTCATCATCGCCGGCGCCGGCATGGCCGGGGCGACCTTCGGCCTCGCCGCCGCCCAGGGCGGCCTGAAGGTCGTGCTGGTCGATCCGCAGCCCTTCTCGGCCCAGCTGGCTCCGACCTTTGACGGGCGCTCGACGGCGATCGCCTTTTCCACCTTCCGCATGCTGGACGCCCTGGGCGTCGGGGCGGCCTTGCGCCCCCACGCCTGCCGCATGGACCGGATCCTGGTGACTGATGGACGGCGGCCGGGCGCGGCGAGCCGGAGCGCCTCATCGGCCTTCCTGCGCTTCGACGCCGACGAGATCGGTGATCGGACAGACGGCGAGCCGCTGGGCTATATGGTCGAGAACCGCCGCATCCGCTCGGCCCTGGCCGAGGCGATCACCGCCGCCGGGATCGAGGTCCGGGCCCCCGCCGCCGTCGCCTCGGTCGAGACCGGCCCGGCGCGGACACGGGTGACGTTGGCGGACGGCGTGGTGCTGGAGGCGTCGCTGGTTGTCGGGGCCGAGGGCCGCGCCTCGCCGGTGCGCAAGGCGGCGAAGATCGACACCGTCGGCTGGGGTTATGGCCAGAGCGGGGTGGTGGCGACCGTGTCCCTGGGCCGGGACCACGGCAATGTCGCCCATGAGTATTTCCTGCCTGCCGGGCCCTTCGCCATCCTGCCCCTGACGGACCAGCGCGCCAGCCTGGTATGGACCGAGACGACACGCCGAGCCGATGCGCTGAAGGCGGCGTCGGACGAGGCCTTCCACGCTCATCTGATGCGGCGCTTCGGCGACTATCTGGACGAAGTCTCTGTGGTGGGACCACGCTTCGTCTATCCGTTGTCCCTGCAGTTGGCCGAGCAGCTGACGGCAGCCCGCACCGCCCTGATCGGCGACGCCGCCCACGCGGTCCATCCGGTGGCCGGGCAAGGGCTGAACATGGGGCTGAAGGACGCCGCCGCCCTGGCCGAAGTGCTGATCGAGGCGATGCGCACGGGCGAGGACATCGGTTCGGAGATCGTGTTGGACCGCTACGCCCGCTGGCGGCGGTTCGACAACGCCGCCCTCGCCGCCGGCTTCGACGGCTTCGTCCGCCTGTTCTCCAACGACCTGCCGCCCGTGCGGCTGGCGCGCAATCTCGGCATCGCCGTGGTCAACCGCATCCCGGCGCTGCGCCGCGCCTTCATGCATGAGGCCGGCGGCGCGACGGGCGACCTGCCGCGGCTGCTGCGGGGTGAATTGGTGTGAGCCGCGTCCTGGCCCTCATCGGGATCGCGGCCTTCCTGGCCGGCTGCGCCACCGTCGCGCCCACGGGGCCGAACACGCGGGAGTTCTCGGCTCTCGTGCCCGACCATGTCGTTCGCCAGGTCGATTGCGTCTTTATCGCCGAGGAAGGGTCGGAGTGGACCTGCCGCTACCAGCGGTGGACGGCCGAAGGGCGTTGGGAGCCGCGCGAAGCCATTGTGGCCCGCGACGGGGGCCGCTGGGTCCTGATCGACGGCTGAAGCCTAGTCCAGCTGACGCGCCTCTTCCGGCAGCATGATCGGCACGCCGTCGCGGATAGGGAAGGCCAGCTTGGCGCCCGCCGACACGAGTTCCTGGGCCTCGCGGTCATAGGTCAGCTTGCCGCGCGTGACCGGGCAGACCAGCACCTCGAGAAGACGCGGATCGACGGTATTGGGAGTGTGGAAGGCGTCGGACATTCTGGAAGGGTATAGGGTCGGGGGCCGAGGGTCGAGGGCGGCAGGCGCGACTCAAAGCCCTCATCCCTGGACTCTCAGGCCTCGACCCTCGTCACTGCATCGACGGGATTTCGCCCTCGCCGTCGCCGGCGGCGCCGATGCGCATCAGGGCGGTCAGGACCTCGGCGCGAGCGTCGAGGTTGGCGGCTTCCAGCAGGGCCTGTTTCTCGGAAGGCTCGAAGGGCAGGGCCATGGCCAGGCTGTTGACCAGGGCCTCGGGCGGGGCGGTCTCGGCCGTGTCCCAGTCGATATCGAGGCCGCGGGTCTCCAGATAGGCCTTCAGCGCGTCCAGGAACCCCTCGCGGTCCAGTCCGCCCTCGCCGGCGGGCGGGGCGGTCAGGTCGCCTTCCCAGGCTTCGAAGGCCGCGCGCACCTGCCGGTAGGGCGCCTGGGTCGGTAGCTCGGTGATGATGCGATAACGCGCCACCCCGGTCAGGGTGATCAGATACCGGCCGTCCGAAGTCTCGTTGAAGCTGGTGATCCGTCCCGCGCAGCCAATGGGCGACAGGCTGGGCAGGGGGCCAAGCCCCCCGGTCGGCTGGATCATGCCGATGATGCGGTCCCCGGCCATGGCGTCGTCGACCATGTTCAGATAGCGCGGCTCGAAGATGTTCAGCGGCAGTTGGCCGCGCGGCAGCAGCAGCACCCCGGACAGCGGAAAGACGGGGATCACCTGCGGCAGGTCGGCGGCCCTGATATACCCTTGAGCCACCGCGACCTCCTCCTTAAGCGAACAGCAGCGAGGACAGACGGCGGCGGCCGTCGCGGGCCACTTCCGAGGTCGCGCCGGCGGCGTCGAACACCGTCAGCAGCTGTTTGCGGGCGGCCTGCTCGTTCCACTCGCGATCAGCGGCGACGATCTTCAGCAACTGGTCGACCGCGCCCTTGAAGTCGCCCGAGGCGGCCAGGGCCTGGGCCAGGTCGAAGCGGGTCTGGTGGTCGTTCGGATCGGCGGCCAGCTTCGCTTCCAGCTCGGCGGCGGCGCCGCTCGGAGCGGCTGAGGCCAGGGACAGCTGGGCGCGGACCGACTGGACCGTGGCGTCGCGCGAATCCTGCGGGGCCATGGCGATGGTCTGGCGCGCCTGATCGACATCGCCGTCGGCCAGATAGACCCGGGCCATGCCGGCGATGGCCTTCTCGTGGCCCGGCTCCAGCGTCAGCACATGGGCGAAGGCCTGGGCGGCGCCGCCCAGATCGTTGAGCGACAGGGACTCCTCGCCCAGCGACAGCAGTTGCTCGACATCGGAGTTGGCGCTCGTTCCGCCGGTCAGCTTGTCGATGAAGGCCTTGATCTGGCTCTCGGGCACCGCGCCCTGGAAGCCGTCGACCGGCTGGCCGTTGACGAAGGCGTAGACGGTGGGAATCGACTGCACCCGCAGTTGGCCCGCATAGGCGGGGTTCTTGTCGACGTCGATCTTGACCAGCTTCACCGCTCCGCCGGCGGCGCGCACGGATTTCTCCAGCAGCGGCGTCAGGGTGCGGCAGGGCCCGCACCAGGTGGCCCAGAAATCGACCAGCACGGGCTGCGTCTTGGAGGCCTCAATCACATCGGCCATGAAGCCGGCGTCGGAGCCTTCCTTGATCAGGTCCCCATTGGCGTTGGGCGGCAGGTCGGTCGGGTCGGCGAGGGTCATGTCGGTCCTGGTCTCGGATCAGTCGTAACGCGTCAGGTCGTCAGATGGTCGCGTCGGGCGCCGCGCTCAAGGGTCGAAGCGCGGCGGGCGCATTAGGAAGGATCGTTGCCGGCGCCCGCGGGGCTGAGCTTCCAGCGGATCTTGGTCTCCGAATCCGTCCGGGCCGAGCCGCGCACGACGATCTGCAGCGAGCGGCGGGTCAGGCCCTCGTCCACATGGACGGACGGTTCAATCGCGACATCCGGCCCGTCGGTGCGGAACCACCAGCCTCGGCCCGAATGGCCGCGCAGCAGGATGGAGCGGCGGTCACGGGCCAGGGAGGCCTGGACGCCCGGTTCAAGCTGGAACCGCACGGCGTAGGGGGCGGCGATGGCGCGGACGACCTCCTTCTGGCCCGGGGCGGGGTGCAGCCGCTCCTCGGCGCGCAGCTCGTCGAGGCGCTGGTCCAGATAGAGGCGGCGCTGGTGCAGCAGGCCGAACTCATGAACCCAGCCGTCATGCTCGATCTCCAGCCAGACGGCGCCTTCGCCATCTCTCTGGTTGGCCTCCACATGGAGCGGACGGCCGACGAGGCGGGGGCCCAGCAGCTCGCTCTTCCAGCCCCCCAGCGGCTCGCCCGTCGAGGTCTCGCCCAGGGTCAGGGTGGAATGGCCGGGCGTCAGGCGGAGGCCCTGCCGGTCGGCGGCGCGGGGCGTCCAGCCGCAGCCGGTGACCAGCCGGTCCTTGCCGCAGACGATCTCCAGCGACAGGGGCTGGGCGCAGGCGGCCGAGGACCACGGGCCGCGGGCGGGCGGGGCGGTGTCGGCGAAGACGGTCAGCAGCGGGCTGCGGATGCGCGTGGCGCCGGCGACGGTTCCGGCCCCGTCGGCGGGCTCGGCGTCCGTGCCCCGCGCGGCGGCGACGCGGGCCGCGGTCGACGGGCCTCCACCCTGCAGCGTGGCCAGGCGGCCGTCGGGAAGGGTCTGGATCCGCAGGGCGGCGCCGAGGCGGGCGATGGCGGCCGCGGCGGCGTCGGGCAGGGGTTCGGACAGCTGGCCCAGCCCGTCCTCAAGCGCCAGCAGGTCAAGCAGCAGCTCGAGTCCGGCCTCTGGGCTGCGGCTGGCGTGGCCGCCGTCGGGACCGACGGCGCGGGGCAGGGCGCGCGACAGGCGGCCCAGCGCCTTGCGGCGGATCGAGGCGCCCGGCGCGCCGGCCAGGACGCAGCCGATCACGGCGGCGGCGGTCAGGCGTTCGGCGCGGGTGGCGACCCCGCCGGGCGGGCGCAGCAGCTGGCGGCCCTGACGGCCCAGCACATCGGCCAGCTTCAGCCGCTCGGCCTCGGTGGCGACCTGTCCCATGCGCCGGGCGGCGCAGGCCAGGTTGACCGCACGGCGGGCCAGGATGTCGGGATCCCAGGCGAAGGGCGACCAGCGGACGAAGACCTCGGCCCAGATCAGGGTCAGCCGCAGGGCCTCGCGCGCGCCGCGCTCACCCTGGGTCATCAGCGACGGCAGCCAGGCGAAGGCGTGCAGATCGACGGCGAAGGCGCGGGTCGGGCTGGGGCGGTTGAACGGATCCTCGGGCGCCGGGGCTTCGAGGCTTGAGCCGGCGAGGACGAAACGACCGCCCAGGACGCCCTTGCCGACGGCCGGATCGACCGGGCGGAAGTCGCGGGGGGTGGAGGCGAAGCTCTGGGCGGTGCGGCCCCTCAGCGTCAGGGCGTAGCCGGGCAGGCCGTAAGCCTCGATCCACAGCTGGCGGCTCAGCAGGCGTCCGGCGATGGCGGGCCACAGGGCCGGGCCGGTGCTGGCGCCGGTCGCGCGCACCGGTGTGCGGACGGGCGCGCCGCGCAGGCCCGGGATCTCGCCGGGCGCGGGTCCGTCGCCTTCCGGCGGGGCGAAGGGTCCCAGGGGGCTCACGCGGACTTCAGGGCCTGGATGTTGGCGGCGTAGGCGTCGGGGCCGCCCTTGAACACGAACGAGCCGGCCACGAGGGTGTCGGCCCCGGCGGCGACGCAGGCGGCGGCGTTGGCGCTGGTCACTCCGCCGTCGACCTGCAGGTGCGCCTGCGATCCGGCGGCGTCCAGCAGGGCGCGGGCCTTCTCGATCTTGCGCAGGGTGGTCGGGATGAATGACTGGCCGCCGAACCCCGGATTGACCGACATCAGCAGGACCAGATCGACCAGCTCTACCACCTCTTCCAGGATCGTCAGGGGGGTGCCGGGGTTCAGAACGACGCCGGCCTTGGCGCCCAGCTGGCGGATGCGGCCAAGGGTGCGGTGCAGGTGCGGTCCGCTTTCCGGGTGGACGGTCAGAATGTCGGCGCCCGCATCCCGATAGGCTTCCAGCCAGGGATCCACGGGGGCGACCATCAGGTGCACATCGAAGGTCTTCTTCGTGTGCGGCCGGATGGCCTTCACGATGTCGGGGCCCAGGGTGATGTTGGGCACGAAATGCCCGTCCATCACATCGATATGGATCCAGTCGGCGCCCGCGGCGTCCAGCGCGCGGACCTCCTCGCCCAGCTTCGAGAAGTCGCTGGCGAGGATGGAGGGGCAGATAAGGGGGGCGGCCATGCCCCCGGATAAGGCGGGTCGCGGGCGCGGGCAAGCCGGGCGCCGGGTTCACGCGCGCAACCGTGCTACACGGTTTGGTCATCACAGCCGGGGAGCCCGCCATGAGTGAATACGTCGCCACCGTCGAATGGGTCCGGGGAGACCAGCCCTTCCTCGACAACAAATACGCCCGGGCCCACGACTGGCGCTTCGACGGCGGGGCGGTGGTGCGGGGCTCGTCGGCCCCGGGCAGCGTGCCGGTCCCCCTGTCCGATCCCGCCGCCGTGGATCCGGAGGAGGCGCTGGTGGCCGCCGTGTCCAGTTGTCACATGCTGTTCTTCCTCGCCTATGCGGCGAAGGACGGCTTCGTGGTCGACCGCTATCTGGATCAGGCCGTGGGCGTGATGGGGCGGGACGAGCGCGGCAAGGTCTCGATCACCGCGGTGACCCTGAGGCCCGCGGTGGCCTTCTCGGGCGACAAGCGGCCGGATGCGGCGGCGATCGCCGACCTGCACCATCGCTCGCATGAGCACTGCTACGTCGCCAACTCGATCCGGGCGCCGGTGACGGTGGAGCCGCAACCGGCCTAAGCAGCATCTTCCTCGATCAGGGATCGGTGCAGGGCGATGCCGGCCATAACGCCGTCGGCGGCGGCCAGGGTGACATTCGACATGACGCGCGCCGCATCCCCGGCGGCGAAAACGCCCGGGACGGTGGTCTGTTTCATCTCGTCGGTGCGGATCATCTGGCCGACGGGCGTGTCCTCGATCTCGCAGCCCAGGGCCTGGGCGAGGTCGCCGTTCAGGCGCAGGCGCGGGCCGACGAAGAGCGCCTTCAGCGGAACCAGCCGTCCGTCCGCCAGCCTCGCGCCGTCCAGCGCCGGGCCTTCGCCCTCCAGCGCGGCCACCGGCGTGGCTTCGACGGTGACGCCGCGCCGCGCCAGCATCCGCGACTGATCGGCGTCGGGCTCCAGCTTTCCGTCCAGGAACAGGACCACCTGCCCCCATTCGGCGACCATGACGGCCTGGTGGACCGACATCGGACCGGCGCCGAGCACGCCGATCGGACCGCCGCCGATCTCATAGCCGTGGCAGTAGGGGCAATGCAGGACGGTCCGCCCCCAGCGCTCCTTCACCCCGGGAAGATCGGGCAGGATGTCCTGGACGCCATAGGCCAGCATCAGCCGTCGGCCCGTGACCCGTGCGCCGTCGGCCAGATCGACCTCGAAGCCGCAACGGCCCTGACGCGCGTTCACGACTTCGCCGCGCCGGAAGGCGGCGGTGGGGTAGGCGGAGACCTGGGCGCGGGCCTCGGCGGCGATCTCGGAGCCCGGCACGCCGTCGCGGCCCATGACGCCGTGAGCGCGGGCGGCGAAGCGGTTGCGCGGGCGATTGTCGTCGATGACCAGCACGCGCCGCCGGGCTCGGGCCAGCTGCATCGCCGCATTCAGCCCGGCGTACGAGCCGCCGATGATGATGGCGTCATGCGGCATGGTCGGATCCACGGGAGCCTCCGGTGTTGAGCTGGGCCTTCCGGTCGGCGAAATCCGCGGCCAGGTCGGCGAGGGTGATGTGCGCCAGCCGGGCCTCGATGAGGGCCCGGGCCTCGGCGTAGGCGGCCTCCAGCGAGCGATTGACCGCCGCCTCGACCAGACAGCCGTGGCTTTCGACCGGCGGCGCTTCCGGGGTCAGCGCCGGTTCTCCCAACGCCGCGTGCACGTCGCGCAGGGTGATGCCCGACAGGGGCCGCGCCAGCCGCCAGCCGCCGCCATGCCCACGCTCCGAGGTGACAAGACCGCCTTCGCGCAGCCCGGCCATGGTGCGTCGGACGACGACGGGGTTGGTCTGCAGACAGACAGCGAGCGCATCCGAGGTCATCGGCGCGTCGGCGTCTCCCATGTGCAACAGGGCGTGCAGGACGCCGGAGAGTCGTGAATCCCGTTTCATGTAACTTCAATTGTTACGTGATGGGCTGATCGTCAAGGGCGGCGCGCGATAATTCCGGAAACGGGATCAGGCCGGGGCGACCGCCACATCTTCCAGCAGGGCGACGAAGCGTCGCACGGCCTCATCGGCCAGCTCGGGGTGGTAGCGCATCGGCTTGGCCGCGCCGGGCTCGTCGAAGGCGTGGGTGCCCTCGGCGATCCAGGTCTCCACGTCCGCGCCGCAGTTACGAACCATGGCGTGGACGGTCTCGGCGTTGCGTACCGTGGTCAGGTGGTCGCCGCGGGAGATGACGGCGAGGGTCTTGGGGCAGTGCTTCCACGGCCGCATGCGGTTCAGGGCGGCGACGCCGATGTAGGGGTAGGCCAGGTAGACGGCGCGGACCCCGTCCAGACTGACCGCGCCGGGGTCGGCCAGGCCCAGCATGCGGTCATGCCGCTCCGAGCTCATCGCCTCCATGATGCCCCAGCCGCCGTGGCTCCAGCCGGCCAGGGCGACGCGTGAGGCATCCACGTCCCGCCTGCGGGACACGCCGTCCAGTGCGGCCAGGACGTCACCGGCGCGCTTGTCGCCGCGCAGGACCAGTCCGGTGCAGACCGTCATCAGGGCCCGTTCGCGACTCCAGCCGCGCGGGCCGTAGGAGTCGACGATGAAGGCGCGCCAGCCCGCGGCCCTGGCGGCCTCGGCGTAGCGCGGAAGGTGGTCGCGCAGGCCGCCGCAGCCGTGGAACAGGATCACCGCCGGGCGCGGCCGGTCATCCTCGGGTCCGACCACGGCCACGCCGGGTTCGAGCATCGTCCAGCGGGCGGCGAGGGTGTCCATGGACAGGAGCTTAGCGGGAAGCGCCGGTGCGTCGAAGTGATTAGTGGTTAGTGATTAGTGGGTGGCTGGATCAGCCTCCGGCCCGAGGTTCGGAACCGCCGGCGCTCGCGACATCGAACCACTAATCACTAACCACTAATCCCTAGCTGGGCGCCCTGCCTGCCGCAGATGGCGCTAGTGCCTGAACACCCGCACGCCCGTGAAGGCCATGGCGATGCCCTTCTCGTCAGCGGCGGCGATGACCTCGGCGTCGCGCATCGAGCCGCCTGGCTGGATCACGGCCGTGGCGCCCGCCGCGACCGCTTCCAGCAGGCCGTCGGCGAAGGGGAAGAAGGCTTCCGACGCACAGGCCGAACCCTCCGCCAGCGAATGAGCCAGACCCTTGGCCTCGCCGGCTTCGCGCGCCCGGATGGCGGCGATGCGGGCCGAGTCCCGGCGGTTCATCTGGCCGGCCCCGATGCCGGCGGTCTGGCCGTCCTTGGCGTAGACGATGGCGTTGGACTTGACGTGCTTGGCGACGGTGAAGGCGAACAGCATGTCCTGGATCTCGGTCGGCGTCGGCTGGCGGCGCGTGACGATCTTCAGGTCCGAGGGCCGGATCAGGCTGCGGTCGCGGCCCTGCACCAGGAAGCCGCCAGCGACCGAACGGAACACCTCGCCCGGGCCGTGCGGATCCGGAAGACCGTCGGTGATCAGCAGGCGCAGGTTCTTCTTGGCGGCGAAGACCTCGCGGGCTTCGTCATCAGCGCCGGGGGCGATCACGACCTCGGTGAAGATGCCGGTGATGGCGCGCGCGTCGTCGCCGTTCAGCGGGCGGTTGACCGCGATCACGCCGCCGAAGGCCGAGACGGCGTCGCATTCCAGCGCGCGGGCGTAGGCTTCCGACAGATCCTTGCCGACGGCGACGCCGCAGGGGTTGGCGTGCTTGACGATGACGCAGGCCGGGGCCTCGAACTCGGCCACCAGCTCATAGGCGGCGTCGGCGTCGGCGATGTTGTTGTAGCCCAGTTCCTTGCCCTGGATCTGGGTGGCGTGGGCGACGCCGGGGCGGGCCTCGCCGGTGCGGTAGAAGGCGCCCGTCTGGTGCGGGTTCTCGCCGTAGCGCAGGGTCTGGGCGAGGGAGCCCGAGATCGATTTGCGGGCCGGGGCTTCGTCGCCGACCTGGCCGGCGAACCAGCCCGAGACGGCGGCGTCATAGGCGGCGGTGCGGGCGAAGGCGCGGGCGGCCAGGCGCTTGCGCAGCTCCAGGGTCGTGACGCCGTCGGCCTTCAGCGCGGCCAGGACATGGTCCACCGCGTCCTTGTCGACGCAGACGGCGACGTAGCCGTGGTTCTTGGACGCCGAGCGGATCATGGCCGGGCCGCCGATGTCGATATTCTCGACCGCCGCCTCGAAACCGCCGCCCGAGGCGACCGTGGTCTCGAAGGGATAGAGGTCGATCCAGGCGATATCGATGCCGCCGATGCCGTGCTCGGCCATGGCCGCCGCGTGGCTGGGCTCGTCGCGGACGCCCAGCAGGCCGCCGTGGACCACGGGGTGCAGGGTCTTGACCCGGCCGTCCATCATCTCGGGGAAGCCGGTCAGATCGGCCACGTCCTTCACCGGCAGACCGAACCCGGCGATGGCGGCGCGGGTGCCGCCGGTCGAGACCAGTTCGACGCCGAGATCGTGCAGGGCGCGCGCGGCGTCCTCCAGTCCGGTCTTGTCGCTGAGCGAGATCAGGGCGCGCTTCGGCGCCACGCGGTCCGGCGCGGGGGGAAAGTCGGGAGCGGCGGGCATGGCGGCGTCCGTATGCTGAGGGGTCGGGGAGACGCGCGGGGCTCTAGCACTGTCCGGCGGCGGATAGAACCGGGGAGGTCAGATCAACTCGGAGAAATCGACCACGATCGGCTCCCGCCCCATCGCCGCCAGCGCCTTGCGGAACTGATCCTGCGCCATCGCCGTCGTCGCCGTGTTCGTCAGAGGGTGGAAGTTGACGATGTCCGCGTCCCACAGGGCCTTGTCGAGGACGAAGGTCACGCGGTGGTCGGGGTCGTTGATAAGTCCCAGCGCCGTGACCGAGCCGGGGCGCAGGCCCAGGGTCTCGTAGAGCAGGCCCTCATTGCCGAAGGACAGCCGGTCAGAGCCTATGGTCTTCGGCGCGCGCTTCAGGTCGATGACCGTGTCCTGCCGGGCCGAGATCAGCCACAGCTTCCCCTTCTTGTCCTTGAGGAACAGGTTCTTGGTGTGGGCTCCGGGCATGGCCGCCTTGAGCTCCAGCCCCTCCTCGACGCGGAAGACGGCCGGATGGTCATGGGTGACCTGTTCGATCCCGTGCTCGGCCATCCACGCCAGCAGGCGGTCACGGTTGAAAAGCGGTTCGGGCGGGTTCGGGTTGTCTTCGGTCATGCGGGGTCGTTAGGAGAGGGACGCTTTCGCTTACCCGCCGGAGACCGCCTGTGGAACTGGAATGCTACCCGATGGCGCCGCAGCCGCCGGACCTGGTGCCCGGCCGGGTGTCGCGGGACTGGATGGACGCCTTCGCCAGCCGGCATCCCTACCGCTGCCTGCCGCTGAACATGGCCAACACGACGGGCTGGGAGATTCTGTGCCCGTTCGGCTTCACGGCCGAGTGGAACGGCGGGCCGACCCAGGCCGACATCGTCATCACGCCCGAGCGGACGACGCCGAACGTGGCCCATTTCGTCACCTCCCACTTCACGCGCGGCATCCTCACCCTGCACCCGCAGTATCTGTTCCGCACGCCGCCGGGCTGGGGGATGCTGGCGGGGGGCGCGCCCAACCATGTGAAGGACGGCATCCAGCCGCTGGTCGGTCTGATCGAGACCGACTGGCTGCCCTTCCCCTTCACCATGAACTGGGCCTTCACCCGCCCGGGCAAGATCAGGTTCGAGAAGGGCGAGCCCTTCTGCTTCATCACCCCGGTCGAGCACCGCAAGGTCGAGGCCTTCCAGCCGGTGATCCGGACGCTGGAGTCCAATCCGACCATGAAGGGCCAGTATGACGCCTGGCTGAAGGCGCGCAGCGACTTCAACCACCGCCTCGCCTCGGGCGATCCCGACGCGGCCAAGGAGGCGTGGCAGCGCTTCTACTTCAAGGGCGAGATCCCCGAGGAACTGGGCTCGGCCCCCTCCACCCACACCAACAAGCGGCGGCTGAACAACCCGCGGGTGGGATAGAGCAAACAAAAGGCCCCGCCGGATCGACCGGCGGGGCCTTCGTCAGTTCAGGCTCGGAGACCTCAGCCGCGCGGAACGCGGGGACCGAGGTTGTTGATCACCTCGCGGGCGTCGAAGGCGTTCGGATCGCCGGCCGGCTTGGCGCCGCGACCGAAGACGATCTCGGCGGTGGCCTCGAACCGGTCGATCTCGCGAACGTCAAAGTCCGGACCGAACGGATCGCGGTAACCCCACGGGCTCCACAGGCCGCGGCGGTAGTAGCGCCACGACGGACCCCAGAAGGGGCTGTACCGGTCATAATAGAAGGGATCCGGCGTGCCCGTCAGGCGCACGTCGCGGTCGGTGGCGCGGTTGACGGTGGCGAACCAGTCGTGGCCGCTTTCCAGCGTCAGTTCGGCCGCGCGCAGCAGCAGGGACATCTCGACCTGCTCGCGCGAGGTCACCGAATTGCCGGCGAAGCTGACGCGGTAGCGGTCGGCGTCGACGCGCTGCTCGGAATAGCCGTAGCGGCTTTGCGGGCCGGCCGGACCATAGGGCGTGGCCGTGGCGCAGGCGGACAAGGCGAGCGCCGCCGCCGTCGCCAACAGCACGGGCTTCAGGAAACGGATGTTCATGGGATGCTCCTTGACGCGTCACTACGCGCCCTGACGGCTGAACGGGACATGAACGGCGCCGGTTCCCGCACCCGGCAAGCCGTTATAAACGTGAAAGAATAAGCACGGCGGCGGCGAGCAGCAAGGCGCCCGTCAGGAAGGCGAACCCCTTGCGGAAGCGGGGTTCGGACATGCGCCGGGCCAGCGCAGCCCCACCTAGACCGTAGGCGGACATGCTGAGCACGTCCATTCCGATGGTGGCCGCGGCGAACAGAGCCAGCTGCGGCGCGGCGGGCCGGTTCACGTCCAGGAAGGGCGGCAGGACGGCGGTGAAGAACAGCACCGCCTTGGGATTGGCGATCTGCACCATGAAGCCGTCGACGATGGCGCTGCGGCCCATCTTCACGGCCGGCGCGTCCGGCTGGGCGGCGGTGGAGAACGCGCCGCGCCAGGCGCGATAGCCCAGCCAGGCGACATAGAGGGCTCCGGCCACCGAGATGATGCGGAAGACCTGCGGGAAGGCGACCACCAGGGCGCCGAGGCCCAGCGCCGCGGCGCCGAACCAGACCAGGGTGGCGGCGTTCATGCCGACGACGCCCAGAAGCGCGCCGGCCTTGCCCCTCTGCACGCCGTTGGCGACCGAGAAGATATTGGCTGGGCCCGGGGTGATCGCCATCACGGCCATCACGCCCAGGAAGGTCGCATACAGGTGCGGATCGACGGGCAGGCTGGCCATGGCCCGATGTCGGGCCGCGACCGGTTGCGGTCAAGCCGTGAGGATCAGCGGGCGTCGTTTTTGGCGGGCGGCGCGGGCGGCGCGGCCGGGACCGCTTCGACGGGGGTATCGAGATGGACGCTGATCTCGCCGGCGCTCGCTTCGTCGATGGCGTCCAGCGCCTCGCCGACGGCGTACTCGGCCATCAGGCCGTAGGTGGCCATGTGTTCGGGATCGTTCGAGGCCCAGGCGCCGTTGCTCGCTACGCCGCTCGCGACCCGCAGGGCGCCGGATTCCTCGACGGCGTTCATGGCTTCGGCGACGATGCCCTCGACGTCGATCTCGGCCAGGGCCGCGCCGGCGATGGCGCCGACGTGTTCCGAGATGGTGGCGGTGAAGGCGGAGACGTCCGGCTCATACTCGGCCCAGATCTGGGCGATGCGGATCTTCTTCTGCGCGTCGGTCAGGCTGTCATCATCGGAAACGGCCTCGGCGCGTTCGCCGTAGGCTTCCATGCGGGCCTCGAAGCGGTCGGCGGCGGCCTCGATGGCCGCCTCGGCGGCGTCCGATGAGGATCCGGTCGCGGTCTGCGGATCGGCCGCGAGCGCCGCCGACAACGGCAGGACGGCGAGGGCGGCGGCGAGGGAGAGGGCCTTGATCATCGAACGGCTCCGGGGAAGGGCAGGACCCGAAGGTCCGCCCAACCCCGTTCGATCTCAAGTGAAATCGCCGTAACGCGTGCTTACTGAGCTGCGGCCGGGGCCGCCGGCGCCGCGGTCAGCGCCTGGGCGATGCCCGCGCGCATCTGCTCGGGAATGCTGCGGATCGCGGCCGGAGCGGCGTTGGCGGCGTTCACGATTTCATCGCGCCGGGCCGCGTTCTCGGGCTTGTCGGCCATGGCGCGCAGGAAGGTCTCCAGGTCGGCGGCGAAGGCGTTAATTTCGGGGGCGTGACGGTCGATGATGGCGTTGGTCTCGGTCGCCTTGGTCGCGTTGTCCTTGGTGGTGTCCGACATCACCGCTTCCAGTTCTTCGCCGATCCCCTCCATGGAGGCCTGGAAGGCCTGGCCCTTGGCCTCCATGGCCGCTTCCTCGGGCGAGGGGGCGGGCGCGGCGGCGGCGGGCGGGGCCGGCGGCGCGGTCTGGGCCAGCACGGGGGTGGTGATGAGGGCGGTCGAGACGGCCAGGATCAGGCGCAGGGACATGGGTCTTCCATCGAAACTAAAGGGGCCGCGGCGGCCCGTCCGAGCCACCGTGGCGCATTTCCGTGTCGCTGACGAGACGGCTTTCGCGGCTCAGCTTCAGCCGCTCCGGTTTGATGCTGGACCATTTTTTGGATTCAGGTCGATCCGACCTGAAGCAAAAATGGTCTAGGGTCGGCCATGCGCCGTTCGGCCCTGATCCTGTCCGCCCTGTTCGCCGTGGTCGCGGCCCCGCCCGTGGCCGGCCAGTCAGCCACGCGCGCCTATGCGGTTCAGGGCGACTGCGCAGGCCGGCCGGCGACCCTCGTCGGCATGGCGCAGGGCTATTGTCTCGGTCTCGTCTGGCAGCGCGCCGCCGTGGGACCGCGCATGCCCCGGACCCTGTTCGAGCTCGACGACGGTGACTGGCTGGTCGCAGACCTCGGCACCTGGGACGCCGGGCGTGGCGCGCTGTGGCGGCTGTCGACGGCTTCGGGCCAACCGCGATGGACGCGTCTTCTGGCGGAGCTGTCCATGCCGCACACGATCGCGCGCGGTCCGGACGGACGTCTCTACGTCGCCGAGATGAGCCGGATATTCGCATTCGATCCCGCCCGTCCCGATCGTACGACCGCCGTGGTCGAGGGCCTGCCCGACAACCGGCTGCACGAGAACCGCCACCCCCTGTCGAGTTTCATCTTCGACGCCGACGGCGCGCTTCTGGTCAATGTCGGCGCGCCGTCCGATCGGTGCCTGGACGCCCGGGGCGCGCCGCGGCGGAACGCCGGCGGCCTGTGCGCCGAAGACGACGACCAGGCCATGGTGCGGCGCTACGCCTACCTCGGCGACGGCCGCTGGAGCGCGGACTGGACGCCTTGGGCGACCGGGCTGAGAAACTCCGTTGCGATGGCGAGGCACGCCTCGGGCGCGATCTACCAAGCCGAGAACTCCGTCGACCTGCTGACGCCGGACCGGCCGTTCGACGAGATCAACCGGCTGAGGCGGGGCGGCGACCACGGCTGGCCCTATTGCACAGACATGGCGACGGCGATGCCGGGCTGGACCGCGCGGCAGGCGCGCTGCGGGTCGCGAACCGCGCCCGTCTCGCTGCTGCCGCCCCACGCCGCGCCCTTGGCGATGCTCTATTACGACGGGGAGATGTTCCCCGAGCTGCGGGGCCGGATGCTGATGAGCTGGCACGGATACCGGCGGGCGGCGGGGCGGATCGTGGCGATCGAAACCGACGCGGAAGGCGCGCCCCTGACAGACGCGCGCGCCCGCTACGCCATCTATCCGCGCGGCTCACTGCCCTATCCGGCCGATGCGCCGGCGCCCCGGGGCCGGGTGCTGACGCCGGCCTGGAACGCGCAGGCCGGCCGTCATCCCATGGGGGCGCCGGTCGGTCTGGCGGTGGCGCGCGACGGCTCGATCTGGATCGCGGACGACCGCAACGCGGCCATCCTCCGGATCGCTCGACCCTAGCCCTGGCGCTTGTCGCGCTTGCCCAGCACGCGCAGGCGCAGGGCGTTCAGCTTGATGAAGCCCTCGGCGTCGTGGTGGTCATAGGCCTGGACGCCTTCCTCGAAGGTCACAAGGTCCTGGTCGTACAGGCTCAGGGGGCTTTCGCGGCCGATGATCGAGACATTGCCCTTGTAGAGCTTGACCCGGACCGTGCCGGTGACCTTGGCCTGCGAGTGGTCGATCGCGGCCTGAAGCATCTCGCGCTCGGGCGAGAACCAGAACCCGTTGTAGATCAGGTGGGCGTATTTGACCGCCAGCTCGTCCTTCAGGTGCATCGCGCCGCGATCCAGGGTGATGGACTCGATGCCGCGGTGGGCGGCCAGCAGGATGGTGCCGCCGGGGGTCTCATAGACACCGCGCGACTTCATGCCGACGAAGCGGTTCTCGACCAGGTCGAGGCGGCCGACGCCGTTGTCGTGACCCAGTTCGTTCAGCTTGGTCAGGATCGTGGCCGGGGACATGGCCACGCCGTCGATGGAGACGGCGTCGCCCTTCTCGAAGCCGAGGGTGAAGATCGTCGCCTTATCGGGCGCGTCTTCCGGGGCGATGGTGCGCTGGTGCACGAACTCGGGCGCCTCGACGGCCGGGTCTTCCAGGACCTTACCCTCGGACGAGGAGTGCAGCAGGTTGGCGTCGACCGAGAACGGGGCTTCGCCGCGCTTGTCCTTGGAGATCGGGATCTGGTGTTTCTCGGCGAAGTCGAGCAGGGCCTCGCGGCTGCGGAACTCCCACTCGCGCCAGGGGGCGATGACGTGGATGTCCGGATCCAGGGCGTAGTAGCCCAGCTCGAAGCGGACCTGGTCGTTGCCCTTGCCGGTGGCGCCGTGACAGACGGCGTCGGCGCCGACCATCTTGGCGATCTCGATCTGGCGCTTGGCGATCAGCGGGCGCGCGATCGAGGTGCCCAGCAGGTACTGGCCCTCATAGACGGTGTTGGCGCGGAACATCGGGAAGACGAAGTCGCGCACGAACTCCTCGCGCAGGTCGTCGATGAAGATGTTCTCGGGCTTGATGCCCAGCTTCAGCGCCTTCTCGCGCGCCGGGCCCAGTTCCTCGCCCTGGCCCAGGTCCGCCGTGAAGGTGATGACCTCGGCGTTATACTCGGTCTGCAGCCACTTCAGAATGATCGAGGTATCCAGGCCGCCCGAATAGGCCAGCACGACTTTCTTGGGAGCGGAGGACGACGACATGGGGCAGAATCCTTCGGCGAACGCGGGGAGGCGTTCCTCTTTGCGCGCGCTTAAAGGACCAGACGCCGCGCGATGCAAGGGCGGGATTGGGGCGGCGGCCCCGCTTTCACGTTGAGGCGGCTCCGGCGCGGTTTTCAAAGGCCACGCCTGAATGAGGTTTTCGCGAAATTTCCTGTGGATTTCCGGCCTGCCCCGGCGCGCGGGCAAGCCATACCGATAGGGATCAAGGGTTTGAATTAAGGCCGGTTTGCGGCCCTACCGGCGTTCGTTCGGTAAGATTCGGTCAAGGTCCTGGAAGGGCGGTCTTAAGCTTTCGCGCTGCAAGGTCCGGCAGTGATCCCGAACCGCGCCCCGTCTCCGGTCGAAAAGCTGGCTCTCGCCGTCGTGCACCAGCCTGAACGCGCCATGCCCGCGCCCGCCGGCGCGCGCGAGGAGGCCCTGCGGTTCCTGCTCCAGACCGCCGCCGACGCCGGCGTCACCGTGGTGGCGTCCAAGCCGGACGGCGATGGCGAGCGCTGGCTGGGTCAGGCCTGGCCCTTCCCGTCGCCCTTCAAGGTCACCGTGCGCACCGTCTCCATCGAGGAGGGCGTCGATCGGGTCGAGGCCCGCGCCCGCCGCTCCCTGGAGCGGATGGGCCTGCCGCGCGGCGACACCCTGCTGGCGTCGAACGCCACCGATCTGGTCGGGGCCGAGGGCCGCGCCCTGTGGGACCGCATGCAGTCGCTCAAGGATCGGGGCCTGTTCCGCCGCATCGGCTTCTGCGCCACCGTCGAGGACGGCCCGGCGCTGCTGGCCCGACGCTTCCAGCCGGACGTGGTCCAGCTGCCGTGCAGCCTCCTGGATCAGCGGGTCCACCGCTCAGGCGCCCTGGACGAGATCGCCGAGCTGGGCGCCGACATCCACCTGTCGTCGGTGTTCGCCGGTGGACTGCTGTTCATGAGCGGCGACGCCCTGCCGGCCGATATGGCGCATCACGCGCCGCAGCTGTCGCGCATCCGCCGCCGTCTCGCCGAGGCCCGCGTCGATCCGATGCAGGCGACGCTGGCCTACACCCTGGGTCTGCCGCAGGTCGCCGCCGTGGTGGCCAGCGCCGCCTCGGCCGCCGAACTGCGCGCCGTGGTGGCCGCCGCCCATGCGCCGGCGCCGGCGCTGGACTGGCAGAGCCTTCAGCTCGAGCACCCGGCCGCCGCAGCGGCCGGGCCTCGCGCGCGGATCAGTAGCGCAGCCTGATCCCGACGTAGCCGGAGCGACCCGGCTCGCCGTATCCCAGCACCTGTTGGTAGTGCTTGTCGGCCAGGTTCTCGACCCGGGCCGTCAGGGTGACGTTGTCGGTCAGAACGTAGGCCGCGTTCAGGTTCGCCGTGACGAAACCTTCGCGCGTCGCGGCCGTGGCCGAGTTGGTGTCAGGCTCGTCGCCTTCGGCACGCACGGTCAGGGCGCCCGACAGGCGATCGCCGGTCCAGCCCAGGGTCGCCGAGCCCGCATGTTCCGGCACCCGCGCCAACGCACGGCCGTTGCTCTCGTCCTTTGCGTCGGTCCAGGCGTAGGCCAGGCTCAGGTCGAAGCCGCCGCCCAGCAGGGCCCGGCCTTCCAGCTCGACCCCGTCCGTCGCCGTCTCGGCCAGGTTGATGTAGTAGCTGTCGAAGGTGGCCGGATCGAAGAAGTAGGTGATCTGGTCCTCCACCGAGAGGTGGTAGGCGGTCGCCCGGCCTTCGATGCGGCCGTCAGCCGATCGCCAGCCGATCGCCGCTTCATAGCCTTCGGCCTTTTCCGGACGCAGGGTCGGGAAGGGGATCGACGAGAAGCAGAAGTCGCAAACCGCCTGGCTGACCGACGGAGCCTTGAAGCCCGTGCCGTAGGCGCCCGACAGGGTGAAGCCGTAACCGAAGTCCCACGCCGCCGAGACGCGCCCGGTGGTCCTGGAGCCGAAGTCGTCAGTGTCGTCGAAGCGCAGGCCGCCGGTGACGCTGAGGGCGTCGGTGACCTGATAGCGGCCCGTGCCGAAGACCGAGGTGGTTCCCAGATCGACCTTGGCGCCCGTCGAGATGCTGCCTTCGCTCTCTTCGCGCTCGGCGCCGAAGGCGTAGGTGGCGGCGCCGGTCTCGCCGTTGGCCTGCCAGCGGTAGGCCTGGCGGTCGGCTTCAAAGACCGAACCGAAGGCGCTGAAGGTCTCGCGCTCGATGTTCGAGGCCGAGACGCTGAACTGATGGTCCAGGCCGAAGGCTTCGACGCCGGCGCGGGTGAAGCCCGACCATTGCTCGGATTCCGAACGGTCGGCGTTGTCTGAAACCGGGAAGCCGTTATCGAGGTCGGCCTCGCTGCGCGACCAGCGGGCCGAGCCCTCCAGCTTCACCGTCGGGGAGACGGCGTAGCGGCCGCGAACGCCCACGGTGGTGTTTTCGAAGCCGTCGGCCTCAGGATTGCCGTTGGCCTCATCGGCGACGGAGACGCCGTCGGTGGTGAAGCGCGAGACATAGCCGCCCAGCGCCCAGGTCTCATTGGCCACGCCGCCGGCGAGGCGGCCGCGCACAGTGCCGAAGCTGCCGGCCTCGGCCTCGGCGCGAACATCGTCGATTTCCTTGGTGGTGAAGGCGATCACGCCGCCGATGGCGTCGGAACCCCACAGCGAGGACTGCGGGCCGGACAGGACCTCGATGCGCTCGATGTCGCCCAGGTCGAAGCCCGAGAAATCATAGGCGCCGTTGGGCTCGGCCGCGTCGTTGACCGGCGCGCCGTCCACGAGGACCAGGGTCTTGCCGGGGGTGGCGCCCCGCATGCGGACCTGGGCGACGCCGCCTAAGGCGCCTGAGCGGGTCACCGACAGGCCGGGAACGTCGGACAGGATGTCGGCGGCGAAGACGGCGCCCCGCTGTTCGATGGTCCGGCTGTCGATCACGCGGGCGCCGGGCGTGTCGGCGACGATGGAGGGAATGCGGGTGGCGGTGACCACGATCTCGGGCAGGGAATCGTCCTGCGCCTCCTGGGCGAAGGCGGGACCGGCGAAGGCCGCGGCCATGGCCGCGGTGGAAAGCAGAATGGAGCGCTTCATGAGCGAAAACCCCGTACAGGCCCCGCGAATGCGCGCGAGAGGCCTCATGTGAGCGAACCGATCCGCCGAACCCGAAGGTCCGGACGGCGCAAGATCGGGTCGCTGCGACGGAAGTCCCCGCGCCTCTGCCTGGTCCCGGACAGCGGCGAGCGACGGTGGCGGCCAGGTCTCCTGGCTTGCGGGTCGACAATCGAAGCCCTCGCCTTCCCGGCCCGAAGGCCAGTGGCGCCGGAGCGAGCTCCGGGCGGACAGCGATCTCGCCGCCTACAGTTGCGGGCACAGCCACGGTTTCGCACCGTGTTCCCTTAACCGCCGACGCGGCTTGTCGCAGTGCAGCGACGCTTGTGCAAGGAATGCGGATCGCGCTTGAGACGGCTGCTCCGATCCGTCACCCTGACGACACGCATGAACGCTCCCCTCGCTCACCCGCCGCACGCCGACGCCGTCCCGTCCCTGGAGGGCGCGACGCCGTTCATGGCGCAGTATCTAACGGCCAAGGCCGGACAGCCGGACGCCATCCTGTTCTTCCGCATGGGCGACTTCTACGAGCTGTTCTTCAAGGACGCCGAGATCGCCGCCGCGGCGCTGGGCATCACCCTGACCAAGCGGGGCAAGCACAACGGCGACGACATCCCCATGGCCGGGGTGCCGGTGCATGCGCTGGACGGCTATCTGGCGCGGCTGATCCGGCAGGGCTTCAAGGCGGCCATCTGCGAACAGCTGGAAGACCCGGCCGAGGCCAAGAAGCGCGGCGGCAAGGCGGTGGTGCACCGCGGCGTCGTGCGGGTGGTCACACCGGGCACCCTGACCGAGGACAGCCTGCTGGACGCGCGCGGCGCCAACCGGCTGGCCGCCGTGGCGGTGCGCAAGGGCCGGGCGGCCGTGGCCGTGGTCGAGCTGTCGGCCGGGGCGGTGGATGTGGTGGCCTGCTCGCTGGAGGATCTGGGCGCGACCCTGTCGTCCTTCCGGCCGTCCGAAGTGCTGGTCCCCGATCGCCTGTTCTCGGACGAGGCGACCAAGGATGCGCTGAACGGGTCCGGCGGCGTGGTCCAGGCCCTGCCGCAGGCGCTGGCCGAGCCGGTCGGCGCCAAGGCCAGGGTCGAGCGCCTGTACGGCGTGGCCTCGCTGGACAGTTTCGGCGCCTTCGAGGAGGCGGAGGTCTCGGCCCTGGGCCTGATCGCCGCCTATCTGGAGACGACCCAGGCCGGCAAGATCCCGGCCCTGACCCCGCCGCGCCGCACCGGCGACACCGGCTTCCTCGCCATCGATCCGGCGACGCGTCTCAGCCTTGAAATCGACCGGACCCAGCGCGGCGAGCGCGACGGTTCACTGCTGGCCTCGATCGACCGCACCGTGACCTCGGGCGGCGCCCGGGCTCTGGCCGAGCGGGTGGCGCGTCCGCTGCGCGATCCCGTCGCCATCAACCATGGACTCGATGCGGTCGAATGGCTGCTGGAGCGCCGCGATCTGCGCCGCGATCTGCGCGACGGGCTGAAGGCCTCTTCGGACGTGGCCCGCGCGGTGTCGCGGCTGGTGCTGGGCCGGGGCGGGCCGCGCGATCTGGCCGGCATCCGCAACGGCCTGTCGATCGCCGAGGGCATCGCCGGCCTGTTCCCGCCGGTGGCCGATCCGCTGACCGGGCCGCCGCCGCGCATCGCATCCTGCGTCGACCGCCTGACCCTGACGCCCGACCTGGGCCGCCTGCTGGTCGATCTGGCCGAGGGGCTGGTCGCCGAGCCGCCGCATCTGGCGCGCGACGGCGGCTTCGTGAACCCCGACTTCCGCCCCGAGCTGGACGAGGCGCGCCGCCTGCGCGACGACAGCCGCCGGGTCGTGGCCGATCTGGAGGCCCGCGCGGTCGCGGAGTCCGGCGTGGCCTTCAAGATCAAGCACAACGCCGTTCTGGGCTATTTCCTGGAGACCAGCGCCAAGGCCGCCGAGCCCCTGCTGCGCCCCACTGGCGAAAGCCCCTTCATCCATCGCCAGACCCTGGCCACCCAGGTCCGCTTCACCACCGTCGAACTGTCCGAGCTGGACGCCAAGATCAGCCAGGCCGGCCACCGGTCGCTGGCCATCGAGGGCGAGACTTTCGAGATCTGGCGGCGCACGGTCCAGTCCCTGGCCCAGCCGCTCCAGGCCGTGGCCGAAGCGCTCGCCGAGCTCGACGCCCACGCCGCCCTGGCGGAATGGGCGCAGGAGGTCGGGGCGGTGCGGCCGCACGTCGATGATACCCTCTGCTTCGAGGTCGCCGCCGGGCGTCACCCGGTGGTCGAGGCGGCGGTCAAGGCGGCGGGTGATCCCTATACGCCAAACGACTGCCGGCTTGACGGTTCGGGCGCGGCCGGCGCCCGACTGTCGATCGTCACCGGGCCGAACATGGCCGGTAAATCGACCTTCCTGCGCCAGAACGCCCTCCTGGTGGTGCTGGCCCAGGCCGGGGCGTTCGTGCCCGCGAAATCGATGCGGCTGGGCGTGGTCGACAGGTTGTTCAGCCGGGTCGGAGCGGGCGACGATCTGGCGCGCGGCCGGTCCACCTTCATGATGGAGATGGTCGAGACCGCCGCCATCCTGACCCAGGCCACCGAGCGCAGCTTCGTGGTGCTGGACGAGATCGGCCGCGGCACCGCCACCTACGACGGCCTGGCCATCGCCTGGGCCACGACCGAGGCGCTGCACGACCGCAACCGCGCCCGCACCCTGTTCGCCACCCACTATCACGAGCTGGCGGTGCTGGAGACGCGGCTGGCCCACGTCTGCAACCTGTCCATGCGGGCCAAGGAGTGGAACGGCGAGCTGGTCTTCCTGCACGAGGCCGCGCCGGGCGCCGCCGACCGCTCCTACGGCGTGCAGGTGGCCAGGCTGGCCGGCGTGCCGGGACCGGTCGTCGCCCGCGCCCGCGAGGTGCTGGACCGGCTGGAAGGCGAGAAGACCGCCGGCGCCAATCTCACCGACCTGCCCCTGTTCGCCATGGCCGAGCCGGCCGCGCCCGAACCGGCCCGGCCTTCGATGGTCGAGGACGCGCTGAAGGGCATCGAGCCCGACGAGCTGAGCCCGCGCGAGGCGCTGGAGGCCCTGTATCGCCTCAAGGGTTTGGCCAAAGGGCCGGCAGGCCGGTGAACCAGACCCTCGACGCGCGGCTGGCGGAGACGGCCGGGGCGTCCGATGTGCGTCGGGCCGTGGCGGCGATCCTGCGCGAGAGCTGGGACGCGGGCCGGGCGAAGGCGGCCCGGCGGCTGGAGGCGGGGGGCGAGGGCGTCGAGGTGGCGCGGCTCTACGCCGCCGCCGCCGACGACATGCTGACCGCCCTGTGGCGCTTCACCACCGATGTCTTCTATCCGGCCCCCAATCCCACCGAGGCTGAGCGGCTGAGCCTGATCGCCGTGGGCGGCTACGGACGCGGCGTGATGGCGCCCTTCTCGGACCTAGACCTGCTGTTCCTGCGCCCGTGGAAGTCGATCCCGCGCACCGAACAGGTGATCGAATTCATGCTCTACGTCCTGTGGGACCTGGGCGTGAAGGTCGGGCAGGCGGCGCGGTCGGTCGATGACTCGCTGGCGCTGGCCCGAACCGACATGATGGTCCGCACCACCCTGCTGGAGGCCCGCCCCCTGGCCGGGGACGAGAAGCTGGCGGACGACTTCATCGCCCGCTTCCAGGCCTTCGTGGCCAAGGCCGATCCCCGCCCCTTCATCGCCGCCAAGCTGGAGGAGCGGAACGTCCGCCACCAGAAGACCGGCGCGGTGCGCTATCGGGTCGAGCCCAACGTCAAGGACGGCAAGGGCGGCCTGCGCGACCTCAACACCCTGTTCTGGATCGCCCGTTCGCTGGCGCCGGACAGCCCGCTGGGTGCGCGGGTCATGGACGATCTGCTGACCTCGCGGGAACGCCGGACGTTCGAGGAGTCCTTCGACTTCCTGTGGCGCACCCGGGCGCATCTGCACCTGCTGGCGGGTCGGGCCGAGGAGAAGCTGACCTTCGACCTGCAGCCCGAGGTGGCCCGCCGCATGGGCTGGCAAGGACGGGGCGACGAGCCGGCGGTGGAACGGTTCATGCGCCGCTACTTCATCGTGGCGCGGGACGTGGGCGCCCTGACCCGGGCCATGTCGGCCAAGCTGGAGGCGCGCCACCAGAAGCCGACGATGAGCCTGTCGCGGCTGATCCCGGGCCGGAAACGCAATCTGGGCGTCGAGGGCTTCGTCGAAGTCTCGGGCCGCCTGTCGGTGACGGGGCCCGAGGTCTTCGCTGAGGACCCGACCAAGCTGCTGACCCTGTTCCGCACTGCCGACGAGCATGACCTGGACCTGCACCCCGACGCCTTTTCGGCGGTGACGCGGTCGCTGTCGCTAGTCACGCCGTCGCTGCGCCGCGACGCCGAGGCGACCCGCGCCTTCCTCGACATCCTGACGGGGCAGCGGCCCTATCGCGTGCTGACGCTGATGAACGAGACAGGCCTGCTGGGCCGTTTCCTGCCCGAATGGGGGCGGATCGTCGGCCAGACCCAGTTCAACATGTACCACGCCTATACGGTCGACGAGCACACGCTGCAGGCCATCGGCATCATCAACGACATCTGGCGCGGCAAGCTGAGCGCCGAACATCCGACGGCCACCGAGATCGTCCACCGTATCGACGACTTCGAGGCCCTGATGCTGGCCATGCTGCTGCATGACGTCGGCAAGGGCGGGGACCGGGGGCAGCTGGAGGACGGCGCCATCGCCGCGCGGCGCGCCTGCGACCGGCTGGGCATCGACCCGCGCCGGACCGAGTTCGTGGTCTGGCTGGTGCGCCATCACCTGGCCCTCAGCGACTACGCCCAGAAGCGCGACGTGTCCGATCCCGCGACAGTGCGAGCCTTCGCCGGGCTGGTCGGCGATCCCGAACGGCTGCGGACCCTGCTGGTGCTGACCGTGGCCGACATCCGCGCCGTGGGGCCGGGGGTGTGGAACGGCTGGAAAGGCCAGCTGATGCGCGACCTGTATCAGCGCACCGAGGGCGTGTTCCGGGGCGAGGACGTGACCCGCGCCGACCCGCTGGCCGACTTCCCCGATCTGGTCGCCCGCGCCGGAGCCTCGGGCGCGGCAGCGAGCATCGTCGCCGAGCGCAAGAACGACGAGGGCAGCGAGCCCCTGGCCGCAGCGCGCGTCGCCGTGGCGGCCAAGGACCGGCCGGGTCTGTTCGCCGACCTGGCGGCGGCGCTGGCGGCGGGCGGGGCGGACGTGGTCGGGGCCCGGGTGGCCACCGCCGAGGACGGCACGGCGCTGGATGTGTTCGAACTGCAGGACGGATCGGGCGCCCCCTATGGCCAGGCCGAGCCGCGCCGGCTGACCCGGCTGGTGGCGGCGCTGGAAAGCGCGGCCCGGGGCGACCGGTCCGCCCCTCCGCCCGAGCCGCAGCCCAATCCGCGCCGCGCCGCCTTCGACGTGCGGCCGGTGGTGCTGATCGATCTGGACGAAAGCCCCGACGCGGCGGTGATCGAATTGTCGGGCGCCGACCGTCCCGGCCTGCTGGCCGAACTGTCGCGCATGCTGACCGACCACGGCCTGTCGATCCGCTCGGCCCATATCGCCGGCTTCGGCGAGCGGGCGGTAGACAGCTTCTACGTCACCGACGCGAAGGGCGGACGTCCCAGGCCGGGCGCCAAGCTGGAGCAGCTGCGGGCCGAGCTCGAGGCCGTGCTGGACCGCCGCGACGCCAACGGCCGCTCGGTTTCCGCGCCGGTCCGCGCCAGCCTGCGCGACGTCTCCGAATTCGACCGGAAACGGCCCGTATCGCCCCGTCCTGAAGCAGGCTAATCCAGCAGCTCCCGCCGCCCTTGAGTTCCCGATGAGCCTCGCCCGCAACACCCTGGTGCAAGCGACCCTGACCCTGGGCAGCCGCCTTCTGGGCTTCGCCCGCGATCTGGTCCTGTCGGCCCGCTTCGGCCAGGGGCCGATGATGGACGCCTTCACCACGGCGTTGATGCTGCCCAACATGTTCCGGCGCCTGTTCGCCGAGGGCGCCTTCGCCCAGGCCTTCGTGCCGATCTACGGCGGGGTGCGCGAGCGCGAGGGCGAGGAGGCGGCCGCCGTCACGGCCTCCGAGGCGCTCAGCTTCATGTTCGCCGTCGTCGCCGGCTTCTGCATCCTGCTGCAGGTGCTGATGCCGTGGATCATGCCGGTGCTGCTGTCGGCCTGGAAGGACGATTCCGGGGTCATGTGGGCCGCCGTCACCGCCGCCCAGCTGACCATGCCCTATCTGGCCTGCATGACCATCGCCTCGCTGCTGTCGGGCGTGCTCAACACCAGCGGCCGGTTCGCCCTGTCCGCCGGGGTGCCGGTGTTCCTGAACCTGTGCACCCTCGTGCCGCTTCTGGCGCCCAGCCTGATCCCGATGAGCCAGCCGAACATCCTGCTGGCGGTCAGCGCGGCGGTCACGGTCTCGGGCGTGCTTCAGGCGAGTTTGCTGTGGTGGGGCGTGCGCCGGCTCGGCGTGCGGCTGAAGCTGTCGTGGCCGCGCCTGACCGCCGGGGTAAAGAAGACCCTGGCCCTGGCCATTCCCGGCGTCCTCGCGGGCGGCGCCCTGCAGATCAATTCGGTCGTCAGCCAGTTCCTGACCGGCTCGAACGAGGGCGCCCGGTCGGTGCTCTACAACGCGGACCGTCTGTACCAGCTGCCGCTGGGCCTGGTCGGCGTGGCCATCGGCCTGGCGCTGGTGCCCCGGCTGACCCGGGCCTTCGTCACCGGAGACCACGAGGGCGGCCGCCGCACCCTGGATGACGGCATCACCCTGTCGATGGCCTTCACCCTGCCGGCCGCCGTGGCCCTGTTCGTCATCCCCTTCTTCATCATCGACGCCACCGTGACGCGCGGCGCCTTCACCAGCGCCGACGCGGCCCGCACCGCCGATGTGCTGCGCCAGTTCGCCTGGGGCGTGCCGGCCTTCGTGCTGGCCAAGGTCCTGACCCCGCCCTTCTTCGCCCGCCAGGACACGCGTCGGCCGATGATCTTCGCCGTCACCTCGGTGGGGATCACCGTGGTGGTCGGCACGGGTCTGTTCTTCCTGCTTCAGTCCATGGGCGCCGACGGCGTGCTGGGGCTTGCGATCGCCACCAGCCTGTCGGCCTGGGTCAACGTCGCCCTGCTGGGCGGGACCCTGATCCGGGAGAAGGCGTGGCGCGCGACGACTCCCTTCCTGTCGCGCCTGTCGCGGGTGCTGCTGGCCAGCGCCGTCATGGCGGCGGGCCTGCTGGCGGCGGGGATCGGCTATGAGATCCTGAGCCGCGTCTTCCTCGCCAAGGAGGTCGCCGTGGTGGTCGTCTGCGCCCTCGGCGCGGTGGTCTACGGGGTCTGTCTGATCGCCTTCCGGGCTGTCAGCCTGTCCGAACTGAAGGCGGTGCTGCGCCGCGAGCCGGGAGCCTCCATCTCGTCCGGTCTGGACTGACCGCCAGCGAGACGATAAGCGCGATGAAATGACGATTTCAGGACAGACCTTCACCGTCCGCCGATGGCGCGGCTGATCTTCTCCGGCGCCTTCCCGCGCGCGCTGCCGCGCGCCTGATCCAGATTTCCTCCCGAGTACCGACCATGACCGATTCCACTCAGGCCCAGACCGTTCCGGCCTATGACGGCCCGCGCCGCATCCTGTCCGGCATCCAGGCCTCCGGCGCCCTGCACCTGGGCAACTACCTCGGCGCCCTGAAGCGCTTCACACAATTGCAGGACACGGGCGCGCCCTGCTTCCTGTTCGTGGCCGATCTGCACGCCATCACCGTGTGGCAGGACCCGGCCCTGCTGACCGCCCAGACGCGCGAGATCGCCGCCGCCTATCTGGCCTCGGGCCTCGATCCGTCGAAGTCCGTGATCTTCCCGCAGTCGGCCGTGCGCGCCCATTCCGAACTGGCCTGGATTTTCAACTGCGTCGCCCGCCTCGGCTGGCTGGACCGCATGACCCAGTTCAAGGAGAAGTCGGGCAAGCACAAGGAGCGCTCAAGCGTCGGCCTGTACACCTATCCGGTGCTGCAGGCGGCCGACATCCTGCTTTACAAGGCCACCGAGGTGCCGACCGGCGAGGACCAGAAGCAGCACCTGGAACTGACCCGCGACATCGCCGCCAAGTTCAACAACGACTTCGGCGTCCCGGGCTATTTCCCGCTGCCCGAGCCCCTGACCCAGGGTCCGGCGCCGCGGGTGATGAGCCTGCGCGACGGGGCGGCCAAGATGTCGAAGTCCGACCCGTCGGACGCCTCGCGCATCAACCTGACCGATGACGCCGACACCATCGTGGCCAAGATCCGCCGGGCCAAGACCGACCCCGACGCCCTGCCGGAAACGGTCGAGGGGCTGGAGGGCCGCGCCGAGGCCAAGAACCTGGTGACCATCTACGCCGCCCTGGCCGACGAGACCCGGGAGCAGGTTCTGCGCGAATGGGGTGGCAAGGGCTTCGGCGCCTTCAAGCCGGCCCTGGCCGAGCTGGCCGTGGCCTCCATGGCCCCGGTCACCGCCGAGATGCGTCGCCTGATGGCCGATACGGCCGAGATCGACCGGGTCCTCAAGGACGGCGCCGAACGCGCTTCGGCCATCGCCGATCCGGTGGTGGACGAGGTCAAGAAGATCGTCGGTTTCTGGCGCGCGTGACGGCGATTTCCGGACCCCGCGTCCCGTGGGGTCTGGCGAACGTCGCCGGGGCGACTAGGTAGGGGCATGTCCTCGAACCATCCGCTCGACCGCGCCGTCTGGAACGCCCTGTCCACCCGTCAGGCGCCGCTCTCGATCCGTGAGAGCGGGGTGATGCGGTTCGATCCGGCCTACGCCCTGTTCGCCGCCGCCGGGCCGGACGCGACGGCCGACGACTGGGTCGCCCTGGCCCGTGAAACCGGCCGGGTCGCCCTGTTCGAGGCCGATCCGGTCGTGCCGCCAGGCCTCGTGGAAGTGGACCGGATCGACTGTCTGCAGATGACGGCGACGGCCATCAGCGCCGGCGGCCGGGAGGTCGCTTTCGAGGCCCTGACCGACGCGGACGGACCCGAGATGCTGGCCCTGGCCTCCCTGACCCAGCCGGGGCCGTTCTTCTCCAAGACCCATCTGCTCGGTCCCTTCATCGGCATCCGGCACGAGGGGGCGCTGGTGGCCATGGCCGGCGAGCGGCTGAGCCTGGACGGCTTCAGCGAGGTCAGCGGGGTCTGCACCCATCCCGACCATCGCGGCCACGGCTACGCCGGAGCGCTGATGCGGGCGGTGGGCCAACGTATCCTGGATCGGGGCGACACGGTCTTCCTGCACGCCCGGATCGGGCACGCGGCGACCATCGCCTTCTATGAGACCCTGGGTTTCACGCCCCGGATCAAACCCAGCTATGTGGTGATGGAGGCCTCGGCCTAGGCGACGCGGTCCAGCCGGGCGACGAAGAAGCCGTCCAGACCGCCCTTTTCCGCCCACATGGACGGCAGGATGCGCAGCCAGCCCTCGGGCGTCAGCGCCTCGTCCGGCGCGCCTACCTCGGCGGGGACGGCGGGGACGGTCCGGAAGGCCGGGTTGCGGCGCAGGAAGGCGATGATCTGGGTCTCGCCCTCTTCGCGCTCCAGCGAGCAGACGCAATAGACCATGCGGCCGCCCGGCTTCACCCGCTCAGCGGCGGCGTCCAGCAGGCGGTGCTGCACGTCGGCCAGCTTGGCGACCTCGGCGGGCTTGGTGGCGCGCAGGACCTCGGGATTGCGGCGGAAGGTGCCGGTGGCCGTGCAGGGCGCGTCCAGCAGGACGGCGTCGAAGGCGCGGTCGTCCTCCCAGTCCTCGGCCGGGGTGACCACGATCTCGGCCTCCAGCTTGGTGCGCTCCAGATTGGCGCGCAGGCGCTTCAGGCGTGTCTCCGACCGGTCCAGCGCTACGACCGAGGCGCCCGAGGCGGCCAGCTGCAGGGTCTTGCCGCCCGGCGCGGCGCACAGGTCAATGATGGATTCCCGGGCCTTGGGGGCCAGCAAGCGGACGGGGACGGCGGCGGCGGCGTCCTGCACCCACCAGCTCCCGTCCTCGAAGCCCGGCCAGCTCGCCACGTCGCCGCGGCGGCCGGTGCGGACGGTTCCGCCCGGCAGGGCTTCGCCTTCGACGAGGGCGGCCACCTCGGCGGGATCGGCGTCCGGCTTGACGCTGAGATCCGTCGCCGGCTCCTCGCGCGCGGCCAGCGCCAGGGCGTTCAGACCGGCCTCGCCCCAGGTCGCCTTCCAGCGGGCGGCCAGCCATTCGGGCAGATTGCTCTCGGCCGTGGTCAGGCCGGGGCCGTCGCGGCCCACGCCGCGCAGCACGGCGTTGACCAGGTTCTTGTAGGGCCGGGTCTTGGGATCGCGCTCGGCCAGCTTCACCGCCGTCGACACCGCGGCGAAGGCCGGGGTCTCCAGCACCAGGGTCTGGGCCAGGGCGACGCGCAGGATGGTCCGGATCGCCAGCGGCGGCGCTTTCTGCAGGCGACGGTCGAGGATCTGGTCGATCTCGCCCAGGCGGCGCAGGGCGGCCATGGCCACGGCGCGGGCGAAGGCGCGGTCGGGGCCTTCCAGCGAGGCGACCTCACGGAAGTTCAGGGCGGAGTCGAGACCGCCCCGGCCTTCCAGCGCCGCGTTCAGCAGCACGCCGGCGGCCAGGCGGGCCTCGACGCCGATATCGGCGGCCTCGTCGCGCGGGGCTTCCACCCGCGGCGGACGCGGACCGCGCGCCTTGTCGGCCATGCGGCGCCCGCGGGAGGCCGAGTTCCGGCCGGTGTCACGTCCGGTCATACGGAAACCTGTGTGCCCAGCTCGACCACGCGGCCGGGCGGGATGTGGAAGAAGTCGGTCGGGTTTGCGGCGTTGCGCATCAGGAAGATGAACAGCCGGTCCTGCCACATGGGCATGCCCTCGGTGGCCGAGGCGATGACCGAGCGGCGGCCCAGGAAGAAGCTGGTCGACATGATGTCGAACTTCAGACCCTGTTTGCGGCAGACGCCCAGCGCCTTGGGCACATTGGGCTGCTCCATGAAGCCGTAGGAGATGACCAGCTTCTTGAAGTCGTCCGAGATCGGCTCGATCGACACCCGATTGGCCGGATCGACGCGGGGCCGGTCCGTGGTCCGCACGGTCAGGATGACGTTCTTCTCGTGCAGCACCTTGTTGTGCTTGAGATTGTGCATCAGCGCGACCGGGGCGATGTCCGGATCGCTGGTCAGGAAGATGGCCGTGCCCGGGGCGCGGTGCGGCGGACGGGCGCGCAGCATCTCGATCAGGTCGAGCAGCGGCAGGCTGTCCTTGCGGGTCTTGGCCGACAGGATCTGGGTGCCGCGCACCCAGGTCCACATCAGCAGCACCAGCGCCGCGCCCAGCACCAGGGGCATCCAGGCCCCCTGCGGGATCTTCAGCAGGTTGGAGGTCAGGAAGACGCTGTCGATGAAGCCGAACGGGATCAGGCAGCCCAGCACGGCCCAGATCGGCCAGTTCCACTTCTTGGTGATGACGAACCACGCCATCAGGGTGTTGATCAGCATCACTCCGGTCACCGCCACGCCATAGGCGGCGGTCAGGTTGTGCGAGCTCTGGAACACGAACAGCAGCACCAGGACCCCGATCATCAGCAGGCTGTTGACCGCGGGCACGAAGATCTGGCCCGCCTGGCTTTCCGAGGTGTTCAGGATCTGGATGCGGGGCAGCAGGCCCAGCTGGACCGCCTGTTGGGTCACCGAGAAGGCGCCGGTGATGACGGCCTGCGAGGCGATCACCGTGGCCGCCGTGGCGAGCGCCAGCATCGGCCAGTAGATGACCTGCGGCACCATGCTCCAGAACGGGTTTTCGGCGGCGCCGGGGTGGGCGAGGATAAGCGCCCCCTGGCCGAGGTAGTTCAGCGTCAGGCAGGGCAGGACGAAATACAGCCAGCCGGCGCGGATCGGCGCCTTGCCGAAATGGCCCATGTCCGCATACAGCGCCTCGGCGCCGGTCACCGCCAGGAAGACGCTGCCCAGGATGACGAAGCCCAGGAAGCCGTCATTGAGCAGCAGCTGAACCCCGTAGTGGGGCGACAGGGCGCGCAGGATCGAGACGTCGTCGAAGATGTGGATCAGGCCCAGCACGCCCAGGCTCAGGAACCAGACGGCGGTGATCGGGCCGAAATACTTGGCCAGGCCGGCCGTGCCCCGGGCCTGCAGCAGGAACAGGGCGACCAGGATGCCGGCGGCGACCGGCACGATGAAGGGATCCAGGGCTCCGCCGATGCCGGGGGCCTCCTTGACCCCTTCGATGGCGGAAAGCACCGAGATGGCGGGGGTGATGATGCCGTCGCCGTAGAACAGGGCGGCGCCGCAAACGCCGAGCAGGAAGATCAGGGCGCTGCGTCGGCCGATGGCGTGCTGGGCCAGGGCCATCAGGGCCAGGGTGCCGCCCTCGCCCTTGTTGTCCGCGCGCATCAGGAAGAAGACGTATTTGAACGTCACCACCACCATCAGCGCCCAGAAGGCCAGGGAGACCACGCCGATCACGGCCAGGTCGCCGCCGACGCCGTCGCGGGCATGGGCGATCGCCTCGCGCAGGGCGTAGAGCGGGCTGGTGCCGATATCGCCGAAGACCACGCCGATGGCGCCGATAATCAGGCCGAACTTGCCCGCCTTGCCGACCGTGTGGCCAAGTCCGTGCGCCTCCGCCGGCGAGGGCGGGGTCTGGGACGCGGCGGTATCGGTGTCGGACGGCTGGCTGGCGGGGTTCTCGCCATCTTCAGCTTGGGGAGGGGCCCCGGCCATGAAGTTCCTCCGGGGCTCCGCGAGACGCGGCCCCATCAAAAGAGCCGCGAGCCTTTAGGCCCTTTCATAGAGCGATTCAATCGTGCTGCATCTGCGAAGGTGGCGCCGGTTTGTGAAACGCCCTTCGAGCGCTTATCTTGACGTCTGAAACGAGGACCCATGTCCGACAGCCAACGCTTTCCCGTCGCCGCCCACTCTCTGGCCTATCTGGCCCACAAGGGCGCGTATTCCGCCGCCGACGCCGCGCCCAGCGCGGTTCTGGCCGCTTCGGTGCCGACCAATCCCGTCGTCGTACGCCGGGTGACCGCCCTGCTGGCCAAGGCCGGCCTGATCGCCACCCGCCCCGGCGCGTCCGGCGGCGCCTGGCTGCTGCGCCGTCCGGAGGACATCCGGCTGAACGAGGTGCTCGCCGCCGTGAACGGCTGCGCCCACATCGGCTCGCCGCCCGCGGGGGCCAAGGGCTGCCCGGTCAGCGAGCATATTCCGCGTCAGGTGGCCAAGGCCCTGACCGCCGCCGAACTGGCCGCGGCCGACGCCCTGTCCAAGGTCACCATCGCCGACCTGCTGGCCGAGAACCCGTCCTCGCTGGCGGCCTTCACGCCGCACAAGTCCTGCCCCGTCGCGGCCTGATCCGCGCGTGAACCCCGGCCGGCGCCGCACCGTCCTGATCACCGGAGCCTCCGCCGGTATCGGCGCGGCCCTGGCCCGTGTCTACGCCGCCGAGGGCTGGGACCTGGTCCTGACCGCGCGCCGCGAGGGTCCCCTCCAGGCGCTCGCCGAGGACCTGCGGCGCGTCGGCTCGGCCGTCACGGTGATTCCTGAAGACCTCGCCGATCCCGAAGCGCCGCGCCGCCTGTTCGACGCCCTGGCCCTGCGCGGGATCGAGGTTGACGGGCTGGTCAACAACGCGGGCTTCAGCCGCACCGCCGGTTTCCTCAATACCGATCCGGCGGCCCATGCGGCGATGATCCGGGTCATGCTGACGGCGCCGATCGAGCTGGCCCGGCTGTTCGCGCCCGACATGGTCGCCCGCAGCCACGGCCGCATCCTCAATGTGGCCTCGCTGGCGGGCCAGATGCCCGCCACCGGCGGCGACACCCTGTACGGACCGATCAAGAGCTTCCTGATCAAGGCCTCGCAGGGCCTGCATCTGGAACTGCGCGATACCGGCGTGCACGTCACCGCCCTGTGCCCCGGCTACACCCTGACCGAGTTCCACGACGTCAACGGCACCCGCGACGAGGTCTCGACCGCCTATCCCGCCTGGATGTGGCAGACGGCCGAGCACGTCGCCCGCGTCGGCTATGACGCCGTCGAGGCCAACCGGCCCAAGGTGACCCCGGGCGTCATGAACAATGTGCTGGCCAGCCTGGCCAAGCACCTGCCCGACCGCATCGCCCTGAACATGGTCGGCGGCCACGCGAAGCGGTTGAAACGGATCTGAAGCTTCGGGTCAGGTCCGCCTGCGGCTCGCGATCTCGTCGGAAAGCCGCTGCACGTCGGCGGGGTCCGCATCCCGGGCAAGGGCGACGTAGTGGTCCATGACGGCCGGCCGGTAGCGCACGGGCAGCGTCTGTCCTGGGGCGAGCCGGGTGAGTTCGGTGATCGTAAGCGCTTCGTCCGCGATACCGCGGAACGAGAGGCCATCGGCGGTATCCACGTCGAACATCAGGACGACGCGCGGATTGCTGTTGACCTCCCGCCAGTCGACGAGAACGCCGAGCGCGAGCACGCCCGTACGCAGCTCCGCATTGCGCTTGCGCGCCTCACTGCTCATCAGAGGGTTCGGGGCGACGCCAGGGAAGTCGGGGCCGACGCCGAGCGAGTCCCGGCTCAGGTCGGGCCTGAGCTGCTCCATCACATCGTTGAGCTTCTTGTTCCAACCGAACATCCTGACCTCCTGCCTTGAGCCGGCGCCGGACTCTCGGCCTGGGTTGCACGCTCAGGCGGCGCGGAATTCTCGCGTTTGCCGAGCCTCTGCGTCTTTCCGATGGTCCCAAGGGCCAGGTAGCGGGTCAAGGGCCGCCTTCGCCCAATCCCTACAAGAGACTGTGTCTCCAGAGGCCGGGACGCCTGTCCGGAGACGGCGAGCGCACCTGCGCGGTGCTCGGGTTCGACCCTCAGTCCCCGACGCAGAAAGGGCCGCCCCGAAGGACGGCCCTTTTCCAACTACGACTGGAGCGGGCGAAGAGATTCGAACTCTCGACCCCAACCTTGGCAAGGTTGTGCTCTACCACTGAGCTACGCCCGCACTCCGTGGAACGGCGAGGCCGTCCCGTGTCGAGGAGGGGGCGTATAGCGGACCCTCGCGGACCCTCGCAAGCCCCCTTTCGCGAATTTAGCGCGGAGCCAGACGAATCGCGCCGTCGAGGCGGATGCACTCGCCGTTGATGTAGACGTTGCGGGCCAGCTCCAGCACCAGGGAGGCGTAGTCGGCGGGCGTGCCGAGGCGGCTGGGGAAGGGGATGGCGGCGGCCAGGGCGTCCTGGATCTTCTGGTCCATGCCGGCCATCATCGGCGTCCACATGATGCCGGGCAGGATGGTGTTGCAGCGGATGCCTTCCTGGGCCAGGTCGCGGGCCACCGGCAGCGTCATGGCGTAGACGCCGCCCTTGGACGCCGAATAGGCCGCCTGACCGATCTGACCATCCTGGGCCGCCACCGAGGCGGTGTTGACGATCAGGCCGCGCTCGCCGTCGGCCATGGGCTCCAGCGTCACCATGCCCGCCGCAGACTGGCTGAGGACGCGGAAGGTGCCGAACAGGTTGACCCGGACGGTGCGTTCGAAGCCGGCCATGTCGTGGGCGCGGATCTCGCCGGTGTCCTTCTTGCGGCTGACGGTCTTCTGGCCCGTGGCGATGCCGGCGCAGTTGACGGTCAGGCGTTCCTGGCCGTGGGCGGCGCGGGCCTTGGCGAAGGCGGCGGCGACGCTCTCGTCGTCCGTGACGTCGACCTTGCAGAAGACGCCGCCGATCTCGGCGGCGATGGCCTCGCCCTTCTCCTCGTTCAGGTCGAACAGGGCGACCCGGGCGCCCGTGGCGGCGATGGCGCGGGCCGTGCCCTCACCCAGGCCCGAGGCCCCGCCGGTGACCACTGCGGCGATGCTGCTGTCGAGTTTCATGGCCGGAGCCCCTATGTCTTGTGTGAACCGAGTACTGTCGCGGGGGATTTAGCCGCCATGACCGCCAAAGCCAAACCTGTGACGCCTGAAGATGCGCTGGACCCGTCCAAGGCGCTCGTGCCCTCGGTGCTGGAGGTCAACGAGGTCAGGGTCCAGAAGGGCTTCTGGCCGAAGCTGCGGCGCACGGCGGCCCGGATCCCGTTCGCGGCCCAGCTGGTCAGCGTCTACTACGCCGCCCGCGATCCCGAGACGCCGCTGGCCGCCAAGGGGATCATGATGGGAGCCCTGGCCTATTTCGTCCTGCCCATCGACGCCATTCCCGACATCTTCGCGGGCATCGGCTTCACCGACGACGCGGCGGTGATCGCGGCCCTGATCGCCACCCTCGGCGCCAACGTCAGGAGCCGCCACCGCGAACAGGCCGAGAAGGCGCTGGAGCGCCTCAAGGACTAGGGGCGCTGTGATCGGATCCAGCCGGTGACGGCCAGCCGGTCGCCGCCGGCGAAGGGCGTGACCAGGGAGACCGAGTGCGGCTGCGGCACCTTGAAGATGTTCAGGGCGTTGAAGGCCGGGGTGTAGGCCTCGGCGACATGGCCGTCTTGGTCGATGAACTGGAGCAGGCCGCCCCAGTCGACGCTCCAGCCGGGGGTGAGGTTCATCACATAGGCGAACAGCCGGTGCTTCCCTTCGGCCGCATCGGTGTGCCGGTTCAGATAGTCGCCGGGCCGGTAGCGGGTGCACTGGGCGTCGCAATAGGCGGCGCGGCTGTCGCCGGTCAGCGCCCGGATCCAGTCCAGGAAGACCGGGCTGTTGAGGAAGTCATGGAAGGCCTCGGCCGGATGCCCGCTGCGCCGGCCGGCCTCGATCTCGTCCGACACCGGCCAGGTGTCGAAGGCGTACTGGAATCCGGCGCGGGCCTCGCTGAGGATGCCCGCCTCCAGCTCCGCCCGGTTGTCCGCGGGCAGGGCGTCCCAGTCCGCCGTCGGCAGGGTGAACGCCCTGCGGCCCAGCATGAGCGACCGGGACCAGGCGGTGGACGACGTCAGCGCCGTATGCAGCCGCGCGGCGCCGGCGCCGTCCAGGAAGTCGGGCATGTGCAGGCGCCCGGCGCGCTGGAACACCGGCCCGATCCGCGCCGGATCGAGATGCGGACCGATCTCGAAATCGGCCACCTCAGTCCTCGATCGTGACGACGACCTTGCCCATGACCGAGCGGTCGCCCAGGGCCTGGATCGCCTCGTGGGCGCGCTCCAGCGGGAAGGTGCGGCTGATGCGCGGGCGGATCTTGCCCTCGCTCCAGAACTGGAACAGGTCGGCCATGTTGGCGGCGTGGATGCCCGGATCGCGCGCCACGGCCGCGCCCCAGAACACCCCGATCACCGACACCGACTTCAGCAGGGTCAGGTTCAGCGGCAGGGACGGGATGCCCGCCGGGAAGCCGACCACCAGATAGCGGCCGTTCCAGTCCATGGCGCGCAGGGCCGGCTCGCAATAGTCGCCGCCTACGCCGTCATAGACCACGTCCGGACCGTCGCGGCCCGAGGCCAGCTTCAGCTCGCCCGACAGCTGCTTCTGGGCCGCCTTGTCCATCTTGCCCGACGGATAGATCAGGCCGTTGTCGGCGCCGGCCTCCAGGGCGAACTGGACCTTGTCGTTGGTCGAGGCGGCGGCGATGACGTGCGCGCCCATGGCCTTGCCCAGTTCGACCGCGGCGACGCCGACGCCGCCCGCAGCGCCCAGCACCAGCAGGCTTTCGCCCGCCTTCAGCTGCGCCCGGTCCTTCAGGGCGTAGTAGGAGGTGCCGTAGGTCATCACCAGGGCGGCGGCGGTCTGGAAGTCCATCCCGTCGGGGATCTTGATCACCGAGGCGGCGGGCACGGCCAGCCGCTCGACCATGCCGCCCCAGCCGGGCACAGCGATGACCCGATCGCCCTTGAAGATCCCCTTCACGCCCTCGCCGACGGCCTCGACGATCCCGGCCACCTCGCCGCCCGGCGAGAAGGGCCGCTGCGGCTTGAACTGGTATTTGTCCTCGATGATCAGGGTGTCGGGGAAGTTCACGCCGATGGCCTTCACCTCGATGACGACCTCGCCCTTCATCGGACGGGGGTCCAGGACCTCCTCGACCACCAGGGTTTCGGGGCCGCCGGGGGCCTTGGAGAGAACTGCGCGCATTGTTGATCCTTGGGAGGAGGGAGCGCTCGCCCGTGGCGCTCGCGTCATTGGGACGCTAAGCAGCGCCACGCCCGTTGAAAAGAGGCGATCAGGAGACAGAGCGAATGACGGCCCTCATCCTCCACGGCGGCGCGGGCGCCCGGCGCGAGCGCAACTATGACCGCGAGGTCGTGCACATGCGCGAGGTGGTGGAGGCCATGAAGGCGCGCCTGGACGCCGGGGCGTCGGCGCTGGACGTCGCCGTCGAGGCGGTGACGATGCTGGAGGACTCCGGCCTGTACGTCGCCGGGCGGGGCGCCTCGCCCAACCTGGCCGGCGCCTATGAGCTGGACGCCAGCCTCATGGACGGCGCGACCCGCCGGGCGGGCGCGGTCGCCGCCCTGCAGGGCTTCCGCAATCCGGTGATCGCCGCGCGCGCCGTCATGGACCGCACGCCTCACGTCATGCTGGCCGGGGAGGGCGCGGCCCTGTTCGCTTTGGACCAGGGACTGGAGCCCATCGCCGACGAGGAGGCCTGGTTCACCCGCGCCGGTCAGGGCGAGGACAATCATCCGCCGGGAACCTTGAGCCATGGCACGGTCGGCTGCTGCGTGCTGGACGCCGAGGGCCGGCTGGCCGCCGCGACCTCGACCGCGGGCGTGTTCGGCAAGATGCCCGGACGGGTCGGCGACACGCCGATCCCGGCGGCGGGGACCTGGGCCGATGGAAACGTCGCCGTCTCGGGCACCGGCCAGGGCGAATACTTCATCCGCGTCGCCGCCTGCGCCCAGACGGCGTGGCGGGTGGCCGCCGGTCAATCGTTGAGCGAGGCCGCGCGCGCCGTGATCGACGACATCGGATCGCTGGGCGGGGACGGGGGCCTGATCGCCCTGGACCGCGACGGCGCCATCGCCGCCCCGTTCAACAGCCAGGGCATGAAACGGGCCTGGCTGACGACCGCGGGCGAGGTCGGGGTCGAGGTGTTCGGGCGCTGATCGCAGAAAAAGCGGGTGCGAACAGTGCGAAACTTCCGCGTAAGTCACTGATTTCCATGACGTGGAAGAATCGCACAGTGCGGATGCTGTGTGTGGCCGGGTCATAGCCGGCATTATGGCGTCGCGATCCGTCAGATACGGTCGCATGCGTGGAATTTCCCTACGGGCGACACGCTGGGACGTTGTCGTCTTCAGCTGTGCCCGGCGAGGCCGCGCGCGCTGGTCGGACGTCAGGGGTTTCCGCTGACCAGCGCCTGGCGGAAGAAGCGGACGATTTCGCGATTGAAGGTCTCGTGGAAGGCCGCCCGGTCGAAGCCCGGGGTGGGCGCGCAGATCATCGGGGCGTTGGCCGCCAGTTGCGCCGAGCAGGGCGGCAGGAAGTCGAAATGACCGGCGCCCGGAACGGTGTGGAACTCCGGCGGACGGGGCAGGCCGTCGCGCACCGGCTCGACATAGAAGGGCGACGGCAGGACGCGGTCGTTGTCACCCCGCCACAGCTGCACCGGCTGGGTGACGGCGGCCAGGCGCTCGGGCGTCAGGGTGAAGCCCAGCGCGGGCGCGGCGGCAACGACCGCCCTGATGCGGGGGTTGTGGGTCCAGACCGCGTCCGAGCCCGAAGCCGGGATGCCCCGGGCGGCGATCAGTGCGCAGTCGTAGAAGGCCGGATGGCTCTGACAGTGCGCCGCCACGCGCGCCAGATCAGGCTCCGCGCCCGCCGCCGTGAGGACGGTCAGGGCGCCCGCCGAAAAGCCGAAGGCGCCTATGCGGTCCGGATCCACATCCGGCTCCCGCACCATGGCCTCGATCAGCAGGGACAGTTGGCGCGGCCGCAGGGCCACGTCGGTGGCCCGGCTCTGGTCGCGCCAGTTGTCGCCCGTATGGGTCAGGGAGGCGACGATGAAGCCGGCGGCCGCCAGGGCGCGGGCGGTGTCGTCATGTCCGCGATAGTCGCCGCCGTTGCCGTGCGAGATGACCACCAGCGGGAGGCGGGCGTTCCCGGAAGCTTCGGCGGGGCGCCAGACGCCGACCTCGACCACGACATCGCCGTCGGGGATCGTGCGGCGGGTGAAGGTGACGGCGTCAGCGTGCGCGGCGGCCTGTGTCGCGGACGCGGACGGAGGCGGCGACACGGACGGCGCGGCGGCGAGGGCGATGGCGGCGAGGACGGCGGTCAGGGACATGAGGCGGTTCCGGAAAAAGCGGGAGCCGTCTTCTTTCGCCTGCGGACCCGCCCCGCCACGCCGATTGCGTGAACGGGCCAACGGGCGCGTGATCCGGCCACCGGGCGCGAATGCGCATCCCATCAGGCTGTGTCAGGATCGGCCGATGGATTCGGGACTGCTGAAACGATGGGGGACAGGTTCGACAGCGGCGGGGTTCGCCGTGTCGACGGCGCTCGGCCTGCTGCTGGGCGTGATCGGGCCGTTCGGCAGCTATTCCAACGGTCCGCTTCCGGGGCGGGTGGCCTATTGGGTGCTGAGCCTGTGGGGCGGCTGGGCCTTCTTCGGTCTGACCGTGCCGTGGATCGCGGGCGTCGCCGCGCGACGGCGCATCTCCGCCTGGATCTGGGTCCCGCCGGTGATCGCGGTTCTGGCGCTGCCCGCCGCGATCCTCAGCCGCCTGCTGGCCGGCGCCATGTGGCCGGAGGTCGGACGGGTGCCGCGACTGGAGTGGTACGCCCAGTCCGTGGTGGTCAGCCTGATCGCCACGGCCGCGCTGCTGTGGTGGGTGAAGCGTCGTCCCGGGGGCGGCGAGGCGAACGCGGGATCGGCGGACCCGCGTGACCGCCTGCCGCCCGCGCTGGGGCGGGAGGTCCTGTGCCTGCAGATGGAGGACCACTACGTCCGGGTTCACACCCCGCGCGGCTCGACCCTGGTCCTGATGTCGCTGTCGCAGGCGATGGCCGGTTTGCAGGGCGTGGAGGGCGCGCGCACCCATCGCTCGTGGTGGGTCGCCCGTTCCGCCGTGAAGGGCGTGCTCGAGGACGGCCGGAACCTGCGGCTACGGCTGACGGGCGGGCTGGAGGCACCGGTGTCGCGGGCGAGGGTGGGCGAACTGCGCGCCCAGGGCTGGCTCGACGACTGAGCGGTTCTTGAAGACGGACAAGAAAACGGCCGCTGGATCGCTCCAGCGGCCGTTGTCTTTTCAAGCTGTCGCCGAGGCCTATTCCGCCGCGACGGCTTCCGGCGCCGGGGTCGCGCCGCCGGCGAGGTTGCGCAGCACGTAGGGCATGACGCCGCCGGCCTTGAAGTAGTCCAGCTCGGTCTGGTTATCGATGCGGCAGCGGACCGGGAAGCGGGCCATCTTGCCGTCCGACGGACGGAACAGCTCGACCCACAGGTCCTGACGCGGACGCAGCTTGCCGATGTTGACGTCCGACAGGCCGCGGATCGTGACGATCTCCTCGCCGGTCAGGTTCAGCTTCTGCCAGCCGTCCTGCTTGAACTGCAGCGGCACGACGCCCATTCCGACCAGGTTGGAGCGGTGGATGCGCTCGTAGCTTTCGGCGATGACGGCGCGGACGCCCAGCAGGCGGGTGCCCTTGGCGGCCCAGTCACGCGATGAGCCGGTGCCGTATTCCTTGCCGGCGAAGACGACCAGCGGACGGCCTTCCGACTGGTAGCGCATGGCCGCGTCATAGATAGACATCGTGTCCTGTGACGGGAAATGCTTGGTCACGCCGCCTTCGATATCCGGCGTGATCTTGTTGCGGATACGGATGTTGGCGAAGGTGCCGCGCATCATGACTTCGTGGTGGCCGCGGCGGGCGCCGTAGCTGTTGAAGTCCAGGGCGTCGACGCCGCGGCCGGTCAGATAGGCGCCGGCGGGCGAGGTCTTCTTGATCGAACCGGCCGGGCTGATGTGGTCGGTGGTGATCGAGTCGCCGAAGATGGCCAGCACGCGGGCCTCGACGATGTCGGTGACCGGGGTCGGCTCCATCGACAGGCCTTCGAAATACGGCGGGTTGGCGACGTAGGTCGAGTTGTCGTCCCAGGCGTAGGTCTGGCCGCCGGTGACCTTGATGGCCTGCCAGTGCTTGTCGCCCTTGAACACGTCGGCGTAGCGCTTGGCGAACATGGCCGGGGTGACCGACTTCTTCTGGATCGCGGCGATCTCGGCGGTGGTCGGCCAGACGTCCTTCAGGAAGACGTCCTTGCCCTTCTTGTCCTGGCCGATCGGATCCTTGGTGATGTCGATGCGCATCGAGCCGGCCAGGGCGTAGGCGACGACCAGCGGCGGCGAGGCCAGGTAGTTGGCCTGGACGTCCGGGTTCACGCGGCCTTCGAAATTGCGGTTGCCCGAGAGCACCGACACGCCGACCAGGCCGTTGTCGTTGATCGCCTTGGAGACGGTCTCCGCCAGCGGACCCGAGTTGCCGATGCAGGTGGTGCAGCCGTAGCCGACCAGGTTGAAGCCCAGGGCGTCCAGCTCCTTCTGCAGGCCGGCGGCCGTCAGATAGTCGGTGACCACCTGCGATCCGGGGGCCAGCGAGGTCTTGACCCACGGCTTGACCTTCAGGCCCAGCTTGTTGGCCTTCTGGGCGACCAGGCCGGCGGCGATCAGGACCGACGGGTTGGAGGTGTTGGTGCAGCTGGTGATGGCGGCGATGACGACGTCGCCGTCGCCCAGGTCGAACTTCTCGCCCTCGACCTTGACGCGCGGGGCGTCGGCCGGGCGGCTGAAGACTTCACCCAGGGCGGTTTCGAACTGGGGCGCGGCGGTGGTCAGCTCGACCTTGTCCTGCGGACGCTTGGGGCCGGCCAGCGACGGGACGACCGTCGAAATGTCCAGTTCCAGCACATCGGTGAAGACCGGGTCTTCCGAGGTTTCGTCGATCCACAGGCCCTGGGCCTTGGCGTAGGCTTCGACCAGGGCGACGCGCGCCTTGTCGCGGCCCGTGGCGGTCAGATAGTCGATGGTCGCGCGCGACACCGGGAAGAAGCCGCAGGTGGCGCCGTATTCCGGGGCCATGTTGGCGATGGTGGCCTGGTCCTCGATGGTCATGCCGGCGATGGCGGGACCGAAGAACTCGACGAACTTGCCGACGACGCCCTTCTTGCGCAGCATCTGGGTGACGGTCAGCACCAGGTCGGTGGCCGTCGTGCCCTCGGTCATGGCGCCGGTCAGGCGGAAGCCGATGACTTCCGGGATCAGCATCGGGATCGGCTGGCCGAGCATGGCCGCCTCGGCCTCGATGCCGCCGACGCCCCAGCCCAGGACGGCCAGGCCGTTGATCATGGTGGTGTGGCTGTCGGTGCCGACGACGGTGTCGGGATAGGCGACGGTCTTCTTGCCCTCTTCCAGGGTCCAGACGGTCTGGGCCAGGTTCTCCAGGTTTACCTGGTGGCAAATGCCGGTGCCGGGGGGGACGACGCGGAAATTGTTGAAGGCCGACGAGCCCCAGCGCAGGAAGTTGTAGCGCTCGATGTTGCGCTCATACTCGCGCTCGACGTTCTGGTTGAAGGCGCCGGCGGTGCCGAAATGGTCGACCATCACCGAGTGGTCGATGACCAGGTCGACGGGGTTCAACGGGTTGATCTTGGTGGCGTCGGCGCCGAGGGCGCTCATGGCGTCGCGCATGGCGGCCAGGTCGACGACGGCCGGAACGCCGGTGAAGTCCTGCATCAGGACGCGGGCCGGACGGAAGGCGATCTCGTGCTCGACCGAGCCCTTGTTCTCGATCCAGGCGGCGACGGCGCGCAGGTCGGCCTCGGTGACCGAGACGCCGTCCTCGTTGCGCAGCAGGTTCTCGAGAAGGACCTTCATCGAGCGCGGCAGGCGGGAAATCCCGGCCAGACCGGCTTCCTCGGCGGCGGGAAGGCTGTAATAGGCGTATTTCTTGCGCCCGACGGAAAGGTCCTGACGGGTCTTGAGGCTGTCGTTCGACGGCATGGAGAGGCTTCCTCTGGTCAACGCCGCCCGACAATCCGGTTGCACGCTCGCGCGGCTGACGGCGGGGCGCACAGGTCCCCGACGCGCGCGGCGAACGCCTGCTGCGGCGACCGCGCATATAGCGAGGGTTCCGTTGTCCGTCCATGAATCCATGTCGGCGACATGGGTATTGAGAGACGTTCGCAACTGGGGGTGTGCCTGATGATCGCCGTCGACGGCCTGACCCTGTCCCGCGGCGAGCGCGTCCTGTTCCGCGATCTGTCGTTTTCAGCCGTGTCCGGAGAGGTCCTGGCCCTGACCGGCGCCAACGGCGCGGGCAAGACCAGCCTGCTGCGCGCCCTGGCCGGCTTCCTGCGCCCGGACGCCGGGACCGTCGCCTTCGCCGATGTCGATCCGGCCGAGGCGCGGACGAAGCACCTGCACTGGCTCGGCCATCTGGATGGGCTGAAGGGCGCGCGCCGGGCCCGAGAGGAGCTGGCCTTTCAGGCGCAATGGCTGGGCGCCGGGGCCGACGGCGTCGCGGCCGCGGTCGACGTGCTGGCGCTGGAGCCCCTGCTGGACCTGGAGGTGCGCAAGCTGTCGGCCGGCCAGCGCCGCCGCCTGGCCTTCGCGCGGCTGATCGCCGTGCAGCGCCCGATCTGGCTGCTGGACGAACCGCTGAGCCCGCTGGACGCCCGCTGGCGCGCGGCTCTGGGTCTGCTGATGCAGGCCCATGTGGAGCGGGGCGGGACCATCATCGCCGCTGTCCACGACCCGCTGCCGGTCGTCCATCGCACGCTCGACATCGGAGCGGGCCGATGAGGGCGCTGATGATCCTGTGGCGGCGCGAGCTGTCGCTGGCCTGGGCGGGCGGGGGCGGACCCTTGCTGGCCTGCGGCTTCTTCCTGTGCCTGACCGTGCTGGTCCCGTTGGCGGCCGGAGGCGATCCGGCGGGGCTGAAGCCCGTGGCCGGCGGCGTCGCCTGGGTGGCGCTGGCGGTCTCGTCGATCCTGTCGCTGGAGCGGCTGTTCGAGCGCGATTTCGAGGACGGGACGCTGGACCTGATCGCCCTCGGTCCCGTCCCTCTGGAACTGGCGGTCATCGCCAAGGCGAAGGCGCAATGGCTGGCGGTCGGCTGGCCCCTGGCGGTCACCGCGCCGGTGGCGGCCATCACCCTGGGCCTGCCGCCGTCACTGGCGCCGCTGGCGGCGCTGGCGGCCCTGATCGGCGGCCTTGGCTTCGCTTTGACCGGGGCGCTGGGCGCGGCCCTAGCCCTGGGATCCAGGCGCGGCGGCCTGCTGATCGCGGTGGTCGTCCTGCCCCTGTTCATCCCGCCGGTGGTGTTCGGCGCGGGCGCGCTGGAACGGGCCGCCAACGGCCAGTCGCCCGCCCCGGCGCTGGCCTTCCTGGTCGCCTATGTCCTGTTCGCGGGGCTCATCACGCCCTTCGCGGGCGCGGCGGCGATCCGCAACGCCCAGGGCTAGTTTTGGACGGGGCTAGTTTCGGGCCGCCAGACCCGCGATCCAGGCCTGGACGGCGGCGTCGTCGCTGAGGTCGCCGGCATAGACGTGGACCGGGCGCTGCGGCTCGTTGTTGCCCCGCGCCCGGCCGCGCCAGACCTTCATCGGAATGGCGACGTCGGCCCGGTCGCTCGGCAGGGCGGCGGCGCGTACCTCCATGTAGACGGTGTCGGCCGAGGTCTCGGCGCCGACCTGGATCGCGCCCAGGGCCTTCCACAGGTCCACGGTGTCCAGACAGGCCGAGGCGCAACCCGGGTCGGTCAGCAGGAAGACCGGGCCCCGGACCAACTGCTCGGCCGTGGGCCGGGCCGGTTGAGGACTGCCGACCTCGCGCCAGTAGACTTCACCCGCGGCGCGGGCGGCTCCGAGCGCGGTGGCGGTGGACTCGAAGTCGGCGATCGCATTGGCGTCCTGGCCGGCGGCCCGGGCTTCGTCGGCATAGGCCTGCATCCGGGCCTGGTTGGCCTCGGAAGCGCGCCAGTCGATCGCCTCGATCGGCGCCAGGTTGTGGGCGCGCGCCCAGTCGATGCCCCACAGGGCCACGGCGAGCCGGCTTCCCCAACGGGACGAGCCGCCGCCATTGCCGCGCAGATCCAGCACGACATAGGGGGCCTGACGCAGGTCGGCCTGTTTCGCCTGGGCTTCGGCGATGAGGGCCGTCAGGTTGCGGAACGTCTCGCTGTCCGGTGCGCCGTCGAAATTGGGCGTGGACAGCCAGTAGCCGCCGTCCGCCAGCGTCTTCATTTCGATCGCGGTGTGGGCGCGTTGCGACAACCGGGCCCGGCGGGCGGGCAGGTCCACGCCGTCGGCGGACCGCCAGTTCAGGGCGTAGGCGCGCGTCTGGCCGTCGCTCTCGAAGCGGCAGCTCCGCATCTCGGAGACCCACGGATTGGCGGCGCTCAGGAACTGCCAGTCGCCGAAGGTGACCCGCTGCGACTGCAGGAACCAGCGGCCGCGGAAGGCGCCGATGCGCTCTTCGGCCAGACGGTCGGCGGACACGCCGTCGCAGTCGATCAGGCGGGCGCCGAGGGGCGGGGCGTCCGGATCGCTTTCGTCCCGGTCGGCCACGATCTGATCCGCGCCGCGATAGGTGGTCAGGAAGCCCGGCCAGCGCATGGGCAGGGAGCCGGCCTTCAGGCCGATCTGCACGTGGCCGTCATCGAAGCCGGCGACGTAGGACCGCATCGCCCACCACCATCCGCCCGGCGTGGTCGTGGTCCTGGCGCGTTCGAGCGCCAGCGCCAGGCCGGCGTCGACCCGGCCCCTGAACGCGGGGTTCAGATGGTCGTGGACGCCCGGATGGCTGTCGATGACGATGTCGTGGAGCGCCGTCGCATCCTGGACCAGGGTGGCGGACCAGTCGCGGGGTTCCGCCATCCACGCCTGGGGGTCGGTCTCCTGGGCCAGGGCGGGGGCGGCGAGGACAGCCCAAAGGCCGGTGACGATGGCGGCCGTGGTCTTCATTGGATGTCCCCCTCTTCCTCGCGGAAGGCGCGCCGGAAATCCGGCGCCCGTGTTCTTTCCGAGTTCGGCGCGCGCCACAAGCGCGCCTAGCCGAGCGATCTGACCCAGGCGGCGAGGGCGGCGTCGTCGCTCATGTCGCCGTCGTAGACGTAGGTCGGGCGCTGCGGTTCGTTGTTGCCGCGGGCCCGGCCACGATAGACCTTCATCGGCACGCCGATGCCGGCCAGGCCGCTGGGCAGGTCGGCGTCGCGGACCTCCATGTAGACGGTGTCCGCCGAGGTCTCGCGGCCGATCTGGACCGCGCCCGCCGCCTTCCAGATGTCGACCGCGTCCAGACAGGCCGAGCCGCAGCCGGAATCGGTCAGGACGAAGACGCGGCCGCGCATCGGATTGACCGGGGCCGCACCCGCCTGGGCGGGGGTCGCGGAAGCCTCTGCCGGCGCGTCGTCCGCTTCCCGCCAGTAGACCTGCCCGGCGGCCCGGGCGGCGCGCATGCCCGTGATCGCCTTGTCGCCCCAGGCGATCACGTCGGCGTCGCCGCCGGCCGCCTTCAACTGATCGATGAACGTGACGATTTCGGCGATGTTGTCGTCCGAGGCGCGCCAGTCGACGGCGTCGCTGGAAGGCGGGCTATGGGTGCGCCGCCAGTCGTCGCCCCACATCAGCGTCGCCAGGTTGTCGCTCCAGTGCGAGGAGCCGCCGCCGTTGCCGCGCAGGTCCAGCACGACCCAGGGCGCCGTCCTGAGCGCCTCCTGCTTCGCCTGCGCCTCGGCCAGCAGGGCGGTCAGGGCGACATAGGCCTTGCTGCCCGGCGCGCTGTTGAACGAGGGCATCGACAGCCACAGGCCGCCGTCATCCATCGTCTTCAAACCGAACTCGGGGGAAAAGCGCTGGTTCAGCCGGTTGCGGCGCGCGGACAGGTCGGCGGCCTCGATCGCCCGCCAGTTCAGCGCATAGGACCGGGTCTGGCCGCCGCTTTCGAAGCGGCATTCGCGCATCTCGGTGATCCAGGGGTTGGAGGCGTTCAGGAACACCCAGTCGCCGAGCAGGGCGTGCTGGGACTGCAGGAACCAGCGGCCGCGGAAGCCGCCGACCCGCGTCTCGGCCAGGCGGTCTGCGCCCACGCCGTCGCAGTCGATCAGGCGCGCGTCCAGCGGCGGGGCGGCGGGGTCGTCCGCCAGACGATCCGCCACCACCTGGTTCGCGCCGCGATAGGCGGTCAGGAAGCCCGGCCAGCGGGCCGGAAAGCCATAGGAGCCGTCCTTCATGCCGATCTGCACATGGCCGTCGTCGAAGCTGGCCACATAGGCCCGCAACGCCCACCACCAGCCGCCGGCGTCGGTCGTCGTCCGCGCACGGCGCAAGGCCAGGGCCAGCCCCTCGTCCACCTTGGCGCGGAAGCCCGGGTTGAGAGGATCGTGCATCCCAGGATGGCTGTCGGCGATGATGTCGTGCAGGGCCGTGGCGTCCTGCACCAAGGCGGCGGACCAGTCGCGGTCGGCGGTCATGGACGGTGCGGCCGCCGCTTCCTGAGCGTGGGCGGGCGCGACGGCGATCAGGCCCAGCGCCGCGGCGGTCAGCAGGGTTCGGGCGGTGGCGGTCATGAAGCATCCCCTCGGTTCGCTCCCAGGGGTAGCCATGCCGTCAGGGCGCCGCCACTTAAGCCTTCGTAAGGTTGCTCAGGCCTTTTTGACGAACTCGGTGCGCAGGACGAGGCCGCGCACCTTCTCGACATTGGCCTCGATCTCGTCGGCGTCGCCGGTCAGGCGGATGTTCTTGACCAGGGTTCCGCGCTTCAGCGTCACCCCGCCCGAACCCTTGACCTTGAGGTCCTTGATCAGGGTCACGCTGTCGCCGTCGGCGAGGATATTGCCGTTGGAATCCTTGGTCACGTCGTCGGTCATGATCGGTCCTCTTCTGAGCGCGACGCTCTAGCACACGGCTCCCGCAACGCCTCAAGTAGCGCGACGCGCGATAGGCGACTAAAGACCCCGATCATGTTCGGCCTCGCCAATCCCGACCGCTTCGCCCGCTTCACGCGCCCGCTCGTCCCGGTGCTGTGGGGCGCCGCCGTCGTGCTGCTGATTGTCGGGACATGGCTCGCCTTCACGGCCCCCGAGGACTACCAGCAGGGCGACACCGTCCGGATCATGTTCGTACACGTCCCCGCCGCTTCGGTCGGACTGATGATCTACGGCGCGCTGGGCGTCTCCAGCTTCTTCGCCCTGGTGTTCCGCCACCCGCTGGCCGACGCCGCGGCGCGCGCGGCCGCCCTGCCGGGAGCCGCCTATACGCTTCTGGCGCTGGTCACGGGCAGCCTGTGGGGCAAGCCGATGTGGGGCGCCTGGTGGGTCTGGGGCGATGCGCGGCTGATGAGCGAACTGATCCTGCTGCTGTTCTACATCGGCTACATGGCGCTGCGGGCCTCGATCGACGACGAGGTGAAGGCGGCGCGCGCCGCCGCCGTGCTGGGCCTGGTCGGCCTGATCAACCTGCCGATCGTGAAATTCTCGGTCGACTGGTGGAACACCCTGCATCAGCCCGCCTCCCTGATCCGCTCCGACGGGCCGTCGCTGGCGGAGGGGATGCTGGCTCCGCTGCTGGTCATGATGGGGGCCTATCTGGTCTTCTTCCTCGCCGTCTGGATCACCGCCATCCGCACCGAGATCGTGCGCCGCCGGGTGCTGTCCATCCGCGCCCGCAAGGCTCTGGAGGCCTGATGATGCTCGACTTCGACATGGGCAAATACGCCGCCTACGTCTGGCCCGCCTGGGGGATCAGCGCCGTGGTTCTGGCCGCGCTCGCCGCTCGCGCCCTGCTGGCGGCCCGCCGCTGGTCGGCGCAGCTGAAGCGGCTGGAGAACGATCCGGACCGCCCTCAAGCCGCGCAAGGCGCGGTAGGGCAAACGAAATGAGCCGCTGGTTCGCCGTCGTTCCGCTGGTGGTGCTGGTCGCCCTGGCCGCCCTGTTCATCGGCTGGTCTCTGAAGCGCGATCCCTCGGTCAAGCCCGAGGCTCTGGTCGGCCAGCCTGTGCCCGAGACGGTCCTGCCCATGCTGACCGGCGCCCAGGCCGGACCCGGCCATGTGGATTTGAAGACCGCCGGCGTCGGCAAGCCGATGCTGATCAACGTCTTCGCCAGCTGGTGCACGCCCTGCCGCGCGGAGCACCCCAAGCTGATGGCCCTGCAGGCGCGCGGCGTCGCCGTCGTCGGGGTGGCGTGGAAGGATGATCCGGCCAAGACCCGCGCCTTCCTCGACGAACTGGGCAATCCCTATTCGATGGTCCTGATGGATCAGGACGGCCGGGCCGGGCTGGATCTGGGCATCACCGGCGCGCCCGAAACCTTCGCGGTCGACGCCATGGGCAATGTGGTGGCGAAATTCTCCGGACCGATGCTGGAGGACGCCGAGATCGAGCGTCTGGTCGCCGCCATCCAGGCCCCGCCGCGCCCCCTGCCGACCGCCACCCGCCGCTGAGGGGCCGCTAGAACCCTTGCGGGGCGGGCGTTAACCCATTTCCGACGGATTTCATTAACCCTGTCGGCATGAGCGCGATTCGCCCGCCCGTTCCGTCGCCGTTGTTCCCGTCGCAGACGCCGCCGTCTCCGGTCCAGACCTCGCGGTCGGCCTTTTTCCACGCGGCCCTGTCGAACGCCTCGGCTCCCGCCGTCCAGGCCGCCGCGCCCGTCGCACCGGCCCCGGTGCGCGACACCCCGGTCCGCTCGGTCGCGGCCCGGCCCGCCGAAGGCGACGCCGCTCTGCGGTCGACCCGACCCGGCAGCCTGCTCGATATCCGGGTCTGAAGGCCGGTCGGCGGACGGATCTGACGCGCCCCTCACGCGAAAATGACCGCCACTGGCCGGTCCGGCGTGATTAAGGTGTCCGCATGCGTACTCGGGGGTGGACACTTCCTGTCGCGGTCGCCCTGACCGCGCTGCTTGCGGCGGCCTCTTCGGCCCAGCCGTCGGCGACGCGCGTGCGCCATCGCGCGACGCCGGTCGAGCCGGTCGTGGTCGAACTGTTCACCGCCCAGGGCTGCGCCGGCTGTCCCGAGGCCAACACCCATGTCGAGGCCGTGGCCGCCGAACCGGGCGTGATCGTCCTGACCTACGCCGTCGACTACTGGGACTATCTGGGCTGGGCCGACACCTTCGCCCGCCCCGAGTTCGCCCAGCGCCAGCGCGACTATCGCCACGCCCTGCGCCTGCGCAACGTCTCGACGCCGCAGGTGGTGATCGACGGCCGCCGCCAGGCCCCCGCCACCGCCGAGGCGCTGCAGGCCGCCATCGACGAGGAGGGGCTTCGCCGCACCTTCCCGCCCCAGATCGAGTTCCGCGAGACCGGGGACCGTGTCGGCGTCGGCTCGGGCCGTCCGCCGTCAGGTGGAGCCGAGGTGGTGGCCGTCTTCTACACGCCGGGTGCGCAGACGGTGGAGATCGCCTCGGGCGACAACCGCGGCCAGAAGGTCCGGCACGTGAACGTGGTCCGGTCCGTGCGGGTGCTGGGCCCCTGGGCCGGCCGCCCGGTCCTCTACGCCCTGCCGGACGCGCCGTCGGCGGACCAGGCCGTGGCCGTCCTGGTCCAGTCGCGCGCGGACCGACGCATCCTGAACGGGGCCGTTCTGGAGAGCCGCTGATCTCCGGCGCCGGTCCCGTCGTCAGCTTCAATCAGTACCCTGTTCTCTCGTGCGCCCGCACAGTGCATGATCGGCCCCGAGACGTCGTTCCTGGCGATTGGGGCGACGGCATTGGGGGATCCGCGCATGGTCGGCATGAAGCCTGTCTTGAAGGGGCTGGCGGTCGCCGCCGTCCTGGCCGCGGCCGCGGGGGCGGCCGCGTTTTCGCCTGACCCCGAGTCCGCCGTTTCGCCCGAGGCCCGCGGGGTCGCCCAGGCCGTCACCGCCGCCGAACTGGCCGCCTGGGGCCGCGAACGCGGCGACGCCGGAGCCCTGATCATGGCCGCCCGGCTGCTGTCCGAGGTGCCCGTCCGTCAGGGCGAGGGGCCTGAGCCCATCCTGACCCCCGGCCGCCTGCTGGACGAGGCGGCGGCCCTGTCGGCGGGCAACCAGCCGATCATCGACGCCATCGACCGCCTGCGCGAGCCCATGACGCGTGGTGTTCGCTCCTCGCCCTTCGGCGCGGGGCCGGTGTTCACCGTCAAACAGCTGCAGGCCCGGGAAAGCTGGGGCTTCGAGGTCGACGCCCGCGCGGGCGAGGTGCTGCGGGTCGCCGCCATCGGCGACGGCGACACCGACATCGACCTGACCATCCGTGATCAGCGCGGAGCCACGGTCTGCCGCGACGGCTTCGGCGACCACTATCCGGTCTGCACCGTCTCCTCGCGCACCGGGGGCAAGATGCGCGTCGCCATCTCCAACCGGGGCGATGTCTGGACCAGCATCCAGGTGCTGAGCAACTGATGCGTTGGGCGGGGGCCCTGGCGGCGATCGGCCTGCTGCTCGTGGCAGGCGCGGCGCCGGCCGATCCGGATACGCCGGAGACCCTGCGCGCCGAGGCCTTCGAGGCCGCCCAGTGGGCCATCGCCTCGGACGCCGCCGACGCCCTGGCCCGCGTGTCCGCCCGCTTCGCCCAGGGCGACGACGCGCTGGGCCGGCTGGCCGAGGAGCGGGAGGACCTGATCGTCCGCCGCGACCGGCTGGAGCGCGAGCTGGAGCGCCATTACGCCTCCACCGACCCGGCCGACCTCGCGGTCCGCACCCGCACCCAGTCGGACTGGGAGGCGGCCACCGGCCGGCTGGGGGTCATCGACGCCGATATCGAGGCGCGCTTCCCCGCCTATTCCGAATTGACCAGTCCGCGCGCCCTGTCGATCGCCGAGACCCAGCAGCTGCTGCGCCCCGACGAGGGCCTGCTGCTGGTGCTGGCCAATCCGGAGGCGACCTATGTCTGGGCCGTGACCCGCGAGCGGGTGGCGTGGACCCGGTCCGAGCCGCTGGACGAGGCCCGGCTCAAGGCGGCGGTCGACACGTTGCGCCTCTCGCTCAGCGCCACCGCCGCGCCGCGCGGCGACGACGTGGACCCGACCCTGTTCGCGGGCCGGCAGCCGGCGCCCTTCGACCGGTCCGAGAGCTATCGCCTCTATTCCGAGCTGATCCTGCCGGTGGAGGAGACGTTCAAGGACAAGACCACCCTGATCACCGTCACCACGGGCGCCCTGTCGACCCTGCCGCTGTCGGTGCTGACCACGGCGCCGCCCCGGGGCGAGGACGCCGATCTGGACGCGCTGGCGGCGACGCCCTGGCTGGCCGACCGCTACGCCCTGGCCAGCCTGCCGGCGGTGTCGAGCCTGCGGGCCCTGCGCTGCTATCTGGTCGCCGATCCGGCGGCGCGCAGCCCGGGTTGCCCGGCCATGCCGACCGCCGCCGCGCCGCGCCGGACGGCCTCGGCCACACCCCTGCGGCTGGCCGCCTTCGGCGCGCCCCTGCTGACCGGCGCCCCCGTCGATCCGACGCGCGGCGCGCCCGCCGCCGATACGGTGATGGACGGCCGCCTGGCCGATGTGGCCCGGCTGAAGGCCCTGCCCTATCTGCGCGGCTCGCGGCTGGAGCTGGAGACGCTCAAGGCCCGCTATCCCGACTCCATCGTCCGCATCGGAGCGGAAGCGACCGAGCACGCGGTGCGGGCGGTCGATTTCGCCGCCCTGTCGCGGGCGCGCTTCGTGGTCTTTTCGACCCACGGCCTGATGGCGGGCTCGGCCGCCGCCGAGCCGGGACTGGTCATGACCCCGCCGGAAGAGGCGACCGAGGCCGACGACGGCTATCTCAGCGCCTCCGAGGCCGCCCAGTTGAGATTGAACGCCGAGTTCGTGGTCCTGTCCGCCTGCAACACCGCCGCCTCCGACGGGCGGCCGGGCGGGGAGGGGCTGTCGGGCCTGGCGCGGGCCTTCTTCTACGCGGGGGCGCGATCAGTGATGGTCTCGCACTGGGAGGTGTCGGACGCGGCCACCACCACCCTGATCACCGCCACCTTCGCCGATCTGGACAGCCATGCGGCGGGCGATCCCGGCGTCCGCGCCCGGGCCCTGCAGGCGGGCCAGCGCGCTGTCCGCGCCGAACGCCGCTGGTCGCATCCGGCCTATTGGGCGGCCTTCACCCTGGTGGGAGAGCCGGGCTAGGCGCCGGCCTTCTTCGCGTAGCTCCAGGCCGCTTCCGCGAGGAAGGGCACCTGGGCGGCCATGCTCTTCGCCTGCGGCGAGGCGGCGGTGCCGTCGCGGACCCGCCCGGCGATGCCCTGGCAGATGGCCGCCAGCCGGAACAGATTGTAGGCGAACAGCCAGTCGAGGTTCCGGGGCCGCTCGCCCCCCGTCTGCGCCGCATAGCGCTCGACCACCTCATCGACGGACGGAATGCCCAGCGCCTCCAGATCGGCGCCGGCCAGTCCGTTGCGCACCGACTGCGGAATGGCCCAGGCGATCAGCAGGTAGGAGAAGTCGGCCATCGGATCGCCCAGGGTCGACAGCTCCCAGTCCAGCACGGCGCGCACCTCCGCCCGGTCCGGAGCGAGGATCAGGTTGTCGAGGCGGAAATCGCCGTGGACGATCCGCGCCGGCCCTTCCGGCGGCAGGGTGGCGGGCAGGAAGTCGATCAGCCGGTCCATCGCCGGGATCGGATCGATCTCGGAGGCGCGGTACTGCTTGGTCCAGCGCCCGACCTGACGCTCGAAATAATTGCCCGGCTTGCCGTAGTCGCCCAGGCCGATGGCCACGGGGTCGAAGCGGTGCAGGGCGGCCAGGGCGTCGACCTGGGCGTCATAGATGGCGCGGCGCTCGGCGGGCTCCAGGCCCGGAAGCTTGAGGTCCCACAGGACCCGGCCCTCGACCTTGTCCATGACGTAGAACATCGAGCCGATGACGGCGTCGTCGGTGCACAGGGCCCAGGGTCGCGCGACCGGATAGCCCTGGGCGTGCAGGCCCGAGATGACGGTGAACTCGCGGTCCACGGCGTGGGCGCTGGGCAGAAGCGTGCCCGGCGGCTTGCGGCGCAGGACGTAGGTCCGGCCCGGCGTGGACAGCTCATAGGTCGGGTTCGACTGGCCGCCGTTGAACTGGCGCACCGTCAGCGGCCCGGCGTAGCCCTCGACATGGGCCGTCAGCCAGGCGTCCAGCGCGGCCTCGTCCAGGGCGGATCGGGCGTCCACCTCACGGGTGCCGGAGAAGGTCGACTGGGGATCGGTCTGGGTGTCGGTCATTGCGCGGCGATGATGGCGGCCTTGACGGCGCCGCGCCAGCCTTTCAGCAGCCGCTCGCGCTCATCGGCGGCCATGCGGGGACGCCAGACGGCCGGAGCCTCGGCGGGCGCTGCGTCAAGCGTGTCGATCAGCCCACACCCCAGCGCCGCCAGCTTGGCCGCCCCCAGCGCCGTCATCTCCTGAAAAGCGGGTCTCTCCACCGTGACATCGCAGATATCGGCCACGAACTGCATGGCGAAGGCGTTGGCGGTGACCCCGCCGTCGACCTTCAGCACCGACAGCTTCGGGGCCCCGTCCTTCTCCAGCGCCTCCAGCAGGTCGTGGGTCTGGTAGGCCAGCGATTCCAGCGCGGCCCGGACCATGTGGGCGGGGCCGCTGTCGCGGGTCAGGCCGACGATGGTTCCGCGCGCCTCGGGCTCCCACCACGGCGCGCCCAGACCGGTGAAGCCGGGAACCAGATAGACGCCGCCGTTGTCCTTCAGCCCTTGGGCCATGGCCTCGGACTGGCGCGATTCCGAAATCACCTTCAGCCCGTCGCGCAGCCACTGGATCGCCGATCCGGCCGAGAAGATGGAGCCCTCCAGCGCATAGGCCGCCACGCCCTGCGCCTCATAGCCCAGGGTCCCCAGCAGTCGGCTGGTCGAGGTCATGGGCGCCGCGCCGACGTTGGCCACCAGGAAAGCCCCGGTGCCGTAGGTGATCTTGGCGTCCCCAGCCTTCAGCGCGCCATGTCCCACAAGCGCGGCCTGCTGATCGCCCGCCGCGCCGTGGATCGGCAGGGGCGCGCCCAGCAGGGACGGCTCGGAGTCGCCCAGGTGATCGGCGCAGCCGCGAATCTCGGGCAGGGCCGCCATCGGCACATTGAACAGTTCGGCCAGATCGGGCCGCCAGGCCCGCGTGCGCAGGTCCATCAGCGAGGTGCGGCTGGCGTTGGTGGCGTCGGTGACGTGGCTGGCTCCGTTCGTCAGCTTCCAGATCAGCCAGGTCTCGATCGTGCCCAGCCTGACCTCGCCCGCCTCGGCCCGCGCCCGCGCGCCCGGGACGGCGTCCAGCAGCCAGGCGAATTTCGAAGCGGAGAAATAGGGGTCGAGGATCAGGCCGGTGGCCGCCTGCACCTCGGGTTCGTGGCCCGCGGCCGCCAGTTCGCCGGTGGCCGCCGCCGTGCGCCGGTCCTGCCAGACGATGGCCCGGTGCAGGGGCTCGCCGGTGGCCGCGTCCCAGAGCACCGAGGTCTCGCGCTGGTTGGTGATGCCGATGGCGGCGAACCGCCCGACGCCGCCCGCCTTGCGCACCACCTCGCGGCAGGTCTGCAGGGTCGCGGCCCAGATCTCGGCGGCGTCATGCTCGACCCAGCCCGGACGGGGGAAATGCTGCTCCAGCTCGATCTGGCTGACCGCCACGGGCCTGAGGCCGCCGACATGTTTGTCGCCTACCGCGCCTTGCGCTGCTTGAGGCGAGGCGCGCTCGAAAGCGATGGCCCGGGTGGAGGTCGTGCCCTGGTCGATGGCGAGGATGAGGCTCTTCATGCGTGATTAGTGGCGAGTGGCGAGTGGCGAGGCAAGGACGAGCCCTGCTCATGATCAGCGGACGACTGGGCGCTCCGGTCCGCCGCTTCGCTCGCCACTCGTCACTCGTCACCAAGCTGCGCTAAACCCCAGCCATGACCCACACCGCGTCCTTCGAAGGCGTCCGCGACGCCGCCCGCCAGCTCCTCGGCCACGCCGTCCGCACCCCGCTGATCGAAAGCCCCGCCCTGAACGAACGGCTGGGCGGCCGGGTGCTGATGAAGGCCGAGAACCTGCAGCAGGCGGGGGCCTTCAAATTCCGCGGCGCCTGGAACCGCATCAGCCGCCTGACGCCGGACGAGCTGAAGCGCGGCGTCGTCGCCTATTCGTCGGGCAACCACGCCCAGGCCGTGGCCTGCGCGGCGAAGATGATGGGGACCTCGGCCATCATCGTCATGCCGGCCGACAGTCCCAAGGTGAAGGTGGCGGGCGTCATCGGCTTCGGCGGCGAGGTTCGCCTCTACGACCGCTACACCGAGAGCCGGGAGGACATCGGCGAGGAGATCGCCCGGACGCGCGGCAGCGTTCTGGTCCGTCCCTTCGACGACCCCTTCGTGATCGAGGGCCAGGGCACCGTCGGGCTGGAGATCGTCGAGCAGGCGGAAGGCCTCGGCGCAACGATCGACCAGCTGTTGTGCGGCGCCTCGGGCGGCGGGCTGATCGCCGGCGTCAACCTGTCGATGGCGGCCCTGCTGCCGCAGGTTCCGGTGATCGGGATCGAACCGCGCGATTACAACGACACCCAGCTGTCGATGGCGGCGGGCGAGCGCCTGACCCATGCTCCGGCCAAGGGCACGATCTGCGACGCCCTGATGACCGATCGGCCGGGCGAGCTGACCTTCCCGATCAACCGCCGGCTGGCCCGCGTCGAGACGGTGTCCGACGCCGAGGTGGCCGAGGCCGTGCGCTACGCCTTCCATGCCCTGAAACTGGTGGTGGAACCGGGCGGCGCGGTGTCCCTGGCCGCCCTGCTGGCCGGAAAGGCCGAGGCGAAGGACCGGACGACCGCCGTCGTTCTGTCCGGCGGCAACGTCGATCCGACCCTGTTCGCGGAGATCATCGAGGGCCGCTTCAAAGGCCAATAAGGGGGTTTCGAGAGAAGACGGACGCCGGTAGCGTGGCCGGAAAACCGGAGGATCGCATGCCCAAGCCGTCAGAACTGCAATCGCTCATCGGGACCGAGGTCGGGCTGTCCCGCTGGTTCCTGGTCGATCAGGCGAAAATCGACGCCTTCGCGGACACCACCGAGGACTGGCAGTTCATCCATGTGAACCCGGAGCTGGCGAAACAGACGCCCTTCGGCGGCACGATCGCTCACGGTTTCCTGACCCTGAGCCTCGCCTCGGCCATGTCCTATGACTGCGTCAAGCCGCTGGACGGGGTGGCCATGGGCGTCAACTACGGCTTCGACAAGCTGCGCTTCCTGGCTCCCGTGCCCGCCGGTTCGAAGATCCGCGGCCGGTTCAAGCTGTTGTCCGCCGAGGACAAGGGCGGCGGCCGGTGGCTGATCAAGCATGAGCTGACCGTCGAGATCGAAGGGAGCGAGAAGCCCGCCCTGATCGCTGAATGGTTGAGCATGCAGATGCTTGCAGGTTGAGTGTAGTGGACGCCGCCGCCTTGCTCGGTCGATAACAGCGATTCGAGACCTTTCTACGGGACTTCGCCCTTGCACCACGATCACGGCGCCGTCTTCCTGCTTCTGTCCTATGCGGTCGCGGTTCTGGCGGCCTGGACCGCGCTCGACCTGTTCCAGCGCATCCGGGGGCGTGAAGGCCGGGACCAGACGCCGTGGCTGGCGACCGCCGCCGTCGCCATGGGCGGCGGCATCTGGGCCATGCATTTCATCGCGATGCTGGGGTTCGATCCGGGCGCGCCGGTCCGGTACGATCCCGGCCTGACGGTCCTGTCCTTCCTGCTGGCCGTGGCGGGCACGGCGGCGGCCTTCTTCGCGGCCTCGCAGGACCGGCTGGGCGTCGGCCGCATTCCGGTCGCCGGCGCGGTCATGGGCGGCGCCATCGCCCTGATGCACTACGTCGGCATGGCGGCGATGCGGACCACCGCGACGGTCGGCTGGCGCATCGAGCTGGTCATCATTTCCATCGTCATCGCCATCGGCGCCTCGATGGCCGCCCTGTGGGCCAGCCGGCGCGAGACCTCGGTGGGCTGGCGCGCGGCGGCGGCGGCCATCCTCGGCGTGGCCGTGGTCGGCATGCACTACACGGGCATGGCCGCGCTCCATCTCCAGCCGGTGAGCGGCGGCCTCGACCATGACGGGGCGCCGCCGCTGGCCATCGCGGTCAGCGTGGCGGCGGTCACGGCGGTGATCCTGTTCATCGGCCTGGCCGCCTCCATGGCCGATGAGCGCGCCCGGCTGCTGTCCGTGCTGGCGGCGGCGGGGGTCGGCTATTGGGAGGTCAATCCCTGGGACAGGACCTTCGCCCTGTCGCCCCGGGCGCGGGAACTGGTCGGGCTCGGCGCGGACCAGGCGACCGGCGACGTGGGCCAGCCGGTCTGGCTGGACGCGGAGCAGCGTCCCGCCCGTAACCTGGCGCTGGAGGCCGCACTGGCGGGCGAGGCGGACTATGACGTGGAATATCCGATCGCCGGCAGCGGACGCTGGGTCCACTCGAGGGGCAGCCTGATCCGCTCCCGTTCGGGACGGGCGCTGAAGCTGGCCGGAGTGGTCAACGACAGCACCGACCGCCGCCGCGCCTTCGAGGCGCTGGAGACCAGCGAGCGCCGCCAGAAACTGCTGATCAACGAGCTGAACCACCGGGTGAAGAACACCCTGGCGACCATCCAGGCGATCGCGGCCCTGACCGCGCGCCGGGCGACCTCGGTGGCGGAGTTCTCCGCCCTGTTCGAGGCGCGGCTGATGGCGCTGTCCGAGACGCACAACCTGCTGACCGCGACGGGGTGGGAGCAGACGACGCTACAGGACCTGCTGGCCAAGGAGCTGCGGCCCTATTCGGCGGAACAGTTCCGGCTGCAGGGGCCCGTGGTGCTGTTCGAGCCGCCGCAGGCGCTGGCCATGGGCATGGTGATCCACGAACTGGTCACCAACGCCACCAAGCACGGGGCGCTGAGCGTCGCCGGCGGCTGCGTGACGGTGTCCTGGACCGCGCCGGACGAGGCCGGGATCGTGGTTCTGGACTGGACCGAAGTAGATGGGCCCCGGATCGCCGCCTCGCCGGAGCGGGTCGGCTTCGGCTCGCGCCTGATCGCCACCAGCCTGAAGGGCGATCTGAGCGGCTCGGCCGAGCTGGACTATGCGGCGAGCGGTCTGACGGCCCGCCTGACCTTCCGCCCGACTCCCGGACGGCGCGACCTCCTGCTTCGGGAGTCCGCGCCGCTGGAGGCCTGAGCGGTCAGCCCTCGCCGAGGCAGCGCAGGGCGACTTCCAGATTGCGCAGGCCGTCCTCGCCGGTGACCGCGGGCGTCTCGCCGGTGCGGATGGCGTGGGCGAAGGCTTCCAGCTCCTTCTTCAGCGGCTCGTTCGGCCAGCTCATGACGCCGCGCGTCGAATAGCTGCCGTCCGGCTGCTGGCCGAAATACTCGGTCACCTGGCGCGTCATCAGGTCGGCGACGACGAATTTGGTCTTGGTCGCCACCTGCAGGGTGCGGGTCTTGTAGGGCGTGACCCAGTTGGTGGTGATGTGGGCGATGACCCCGTTCTCCAGCCGGAACTGCAGCAGGGCGGTGTCTTCACGCTCGGCGCGGGTGCGGGCCAGCTGCGGCTGGACCTCGACGATCTCGGAGTCCGTCAGGTGGCGGATGATGTCGATGTCGTGCACCGCCAGGTCGATGACCACGCCGACCTCGCCCATGCGCGGCGGGAACGGGCCGACGCGGGTGATCTGGATGGAAATGACGTCCTCATCGGCGATGGCGCGCTTGACCGCGTCGACCGCCGGATTGAAGCGCTCGACCTGGCCGACCATCAGCACCCGGCTGTTGGCCTTGGCGGCGTCAATCATGCGCTGGGCGTCGGCGACCGTGGCGGCGATGGGCTTTTCGACCAGCACATGGACGCCCTTCTCCAGCAGGGCGACCGAAAGGTCCGCATGGTGCCGGTTGGGCGTGGCGACCACGGCGGCGTCCAGACCGGCGGCGACGAAATCGTCGGCCGAGGTGAAGGCCCTGGCGTCATACAGGCCCGCGACGCCCGAGGCGGTGGCTTCATCCGGGTCGAACACCGCCGTCAGGTTGAAGTCGCGGATGTCCGACAGCACGCGGGCATGGTTGCGCCCCATGACGCCGACGCCGGCGACGCCGGCCTTGAGCGGAGTGGTCTGAACGGTCATCCGCTTATCCCTTGAAGCCGGCTACGGCGGCGATGATGCGATCCTGCGTCGCCTCGTCGAGGTCGGCGTGCATCGGCAGGCTTATGACGCGGTCCTTCAGGCGTTCGGTCACCGGCAGGCCCTGCGGCCCCCGCGGGTACATGTCATAGGCGGGCTGCAGGTGCAGCGGGATCGGATAGTAGACCGCCGTCGGCACGCCCTGTTCCTTCAGGTGGGCGGCCAGGGCGTCGCGGTCGTCGTGCTCGATCGTGTACTGGGCCCAGTTGGAGACGTTGCCGGCGGGCACGTCCGGCACGGCGGCGACGTGGGCGCGCAGGCCCTCGTTGTAGCGGGCGGCGATGCGGTTGCGCCATTCGATCTCTTCGCCGAACACCTTCAGCTTCTCGATCAGGACGGCGGCCTGGATGGTGTCCAGACGGCTGTTCAGGCCGATGCGCATGTTCAGGTATTTCGGATCGTGCTCGAAGGTGCGGTCCTTCAGGTCGATGGCCACAGCCTTGCCGTGCACGCGGATCGAATCGATCAACTGGGCCAGCTCGTCGTCATTGGTCAGCACCGCCCCGCCGTCGCCGTAGCAGCCCAGCGGCTTGGCCGGGAAGAAGCTGGTGGTGGTGATGTCGGCCCACTTCAGCGGATGCTCGCCAGAGAGAGTGCAGCCGAAGCCCTGGGCCGAGTCGCAGATCAGCTTCAGGCCATGCTTGTCGCAGATGGCCTTGATGGCCGGATAGTCGGCGGGCTGGCCGAACAGGTCGACGGCGATGACCACGCGCGGGGTCAGCCGGCCTTCCTTGAGGGTCGCCTCGATGGCCGCCTCGAGGTGGCCGGGATCCATGTTGTAGGTCGTCGCGTCCACGTCGATGAAGACCGGCTCGGCGTCGAACCACGGCACGATCTCGGCGGTGGCGGCGAAGGTGAACGACGGCACGAAGACCGCGTCCCCACGCCCGATCCCCCAGGCCATCAGCGGCAGGGCCAGGGCGTCGGTGCCGTTGGCGCAGCCCAGCGCATGCTTCGCCCGGCCGAAGGCGGCCAGGTCGGCCTCGAACTGGCGCACCTGCGGGCCCATGACCCAGGCGCCGCCGACGACGGCCTCCTGGACGGCGGCCTCGATCTTTCCGGCCAGACGCAGGCGCTGGGCCTGGAGGTCGATGAAGGGGATGGTCATGCGGGAATTCTCCGGTCGCGGACGCGCGGGCGGGGCGGCGCGGATTCAACGCGCCGTTCAGGGTGGGCGCTCCCTAACAAATCTGACGAGTTTGCGCCAAACGGCATGGAGTCACTTCGGGTGAGGGATTGCAACGAACCGCGCGGGCGCCTATCCCCGTCGCCATGTCGACCGGCCATCCTGCTGTGTTTCTCGACCGCGACGGCGTGCTGATCGAGGACACAGGCTACCCCCATCTCGAATCCCAGCTGCGCATCATGCCCGGCGCGGCCGAAGCGGTGCGGCGGCTCAATCGCCTGGGCTATCTCTGCGTCATCGTGACCAACCAGTCGGGCGTGGCGCGGGGCCTGTTCACCGAACAGCAGATGCACGCCTTCAACGACCTGATCGTGCGGCGGCTGGCGCTGGGCGGCGGGCGCATCGGCGCGGTCTACGCCTGCCCCTATCATTCCGAGGGCCGGGTCGAGGCCTACATCCACCCGGACCATCCGGACCGGAAGCCCAACCCCGGGATGATCCTGCGCGCCATCGCCGAGCATCACATCGATCCCGCGCGCAGCTTCATGATCGGCGACCAGCCGACCGACATGGAGGCGGCCAGACGCGCCGGCATCCCCGGCTTCCGCTTCGAGGGCGGCAATCTGGATGACTTCGTGCGCGAGCTCCTGGGCCACTGACGCGCCGGTGACGGGATCGTCAGGGTTCGACCGGTGGGATTTCGCGCGGCGATGAAATACGATCAGGCCTCTACCCCGGAGACCGCATGAGCCAGCCCTATGTCGACCGTCGCTGGAACAGCGCCGATGACCTCAGCCTCTACGCCCGCGACTACGCCCCCTCGGGCGGGCAGGCCAAGCTGCCGGTCATCGCCATCCACGGGCTGACCCGCAATTCGAAGGATTTCGAGGTCATCGCCCCGCTGATCGCCCAGAGCGGCCGCCGGGTGCTGGCCATCGACGTGCGCGGCCGCGGCCTGTCGGACGAGGCGCGCGATCCGATGACCTATCAGCCGGCGACCTATGCGCAGGACGTGCTGGCCCTGATGCGGCAGGCCGGCATCGAGCGCGCGGTCTTCCTGGGCACCTCCATGGGCGGGCTGATCACCATGGCCCTGGCGGCCATCCGGTCCAAGGTCATCGCCGCGGCCATTATCAACGACATCGGCCCCGAGGTGGCGAAGGAAGGGCTGATGCGCATCGCCGCCTATTCCGGCCAGCCGGTCGACACCCCGACCTGGGCCGACGCCGCCGCATACGCCAAGCGGATCAACGCCGTCGCCTTCCCGCACTATACGGACGCCGACTGGGACGCCTTCGCCCGCCGCATCTTCCGCGAGGGGACGGAGGGCGCGCCGGTGCTGAACTACGACCCGGACATCTCCGTCCCGATCAAGGCGGCGGGGGCCAAGGCGCTGGTTCCCAACCTGTGGCCCATGTTCGGCCGCCTGACCCGGGGCCGTCAGGTGCTGCTGGTGCGCGGGCAGACCTCCGACCTGCTCAGCGAGAGCATCGCCGCCAAGATGCGCAAGCGCGCCCCCAAGATGGATTTCGTCGAAGTCCCGGGGGTCGGCCATGCGCCGATGCTGGACGAGCCGGAGGCCAAGGCGGCGATCTTCCCGTTCCTGAACGAAGTGCCCTAGGCGGCCTCAGTCGGGCACGTTCGCTTCCAGCTCGTCGATCCACACCTTCGCCGTCGCGTCAGACGGCGCGCGCCAGTCGCCGCGAGGGCTGAGCGAGCCGCCGGTGACGACCTTCGGTCCGTTCGGCACGGCCGAGCGCTTGAATTGGCTGGTCTGGAAGAAGCGGTGCAGGAATTTGCGCAGCCAGGCCTTGATGGTCGGCAGGTCGTATTCGACCTTCTCGTCCTCGGGCGTCCCTTCGGGCCAGTGGCCGGTGGACGCGTCCTTCCAGGCCTGATGGGCCAGGAACGCGACCTTCGACGGGCTCAGGCCGAAGCGGGTGATGTAGAACAGGAAGAAGTCGTTCAGGGCGTAGGGGCCGACGGTCCCTTCCGTGGACTGAATCTTCCCGTCCTTGGCCGGGACCAGTTCGGGCGAAATCTCGGTGTCCAGGATGGCGTGCAGGACGCGGGCGGTCTCGCCCTCGTGCTCCTTGGCCGCCACCCAGCGGATCAGGTGCCGGATCAGGGTCTTCGCCACGCCGCCGTTGACGTTGTAGTGGCTCATGTGGTCGCCGACGCCGTAGGTGGCCCAGCCCAGCGCCAGCTCCGACAGGTCGCCGGTGCCCAGCACCAGTCCGCCGTTCTGGTTGGCGAGACGGAACAGATAGTCGGTCCGTAGGCCGGCCTGCACATTCTCGAAGGTGATGTCGTAGACCGCCTCGCCCTTCGCATAGGGATGGCCGATGTCGGCCAGCATCCGCTCGGCGGCGGGGCGGATGTCGATCTCCCCGGCCGTCACGCCCAGCGCGGTCATTAGGGCCAAGGCGTTGGACTTCGTCCCCTCCGAGGTCGCGAACCCCGGCATGGTGTAGGCGAGAATGCCGGTGCGAGGCAGGCCCAGCCGGTCGAAGGCCCGGCAGGCGACCAGCAGCGCCTGGGTCGAATCCAGCCCGCCCGAGACGCCGATCACCAGCGTCCTGGATCCCGTCGCCTTCAGCCGCCGCATCAGGCCCTGCACCTGGATGTTGAACGCCTCGTAGCAGTCCTGATCCAGCCGGGCGGGATCGTCCGGCACGAAGGGGAAGCGGTCGAGGGGGCGGATCAGGTCGGCGACCTGGGGCGCCTCACGCGCGGTGAACAGGATGCGGTCGAAGTCGTGGTCGCCCAGCTCCCGGCGAGCGGTGTCGGCGAAGGTGCCGGTCCGCAGCCGCTCCAGCCCTATCCGGTCGATATCGATATCGGCGACTGTCAGATGGCTTTCCAGGGCGAACCGCTCACCGTCCGCCAGCCGCGCGCCCAGCTCATGGATCGTCGCCTGTCCGTCCCAGGCCAGGTCGGTGGTGCTCTCGCCCCAGCCTGAAGCGGTGAAGACATAGGCCGCCATGGCGCGGGCCGACTGGCTGGCGCACAGCAGGGCGCGGTCGTCGGACTTGCCGATGACGACATTGGAGGCGGACAGGTTCAGCAGGATGCGGGCTCCGGCCAGGGCCTGCCGCGTCGAGGGCGGAAGCGGCGCCCAGTAGTCCTCGCAGATCTCGATCCCGAAGACGAAGCCCGGCCGGTTCTCCGCCTCGAACAGAAGCCGTGTCCCGAAGGCGCCCCAGCGCCCGCCCAGTTCAGGCAGGGCGTCGTCGGCCGGCGAGAACCAGCGCTTCTCGTAATATTCCCGATAGTTGGGCAGATAGGTCTTCGGAACGACGCCGAGGACCTCGCCGTCCGCGAGGGCGACGGCGCAGTTGTAGAGGCGGTCGCCGTGCCGGATCGGCGCGCCGACGACGGCGGCCACGCCGGTCCCCGTCGTCGCTTCGGCGACCCGTCCGATCTGCCGCTCCACCTCATCCAGCAGCGCCGCCTGCATCAACAGGTCGTCGATGGCGTAGCCGCTCAGCGACAGCTCCGGGAAGACGATCAGGTCGACGCCCTGTTCGCCCGCCTGCCTGATCAGGGCGATGTGTTCGTCGGCGTTGGCGGAAGGGTCGGCGGTATGCACGACCGGGGTCGCGGCGGCGACGCGGACGAAGCCGTGCGTGGCGGGCGAGTGGAACGGGTCAGTTTGGGCCATCAATCTATCCGCTCATCCCGGCGAAAGCCGGGACCCAGTAAGAGCCATGCCACCGACGGCTTGGACCGCCACTTATGCTCATACAGGGTATAACGGCGTAGCCAAAGAACTGGGTCCCGGCTTTCGCCGGGATGAGCGGAGTATGTGGTGACGTGCGAGCCCCGTCCGGCTAAAGCCAAGTCATGACTGACGCGCCGAAAAAAGGCTGGTTCTCCCGGCTCACCGAAGGCCTGAGCCGTTCCTCGAAGCAGATGACCGAACAGGTCGTCGCCACCTTCGTGAAGGAGCCGCTCAGCGACAAGGCGCTGGAGCAGCTGGAAGAACATTTGCTGGAGAGCGATCTGGGCCCGGCGGCGACCGACCGGATCGTCGAGCGCTTCCGCGACCTGCGCTTCGGCGCGGGCGCCGACGAGCGCGAGGTCAAGGAGGCGCTGGCCGAGGCCGTGGCCGCCGAACTGATCAACCACCAGGCCCGCTATGAGCCGTTGGGCGGCGAGAAGCCCTTCGTCACCCTGTTCGTCGGCGTCAACGGTTCGGGCAAGACCACGACGCTGGGCAAGATCGCCTCGGACCTGACCGGGCAGGGCGCCAAGGTCATGATCGTGGCCTGCGACACCTTCCGCGCCGCCGCCCGCGAGCAGCTGAAGGTCTGGGCCGACCGCGCCGGCGCCACGTTCGAAAGCCGCCGCGACGGGGCCGATCCCGCCGGCCTGGCCTTCGACGCCTATACCCGCGCCCGGGCCGAAGGCTTTGACGTCGTCCTGATCGACACGGCCGGGCGGCTGCAGAACAAGTCCGCCCTGATGGACGAGCTGCTGAAGATCGTTCGCGTGCTGAAGAAGATCGATCCGGACGCCCCGCATGAGACCCTGCTGGTGCTGGACGCCACGGTCGGCCGCAATGCGCTGGAACAGGAAAAGATCTTCGGGCGGACGGCCTATGTCTCCGGCGTGGTGATGACCAAGCTGGACGGCACGGCGCGCGGCGGGGTCCTGGTGCCCGTCGCGCAGGCCTCGGACGCCCCGATCAAGCTGATCGGCGTCGGCGAGGGCGTCGATGATCTGCAACCCTTTGACGCGCGAGCCTTTTCAAGGTCTCTGGTGGGACTCGAGGACTAGACCATGACCGAGAGCAGCCCCGCCGCGGCCCGCAACTCCAACATCCGTCAGGCCGTCGATTTCGGCGCCCTGCTGGCCTTCATGGCCGCCTATGCTGTCAATCGCTTCGTACGCGGCCTCGACGGGCAGGAAGCCTTGGTCCAGGCGACCTGGGTGCTGGTGGGCGCCTCCGCCCTCGCCCTGATTGTCGGCTATGTGGTCGAGAAGCGTCTGGCTCCCCTGCCGCTCATCACCGGCGGCTTCGCCCTGATCTTCGGCGTACTGACCCTGGTCTTCCACGATCCGACGCTGCTGAAGATCAAGCTGACCATCCAGAACGGCCTTCTGGCGGTGGTGCTGCTGGGGTCGCTACCACTGAAGAAATATCCGTTCAAATATCTGCTCGGCGACGCGATCAAAATCACGGACCTCGGCTGGCGCGGGCTGACCCTGCGCTACGGCCTGTATTTTGCGGCGGTGGCCATCGTGAACGAGATCGTCTGGCGCACCCAGGGCGACGATACCTGGGTGGCCTTCCGGGGCGGGCTCTGGATCGCCTCCGCCGCCTTCGGCATCTGGCAGGTGTTCTTCATCATGAAGCATCTGATCAAGGACGATGCGGAACCCGATCCGGTCTCGCCCGATACCGGTCTGTAGGCGTCGCGGGATCGTCCGTCGTCAAACCGTAAAACGCGCCTGCTACCTGTAGCGCTGCAGCCGAGGGGATACGGTTCATGGTCAAGTCCGGTAACAAGCCCAAGCGCGGCGGAGCCCTCGCGGCCTCTCCGAGCCATCTGATTCACCGCGCCCTGCAGCTGGCGCTCGACATCTATGCCGAAGAGACGGGTCCGGACGGTCTGACCCAGCGCCAGTTCGCCGTGCTGGAGGCGGTCAGCCACAAGGCCGGCCTGACCCAGACCGATCTGGTCCGCGCCACCGGCATCGACCGCTCGACCCTGGCCGACCTGGTCGCCCGCATGACCACCAAGGGCCTGCTGGATCGGGAGAAGTCGGCCATCGACGCCCGCGCCAAGGCCGTGCGCCTGTCGGCCGCCGGCGAGACCGCGCTGGAGGCCGCCCGTCCGCGGGTCGAGGCCGCCGACAAGCGGATCATGGCCCTGCTGCCCAAGGGCAAGCGCGACGGCTTCCTGGAGCTGCTGGGCGAACTGGCCGGCGAGGCCGACGCCGCGCCGGTGAAGGCCAAGGCTGAAGCCAAGGCCGCCAAGAAGGCCGCCCGCGAGATGAAGAAGGCCGAGAAGGCCGCCAAGAAGGCCGACAAGCCCGCCAAGGCGGAAAAGCCGGCCAAGGCGAAGAAGACCAAGGTGCTGGAGCCGGCATAGGCGGCAGGCTCCGTGCTTGGGGCGGTGGGCAGAGAGCCTATCTAGTGATTAGTGGTTAGTGATTAGTGGGTGGCGGCGTCAGCGCCGGCGCCCGTAATTCACGCACCGTGCCAGCAACGTCGAACCACTAATCACTAACCACTTCCCCCGCGCAGACGGACGACGGTGGGCTCCATCGCCTATGGAGCGGCCGCCTCCTCAGTCCATCAGCTGCTGCGACAGGTAGACGTAGTGGCGGGCCCAGCGGCGGGCGTTGGCGACCGGGTCGGCGTCGTTCGAGTGACCGCCCGCCGTCTCCTCATAGTACAGATGGTCGTATCCCATATCGCCCAAACGAGCCGCGAACTTGCGCGCGTGACCCGGGTGGACGCGGTCGTCGCGGGTGTTGGTCGTGATGTAGACGCGCGGATAGTGCGCGCCCGGACGAAGCTGCTGATAGGCGGAATAGCGGGCGATCCAGGCGGCTTCCTCGGGAATGCGCGGGTCGCCGTACTCGCCGATCCATGAGGCCCCGGCGGGCAGCTCGTGATAGCGCAGCATGTCGATCAGCGGGCTCTCGATCACCGCCGCGTTGAACAGTTCCGGGTGCTGGGTGATCGACACCGAGGTGAGGACCCCGCCGTTCGACCGGCCGTAGATGCCCAGGCGTCGCGGTGAGGTGATGCCCCGCTGCTCCAGATCGCGGGCCACGGCGGCGAAGTCGTCGAAGGCCAGCTGGCGGTTCTCGTTCAGCACGGCCTGGTGCCACTGCGGTCCGAACTCGCCGCCGCCGCGGATGTTGGCCTGGACGAAGACGCCGCCGTTCTCGAGCCACAGCTTGCCCATCTCGGGCTTGTAGGCGGGCGGGAAGGAGACCTGGAAACCACCGTAGCCGAACAGGATGGTCGGGGCCGGGCCGTTCTGGTTGCGCGGGCGGGTGACGAAATAGGGAATCTTGGTCCCGTCGGACGAGGTGGCCTCGAACTGTTCAGTGACGTGGGTCGAGGCGTCGAACTTGGCCGGGGCTGATTTCAGCTCGGTCGGCGCCGCAGCGTCGGCCGCCAGAAGGCCCAGCGTGGGCGGCGTCAGGAACCCCTGAGCGGAGACGAAGACCCGTCCCGACGCCTTCGAACTGTCGCCCAATCCGATGGCGCTGTTTTCCGGTCCGGCGATATCGCTCCCCGACCAGGCGGCCTGATTGTTCTGGCCGAACCGATAGCGCCTGACCCGGCTGACGACGTTGTCGGAAATGACGGCGACGACGTGGTCGTCCATCACCGCCACGTCCTGAAGCGACTGGCGCGGTGTGGGCGTGAAGATCGTTTCCGGGTCCGTATCGGGATAGAGCCCGCCGGCGCCACGCGCCAGTTCCTCCATGGAAATCGCCAGCAGGGTTCCGGGGGTGATGGTCCGGGCGCCCCAGCGCCACGCCTCGTCATTCGACAGCACCAGCCGCTGCCCCAGGGTTCCATAGATCGAGACCTGTTCGGGCAGGGCCAGCTTCACGGGTCGACCGTCAATCAGCCGCCACGTCTCCGACCTGTAGGTGTCCAGCGGACGCGAGATGATCACGGCCTCCACCGCGCCTCGACTATCGCGGTAGACCGAAGCCGAGACGCCATAGCCGCCGTCCGACGGGTCGCCGCGGTAGACCTCGGTCGCCTGGTCCAGCGGCTGGCCGCGCTTCAGGGACTTGATGATGTAGGGATAGCCTGACTCCGTCAGCGTCCCCGCCCCGAAGTCGGTGGCGACCAGAAGCGTGTCGCGATCCAGCCAGCTGATCCGGTGCTTGCCTTCGGGAAGGACGAACCCTCCGTCCACGAAGCGGCGGGTCGTGGTGTCGAACTCGCGCACGACCACGGCGTCCTTGCCGCCGTCCGACAGGCTGATCAGGCAGCGGGTCTCGTCCGGGGCCAGGCAGCTGGCGCCCTTCCAGACCCAGTCCTTGCCCTCGGCGCGGGACAGGGCGTCCAGGTCGATCAGGGTCTCCCAGCGGGTGTCCGCCGCGCGGTAGCTGTCCAGGGTGGTGCGGCGCCACACGCCCTTGGGATTGGCGGCGTCCTGCCAGAAATTGCCGATCCCGTCGCCGAGGAAGCTGGGCGCGGGGATGCGGTCGGTGGCGGTCAGGATGGCTTCGGCCTCCCGGCGGAAGGTCTCATAGCGCGGGTCGCCGGTCAGGGCGGCCAGCGACCGTTCGTTCTCGGCGCGGACGAAGGCCATGGCCTGGGTCCCGTTGACCTCCTCCAGCGCCAGATGGTCGTCGGCGGCGCGGACTCCGGCGGGGGTCAGGTCGGCCGGGTAGTGGGGCGGGATGATCCGGTTGGCGGGGACCGTGATCGCATCCTCGCCAGCGGCCTGCTGGGCGTTGGCTGGAAGGGTGATCGCGAGCATGAGCACCGGGATGGCGGCGGACAGAAGCAGGTGGCGCATTTTCAACTCCGCTCATCCCCGCGAAGGCGGGGACCCAGATCCGTGGGCGGCCGGCGCCGGCCGACCGCCCCTAACAGCAATCCCGCCCATCAGCGTCTTGACGAAAGCACTGGGTCCCCGCCTTGGCGGGGATGAGCGGGTGAAAGGTCCTATTCCTGCGCCGGCGAATCCATCAGGCGGCGAGTCAGATAGGTGTACTCCAGCGCCAGACGGCGGGCCGTCTCGCGCAGGTTGGCGCCGGCCGCGTGGCCGCCGTCGGTGTTTTCATAGAACAGCACCGGATAGCCCAGCTCTTCCAGGCGCGCCGCCGCCTTGCGGGCGTGACCCGGGTGGACGCGGTCGTCCTTGGTCGAGGTGTGGATGAAGACCTCCGGATAGGGCTGGCCGGCCCGCAGGTTCTGGTAGGGCGAATACTGCTCGATCCAGGCGCGCTGCTCCGGAATGTCCGGATTGCCGTATTCGGCGATCCACGAGGCGCCGGCCAGCAGCTTGTGGAAGCGCAGCATGTCGAACAGCGGCACCTGGATGACGGCGCCGTTGATCAGGTCCGGACGCTGGGTCAGCATGGCGCCCATGAACAGGCCGCCCTGCGAGCCGCCCATGATGCCGAGGCGGGGCTGGCTGGTGATGTTGCGGGCCTCCAGGTCCAGGGCCACGGCCTGGAAGTCCTCGTGGGCGCGCTGGCGGTTTTGCTGCAGGGCCGCCTGGTGCCAGCGCGGACCGAACTCGCCGCCGCCGCGGGTGTTGGCGACCACATAGACGCCGCCGCGCTCCAGCCACAGCTTGCCGACCGTGGCCGAATAGCCGGGCAGCAAGGAGTTCTGGTAGCCGCCGTAGCCGTACAGCAGCGTCGGGTTGGAGCCGTCCATCGGCATGTCGCCCTTATGGACGACGAAGTAGGGGATCATGGTCCCGTCGGCGCTGCGGGCCTCGAACTGTTCGACCACCATGCCGGTGGCGTCGAACTTGGCCGGCAGGGACTTCACCACGGCGGCCTGGGTCGTGGCCGCGTCGGCGAGGTACAGGCTGGACGGGTTCAGATAGCCGGCGACGCTGACGAAGACCTTGTCGTCGCTGTCCGAGGCCGAGCCGACGCCGACGGTGACGTTCTGCGGCAGGTCCAGGCGGGTGCGCGCCCATTCGCCCGACGGATTGGGCTCATAGACATAGACCGAGCCGCGCACGTTCTCGTACAGGGCCACGACCAGCTTGTTGCGGGTGCTGGAGATGCCCTCGATGGCTTCGCGGTCGGTCGGACGGATGACCAGCTGGGCGGGCGTCGCCGGATTGGCCAGCCATTGCTCCAGGTTCCAGGCGATGACGTCGCCGGTGCGGAACTGCTGGCCGGACGGAGCGGTCCAGTCCTGATCGGTGGTGACCACCAGCTGACCCTTGACCAGGGCGTTGATGCTGGACTTGGCCGGCAGCTGCAGCTGGGTCGTGGTGCCGTCGGCGTTCAGACGCCAGGTCTCGCCCTCATAGAAGTTGATCCCCCGATTGATCAGGGTCGCCTTCACCACGCCGTCGGCGTCGCGCAGGGTGTAGCCGCTGACCGAGACGTCGGTCTGCTGACCCTCGAACACGACCGTGGCCTGATCGAGCGACTGGCCGCGGCGCAGCAGGCGCAGGGTGCGCGGATAGCCGGAATCGGTCAGGGTTCCTTCGCCGAAATCGCGCGAGATCAGCAGGGTGTCGGCGTCGATCCAGGTCGCGCCGCCCTTGGACTCCGGCAGGACGAAGCCGCCGTCGACGAACTGTTTCGTCTGGCGGTCGAACTCACGGACCGTGACGGCGTCCTTGCCGCCGTCCGACAGGCTGACCAGGCAGTGGGTCTCTTGCGGCGGCAGGCAGGTCACGCCCTTGTAGACCCAGTTCTTGCCCTCCGACGCGGCCAGGGCGTCGATGTCCAGGATGGTTTCCCAGCGCGGCTCGGCCGTGCGGTAGCTGTCCAGGGTCGTGGTGCGCCAGACGCCGCGCACGTGCGATGCGTCCTGCCAGAAATTGTCCAGCGTGCCGTCGTGGTTGAAGCCGACGCCCGGGATGCGGTCGCGCGACTGGACGATCTCCAGCGCCTGGTCGTGAAGCTGGGCGTAGCGGGGGTCGCCCTGCAGGACGCCGAGCGACCGTTCGTTGTGGGCGCGGACCCATTCCATCGCCCGCTCGCCCTCGACCTCTTCCAGCCACAGATAGGGATCGGTCGCATCCGAGGCGGCGAACCCTCCGGTCGGGGCGTTGGCGGAGGCGGGGGCGGCGGTCTGGGCCATGGCGGCGCTCGAAAGGGCGGAGGTGGCGAGAAGCGCGGCGAGCGCGGCGGAACGGATCATATGGGTACTCCCCCGGGAAATGTCGGGCGGCACCTTATCCGCCGTCGCCCCTCCGACAAGGCGAAGCCGCAAACGTTACAGGTTTGTCATGAGGCGCAGCTCACGCGCCTTCGTCCGGAATGCACAGGACCTTGCCGCAGGCCTTGCAGTGGACGGCGTCGGGGTCGTGCTTCTTCAGGCCGCAGGTGGGGCAGTCGTGGCTGATCTTGTGCGGGCGGAAGATGGTCTGGGCCAGCCGCAGGAACAGGGTGATGCCGGTCAGCATGACCACGATCGACAGCACCCGGCCCCAGTTGCCCGGCAGGGTGATGTCGCCGAAGCCGGTCGTCGTCAGGGTGGCGACGGTGAAATACAGGGCGTCCAGATAACCGGTGATGCCCGGATGCGTGCCCCGGAAGGTCGCGTAGACGAAGCCCGTGACCACGAAGATGAAGGTCAGCAGCGAGGCGACCGCCTTGGTGATCTCCTCCACCCGGGTGTCGTCGTACTTGTGCCCGATGGTGCGCCAGAAGAATTCCGAATGCAGCAGGGTCCACAGCCGCAGCAGCCGCAGGAAGCCGAGGTTGAACAGCCAGGCGGGGAACAGCAGGGTCGCCAGCACGAACAGATCCACCCAGGTCGCCGGCTTCTTCAGCCAGTCCTTGATGTCCGTATGGGCCAGCGCTCGGGCCGCGAGGTCCACGATCAGGATGGCGGCGATCAGATAGTCGATCACATAGAAGACCAGCCCGGCTTCATGGAGGATCGGCGCGGCCAGGAAGAAGGCGATAATGGCGAAGTCGATGACGATGACCGCCAGCCGGAACCGCACCGCCAGCGGCGACGACCCATGGTAGAGGTAGCGCAGCCGGGCCCGCAGGCGCAGGCCTTCCGCGTGCGGCGGCTCGACCGCTGTGGCGGACTTGCGGGCGGCCTTTCGGGCGGGCGACTGGCGACTCATGGCCCAGCTTAACGCCGTTCTCTCGTCTCAGGTCCAGTCTGGCCCTATATGGAGGCTGAAATGACCCGTCCCTTCGTCAAGATGAACGGCGCCGGCAACGACTTCGTCGTCGTCAATGCGCTGGAAACGCCGTTCACGCCGACGGTCGAGCAGGTGCGCGCCATCGCCGACCGCGAGACGGGCGAGGGCTGCGACCAGCTGATCTCCATCGAACCCTCGATCGACGCCGACGCCTTCATGCGCGTGTGGAACGCCGACGGGAGCATGGTCGAGACCTGCGGCAACGCCCTGCGCTGCGTGGGCTGGGTGCTGATGGAGTCCACCGGCAAGGACCGGGTGGTGATCGACACCGCCGGCGGGCTGACCGTCGCCACCCGCGCGGCGGGCGGCCAGGTGACCGTCGACATGGGCGCGCCGCGTCTGGACTGGACCCAGGTGCCGCTGGCCGAAGAGATGGACACCCGCGGCATCGAGCTTCAGGTCGGGCCGATCGATGACCCGGTCCTGCACACGCCGGGCGCGGTCTCGATGGGCAATCCGCACGTGGTCTTCTTCATGGACCACGCGCCGAACGACGGCTTCGTGCGCGGCTCCGGCTCGCTGGTGGAGCATCACCCGTTGTTCCCGGAGGGGGTCAATGTCGGCTTCGTCCACGCCCTGTCGCCCGATCACATCCGCCTGCGGGTATGGGAGCGCGGCGCGGGCCTGACCAAGGCCTGCGGCACCGGCGCCTGCGCGGCCCTGGTCGCCTCGGCCCGTCGCGGCGTCACCGGGCGTCACGCCACGGTGGACGTCGACGGCGGCCGCCTGATGATCGACTGGGACGAGGCCTCGGACCACGTCTTCATGACGGGGCCGATCGAGGTCGAGCGGACGGGGCTGCTCAGCCTGTGATCGGCGCCCTGCTTCTGGCGTTGACGGTGCAGCAGTCGGGCCCCGTCTGGGTCCAGCCGGGCCAGCATCCGTACACTGTGTCCTCAAGCTCGATGCAGCCCGGCTTGCAAGAAGGCGATGTGGTCGTCGCCGACCGGCCGCGTGGTGAATGTGGCGCGACCACGCCGACGCCAGGCGATGTCGTGATCGTCGATCATGACGGCGCGCCGTGGGTTCGCAGGATCGTCGCCGGGCCGGGTCAGACGGTGCGGATGCACGGGGGCGTGCTGTACATCGACGGTCATCCCGTCCCGCGGGAGGCCGCGCAGTCCGGAACAGCCCAGCCATTCGGGGAGCATTCGAGCGTGCACGGCATGCCGTTCAGCGTGTGGCGCGAGACCCTGCCTTCGGGACGAAGCTGGCTGACCCTCGATCTCGGCCCCGATCAACCCCTGGACGACATGCCGGAGATCCGGATCCCGGAAGGCCACTGGTTCGGGATGGGCGATAATCGCGACAATGCCGTGGACGACCGAGTGGGGGGGCCGACCGCCGCGTCGCGCCTGTGCGGTGTTGTGGTTCGTGTCGCGCGCTCGCAGGAGCCGTCGCGGGTCGGAACCCGACCCTAGCGATGCCGCCGGGCGATCAGCGCCCAGACGGTCACGGCGACGCCGGCGCCGAGACCGATCCAGCCGATCCCGTCCCAGACGCCGTCGCCCAGCAGCGCGCCGACCAGTCCGATCAGGGACAGAACGGCCACGACCAGCGGAACGGCGAAGATGGCCTTCAGGTCTAGCGGACCGGTCTTCATTTCGCGTCCCGCCTCGCCGACCGATGCTTGACCCACCAGAGGTAAAGCCCGCTGCCCAGAATGACGATGGTCGCCAGGTCGAGCAGGGCCCACAGGATCTTCAGCGGCAGGCCGCCGTAGTCGCCGAAATGCAGCGGCTGCGACAGGGACAGGGTCTTCACATACCAGGGCGCGGGCGCGACCGCGGCCAGCTCGCCGGTCCGCGCGTCGATCAGGGCGGGCGTCGTCAGATGCTCGGTCAGCGGCGTGTCGCCGTGGAAGAAGACCGCATAGTGGTTCTCGGTCGAATAGGTGGAGCCGGGGAAGGCCACGAACTGCAGGGTCATGCCCGGCAACGCCTGCCTGGCCCGCTCGACGGCGGCGTCCAGCGAGCTGCGCTCCGTCAGGCTGACGGGCGCGTCATAGGCGGCGGTCAGCGTCTTCAGGGCGTCATCCTTCCAGTAGGCGATGATCGGCACGGCCAAGGTGTTGACCACGCCCGTGACGCCGACGACCAGCACCCACGCCACGGTCACCACCCCCAGCAGGTTGTGATAGTCGAGCCAGCGCGTCCGCGCGGCCTTGCCCGCCCGCACCGTGCCGAACGGCAGGCGGCGCATGAAGGGGGCGTAGAGCACCACGCCGGACACCAGCGCCGCCACCAGCAGCAGGCCCATGGCGCCGAGGAACAGCATCCCCGCAAGCCCCAGGAACATGTCGGTGTGCAGTTGCAGAATGAACTCCATCACCGGGTGGCCCGCCACCAGCGGAGCCGCCTCGCCGGTGAACTGGTCGATCGGCTGGAAGCTGTATTTTCCGTCGGGACCGTTCGGATCGATGCTGGTGACGTTCACCACCGGCCGTTCCACGTCAAAGCTCATGAAGGCCGGAACCTCGCCGGGCTTGCGGGCGAGGGCGACGTCCAGGACCTGGTCGAGGTTCAGCTTCTCCGTGCCCGGGTGGGCGGGCGCGGCGACCTCGTGGCCCAGCAGGACGTGATCCAGCTCGTGCGTGAAGACGAGCGGAAGCCCCGTGACGCACAGCATCAGCAGGAAGGCGGTCGAGACCAGGCTCGACCACTTGTGGACCCAGCTCCAGGCCCTGATCGCGCCCGGCTTCATCCGGCTCAGAAGTCCGTCGAGATCGACACCCGGAAGGTGCGCGGGGCGCCGAGCGTCAGGTAGTTGGCGCCCGGATAGCCGCCGGCGGCGACCCATTGGTCCTCGTCGGCCAGGTTCTCGACCCGTGCGCGGAGGGTCAGCGGACGCTCGCCGGCCTCGAACTCATAGCGCACGCCGGCGTCGAAGCGGGTCCACGAGTCCAGCTCGACGGTGTTGTCGGCGCTGACCGGCTGCGATCCGGTGTAGATGGCGCGGCCCTCGAGGGTCAGGCCCGAAACCGCCGCCACGTCCCATTCGACGTTCAGATTGGCCTGGGCCTCCGGCACGCCGATGGCCGCCTTGCCCGCCAGCGCGGGGGTGATGGACCGGGTGACCTCGGCGTCCATCAGCGTCAGGCCGCCCAGCAGACGAAGTCCCTCGATCGGCTCGCCATAGACGGCGAACTCGACGCCCTGGTTCCGCTGCTCGCCGCCGGCGCTGTAGACCCGCGTGACGGGATCGAACGACTCGTTCGGCAGGGTGATGCGGAAGGCGTTCAGCGAGGCGCCGAAGCCGCCGCCGTCATATTTGACGCCCGCCTCGATCTGTTCGCCGCGGAAGGGATCGAGCGCCTCGCCCTGGTTGAAGACGGGAACGGGCACGACGCCGAGGTCCGGGGTGTCGCCGGGGATGTCGGCGTTGACGGTGGCGGGCGCGATCTTCCCGGGGATCAGGGCCTCGGCGTAGTTGGCGTAGATCGAGATCCGGTCCGAAGGCTTGTAGACCACGGCGAAGGCCGGCGTGACCGCGTCGCCTTCATAGGACGAGAGCGGCGCGCCGGTGTTGTAGTCGTACGACCGGGTCTCGACCTCCTGATAGCGGGCGCCGACCGTGGCCAGCAGGCGGCCGTCGAGGAAGGACAGCTGGTCGGCGATCGCGATGCTGGAGGTAATCGACCGCTCGGTCGTCAGCGGGTCGGACAGGTCGCCCCCGACGAAGAAGTTCGGGACCGGCGGGGCGACGTCTACGGGGTTGTAGAGGTTGCTCGGGAAGCCGGCGAAGCTGGAGAAGGCGTAGGCGTTCGCCGACTTCAGCTGCACCTGCGAGGCCGAAGCCACCAGGCGGTGTCCGACCGGTCCGGTGGTCAGGTCGGCGCGGACGCCGATGTCGCCGGACCAGACGGCATCCTCGCGCACATTGTCGAAGCGGTAGGCGCTCAGCGCGCCGTCGGGGGCCGCGCTCGGATTGGCCAGGACGTTGTCCTCCTTGCCGCTGCGGCCGCCGAAGGCCGCCCAGACGGTGACGTCGTCGGTCAGGTCGAACTCGCCGCGGGCGACGCCGAACAGCTGTTCCTCGTCGGTGTAGGTCCAGGGCTGGGCGAAATTGCCGTCCGCCGAGGGCGGCGTCGGGATGGCGCCGAGCGGGGTGACCGTCGGGCGCGGAGCGTCGATGTGGTGGTTCTGCCAGCCGAGGTCGGCCGAGAAGCGGGCGCGGTCGCCGCGGCGGTCGAGGCCGAGGCCCAGCACCTGAAGCTCGCGGTTCTCGCCATCGACCGTGCTCTCGCCGTCGCGGGCCGCGACGTTCAGGCGGGCGCCCCACGCCTTGTCGGCGCCGAAGCGGCGCGAGAAGTCGCCGGCGGCGTAGAGGGCGTCGCCGCCGTCCCAGCCCAGGGTCAGGCGGTTCAGCGGCGTGTCGCCGGCGCGCTTGGGCGTCAGGTTGAAGGCGCCGCCGACGCCGCTGCCGCCGGGTGCGGCGCCGTTCAGGAAGGCCGTGGCGCCATGGAAGACCTCGACCCGCTCAATGAACTCGGAGGCCACGAACTGGCGCGGCAGGATGCCGTACAGGCCGTTCCAGGTCATGTCGTCCGAGTACACGGGGAAGCCGCGGATGACGTACAGCTCCTGGAAATTGCCGAAGCCCTTGGTGACGCGCACCGCCGGGTCGTTCTGCAGCACGTCGCCGACGCTGCGGGCCTGCTGGTCGCGGGCCAGTCGCTCGGTGTAGCTGGTCACGGCGAAGGGCGTGTCCATCACGTCCTGCGAGCCGAACATGCCCACGCGCCCGCCGGTGGCGACCTGGCCGCCGGCATAGGGCGGGGCCTGCCGGACCTGCGAGCCGGTCACGACGACCTCACCCAGCTCGGTGGTCTGGGCCTCCTGCGCGAAGACGGGGGCCGCGGCCAGTCCGGCGACGGTGGTGGAGAGCAGCAGGATGGAGCGGAGAGTCACGGGATCGCCTTGGGGGAGGGCTGATATTGAGAACGGCTCGCAGTAACAGCCGCCCTCCGCCCTGACAACCGATCTGGCGGGCGGGCCTTTCGCCGCAGGGGGCCAGGTCGGCGGAAATCCGCTCAAAACGCGCCGCCCGCTGTCACATTTTCCGGACAGTCTCGGCTTATCCCGGCGTTCAAACCCCGCGCCGCCGGGACGCGGCTTCCCTCGCGTCAGCGGTTGTCCCTTCCGGCCCCGCGCACTAGGAACAGGGTCGAACTGAACACGCGCGAAGGCGCGACCGGAAACGCCGAGAGCCATGCCCGACCTGACAGACAAGCAGACCTTCTCCGACCAGGACGCGCTGGACTTCCACCGCTTCCCCGCTCCGGGCAAGATCTCGATGGCCCCGATCAAGCCCATGGCGACCCAGCGCGACCTGTCGCTGGCCTACTCGCCGGGCGTGGCGGTGCCGGTCCTGGCCATCGCCGCCGATGTCGACAAGGCCTACGACTACACCTCCAAGGGCAATCTGGTCGCCGTCATCTCGAACGGCACGGCCATCCTGGGCCTCGGCAACCTCGGCCATATGGCGTCCAAGCCGGTGATGGAGGGCAAGGCCGTCCTGTTCAAACGCTTCGCCGACGTCGACAGCTTCGACATCGAGGTGAAGACCACCGATCCGGACGAGTTCATCACCGTCGTCAAGAACATCGGCGACACCTGGGGCGGCATCAATCTGGAGGACATCAAGTCCCCTGAATGCTTCGAGATCGAAAGCCAGCTGCAGGACCTGCTGGATATCCCGGTCTTCCATGACGACCAGCACGGCACGGCCATCATCTCGACCGCCGGCCTGATCAACGCGGCCCACATCGCCGGCAAGAAGCTGGAAGACCTGAAGGTCGTTCTGGTCGGCGCCGGCGCCGCGGGCCTGTCGTCCATCGGCCTGATGAAGGCGGCGGGCGTCCGGGCCGAGAACACCGTGATCCTGGACCGCGACGGCGTCGTCTACCGGGGCCGCCCCAACATCGACCAGTGGAAGGCGGCGCACGCCACCGACACGCCGCACCGTACGCTGGAAGAGGCCATGGTCGGCGCCGACGTGGTGCTGGGCCTGGCCGCCAAGGGCGCCATCACCAAGGAGATGGTGGCCTCGATGGCGCCCAATCCGATCATCTTCGCCATGGCCAATCCGGACCCAGAGATCACGCCGGAAGACGTGCGCTCGGTGCGCTCGGACGCCATCATCGCCACCGGCCGGTCGGACTATCCGAACCAGGTCAACAACGTGCTGGGCTTCCCCTACATCTTCCGCGGGGCGCTGGACGTGCGCGCCCGCCGCGTGAACCACGAGATGAAGGTCGCCTGCGCCGAGGCCCTGGCCGCCCTGGCCCGCGAGGACGTGCCGGACGAGGTCGCCGCCGCCTATCGCGGGCGCAAGCTGAAGTTCGGCCCGGACTACATCATCCCGTCGCCGTTCGACCCGCGCCTGATTTGGTTCATCCCGCCGTTCGTGGCCCAGGCCGCCATGGACACCGGCGTGGCCCGCCAGCCGATCGAGGACATGGACGCCTACCGCGTCTCCCTGCGCCAGCGCCTCGATCCGTCGGCCGCCCTGATGCAGAACATCTCGGGCGCGGTGCGCGCGGCCCCGAACAAGCGGGTCGTGTTCGCCGAGGGCGAGGAAACCGCCGTGATCCGCGCCGCCTGGGGCTTCAAGCAGGCCGAGCTGGGCACGCCGATCCTGCTGGGCCGCGAGGAGCTGATCCGCAAGAACGCCGCCGAGGCCGGTCTGAACTTCGACGAGATGGGCATCGAGATCATCAACGCCCGGATCAGCCACCAGAACGAGGAGTACACCGACTGGCTGTACGCCAAGCTGCAGCGCCGGGGTTATCTGCGCCGCGACGTGCAGCGGATGATCAACCAGGACCGCAACTACTTCGGCGCGACCATGATCGCGCGCGGTCAGGCCGACGCCATGGTCACCGGCGTGACCCGCAACTTCAACATGGTGCTCAAGGAGGTCCGCCGCGTCCTGGACGTGAAGGAGCGGATGATCGGCCTGTCGATCCTGCTGGCCAAGGGCCGCACCCTGTTCGTCGCCGACACCTCGATCCACGAACTGCCCAACGCCGAGGAACTGGCCGAGATCGCCATCCAGGCGGCCGCCACCGTGCGCAAGCTGGGCAAGACTCCGCGCGTGGCCTTCCTCAGCTACTCGACCTTCGGCAACCCTCCCGGCGATCGCGGCGAGAAGGTGCGCGAGGCGATCCGCATCCTCGACAGCAAGGGCGTGGACTTCGAATACGAAGGCGAGATGCCGCCGGAGCTGGCGCTGGATCCGGAACTGCGCGGGCGCTACCCGTTCATGCGCCTGACCGGCCACGCCAACGTCCTGGTCATGCCGGCCATTCATTCAGCCGCCATCTCGACGCGGCTGGTCCAGTCCCTGGGCGGCGCGACCGTGATCGGCCCGCTGCTGGTCGGTCTGGAGAAGTCGGTGCAGATCGTGTCGCTGGGGGCCTCGGTCAGCGAGATCATCACCGCCGCGACCTTCGCCGCCTACGAAGAAGGCGCCGAAGGCGAGGAGTAGGGCCTGACGGCCGCCCGGGCTTTCAGACCTGGGCGGCGGCCAGCTTGCGGCGTTCAAGGGCGCCGCGCACCCACTCGGCGATGCAGAACACCACCGCCAGCAGGCCCAGCCAGGCGGCGATGGCGAACATCGGCGCATAGCCCTCGGCGTCGATCAGCTCGCCCAGGGCGCCGCGGCCCAGGGTGCCGATCAGCAGGGCCAGCGAGATGAAGACCGCGAACTGGACCGCGCCGAACATCTTGTTCGACAGGGCGGACAGATAGGCCACGAAGGCCGCGCCCGCGAAACCGCCGGCGATGTTCTCGCCGGAGATGGCCAGCATCAGCCGCGACAGGGGCTCGCCGATATGGAAGGCGCCGAACAGGCCGTAGAGGCCCGTCGTTCGCATGAAGGAGTCGATCACCGGCGCGCCCAGCGCCAGATCCATCATCAGGAGATTGGTCGCGGCGCTGAGGATCGCGCCGATCAACAGGCTCCACATCCGGCCGATGACCAGCAGCGCCCATCCCCCCAAGGCGATGCCGACGATGGTCATGACGACGCCGAAGGTCTTGGACGCCAGCGCCACCTCGGCCTTGGTGTGGCCCAGCGCCCCGCCGGTGTCGCCCATGTAGAAGGGAAAGGCGAACGGACCCCAGACCCCGTCGGTGATCCGGTAGGTCAGGATCAGCCCCAACACGATCACCGCGCCCCAGCCCAGCCGCCCCATCAGCTCGACCAGCGGGGCCAGGATGGCGTCGTAAAGCGTATCGGCCAGACGCGGCAGGGCGACCGCCTCCGCTTCGGTCGCCGCCCGACCTTTCCAGACGATCAGGCCGGCCAGGCCGGCGGGCAGGATGACGGTGGCCGCGACGATCCACGGGCCCCAATCGGCGGTGAACTCGCCCGCGCTGGGCGCCGGCGAGGTGGTCAGGGCGGTGATCATGAAGTTGACCAGCATGAAGGCGGCCCACGCCCAGGCCGCCAGCGTGGCGACAAGGACGGCCAGTCGCAGGCGCGGCGACCCGATCCGCTCGCGCGCCACGGCCGCCCGGGAGGTCGCTTCCGGCTCCGGAGCGATCAGGGTGCCGATGATTCCCACCCCCATCAGCAGAGCGCCGACGGCGAAGACGCCGGGCCAGCCGAGGATGGTCGCCAGCAGCAGGGCGCCGGCGCCGCCGACCAGGGCGGCGGTGCGATAACCCAGCTGATAGATGGTCGAAAGCAGGTCGATCGGCGTCTTCTCGTCCGCGACCTCGATCCGCCAGGCGTCGATGACGATGTCCTGGGTGGCGAAGGCGAAGGCGCCCAGGGCCGCGCCCAGGGCCAGCGGGCCCAGCACGCCGGTGCCCGGATGGGACAGGGCGACCAGCCCCAGCGCCGCGGCGATGACGATCTGCAGGACGATCAGCCAGCTGCGCCGGCGGCCGAGCCGTTTGCCGAGGACGGGCGGGGTCCAGCTGACGGCGGGGGACCAGAGGAAGCGGAAGGCGCCGAACAGGCCGATCCAGCTCAGGATGCCGATGGTCGCGACCGGAATCTTCTCCTCGGTCAGCCAGGCGTTCAGGGTGCCGATCAGCATGGCGAAGGGCAGGCCGGCGGAGAAGCCCAGCAACAGCATGGCCAGCGTCCGGCGTTCGCGGAAGGCGGCCTTCAGGACGCCCAGCCCTTTCGGGGCGGGCTGAAGGGCGGCGACCTCGCTGGCGGGCGTGGTGCTGTCGGTCATGGGCGCGTCTCCGGACGCCCCCCAACTCTTGCGAATTACGGCGTCGTCAAATCAGACGGCGACCTTGGCGCGGACTTCGCGGTTCGTCCAGCGGCTGAGGGCGGAGCGCAGCGACTCCAGCTCCAGCGGCTTGACCAGATGGTCGTTCATCCCCGCCTCGAGGCAGGCCTTGCGGTCCTCGGCGAAGGCGTTGGCGGTCAGGGCGACGATGGGGGTCCGGTCGCCGCGGGCGCGCAGCTCGCGGGCGGCGGTCGGACCGTCCATGCCGGGCATGCGCATGTCCATGAAGACCAGGTCGTAGCGGGCCCGCTTCATGGCCTCCAGCGCCTCGTCGCCGCTGGCGGCGGTCTCGACGGCGCAGCCCTCGCGCTTGAGCAGGGTCGAGGCCAGCAGGGCGCCGACGGGATTGTCCTCGACCAGCAGGACCCGCGTGCCCGAGAAACGGCCGGGCAGGACGCGGTCGTCGTCGGCAAGAGGGGCGGGCGGAGGGCCGGGCAGGCGGGCGGTCTGGCTGCCGGCGGCGGCCAGCACCCGCTCGGCCAGCGAGGCGCGGCGCAGCGGCTTGATCAGATAGCCGTGGAAGCCGGCGGACCGGTAACGGGCGATGAGGTCGCGCTCGGACGGCTTGAGCAGGACCACGGCGCGGCTGTCGGCGGGGCGGACGGCCAGGCCGTGGGCGCTTTCGCGCGCCGCGTGGTCGATGAGGACGACGGACGCGCCGTCCACGACCGCCCCGCCCGAGGCCTCGATCTGGGCCACGGCGGTGCGCCGCACGAAAGGATCGGGGCTGATGACGCTGACCACCTGTCCGGCCAGCGGGCGACCGCGCTCGGCGTCGGGCGCGGCGTCGAAGGCGGCCTCGAAGTGGAAGCGGGCGCCGGGGCCGTCGGGCCGGTCGCTGACCGAGACCGAGCCGTCCATGGCGGCCGCCAGTTTGCGCACCACGGCCAGGCCGAGGCCGGCGCCGCCGAAGCGGCTGGCGTCGGTGGCGTCGACGTGGCCGAATTCCTCGAAGATGCGCTCGCGCGCCTCGGCCGGGACGCCCGGGCCGGTGTCGTCGATGATGAAGGCCAGGCGCGGCTTGCCGGCGGTCCCGCCGGCGCGCTCCACGGCGATGCGGACCCCGCCCTGGGCAGTGAATTTGACGGCGTTGCCGGCCAGGTTGAACAGCACCTGACGCAGCCGGCCCTCGTCGGCCAGGACGTCGGGGGCGTCGGCGGCGACCGACCAGGCGATCTCGAGGCCGCGCTCGTGGGCGCGGGGGCTCAGCAGTTCGGCGACGCCGCGCACCAGGGATTCCAGATCGACCGGGGCGGCGTCGAACTCCAGCTTGCCGGCCTCCAGCCGGGCGTAGTCCAGCAGGTCGTTGACCAGGCCCAGCAGGTGTTCGGCGGACGACCGCGCGGCCTCGGCGTAGGCGCGCTGGGCGCCGTCCAGCCGGGTGCGGGACAGCAGGCCCAGCATGCCGATCACGCCGTTCAGGGGCGTGCGCATCTCGTGGCTCATGAGGCGCAGGAACTGCTGTTCCGCCGACGCCCCGCCCGCCGCCTGCGGAGCTGTCGCCGTCGTCGCCTTGTCCGTCCGTCGCCGCGCCATGCCTGTCTCCCTCAAGCACAGCCTGCCCTGAAGACGTTAAGACATCACCACGCGGCGGTCGGCGCGAACGGGGTCGGGGTCTCGGCGCGGCGGGCCTCGAAGGCGCCTTCGGCCTCGGTGGTGTTGCGGCGATAGATCAGGGCTTCGGCCACATGGCGGCGCAACACGCCGTCGCAGCCGTCCAGGTCGGCGATGGTGCGGGCCAGCCGGAGCGTCCGGGTCCAGCCGCGCGCTGTCAGACCGCCGACTTCCCCCGCCTTCATCAGCAGGGCCCGGCCTGGCTCATCGGGGGTGGCGAAGCGGTCCAGCGTCTCGCCCGAGGCGCGGGCGTTGACGGCCTGATCCTGCGCCGTCTCGGGATCGATCCCGGCGGCGCGCAGCCTGTCCGCCTGCATCAGACGGGCGGTCAGCACCCGGGCCGCGGCCTCGGCCGTGCCTTCGGCGGGCGGCGGCAGGGCCATGTCCGATGCGGTCACCGGCGGCGTCTCCACCGTCAGGTCGATGCGGTCGAACATCGGGCCGGAGATGCGGTTGCGGTAGTCGCGCTGGCAGCGCGGGGCCTTGCCGCAGGCCCCGCGCCCGGCCCCGCCCATCCCGCAACGGCAGGGGTTCATGGCCGCGATCAGCTGGAACCGCGCCGGGTAGCGGACGTGGGCGTTGGCGCGGGCGACCACGATCTCGCCCGTCTCCAGCGGTTGCCGCAGGGAGTCGAGCGCCTGGGCGCTGTATTCCGGCAGTTCATCCAGGAAGAGGACCCCGTTGTGGGCCAGAGACGCCTCGCCCGGCTTGGCCCGCAGGCCGCCGCCGGTCAGGGCGGCCATGGAGGCCGAATGGTGCGGAGCCCGGAACGGCCGGTCGCGGGTCAGGGCGCCGCGCTCGATAAGCCCGGCCACCGACCAGACCATCGAGGTCTCCAGCAGTTCCTTGGGCGTCAGCGGCGGCAACAGGCCGGGCAGGCGCGCCGCCATCATCGACTTGCCCGAGCCCGGCGGGCCGACGAAGAGCAGGTTGTGGCCTCCCGCCGCGGCGATCTCCAACGCCCGCTTGGCGCTTTCCTGCCCCTTGACCTCGCGCAGGTCGGGGATGCGGTCGCCTGACCGCATCGCCCCCGGCTCGGGCCGGCGCAGCACCTGGGTTCCCTTGAAGTGGTTGACCAGGGCGATCAGCGAGCGCGGGGCCAGCACCGCCACATCGCCCGCCCAGGCGGCTTCCGGCCCGTTGGCCTCCGGACAGATCAGGCCCAGCCCCAGGGCGTCGGCGGCGACCGCGGCGGGCAGGGTCCCGCCCACCGGCGCGATCCGCCCGTCCAGCCCCAGCTCGCCGATGGCGGCCCAGCCGGACAGGGCGTCGGGCGGGACGACCCCCATCGAGGCCAGCAGGGCCAGGGCTATGGGCAGGTCGAAATGATTGCCTTCCTTGCGCAGGTCCGCCGGCGCGAGATTGGCGATGATCCGCATGGACGGCAGGGCCAGCCCGATGCCCGCGAAGGCGCCCCGCACCCTTTCCCGGCTCTCGGCCACCGCCTTGTCGGCGAGGCCGACGAGGGTGAAGCTGCCCTCGTTCCCCGAATGCAGCTGCGACACCTGCACATCGACCCGCCGGGCGTCGACGCCTTCGAAAGCCACCGTGACGACGCTGGCGTGCATCGTTTCCTCCCGCTATCCGGGAAAGAACGAAACACGAACTGACAACCTTTGCAAGAGCGGCGTTATGCCGTCAGCGGCGCAGATCCGCCTCAGGGGCGAGCGTGTGAATGACCTCGCCTTCCGCGTTCAGGAATTCGATGGCTCCATAGCCTTCCGGCGTGACCGTCATGCGGACCCGGGTGCGGTCGTCCTTGTCGGCGAGGGCGACGGAGGGAGCGCCGTCCGCGGCCACGCTCAGTCGAATCCGTGTCGAGGTCTGGACGCCCGGGACGAGACGGTTGTCCAGCGCCGGTTCGCGGATCAGGGGCGGGGCCTGATTGATGGTGAAGTTGACGGAGCCGTCGGGCGACACCCGCCAGCCGATGGCGTCCATGGCCGGATGGTCGAGAGCCAGAACGGCCAATCCGCCGTCCACGTCGGCGACGCCGAAACCGCCGCGTTCGCTGCCGTTCTCGTCATAGAGTATCAGGCCCGCGACCCCGAAGGCGCGCCGATACTGGATGCCGTCGATGATCGGGGCCGGGGTGTCGGCGGCGAGGGTCATGCGTATCACGCCGTCCTCGCCGACGATGTCGATGCGGCGGGCGGTGATGCGGTCTTGATCCACGGCCGCGACCCGGACCTCGGGCTCCTGCGTGACGATGATCGAGCGCAGGGCCTCCACCGAGGGGCGGCGCGGGCCCTGGGGCGCTGTGTCCTGCGCCTCGGCCGGAACGACGGGAAGGACGGCGAACAGCAGGGCGGCGACGGCGACGGACTTCATGAACTGGAGCTTCCCAACGGCAAGGCTCAGGCCCCGCGCTTCTTCTCGATGGCGTCCCACATCAGGGCCGCCGCATTGATCCCGGTGAAGCGCAGCAGCTGCTGGGCGCCGGTGGGGGAGGTGACGTTGATCTCGGTCAGATAGTCGCCGATCACGTCGATGCCGACGAAGATCAGGCCGCGCGCCTTCAGCGTGGGGCCGATGGCCTTGCAGATCTCCAGGTCGCGCGGGGTCAGCTCGACCGGGGCCGCCGTGCCGCCGACGCGCAGGTTGGAGCGGACCTGATCCTTGGCCGGGATGCGGTTGATGGCGCCGACGGGCTCGCCGTCGATCAGGATGATGCGCTTGTCGCCCTTGGAGACGGCGGGGATGAATTTCTGGATCACCAGCGGATCGCGGCTGCCGGTGGCGTGGATCTCGATCAGGGCCTCGAGGTTGGGGTCGCCGGCCTTCAGCTTGACCACGCCCGAACCCGCCGCGCCGTGCAGCGGCTTCAGCACCACGTCGCCGTGCCGCTCGTGGAAATCGACGAGGGCGACGGGATCCGAGCTGATCAGGGTCGGCGGGGTCAGGCCGGGGAAGTGGGTGACCAGCAGCTTCTCGGGCGCGGAGCGCACCTCGGCCGGATCGTTCACGACCAGGGTCTTGGGGTGCACCGTCTCCAGAAGATAGGTGGCGGTGACATAGGCCATGTCGAACGGCGGATCCTGGCGCATCAGGATGACGTCGACGTCCTTGGACAGGTCCAGCTTCACCTCGTCGCCGAACGCCACATGATCGCCGACCACCTGCTTCAGGGTCACCGGGCGGGCGCGGCAGAACAGGACGCCGTCCTCCAGCGCCAGGGTGCGGAAGTCATAGACCCAGACCGGATAGCCCCGGTCCTGGGCCTCCATGGCCTGCAGCCAGGTGGTGTCCGACTCAATGTTGACCCCTTCGATGGGGTCCATCTGGATCGCGACCTTCAGCATGAGCTGTCCTTCCGGTTGGGCAGCTTGGCTAATGGGTGGCCGCGAGGCTGGGCGCAACCCTTTGGGGCCGGAGCGGGGAAGTGATTGGTGGTTAGTGATTAGGGGGTGGCGGCTGAACCGCCGGTTCCAGGACGATCCCCGGACCGAGGACGCATCGAACCACTCATCACTAACCACCAATCACTAGCTGGGCTCTGCTCCCCACCCGGCGAGCTCGTCAGTTCAGCTGCAGCCGCACCCGGTCCACCGACATGCGGCGGCGGACTTCGCCGGGATCGTCCAGGGTGCGGGCGTGGGACAGGGCCTCCAGCGCTCCGGCCAGCGCGCCCTGCTTCTCGCGGGCGGCGGCGACGTCGAGCCACGGGCGGTGGTCCTCGGGATCCAGCAGGGCGCGGCGCAGGGCCGAGCGCTCGGCGCTCTCATAGTCCTGAACCTTGATGGCGCGGATGAAGAGCAGGTTCTGCAGCCGGATCAGGGCCTGGCGGTCGCTGACTGGAGCCATCAGCACGTCGAGGCGGTCGGCGACATGGGGGGTCAGTCCGGCTCGAAGCGCGCGCCGGGTCAGCTCGGACGGCAGGACCAGCCGGCCCTGGCTGAAGGGGTCCAGCGCCACCGGCCCTTCCGGCGTCTCGATCCGCAGCAGGAAGTGGCCGGGGAAGTCGACGCCCTGGGCCTTGATCCCGGCGCGGCGGGCGGCGTCGAGGTAGAAGACGGCCAGCGCGGCGGACAAGCCCCGGCGGCGCTCCGCCACGTCGATGATGTCGGTGTTGCCGACGTGATCATAGTTGATCAGGTCGCCGTTCAGTCGAAGGTCGCCGGCCAAGGTCTCGGCCAGGGCGTCCTCCGGTCCCTCGCTGGGCAGACGCTCGGACAGGCGTTCGGCGGCGTGGGCGGCCAGCAGCCGGACCGGCTCGGCCTCGCGGAAGGGATAGTCATGGATGGCGCAGGCGATGGCCGCTTCCAGCAAGGGGAAGTCGTCGTCATCGGCCAAGCCGGCTTCCGTCAGCCCCTGTTCGGCCTCGTCGCGTGTCATGCCCGCCCCCGGTTCACGTCCCGACGATGGCGCGGAAAGCGGCGGGGGGCCAGCGCCACAATATCGATCCGCAACAGATGCCCGGCCAAGCTGGGTCTTTGGCGCAACACCGCCCGTCCGGCGGCGAGCAGGCGGGCGTACTGGTCCGGTCCGAGGGCGGCCAGCGCCTGATCCATGGTTGATCGGCGCTTGACCTCGACCACGGCCAGGGTGCGGCCGCGGCGAGCCAGGAGGTCTATCTCTCCGGCGCGGGTCTTCAGCCGGAAGCCGAGGATCTGATAGCCCTTGAGCATCAGCAGGGCCGCCGCCAGCCATTCGGAGCGATGGCCCAGCCGGTGGGACAGTCGGCCCAGGCTGACGCGCCAGCCGCGCGGAGCCCTGACGACCTTCGGCGCCTTGAGGCGGACCGAGGGTCGTTTCGCGGTCACCGGCCCTGAAGCTCCAGCGCCCGCTTGTAGAGCGGCTTGCGGGGCAGGTTCAGCGCCCTGGACACCTCGGCGGCGGCTTCGCCGGGCGGCAGCCGGGTCATGGCCTCCTTCAGGGCGGCGTCGGCGTCGGCCTCGGAGGCGACCTCGGCCTCGCCGGGACCTACGACAATGACGATCTCGCCCTTGGGCGACTGGCAGCGGGGGTCGACGGCCAGGTCGGCCAGGGTCCCGCGCACGCATTCTTCGTACAGCTTGGTCAGCTCGCGGGCGACGGCGGCGGGGCGGGGTCCGAGCACGGCGGCCATGTCGGCCAGGCTGTCGGCGAGGCGGGGTCCGCTCTCGAAGAAGACCAGCGTCTGGCGGCCGGTGCGGACCTCCTCCAGCGCGGTGCGGCGGGCGCCCGACTTGGGCGGCAGGAAGCCGGCGAACAGGACGCGGTCGGCGGGCAGGCCGGCGATGCACAGGGCGGCCAGCAGGCTGGAGGCGCCGGGGATCGGATGCACCGGCAGGCCCTCGGCCAGGACGGCGCGGGCGACGACAAAGCCGGGGTCCGAGATCAGCGGGGTGCCGGCGTCCGAGACCAGGGCGACGACGGCGCCGTCCCTGAGCCGTTCGACGGCCAGTTCGGCGGCGCGCTCCGAGGCGTGGTCGTCGCAGCGCTCCAGCTTCGCCTTCAGTCCATAGGCCGACAGCAGCTTGGCGGTGACGCGGGTGTCCTCGGCCAGCACCAGATCGGCGGCGGCCAGCACGTCGAGCGCCCGCAGAGTCATGTCGCGCAGGTTCCCGATCGGCGTCGCCACCAGATAGAGGCCGGGCGCGACAGTGCGCGGAGGCGGGGCGGTCGGCGGGAAGACGGACGGATCAGGCATCGGCGGGACCGTGCCTGACAGGCCTGGCCCTGTCAGGGGAAAAATGCCGAAACCCCATCATGCCGAAACTTCCGATACGGCCGGGAGCGAAAAGCGCACTCGGAAAAAATGGAGTGCACATCGTGCACAAATTCGCCTGAGGCGGAGTATCGCGCTCGGGGTTCAACTCGAGCGTCGCTGTTTGATTTTCAAGGACCGGAGAGGCCAGTCTACCGGGGCGGTACGCCAGAAACGGACGCAGGAGCGATCAGGTCAGCAGCGCCTTCAGCACGGCATCCAGCAGAGGCCGGCCGGTGGCGGTGGCGGCGATGCGGTCGCCCTGGCGAACGAGGAAGCCGTCGGCGAGCAGGTCGGCGAAGCGGCCGGTCTCCGGCGTCAGGTCCAGCGCCTCCAGGTCCGTCAGGGCGACGCCCTCGACAGTGCGCAGGCCCAGCAGGATGCGCTCCTCGGCGGCCTCGACGGGGGACTGGCCGTCGCGCTCGCTCCAGGGCGAGGCCGAGGCGACCCCAGCGATGTAGTCGGCGAGGCCGCGATGGGCGACGGTGGCGGTGCGGACGCCGTCCAGGGTCAGGCGGCCGTGGGCGCCGGGGCCGACGCCGACATAGTCGCCGCCGCGCCAGACATGGAGGTTGTGGGCCGAGCGGGCCGCCTCGCCCCGGGCGTGGTTGGAGACCTCATAGGCGTCGAAGCCCGCGGCCTCGAGCAGGCCTTGCGTGGTCTCATAGAGTTCGGCGGCCAGGTCCTCGTCGGGCGGGACCAGGGTCCCCCGGGCGAAGGCGCGGCCGAAGGCGGTCGCGGGCTCGATGGTCAGCTGGTAGGGCGAGACGTGCTCGAAGCCGAGGTCCAGGGCCTCGGTCAGTTCCGCGCGCCAGCCGCCGATGGTCTGGCCGGGGCGGGCGTAGATCAGGTCGATGGACAGGCGCGGGAAGGCGCGGGCGGCCAGGGCCACGGCGCGGCGGGCCTCGGCGGCGGAATGATTGCGGCCCAGCATCGTCAGGGCCGCGTCGTCCAGGGCCTGCACCCCCATGGACAGGCGGTTGATCCCGGCGTCGGCCAGGGCGGCGAAGCGGCCGGCCTCCGCGTCGGTGGGATTGGCCTCCAGCGTGATCTCGATGGGGCCGCGCGGTTCGAACAGGGTCTGCGCCCGGGCGATGACCCGGGCGACGTCGTCGGGATCCATCAGCGAGGGCGTGCCGCCGCCGAAGAAGATGGAGGCGAGGCGGCGCGGACCGGTCAGGGCCGCCTGGGCCTCAAGGTCGGAGACGATGGCGTCGGCGAGGGCGGCCTGCTCCTCCGTCCGGCCGCGGTCACGTACGACGTTGAAGTCGCAATAGGGACAGATCCGGGCGCAGTAGGGCCAGTGGACGTAGAGGGCGACGTCATTGCCGGGGTGGGGGGGCATGGACGGGGTCTACACTATTCATCTCCCTCCCCCGAAGCGGGGAGGGACGTCGGCGCGCAAGCGACGACAGGGTGGGGATGGCGGGGTGGTCCGTCAGTGCGACGGCTCCCCACCCGACCTCGCTTCGCTCGGCCACCCTCCCCAGAAGGGGAGGGAGACGCCGTATCAGTCGATCAGAGCCGCCTTCAGCTTCTCGAACGCCCGCGCGCGGTGGCTGAGGCTGTCCTTCAGCGCCGGGTCCAGCTCGCCGAAGGTCTGGGTCTGGCCCTCGGGGATGAAGATGGGGTCGTAGCCGAAGCCGCGGTCGCCGCGCGGGGGGAAGGTCAGCAGGCCGTGGACCTGGCCCTCGACCACCACGGCGGGGCCGTTGGGCCAGGCGACCGCGAGGGCCGAGGTGAACCAGGCGCGCCTGTCGTCGGAACGGATTTCCTCGAGCCTTTCTTCCACGCGGCGCATGGCGAAGGCGAAATCCTTGTCCGGTCCGACCCAACGGGCGGAAAAGATGCCCGGCGCCCCGTCCAGCGCCGCGACCGACAGGCCGGAGTCGTCGGCCAGCGAGACCTCGCCCGACAGATCCGCCGCGTGACGCGCCTTGAGCAGGGCGTTGCCGACGAAAGTGCTCTCGGTCTCGTCCGGTTCGGGCAGATTCAGGCCGCCGGCGGTGACCACCTCGTAATGTCCGCCGAGAAGCGCCTCGATCTCGGGAACCTTGCCCGGGTTGTGGGTCGCCGCGAGAATGCGCATCCCTTTGACAAGTTTCAACATTTTGACCTCAAGCGACGCTGTAATGATTCATTGCACAAGTTTAATATCGTTAAACGATATGTAACATGACTTACCCCGGGGCACGGCCTATCTATTATCTCAAGAACGGACGCCGCAACGTTCCCCGGTCAAGGCCTTCCCCGGCAAGATCGATCCAGCGGATCAACGAAAGAGGGGTGAAAACATCCCTCACTCAGGACTGACGGAGAACGACTATGAACACCATGAACGCTTCCTACTTCATCGAAAAGGTCGGCCACGGCGTCCTGAACGCCTTCCTGCTCGCCGCCATGCCGACGGCCTTCGTTGCGACCCTCGTCCAGTTCTTCTGATCGACCCCGGTCGGGAGCTTTGACGATCCGCATGACAAACGCGAATAATAAGCCCGCGCGTGGGTTCACCGGACCCCGCGCGGCGATCGCGCCCCGACATCCGGTCTGAGAAAGGCCGATCCATGCGTTTCCCGAAGCCGTCATCACTCGGGTTTCGCCTGCCTTCCGTCCGCGCCCCCGCCCTGCCGGGCCTTCGCGCCGGATCGATGACAAGACTTCTGGGCGTTGCGCTGCGCGCCGCCTTCTGGGCCCTGGCCCTGGCCACCCTGGCCGCCGTCCTCGCCTTCATCTTCGTGGCCTTCGTGCCGATGGGCCCGATGGGTCTGACCGCCACCACCGGCGATGAAGGCACGCGCGTGCCCGTGCCGCGCGCCTATCTGCTGTTCGGCCTGGGCGCCTTCGTCGGCTATCTGGGCGGCTTCGCCCTGATCCTGCGCCACCTGAAGGTGATCGTGCACACCCTGCGCATCGGGGATCCCTTCCAGCCCGCCAACGTCAGCCGCCTGAAGCAGATCGGCCTGACCCTGGCCACCGTGACCGGGGGCGCCTGGGTGGGCCAGACCCTGGTGTCGCGCCTGGTGCGCGGCGCGCTGGAGCCGCCGAGCCTGTTCGACCTGGTCACCCCCGCCTTCTCCGTTCTGGTCGTGTTCGTGCTGGCCGAAGTGTTCCGCGAAGGCGCCCGCCTGCGCCGCGAATCCGACCTGACGATCTGATCCTGTTGAGTTAGAGCAGTCCCCATGGCCATCCGCGTCCAGCTTGATCGCATCCTCGTCGAACGGCGCATGTCGCTGACCGAGCTCGCCGATCGCGTGGGCGTGACCCTGGCCAATCTGTCGATCCTGAAGACCGGCAAGGCGCGGGCCATCCGCTTCACGACCCTGGACGCCCTGTGCCGCGAGCTGAACTGCCAGCCGGGCGACCTGCTGGCCTGGTCGCCGGGTCCGCAGGACCTGGGCGCCGACGAGGACGCCGACGGGACCTCATGAGCCGCCGGGCCGACCTGAGCCCCGAGGACCGCCGCATCTGGGCCCGGGTTTCCGGCTCGGTGAAGGAGAAGGTCGCCAAGAAGGCGCTGCGCGTCACGCCCGGCGCGGTGGAGGCCGATCCGCCCGCCGCGCCCCATCCGAAGACCCCCGCCAAGTCGCCGCCGAAATTCGTCAAGCCGCCGAAGCCCGGCGCCGCCGCGCCTGTCGCGCCCCCGTCCGCCTCACGCGGTCGGGGCCTGCCCGAAGAGCTGGAGCCTCGCCGCCAGCGCCGGCTGTCGCGCGAGCGCGATCCGATCGAGGCCAAGATCGACCTGCACGGCTATGGCCGGTTCCAGGCCCAGGACGCCCTGACCGCCTTCCTGATCGGGGCGCAGGCGCGGGGCTATCGCGCGGTGCTGGTGGTGACCGGGCAGGGCCGCCGCGGCGGGACCGGCGTCATCCGCGCCTCGGTGCATGAATGGCTGCAGGCCCCGGGACTGCGCACGGTGGTGTCCGGTTTCGCGCCAGCCGCGCGCCATCACGGCGGCGACGGGGCGCTGTATGTGACGATCCGGCGGGGATGAGGCGGCGGGCAGCGTGCCGGAAAGTGATTAGTGGTTAGTGGTTAGTGGGTGGGGGTTGAAACGGCGGTTCCATGGCGGCCTCCGAGCGAGAACGCATCGACCCACTAATCACCAGCGAGGCTCCGTCAGCTCAGAACGAGCCCAGCTTCCCTAGCCAGCGTCTCCAGCGACGTCATCGGACGCGGGCCCCAGTGGGCGATGACTTCGGAGGCGGCGAGGGAGCCGAGCTTGCCGGCGTCCTCCAGCGACAGGCCGCGGGCGAGGCCCAGCAGCAGGCCGGCGGCGTACTGGTCGCCGGCGCCGGTGGTGTCGACCACCTTGTCGACCGGGAAGGCGGCGACGGCGACGCGCTGGTCGCCCGAGATCACCACCGAGCCCTCGGCGCCGCGCGTGACGGCGGCCACGTCAACCATTGACGCCAGGCGTTCGGCGGCGGCGTCGAAGTCGTCGGTCTCGAACAGGGCGGCCAGCTCGGCCTCATTGGCCAGGACGATGTCGGCCGAGGCCTCGATGAAGGCCAGCAGCTCCGCGCGCCACCGGTGCACGACGAAGCTGTCCGACAGGGTGATGGCGACCTTGCGGCCCGCGGCGTGGGCGGCGGCGGCGGCGGCCTCGAAGGCGGCGCGGGCCGGGGCCGGGTCGAACAGATAGCCTTCCAGATAGACGATGGCCGAGGCGCCGATCAGGTCCGCGTCGATGTCGGCGACCGTCAGCTGATTGGCGGCGCCCAGGAAGGTGCACATGGTGCGCTGGCCGTCGGCGGTGACGTTGATCATGCACACGCCGGTGGCGTGGCCGGTCGCGGCGCCGTCTTGCAGCGGCGGGGTCTCGAAATGGACGCCCACGGCCTGGATGTCATGGGTGAAGACCCCGCCCAGCTGGTCGTCGGCGACCTTGCCGATATAGGCCGCCCGGCCGCCGAAGCTGCCGACGCCCGCGACGGTGTTGCCCGCCGAGCCGCCCGAGGCCTCGACCCCCGCGGCCATGGCGGCGTAGAGGGCCGCGCTCTGGTTCGCATCGACCAGCTGCATCGAGCCGACGATCAGGCCCTGGGCGTCCAGGAAGGCGGGCTCGCAGGGGGCCAGGACGTCGACGATGGCGTTGCCGACGGCGATGACGTCATAGGTGGGGTTCTGGGTCATGGGCGCGCCATAGCGCTCACGACGCCGATTGGCCAGCGGTCCATGACGGCGACGACTTTCACGGCTATGAGCGCGGCATGACCCGTATCGCCGTCCTGACCCCCGATCCCGCCGATCCCTCATACGCCGGGCAGTGGCCGGGCGTGCTGGAACGGCTGTCCCAGGCGCTGGCGGCGGCGGAGGTCGCGGTCGAGCCGACGCCGTGGACCGACTACATCGCGGACGCCTCGGGCCTGACCGGTTATCCGCTGGTGCTGCCGCTGATCGTGTGGGGCTATCACCGCGACCACGCACGCTGGATGCAGGCCTGCCGGACCTGGGAGGCCGCGGGGGTGACGATGCGCAATCCGGCGGCGGTGATCGGCTGGAACTCGGACAAGAGCTATCTGGGGCGCCTGGCCGACAAGGGCGTGGCCATGCCGGACACCGTCTGGGTCGAGGGCGTGACGCAAGGCGACGTGGACGCCGCCTTCGACCGCTTCGGGACCGATGTGGTGGTGGTCAAGCCGCGCGTCTCGGGCGGGGCGTGGAAGACGCTGCGGCTGGCGCGGGGGGAGACGATGCGGGGCGCGCCCGAGGGGCCGGCGATGATCCAGCCCTATCTGCCGTCGATCGAGACGGAGGGCGAGACCAGCCTGCTGTTCTTCGGCGGCAAGCTGAGCCACGTGGTCAACAAGCGACCGGTGAACGGCGACTTCCGCATCCAGGTGCAGTTCGGCGGACAGTACATCGCCCTGCCGGAGCCGCCGCAGGGCGCGCTCGCGCTGGCCGAGGCGACGCTGGCCGCCATCGGCGAGGATCTGCTCTACGCCCGCATCGACATGGCTCCCGGGCCGGACGGTCAATGGTTGCTGATGGAGGCCGAGCTGATCGAGCCGGACTTCTATCTGGGCAGCGCGCCGGACGGTGGCGCGAACTTCGCGGCGGCGGTGCGGAAAGTGATTAGTGGCTAGTGGCTAGTGGCTAGTGGCTAGTGGCTGGCCACCAGAGTGCGACGGCGCCGTGAGCGCCGCCCTTCCGCCGCCACCGAGATCCGCGAATACCAGCCACTAGCCACTCGCCACCTGTTCAAGCCGCCTCGCCCAGCGCCTGCAGCCCCGCCCGGCTCGGGCACAGGTCGCTGATCACGCAGGCGCTGCATTTCGGCCGGCGCGCCGTGCAGGTGTAGCGGCCGTGCAGGATCAGCCAGTGGTGGGCCTTGGGCAGCCACTCTTCGGGCACGATGCGGTGCAGCTGGGCCTCGACCTTGTCGGGCGTGCCGGCGTTGGCCAACCCCAGACGATGGGAGACGCGAAAGACGTGGGTGTCCACGGCGATGGCCGGTTCGACGCCCATTTCATTCAGCACCACGCTGGCCGTCTTGCGCCCGACGCCGGGCAGGGCCTGCAGCGCCTCGCGGGTCAGCGGGATCTCGCCGCCGTGCTGTTCCAGCACGATGCGGCTGAGCGCGATGACGTTGCGCGCCTTCCCTCGATAGAGGCCGATCGAGGAGATGTAGGGGATCAGACCCTCTTCCCCGAGCGCCAGCATCTTCTCCGGCGTGTCGGCGACCTTGAACAGCTTGTCGGTCGCCTTGTTGACCCCGACGTCGGTCGCCTGGGCCGAGAGGGCGACCGCGACGACGAAGGTGAAGGGGTTGGAGTAGTTCAGCTCGGTCTTCGGGTCCGGCATGAAGGCCGCCAGCCGCTCGAAGATGGTCTCGACCCGATCCTCGTCCGGCGGCCAGCGCAGCATCGGAATGGCCGCGCCGGTCATGACGGCGGGGCGTTTGGGGGCGGGCTTCTTACGGGGGCGGGCGGGCGGCTTCATTCCCCCTCGTCTCCGGGAGCCGGGCCGGGATCGAGCCCCAGCGCGGCCAACGCTTCGCGCGCCGCACGCTCGCCCTCCATCCAGGCCCCGTGGGCGGTGCCGTAGAAGGCTTCGGCGGTGGCTTCGCCGGCGAGGAAGATGCGGTTCTCGACCGGGGCCTTCAGCTTGCGGCGGTCGTCGGCGTGGCCCGGCATGGCGTGGGAATAGGCGCCGTGAGACCAGGGATCGGCGCCCCACATGGTGGCCACGACCGGGGCCAGCCGCTTGCGCATGTCCGAGCCCAGCAGATGGACCAGCTCATCGACGGCGAAGGCGAAGAAGCCGGCCTGCCCCTCGGCCTCCAGCCCCCGGGCCAGATCGGCGCCGTAGTAGCCCTCGATCATCGGACGGCCGAAGGGGCGCAGGTGATAGCCGCCGGTGTCGCCGGTGTCGCGGCGGCCCCACAGCTGGCTGTCGGGCGGGAAGTCCTCGGCCTTGGTGACCGTCATGTGCATCTTGGACGCCAGCCCCAGCGGCACATAGGTCGCGGCCTCGACCAGGTCGGGCAGGGGCGGGTCGAAACGCAGGGTCTCGCGCGCGATCAGGTCCGTGGGGACGGTGACGATGACGGCGCGGGCCTCGATCACGCCCCGGTCGGTCTCGAGCCGCAGAACGGGTCCCGAGCGGTCGATCCGGCGCACCGGGCAGCCCGTGACCACCGCGACCGGGCGGCCCAAGGTCTCGATCAGGCGGCCATAGCCCTCGCGGACCCGCCAGTTGATCCCGGTGTCGCGATAGGCGTCGTAGTCGAGGATGGAGACCTCGGCGAAACGCGCGCCGTTCAGGGCGCCGGAGATGGCGTCCATGCGGCCGTTCCAGCGGCAGTCGGGCTCCAGCAGGGTCGAGGCCGGGCCCTCGTGACCGCGGGCGGCGGCCTGGGCGATGCGGTCGTCGAAGGCGTCGAAGGCGGCGCGGAACTCGGCCTGTTCCGAGCTTGTGACCTCGTGACCGAAGACCTGGCTCTGCCAGGGGGGCGGGGTGCGATCGACGGTCAGGCCGGCGGGTTCGACCAGGGCGGCCAGCGGATTCTCGTCGGCGGAGTGCAGCCAGCCGCAGCCCATGTCGAGGCCCTCGCCCTCGAACGACAGGGTCCAGGCGCGGCCGCCGATGCGGTCGCGCGCCTCCAGCACGGCGACGGTCAGCGGGCGGCCGGACAGGGCGCGGGCGGCGGCGAGGCCGGCGGCGCCCGCGCCGATGACGGCGACATCGACGGAGGCGGGGAGGGTATCGGTCATCGCGGTCCTGACAGATGGGTATGCGACCTGTCGCCGAAGCGGCGGAAAGCTTCAAGGCGCCGTCCTCCGACAGGACCGATCACACATCGAAACATCACGTGTTGCGGCGTCGAAATGAGCAGAGTTGATTTTTGGACGTTTGTGTCCATTTATGCGCTCGTTCCTCCCCGAACGCCTCCTCTCGAGAATTCTTCACATGGCTCTGAATCCCGCCGTCAAGAAACGCCTGCCCCTGATCGTCGCCGGAATCGTGGGCCTCGCCCTGATCGTGGGCGGGGTCGTGTGGTGGCAGGGCAAGCAGCGGTGGGAGGCCACCGACAACGCCTTCGTGCAGGCTGACACCACCGAGGTGAGCCCGCAGGTCGAGGGCTATGTGGTCGAGGTGCTGGTCGCCGACAACCAGCGCGTCGAGGCCGGTCAGGTGCTGATCCGCCTGGACGACGCCGACGCCAAGGCCAACCTGGCCCAGGCCGAGGCCAATCTGGTCGCGCTTCAGGCCGGGGTCAGCAACGTCGACGCCCGCGCCCAGCAGGAACAGGCCCTGATCGCCAGCCGCGCCGCCTCCGTGACGCAGGCCCAGGCCCAGGCCGACCTCGCCCGCCAGCAGGTCAACCGCTACGGCCAGCTGGCCGAGAAGGGCTGGGTCTCGCAGCAACGCATCGAGAGCGAGCAGGCGGGGGTGCGCACGGCGCAGGCCAGCGTCGCCGAAGCCCAGGCCGCCCTGGTCGCCGAACAGCGCGCCGCCGGCGTGCTGGGCTCGACCCGCGAACAGTCGGTGGCCTCGGTCGAGCAGGCCCGCGCGCAGGTCGACAAGGCCCGCATCGCCCTGGAGCGGACGGTGATCCGCGCGCCCGTCGCGGGCGTGGTCGGCGCGCGCGGCGTGCGCGTGGGCCAGTATGTCCGTCCGGGCGGGACCATCCTGTCGATCGTGCCGCTGGGCGACACCTATGTGGTGGCCAATTTCAAGGAGACCCAGCTGGGCCGCCTGCGCATCGGCCAGACGGTCGAGATCAAGGCCGACGCCTTCAAGGGCGAGCCGCTGGTCGGCCATATCGACAGCTTCGCCCCGGCCACCGGCTCGGAGTTCGCCCTCATCCCGGTCGAGAACGCCACCGGCAACTTCACCAAGATCACCCAGCGCATCCCGGTCCGCATCCGGGTCGACCGGCGCGAGGGCGCGGCCCTGCGTCCCGGCCTGTCGGTCGAGGTCAAGGTCGATCTGAAGAGCGAGGGCGGCCTGACCTTCGCCGAGTCCGCCGCGGGCGCGATCCAGACCGCCGCCGCCCCGACCGCGACGGCGCAGTGATTTTCTCCCCTCCTGGGGAAGGTTGAACCATGACGTCCCAGTCCGTCGCACAGACTTCGGCGCCCGCCCCCGCGGCGCCGCAGGTCAACTGGACGATCCTCCTGCTCGGCTTCGCCGGGATGGTGATCGGCCAGTTCATGGCCATCCTGGACATCCAGATCGTCGCCTCGTCCCTGCCGCAGATCCAGGCGGGCGTGGGCGCCTCGGCGGACGAGATCAGCTGGATCCAGACCGCCTATCTGATCCCCGAGGTCGTGATGATCCCCCTGTCGGGATATCTGTCGCGGCTATGGGGGACGCAGCGGGTCTTCCTGCTGTCCTGTTCGGGCTTCATCCTGATGAGCGTCGCGGTCGGCCTGTCCGGGTCGGTCGAGCAGATGATCTTCTTCCGGGCCGTCCAGGGCTTCGTCGGCGGGGCCATGATCCCGACCGTCTTCGCGGTGGCCTTCACCGCCTTCCCGCCCGCGCAGCGCGTGACGGCCAGCGTGATCATGGGCCTGATCGTGACTCTGGCCCCGACCATCGGGCCGACGCTGGGCGGCCACCTGACCGAGCAGCTCAGCTGGCGCTGGCTGTTCTTCATCAATGTGCCTCCGGGCATGCTGGTGCTGTTCCTGGTCAGCCGTTACGCCAATTTCGACAAGGGCGACCCGTCGCTGTCCAAGGGTTTCGACTGGTTCGGACTGGCCCTGATGGCGACCTTCCTGATGAGCTTGCAGTTCGTGCTGGAGGAGGGGGCCAAGAACGACTGGTTCGCCGACGACCAGATCCTGCTGCTCGCCGTCGTCGTCGCCGTCACCGGACCGGCCTTCATCTGGCGGACGCTGACCTACTACAACCCGATCGTGGAGCTGCGGGCGTTCGCGAACCGCAACTTCTTCGTCGGGGTGGTGATGACCTTCACCGTCGGCCTGGCCCTGTTCGGCGGGACCTTCCTGCTGCCGCTCTTCCTGGGCCGGGTGCGCCATTATTCGGCGGCCGAGGTCGGCACGACCATGGTGGTGTCCGGCCTGGCCATGTTCGCCACCGGCCCGTTCGCCGGCCGTCTGGTGCGGGCGGTCGATCCGCGCATCCTGATGTTCGGCGGCTTCATGATGTGCGCCTGGGGCATGTGGGACGCCCATGCGGTCACCGACCAGTGGGGCTTCTGGCAGTTCGCGGGCGTGCAGGCGCTGCGCGGCGTCGGCGTGATGATCGCCATGATCGCCTCGCAGCAGGTGACCATGTCGACCCTGCCGCCGCACATGGTGAAGAACGCCTCGGGGCTGGTGAACCTGTTCCGCAACGTCGGTGGGGCGGTGGGCCTGGCTCTGCTGAACACCTCGCTGACGACCAACACCGCCCTGCACATGAGCGAGCTGACCCAGAATATCCAGAACACCAACGCGGGCATGCAGGGCATGCTGGCGGGGATGCAGGACCGGTTCGCGGGCTCGATCGATCCCGCAGGCGCCTCGATGAAGGCGGTCTATGGCATGCTGCAGCTGCAGGCGACGACGCTGGCCTTCGGCGACGCCTTCGCCATGCTGGCTATCGGCTGCGCCGCCGCGGCCTTCGTGACCCTGCTGGCCAAGCCGGTAAAGCCGGGCACGGGCGCGGCCCCGCCGGCGGACGCACACTGATGCCGCGCGTTGTCGGACAGGTCGACGAGACCAAGACCGAGGCCATTCTGGACGCGGCCTTCGCCCTGTTCTCCGAGAAGGGCGCGGGGGTGTCGATGGAGGCCATCGCGCGCAAGGCCGGGGTCTCGCGCCAGACGCTGTACAACCGCTTCCCGTCCCGGGTGGAGATGGCCCGCGCGTTGGCCTCGCGCCGGTCGGACGCCATCAGCGCGCCGCTGCGGTCGGGCGGCGATCCCGAGACGGTGCTGACCGGCATGGCCCGGGCGCTGTTGGAAAAGATCTGCAGCCGGGACGGCCGGGGCTCTATGCGCGGCGTGGCGATGATCTCGCCCCAGGCGCCAGAGGTCGCTCACGCCATCTATGACGCCGGGCCGGCGGAGGGGCTGAGGCGCCTGTCCGTCTGGCTGGCCGAACAGGACCGGAAGGGCCTGCTGGTGGTGCCCGATCCGGCGGCCGCCGCCGAGATGTTCGCCGGAATGACCCTGGGCCACGGCCATCTGCGCGGGATACTCGGCGTGCCCCAGCCGCCGTTCGACCCGGACGCGCGCGCGCTGGAGACGGCGCGCCGCTTTATCCGGGCGTTCGCCCCGGCGTGACGGGCGGACGGGATCGGCGTAGAGCACCGTCAGTTCACGGAGAGCCCGCCCATGCTGATCCACCTGTCGTCCTGGCCCGAGATCGACGCCCGGCTGAAGACCACCAAGACCGCGGTCGTGCCGATCGGCTCGAATGAGCAGCACGGGCCGACGGGCCTGCTAGGCACCGACTGGCTGTGCCCCGAGATCATCGCCCATGCGGCGGAGAAGGAGGATGAGTCGCTGGTCGTGGCGCCGACCTTCAACATCGGCATGGCCCAGCACCACCTGGCCTTCGCGGGCACCATCTCGCTGCGCCCCTCGACCTTCATGGCCGCGATCACCGACTGGGTGATGTCGCTGCAGCGGCACGGCTTCGAGCGGATCTATTTCCTCAACGGGCACGGCGGCAACGTCGCCACCATCGAGGCCACCTTCGCCGAGATCTACGCCGAGTGGAGCTTTGTCGAGGAGCGTCCGCCCTTCGTGCTGAAGCTGCGCAACTGGTGGGACCTGCCGGGGGTGCACGGGCTGTGCAACCGCCTGTTCCCGACCGGCCACGGCATGCACGCCACCCCGTCCGAGATCGCCGTCACCCAGGCCGCCTATCCGGACCGGATCAAGACGGCGGACTACAGCCCCAAGATCGCGCCCACGGGGCCGATCCGCGACGCCCTGGACTATCGCGCCCGCTTCCCCGACGGCCGCATCGGCTCCGATCCGGCCCTGGCCAGCCCCGAGCACGGCCAGACGATCATCGACGCTTCCGTGCCCGCCCTGCTGAAGGACGTGGCCGACTTCTCGAACGAAGTGTTGCCGTAGCCTCCGGCGAAGCGCACGGTCCTGGCATGAGCCCCATCGACGAAGCCGCCCGCGCCGCCCGCGCCGGACAGGAACTGATGCAAGCCTCGGGCGACGTGATCGCCCGGCGGCTGGGCATCGTCGCGGACGCGATGCGCGATCCGTCCAAGGCCGACATGCGCGAACTGTCGCTGATGAGCTCCGAGAAGGTCGAGGCCATGGCCGCCTCCGCCCGCGTGGGCATGACGGGGGCGATGGCGCTGGCCCAGACCGCGCAGACCGTGGCCGCGCGCGAAACGGCGGCGGCGAGCCGGGCCTTCGACGCGGTGATGACCTCGACCACTCCGGCCGAGGCGATGACCGCCCAGGGGCTGTGGGCGGCCAACGCCTGGACCCGTTCGATGCAGGACGGCTGGGCCATGGGCGCGGCCCTGATGAAGCTTCAGACCGACGCCCTGCAGCCGATCCACGCGGCGGCCACCGCCAATGCGAAACGGCTCCGGAAGTAGGGAACGAGTCGCGCGGCCAAGGCTTCCGCCTTTGTAGCAACGGAGGCCCAGATGGCTGACGATCCCAAGAAGACCGACCCGCATCCCGGCATGATGGGCGACGGCACCGAAGAGCAGAACCTGAACCAGCCCGGCGACCCGTCGAAACGGATCACCGAGGAGGAGGTCGAAGAGGCCTTCGGCGGCGACGACGAATAGGGCTTAACGGCCCAATCCTAGCGGAACGGCGGCTCGTCGAAGGCGCGCAGCTTGCGGGAGTGCAGGCGGTTGCCTTCGGCGCGCAGCAGATCCACGGCCTGGATGCCGATCTGGAGGTGTTCCGAGATGGAGCCCTCGTAGAAGCGGTTGGCCTGTCCCGGCAGCTTGATCTCGCCGTGCAGCGGCTTGTCCGACACGCACAGCAGCGTCCCGTAGGGCACGCGGAAGCGATAGCCCTGGGCGGCGATGGTGGCGGATTCCATATCGATGGCGACGGCGCGGCTCTGGTTGAAGCGCAGCGCCGACTTCGAATAGCGCAGCTCCCAGTTCCGGTCGTCGGTGGTGACGACGGTGCCGGTGCGCAGACGCTTCTTCACCTCTTCGCCCGGCGCGCCGGCGACCATCTTGGCCGCGTCGTAGAGGGCGCGCTGGACCTCGGCGATCGAGGGAATGGGGATGTCCGGCGGCAGCACCGCGTCGAGCACGTGGTCGTCACGCAGATAGGCGTGGGCCAGGACGTAGTCGCCGATCGTCTGCGACGGGCGCAGGCCGCCGCAGTGGCCGATCATCATCCAGGCGTGCGGCCGGGTGACGGCCAGGTGGTCGCAGATGGTCTTGGCGTTGGACGGGCCGACGCCGATGTTGACCAGGGTGATCCCGTTCCAGCCCGGCGCGGTCAGGTGATAGGCCGGCATCTGGTGCTTCTTCCACGCGGCGTCGGCGACGACGGCCTCGGGGTTGGGCGTATCGCGCGTGACCACCACCCCGCCCGAGGTCGAGAAGGTCTCGTAGATGCTGTTCGGATCCTTGATCTGCTCCAGCGCCCAGCGGACGAACTCGTCGACGTAGCGGTTGTAGTTGGTGAACAGGATGTAGTTCTGCACGTCCTCGACCGGGGTGCCGGTGTAGTGGCGCAACCGGGCCAGCGAGAAGTCGGTGCGCAGGCCGTCGAACTGCGACAGCGGGAAGTCCTCGGCCGGATCGAACAGGCCGTCGGAGATCTCGTCGCCGATGTGGGCTAGGTCGGTGGTCGGGAAATACCGCGCGATGGCCGCCGTCATGCTGGCGTCCAGCACCACGTCCGAGCCGTCCAGCACGTAGGGGAAGGGGATCTCCTGCTCGGACGGGCCGACGTCGAAGGTCGCGCCGTAGTCGTCCTCGAGCAGGTTGAGCTGTTCGTTCAGGTACGAACGGTACAGGTCGGGCCGGGTGATGGTGGTGGAATAGACGCCCTGCCGCGAGAGGCGGGCGTAGGAGCGGGTCGCCAGATTGGCCGGCCGGTCGCCGAACCAGCTGACGCGAAGCTCGGGATAGGAGAAGAGGCCGGTGGCCCGGGCCGCGGCGTCGGGGCGCTCGCCGGTGGCGAGGAAGGTCTTCACCGCGTCGCGCAGATTGGCGACGGATTGGCTGTAGAGGGTTTCGAGGCGGTCCAGCGCCGCCTGTGCTGTCATCGTGTTTGTCATGACCTCCCCTAGCGGAAGATCATGACCTTGGCGAGACGGCGGAGCTTAAGGCGCGTCGTCCTTGACCAATCGGGTCAGGACCAGCCGGTCGTCGCGGATTTCGAACTCCAGCGTGGCCTCGCCGCCGGAGGGGCAGCAGTTGCCGTCCGACGGACGCCATAGGGCGGTCCGGGCGGTCATGCCGTCATAGCTGAACGAGACGCCCTTCCAGATTTCCAGGCCGGTGGGCAGCAGGGCGGGCAGGTCGATGTCGCGCCAGCTTTCGTTGTCGATCTCGGTCAGCGGATGATCGGCGCCGGGGGTGAAGCGATACAGGGCGTCGGCGTTGTACGCCCCGGCGCCGGCCATGAACCCGGACCCGGGCATCCGTCCGGGCGGACGCGTTCCAACGCTCGCACCAACGTTCGTCCGTTTCCGCGACGACGGCGTTCTCGAACGCGCGCTCCTGCAGCCACTGCCGCCGCTCGATGCCCAACCGCAACGGCGGCGATCTTCATGGCGGCGTTCTCCCGCGGCGCAGAATGCGCTGATCCGGGCGGCTGTCCACTGACGGGGCTGACCTCGATCAGGGCGCGCGGGCGGCGACCAGGGCGCGGATGCGGTCGGCGTCCGCGGCGGCCACCGGATTGTAGACGACCATGGCCAGCTCGGGCCGGCCCTCGACGGCGAAGGTCGAGAACTCCAGCTCCAGCACGCCCAGTTCGGCGTGGTGCAGCCGCTTCAGCCCCTCGCCGTGGGCGATGACGTGGCTTTCGCGCCAGAGGGTCTCGAACTCGGGACTGAGCCGCGACAGCTCCTCGACCAGGCGGCTGATTTCGTCGCCCGCGCCGGCGCGGGCGGCGTCGGCGCGGAAGGCGGCGACCACGTAGCGGGCCACGGCCCACCAGTCCTCCTGGGCGGCCTTCACGCGCGAATGGGTGAAGATCAGGCGCAGGACGTTGCGGCCCTCGGGCGGCAGGGCCCCATAGTCGGTCAGGACGGCGGCCGCGGCGCGGTTCCAGGCGACCACATCCCAGGTGGCGTTCTTCATGATGGCCGGACTGGTCTCCATCACGTCCAGCACCCGCTGCAGGCGCGGCGTGACCCCGTCTACGGCCCGGTAGCGAACCTCGGGCGGGCGGCCGAGGCCGAGGATGAACAGGTGCTCGCGTTCGTGCTCGGTCAGCATCAGGCCCGATGCGATCCGGTTCAGCACGTCGGCCGACGGCGCGCCGCCCCGGCCCTGCTCCAGCCAAGTGTACCAGGTGGGGCTGATGTTGGCGCGCTGGGCCACCTCCTCGCGGCGCAGACCGGGCGTGCGCCGCCGACCGGCCGGGAAACCGAGCGCGGCCGGGTCGAGCCGGGCGCGGCGGTCTCGCAGATAGGCGCCGAGACGGTTGGTGGGCGGGGCGGTCATGGGGCGATCCGGGTGATCATTATACTGGGATAAAGCCACTACTTTAACAGCATGAACCGTAGGCGCAGAGCTCTCCGCGAACAACTCGGAGACCTTTTCATGCGTGTTTTCCTGACCGGCGCGACCGGCTTCATCGGATCGAGGATCGTGCCCGAGCTCCTCGCCGCCGGGCATCAGGTGCTGGGCCTGACCCGCTCGGATGCGGGCGCGGCCGCCCTGATCGCCGCCGGCGCCGAGCCCTGGCGGGGCGACATCGAGGACCTGGACAGCCTGCGCGCGGGCGCGGCGGCCTCGGACGCCGTGATCCACACCGCCTTCGACCACGACTTCTCCAACTTCGTCGCCAACTGCGAGAAGGACCGCCGCGCGATCGAGACGCTGGGCGGCGCGCTGAAGGGCTCGGACCGGCCCCTGCTGATCACCTCGGGCGTCGGCATGGGCGGCGGAGGTCATGGTCGGCTCGCGGTCGAGTCCGTCTTCGACCGATCGCACCCCAATCCCCGCATCGCCACCGAGGAGGCCGGCGAGGTCCTGAAGGTCGAGGGCGTCGATGTGCGCGTGGTGCGGTTGCCGCAGGTGCACGACCCGGTGCGGCAAGGTCTGATCACCTGGCTGCTCGACATCGCGCGCGACAAGGGCGTGTCGGCCTATGTCGGCGATGGCGCGAGCCGCTGGTCGGCGGCCCATGTGCTGGATGTGGCCCGGCTGTATCGGCTGGCGCTGGACCGGGGCGAACGGAACGCACGCTACAACGCGGTCGCCGAGGAAGGCGTCTCCGCGCGCGAGATCGCCGAGGCGCTGGGGGCGGGGCTGAACCTGCCCGTGGTCAGTCTCTCGTCGGAAGAGGCCGCGGCCCATTTCGGCTGGATGAGCATTTTCGCGGGCCTCGACATGACCGCCTCCAGCGCCTGGACGCGCGAGCGCCTGGGTTGGACCCCCGAGGGGCCGAGCCTGATCGCGGATCTGAAGGCGATGAACTACGCTGTCTGACGCTCAGCCCAGTTCGCGGTGGAAGAAGGCGACCACGTCGTCCAGCACCGGGGCCTTCTTGCGGAACAGGGGCGAGAAGGTCGCGATCAGGTCCTCGTGCGACAGGCCGGGATAGAGTTTGGCCTCGCAGCGGCCGCCGACGGCGTGCATCCGCTCGCACAGGATGGTGGTGTCCTCGGCGTGAACGATCTTGTCCGTCGTACCGTGCCCGGCCCAGATCGGCGGGGCGTCGGCGCGGACGAAGGAGACCGGCTGGGTCAGGGTCAAGTCAGGCGCGCGGCCGAAGGCGTTGATCGAGGACGGCGTGTCCAGCGGCAGGAAGTCATAGGGGCCGGCCAGTCCGGCGGCGGCCTTGATCAGGTCCGGCGCCTCGACGGCCGCCATATAGCGGCGGTCCAGCGCGATCATCATGGCCAGATGGGCGCCCGCCGAATGGCCCATCACTCCCAGTCGGGCCGGGTCGCCGCCGTACTGCGCCGCGATCCGTCCGGCCATGGCGGTCGCCGCCGCCGCGTCCTCGATGAAGGCGGGGAAATGGACTTCGGGCACGAGGCGATAGTCGGGGACCACGACCACGAAGCCGCGCGCGGCCAGGGCCTGGGCCGCCCAGCCGTACAGGTCCTTGTCGCCCGCGTACCAGCCGCCGCCATAGAAGAAGACCAGCACGGGCCGCGGGCCGGTCGAAGGCGCGAGGGGCGTCCAGACATCCAGCGTTTGCCGGTCGTCCGGGCCATAGGACAGGTTGTGGGCGGCGCGGCGCACCCCTCCGTCGCGGGGACCCAGGCCGTTCAGCAGGCCGAGGGGAGAGCAGGCGGCGGCGAGGGCGCCGAGGGTCGGGACGAGAAGGCCGCGTCGGGTCATGCCCCAGATACGCACGAAGAGCCGCTCCGGACCAAGGCTGCGTCGCCTATCGGGCCGAAGAAATCAGCGCGCCGCAATTGGCGTCCTCCGCCAGGCCTGGATCGACGAAGGGCAGGAGGGCGATCAACGGATTGACCACGGCGCCGAGGACGCCCGCCAGCCCGGCCTGGGCCACGACCGAACCGGTGTCGATGCCCACATGCGGCGCGGTCAGCGGTCCCTGCACCACGATGGGCGACCAGAGCCGGACCAGCCGCGCCTGCTTGGTCTCGCCATCGATGCGCAGGTTCATCGTCTCGGCCCCCAGGTCGATGGTCCCCGCGCCCCGGGCCAGCACCGGGGTGGTGTCGATGACGAAGGTGCGGGCGGTGGCGGTCCCGCCGGCGACGCTGAAGTCCGCGACGCCGCAGCGGATCTCGGTCGTGGACTCGTCGCCGCCCAGCAGCCTGAACAGGCCCGCCGTGGCGTTGATGCCCAGCAGTTCTGCGAAGGCGGAGCGCATCTTGCCGTGCGGCACCACCAGCGTGATCTGTCCCTTGGAGGCGGCGGCGAAGTCATGGATCGAGGCGCCGGGGCCTTCCAGCCGGGCGCGTCCAAGGGCGCTGCCGGTCACGGTGGGGGCGCCGCCGCGCGCGGGAATGATGGATTCCAGCGGATAGCCGCGCAGACGGAAGTCGATGGCGCTGTAAGGGGTGTCGCGCTTGGCGTTGATCCGCGCCGTGCCGCGAAGTTCCCCCCGGTTGAAGTTGAAGGCGACCGGATCGAGATCGAGGACGGCGTCCTTCAGCTCCGCCCCCAGCTCGACCTTGCGGATATCCAGCTCGTTCCGCTTCACCTGGGCGGCGGTGTATCTCAGCGTGCCGTCCATGGCGCGCAGGCGCTCGACCGCCAGCGGGGCGTCGGGCAGCAGGCGGCCGGGCTGGCCGGAGGTGACGACCGTATTGCCCGCGGGGGTCACCGTCGGTCGACCGCCCAGCACCGAGGCCAGGTCGTCGATATCGAGCAAGCGGGAGTGCAGCACCGCGTCGACGCGGCGGCGGTCGCCGACCTTGTCGACCACGAGGTCGCCGGACAGGTCCGAGGAGCCGACTCGACCGGCGAAGTCGCTGAAGGTGAATTTGGCGTCGTCGCGGGTCAGGGTCCCCGACAGGCGATAGGGAGGGGTGTTCGGCGTCGTGATGCCGGTCAGCAGGTAGAGATCGGCCAGGTCGCGGCCCTGCAGGCTGAGGGTTGAACGGAACTGGCCCAGGTCGAAGGGCCGGGTGATCGAGCCGCGCGCCTCCAGCCGGGAGCCGACGCCCGCCAGCGTCGCCTGGAAGGCGTAGGGATGGTCTCGGCGGATGTTGATGAAGGGGCCGCCGTGCACGGCCAGCGTCAGGGGCGTGCCGTTGATCGTGCCCTCGCCCTGCAGATTGAAGCCGGCCCGACCGTCCGAGCCCTCGCGGGCGGTGACGGTCGCCTCCAGCCTGATCTTGCGGCGCTGTTCATCGAGCGAAATCTCGCCGTCGCGAATGATCAGCCGGTTGATCGGCGGCAGTTTCAAGCCTTGTCCGTCGTCTGGCCTGTCCGGGTTCAGCTTCCAGCTCTGGCGGCCGTCCTCGGTGGCGATCAGCACGGCCTCGGGACGGGTGATGGCCACCATGGGCATCTCGATCCGGCCTATGAAGAGGGCGCGCAGCCGCACCGAGGCCTGCAGGTCGGCGACGCGCAGGGTGTCGCGCTCCCGCGCCCAGACGGGGCCGCCGACGCGGATCTCGCGGGCCTGGACCGACGGGGTCCAGCTGAACAGCTTCACGTCGAGTTCGCCGTTCAGCTCGATCTCACGCTCGTACTTCGCCGAGGCCCAGCGGCCGATCGGACCGCGCAGCCAGTTCCAGTCGAACAGCATCAGGAAGGCCACGACGGCGAGGATCAGCAGCAGGGTGATGGCGACGGCCGTCTTCTCGGCCGGTCCCGGGCGGCGGGCGGCGGCGATGAAGGGGTCGTTGTCGCGCCATTCCCGCAGACGGGCCCCCGCCGGAGCCAGGGCGCGGTCGCGGAAGGCCAGCCAGTTCGGATTGTCTTTCAAGGGGTTGGGCAATCGGTACGGCTCCGTCGAAGCCTGCACAACGCATGAGGGGACCGAAAGCCTCAGGACCGGCGTTTGGCCTCATGTCAAATTTCATACTTTCAAACGTCACATAACATTTACATCTGCTGCGTTTGGCGCATTATTCGCTCCGAGTCCTGAGCATTTCAGGCGTTCTGGAGGAACTCCTATGCGCACCATCCGCGCCCTTGCCGCCCTCGCGGTCGCCGCGTCCGCCCTGTCGGCCCTGCCCGCCGTCGCCCATGATGCGGCCCAGTCGTCGACGGCCCGACCGGTGCTGGTCTGCGGCACGGACGCCGCCACCCGCCGCGCCTTCACGCGGGAACACGGCGCCGCGCCGGTGTTCATCACCGCCCGCGAAGCCCTGGCGCTGCAGCCGTCCGATCCCGCCTGGTCGACGCCGCGTTGCATGACCTCGGTCGAGCACGCCCGCTACGTCAGCGCCGCGACCACCTACGCCCGCACCGCCCGCTAGTACCGGACGACGGCCATGAAAAAGGGCGCTCCCGGCGGGAGCGCCCTTTCTCTTGCCTGAAGCGGCGATCAGTTCGCCGGCTTCAGATACCTGTCCAGCCAGCCGAACACCTCGTTGTGCCATTGCAGGCTGTTGGCCGGCTTCAGCACCCAGTGGTTCTCATTGGGGAAGAACAGCAGGCGGCTGTCGATGCCGCGACGCTGCAGCGCCGTGAAGGTCGACAGGCCCTGGGCGGTGGGAATGCGGTAGTCGAGGTCGCCCTGGACCACCAGCATCGGGTCGCGCCAGTTGGCCACGTGGTGGACCGGGTTGAACTGCTCATAGCCCTGCGGGTTCTCGTACTGGGTGCCGCCGTATTCCCACTCGGTGAACCACAGCTCCTCGGTGCCGTAGCCCATGCCGCGGATGTCGAAGACGCCGTCGTGGTTGACCAGGCATTTGAACTCGCCCGGCCAGTTGCCCGCGATCCAGTTGATCATATAGCCGCCGTAGGAGGCCCCGAGGGCGCAGGCGTTGTCGCCGTCCAGGAAGCCGTATTTCGCCTGCGCGGCGGCCCAGCCCTTCTGCAGGTCCTCGAACGGGCGGTCGCCCCAGTGCTGGCTGATCGAGTCGGTGAAGGCCTGGCCGTAGCCGGTCGAGCCGTGGAAATCGATCATGACGACGGCGTAGCCGGCGCCGGCGTAGGTTTCGGGGTTCCAGCGGTAGGACCAGCCGTTGCCGAACGAGCCCTGCGGCCCGCCGTGGATCAGGAAGGCGACCGGGTATTTCCGCCCCTCGACATAGTTGGCCGGCTTGATGACGTAGCCGTGGACCGTCTCGCCGTTCCAGCCCGGGAAGTTGAACTGCTCGGCCTCGCCGAAGGCCTTGGCGTCCAGCTGCGGGTTCACATTGGTGATCCGGGCGGGCATCTCGCGGCCCCGGAAGGTCTTGACGAACAGCTCGCTGGGCCGGGTCAGGGTGTCCTGGGCGAAGACGAAGCCCGAAGGGGTCTGCTGGAAGGCCGAGACGTGACCCGGGCCGGTGATCGGCACGACCGAGCCGTTGCGGACGTCGATCGAGAAGATGCGAGTCTGCCCGACGTCGCCGGCGGTGGTGTACAGCGTCCGGCCGTCCTTCGACCATTGCAGGGTGTCGGCCGAGCGGTCCCAGTCGGCGGCGATCTGACGGGTCTGGCCCGTCGCCACGTCGCGCAGGAAGATCGAATATTTGTCAGCCTCGAAGCCCGGGCGGGCCATGGCGCGGTAGGCCAGGGTCTTGCCGTCCGGCGAGTAGACGGGGCCGGTGTCCCAGGCGTCGTTGGCGTCGGTCAGATTGGTCAGCCGGCCCGGTTCGGCGATGGCGACTTGGTAGAGGTCGAAATTGGTGCTCCACGGCTCGGACTTGCCGGCCTCGCGGGCCGAGAAGACGATGCCCTGGCCGTCCGGGGTGAAGGTGAACTCGCTCTCGTCGCCGAAGGGCTTGGAGGGGGTGTCGCCGTCGAAGCCGCGGGTGACCCAGACCGGGTCGCGGCCGCCGGCCGTCGGAACCACGAACAGGTGGTTCTGCGTGCCGTCGTTCCAGGTGTCCCAGTGGCGCACGAACATGCGGTCATAGGTCTGGCCGGTCGAGGGATCGTCGGCCACGGCCTTGTTGCGGTCCACCGTGCAGGCCAGCGTCTCGCACTCCGGGAAGACGGCCAGCGACACGGCCACCTGCGCGGCGTCGGGGCTGAGGCGGTAGGCGTTCACGTCGAGCGGCAGATTGGTCACCTGCACCGGGGCGGTCCCGTCGGCCTCGGCGCGCCAAACCTGGCTCGAGCCCGAACGGCCCGAGAGGAAATACAGCTTGCCGTCCGAACCCCAGCGGGCGGTGTTGGCGCCGCCCTCGTTGATGGCCAGACGGCGGCCTTCGCCCGGGTTCTGCAGGTCGATCACGAACAGGGCGCCGGCGCGGCGATTGGCGGCCACGTCGGTGGTGGTCAGCGAATAGACGACCCAGCGGCCGTCCGGCGACACCTGCGGATCGCCCAGCCGGTTGGCCGAGATCATGTCGTTGTAGTCGAAGGCCTCGCGCGCCTGGGACGCCGCCGGAGCGGGGGAGGCGGCGGGCGCCTCGGCCAGGGCGGGGACGGCGGTCGCCAGCGCGATGGCGGCGACGGCGCACGAGAGCAGGGAGCGGTGACGCATGGGCGGTTCCTCATGGCTTGATCGCCAACTTGGCCGCTGGCGTAGCACCACGTGAAACGCAGCGAAAGTCGCGCTCCGTCGCCTCACTCAGCCGTGTAATGGTCGGTCCAGGAGAGGATTTCCGACTGCCAGTCGACCCAGTTGCGCGGCTTCAGGACCCAGTGGTTCTCGTCCGGCACATGCACGAAGCGGCTTTCGATCCCCCGCCTTTGCAGGGCCGAGAAGGTCCCCAGCCCCTGTTCGACGGGCACGCGGAAGTCGCGCGAGCCGTGCAGCACCAGCATGGGCTTGGACCAGTCGCCCACGTAGGTGTTGGGGCTGAAGGCGCGGTACAGCTCCGGCTTCTCCCATGAGGCGCCGCCGAACTCGGAACTGAAGTTGCCGATGTCCATGGCGTTCATCAGCTGGCCCACGTCGAACACGCCCGCGTGGTTGACCAGGCAGTCCCACGGCCCGTTCCAGCGTCCGGCGATCAGGTTGACCATGTAGCCGCCGTAGGAGGCGCCCAGGGCGCAGGCGCGTCCGCCGTCCATCCAGCCGTTGCGGTCCAGGGCGGTCTGCCAGCCCTTCTGCAGGTCCTCCAGCGGGCGGTCGCCCCAATGGTCGTTGATGGCGTCGGTGAAGGCCTGGCCGAAGCCCGGCGAGCCGTGGAAATTGACCATCACCACCCCGTACCCGGCGCCGGTGTAGATCTGCGGGTTCCAGCGGTAGCTCCAGCCGTCGGTCCAGGGCGACTTGGGCCCGCCGTGGATCAGATAGACGACCGGATAGCGGCGGCCCTCGACAAAGCCTGCCGGTTTGAAGGTCCAGCCCTGCACCGCCTCGCCGTTCCAGCCGGGGAAGCTGAAGCTTTCGCCCGCCGGCAGGTCGGTCCCGGCCAGCAGGTCGGCGTTGTGGCGGGTCAGGGGCGTCAGGCCGTCGCGGCCGGCCTCGACGATCTGGGACGGGCCGGTGAAGGTCTCGCGCGCCAGCACCAGCCGATCACCCGCCGCGTCGAAGCCCGACACCGTGCCCTGGTCGGTGATCGCCCGGACCGCGCCGGTGCGGGCGTTGATCTCGAACAGCTTCTGCTGGCCGTTCTCGGCGGCGAGCACGTACAGCGCCTGACCGTCGGGCCGCCAGCGCAGGCCCGCGGCGCCGCGATCCCAGTCGGCGGCGACCGGCCTGGCGTTGGCGCCGTCGGCGTCGGCGATCATCAGGACAGGCTGGTCGCCGTAGACGTTCTCGCGCCGCCCGGCCAGCCAGGCGAGGCGGCGGCCGTCGGGCGAGAAGGTCGGATTGGAATCGGGGGCGGTGTTGGCCTGGGTCAGGTTCACGGGCGCGCCGCCCGCGACCGGGACCGTCCAGACGTCGGTGTTGTTGGTCAGGGCTTCGGTGCGGCCCTGGGTCTGGGTCTGGAAGACCAGCCGGGTCCCGTCGGGCGACAGGGTGAACTCGCTGTCGTCGCCCAGCGGCCGCGAGGGCGTGTCGCCGTCCAGCCCGCTCATCAGATCGCGCGGCGTCCCCGCCGCGAGGCCCGAGGCGTTGAGGGTGAGGGCGAACAGATGGCTGCGCCGCCCGTCGTTCCAGCTGTCCCACGGCCGCAGCGGCAGGCGGTCATAGCCGCGCACGGTCGAGCCCGGCGCGGCCTGCGCCTTCAGCCGGTCGCGCGTGCAGTCCAGGTCGGCGCAGTCGAGGAAGACCGGCAGGGCGACGATCAGGGTCCGGCCGTCCCCGGACAGGCGGAAGGCGGTGACGTCCACGGGCAGGGTGGTGACCTGGGTCGCGGCCTGGCCGTCGCGGTCGGCGCGCCAGACCTGGTTCGACCCGCCGCGGCTGGACAGGAAATAGACGCTGTTCCCGTCCGGCGCCCAGCGGCCCGAGGCCGCGCCGCCGTCGGATGCGGCCAGCCGGCGCGAGGTCCCGTCGGCCTCGATCACCCACAGGGCGCCGACGCCGCGGTTGCCCGCCCAGTCGGTGGTGCGCAGGTTGTAGAGGACGCGGCGGCCGTCGGGCGACAGGCGGGGATCGGAAGCCCGCTCCATCATCGCGAGCTGGCCGGGGCTGAGCCCGCCGGCCGCCGTGGGCCGGGTCGAAGGCGCAGCGTCCGTCGCGGCCGGCGCCTTCGCGGGAGCCGGCGTCTGGGCCGATGTCTGGGCCGAGGCCGGAACCGCGCCCGCGCCGAGCGCCAGCACCGCCGCGCCGACCAGAAGTTCCATCCGGATCGCCATCTTCACCCCTCCAGGTCCAGCGCAAGAGGTAACACGCTTCCCGCCGCCGCCAAGCCGCTTGCCGTCCGCCCCGCGAGCGGCGACAACCGGCCTCGAATGACCGCCCCCGCCGCCGCCATGCCCGTTCGTCCCGCGCCGCACATCTGCGACGTGCTGATCGCCGAGCGCGCGCCCCGGCTGACGGCGTCGGCCTTCTGGCCGGTGGTGCGGCCGGTGCTGTACCGGCTGCTCAACTACCGCCAGGCCGTGCGCATGGCCGACGCGGTCCGGCCCCTCTCCGGCGCGGCGGCGCTGGACTATATGAGCGACCTGCTGGACCTGAAGGTCTCGGTGATGAACCCCGAGCGCATCCCGGCGACGGGGCGCTGCATCATCGTCGCCAACCATCCGACCGGCATCGCCGACGGGATCGCGGTGTTCGACGCGATCAAGACGCGGCGGCCGGACGCCATCTTCTTCGCCAACGCCGACGCCCTGCGGGTCTCGCCGCGGCTGGGCGAGACCGTCATCCCGGTGGAGTGGGTGGTCGACAAGCGCACCCGCGAGAAGACCCGCGAAACCCTGCAGGCCGCCAAGGCGGCCTTCGAGGCCGAACGCTGCGTGGTCATGTTCCCGGCCGGTCGGCTGGCGCGGATCGGCAAGGACGGCTCGGTGACCGATCCGGAGTGGGCCTCGACCGCCGCCTCCCTGGCGCGGAAATACGACGCCCCGGTGGTCCCGATTCATGTGGCCGGCCCCTATTCCCGCCTGTTCCACTGGTTCGACCAGGTGTCGCAGGAGCTGCGGGACATCACCCTGTTCCACGAGCTGCTGAACAAGCGGAAGAAGCCGTTCCAGCTGATGGTCGGCAAGCCGATCCCGGCCGCGCGCCTCGACATCGACGCGGGCAAGGCGACCTACGCCCTCAAGGCCTTCACCGAACGGGTCCTGCCCAGCCAGCCGGACGCCGACTTTGCCTGAGGCCGTCTTCACCCTGTCTGACGCGGACGCCACGACCCGGCTGGGCGCGGCGATCGCGCCCCTGCTGGCGCCGGGCGAGACGGTGCTGCTGTACGGGCCGCTGGGCATGGGCAAGTCGACGCTGGCGCGCGGCCTGATCCGGGCCCTGACCTCGCCCGACGAGGACGTGCCGTCGCCGACCTTCACCCTGGTGCAGTTCTACGAGAGCGATCCGCCGGTGGCGCATTTCGATCTCTACCGCCTGACCCGGCCGGAAGAGGCCGCCGAGATCGGGCTGGACGAGGCGCTGGACGAAGGCTGTGCGATCATCGAATGGCCCGAGCGGCTGGGCGAGGATCCCGGCCCCTGGCTGGGACCGGACCGGCTGACGGTCATCCTGGCCGAGGACGGCGACGGCCGCCGCGCGTCGGTGTCCGGCGCGGGCGCCTGGGCCGAGAAACTGAAGGACCTGAATGTCTGACCGCGAAGCCCTTCGTCTCGAGTTCCTGAAAGCCGCCGGCCTTGCCGAGGCGGTGCGCGATCCGCTGCCCGGCGACGCCTCGACGCGGCGCTATGAGCGGCTGACCACGGCGGACGGGCGGTCGCTGATGCTGATGGACCAGCCGGCCAACGCCGAAAGCCCGCCGGCCGATCCGGCGTGGACGCCGGCGCAGCGGCTGGCCTCGGGCTGGAACGCCACCGCGCGGCTGTCGGCGGGCCGGATCGAGGCCTTCGCCGCCGTGGCCGACCACCTGCGGGCGCTCGGCCTGTCGGCGCCGGAGATCATCGCCGTCGACGCCGCCGCCGGACTGGCCGTGCTGGAGGATTTCGGCGACGCCCTGTTCGCCCGGGTCATCGAGGCGGGAGAGGCCGAGGAGCCGCTCTATCTGGCCGCCGTCGAGGCCCTGGCCGCCCTGCACGCGGTCGAGCCGCCCGTGCGGCTGAGCGGGGCGGCGGGGGACTGGCCGCTGCTGGTCTATGACGAGACGGCGCTGCAGGGCGGGGCCGACCTGTTCGTCGAATGGATGCCGGCGCTGGACCCGGCCCTGAGCTTCGATGACGCCGCCGTCGCCGACTGGCGCGCGGCCTGGCGGCCTGTGGTCGAGCGCGGCGCGGCCGGGGCCACGGTCATGGCGCACCGCGACTATCACGCCGAGAACCTGATCCGCCTGCCGGACCGCGAGGGGGCGGCCATGGTCGGGATGATCGACTTCCAGGACGCCGTGCGCGCCCACCCGTCGTGGGATCTCCACTCCCTGCTGCAGGACGCCCGCCGCGACGTGGCGCCGGCGCTGGAGGCCAGGGCGCTGGATCACTATTTCAGCCTGCGTCCGGGCGTCGACCGGGCCGTGTTCATGCGCGACTACGCCGGACTGGCGGCGTTGAATGAGGCGCGCATTCTCGGCATCTTCGCCCGGCTGGTCGTGCGCGACGGCAAGCCGCGCTACCGCGCCTTCATGCCGCGCATGTGGGCGCACCTGAACGCCAATCTGCAGAAGCCGGGGCTCGAGACCGTCCGCGCCTGGTTCGACGCCCACGTGCCGGAGGCCAGCCGCCGATGACCGCTCCGAAGACCGCGCCCAAGACCGCGATGGTGCTGGCCGCCGGTCTCGGCACGCGCATGCGCCCCCTGACCGACGACCGGCCCAAGGCCCTGGTCGAGGTGGCTGGACGCGCCCTGATCGACCATGTGCTGGACCGGCTCGCTGATGCGGGCGTGGAGAAGGCCGTGGTCAATGTCCACTGGTTCGCCGATCGGCTGGAAAGCCACCTCGCGGCGCGCGGGCGCGGGCCGGAGATCGTCATCTCCGATGAGCGGGAAACCCTGCTGGAGACGGGCGGGGGTCTGAAGAAGGCCGCGCCGCTGCTGGGCGACGACCCGGTCTTCGTGGCCAATATCGACAGCGTCTGGCTGGATCGGGACGACGCCCTGAATCAACTCGCCCGGTTGTGGAATCCGTCAATCATGGATGTCGCGCTTCTTCTCGCGCGGCGCGAAGGCTCCATCGGGTTCGAGGGCGACGGGGATTTCTTCCTGGGCGACGACGGCAAGCTGACCTTCCGGGGCGAGGCGGCGTCCGCGCCCTTCGCCTATATGGGCGTGCACATCTGCCGGCCTGACTATGTCGCCGACGGTCCCGAGGGGGCCTTCTCGCTGAGCCAGTTCTGGCGCCGATCGGCGGCGGCCGGGCGGCTGTACGGCGTGGTCATGGACGGCGACTGGATGCACGTCGGCGACCCGCAGGCCCGCGACGAGGCCGAGGCGAAGCTGACTGGAGCGGTATGACCGCGCGGTTCGATCCCTTCGCCGGAGAGACCCCTCGTTGGTACGCGGTCGAGGCCTATCGCCCCTTCCTCGAGGATCTGGCGGCGGGCGTGCTGGACTGGCTGGGCGACAGGCCGCCCGAGACCCTGTCGGACGCGGTCATCCTGCTGCCCAACCGCCGCGCGGCGCGGGCTTTCACCGCCGCCCTGACGAAACAGGCGGGCGGTCGGCCGGTGCTGTTGCCGCAGGTGCGGCCGCTGGGGGATCTGGAAGAGGACGAACCGCCCTTCGCGCCGGGCGAGGTCGGGCTGGACCTGCCGCCGGCCATCGCCCCCCTGACCCGCCGCTTCGAGATGGCGCGGATGATCGTCGAGGAATTCCGCTCGGACCTGTCGCCCCTTCGCGCGCTGGAGCTGGCGGACGCGCTGGGCGGCTTCTTGGATTCCTGCCACCTGGAAGAGATCAAGGACATCGGCAAGGTCGCGACCCTGGTCGAGGGCGATCTGGCTGAACACTGGCGGGAATCAGCGCGGTTTCTTGGTCTCGCCGTCGAGACATGGCCGAAGCGGCTGGCCGCGCTCGGGCTGGTGGATCCCGCCTGGCGACGGGCGAAGCTGCTGCGGCTGCTGGCCGACAGCTGGGAGACGCGACCGCCCGAGCATCCGGTGATCGCCGCCGGCTCGACCGGTTCGGCGCCGGCCGCTGCAGACGTGCTGGCTGCGGTCGCCAAGGCGCCGCAGGGTTGCGTCGTCCTGCCTGGACTGGATATCGACCTCGATCCGGCGGTCTGGTCCCGGTTGGGAGACAACGAGCAACACCCGCAGAACGCCCTGTGGCGATTGCTCGAGGGCCGGGTCGAGCGCGAAGCCGTGCGCCGCTGGTTCCGCCCGTCCGTCGAACCCGCCCTGGAGGCGCGCGGCCGCGCCCGCCAGCGGCTGCTCAACGAGGCCCTCCGGCCCGCCGACGCCACCGACGACTGGCGCAAGCTGATCCGCGCCATGCGCGCCGAGGCGGCGGGAACCCAGTCGGCCGATCCCATCGCCGAGGGGCTGCGCGGCCTGTCGGTGGTCACGGCTCGAGCCGAGGAGGATGCGGCGGCGGCCATCGCCCTGATGATGCGCGAGACACTGGAGACGCCGGGCAAGACCTGCGCCCTGGTCACGCCCGATCTGGCGCTGGGCCGCCGGGTGGCGGCGCGGCTGGAGCGCTGGGGCGTCAGCGCCGACGTGTCCTCGGGCCAGCCCCTGTCGCGCATGGCCGGCGGGCGGCTGGTCGATCTCGCGGTCCGCTTCATCGCCGACCCGCTGGATCCCCACGCCCTGCTGGGCCTGCTCAAACATCCGCTGGTCCGGCTGGACCTTGGCGAGACAGACTTCCGGGCCGCGGTCGAGGCGCTGGAGGCCTTCGCCCTGCGCGGTCCGCGCCGCCGTGACTGGTCCCGCGCGCGCAAGGCCCTGTTCCAGGCGGGACAGCCGCGCGACGACGGACGGATTCCGTCGGACGTCACGCAGGCGAGACTTTTGGCTGCGCGGCTCTTGCTGGACCGCCTCGAGGCCCTGTTCGCCGAAGCGAGGACGCCGTTCCTGGACGAGGCCCCGCTGGACGCCGCGGCGCGCGCCCTAACGGGGCTGATCGAGGCGGTGGCGGGGCAGGACGCCTGGGCCGGACCGGACGGGGAGGCGGCGGCCGGCCTGCTGTCGGCCCTGATCGAGGGCGGCGGGTCCCTGGGCGCCGTGTCGCGCGGCGACTTCGCCGAACTGGTTCACGGCCTGTTGACCGACGAGACGGTGCGCACCGGCGGAGCGACCCAGCCGCGCCTGCGCATCCTCGGCGCCATCGAGGCCCGTCTGGTGCGGGCCGACCGCATGATCCTGGCCGGACTGGAGGAGGGAGTCTGGCCCAACGCCGCCCCGACCGATCCCTTCCTGTCGCGTCCCATGCGCGGGACAATGCAACTCCCGCCGCCCGAGCGGCGCCTGGGCCAGACGGCGCAGGACTTTGTCCAGGCGGCCAGCGCCGACGAGGCCATACTGGTGCATTGCGAGCGGCGCGGCGGCCAGCCGGCGGTCAAGTCGCGCTGGCTGTGGCGGCTGGAGATGCTGACGCGGGGCGCCGACACGCCCACGACGCCGGTGTCGATCGCCCGACCATCCGCCGTCCTGGATCAGGCGCGGACGCTGGACGCGCCCGCGCGCCTGACGCCCGAATATGCGCCCCGACCCGCGCCGCGCCCGCCCGTGGACCGGCGCCCGCGCGAGCTGCCGGTGACCGGGGTCGAGCGCTGGGTGCGCGATCCCTACGCCGTCTATGCGCGTTATGTCCTGAATCTGAGACAACTCGACCGGCCGGGTCAGTCGGCCGAGGCGATCGCGCGGGGGAACGCCGTCCACAAGGCGGTTGAACGGCTGACCCTGTCCTGGCCCGACGTCCTGCCCGAGGACAGCGCCGACCAGCTGGAACGGTTGCTGCTGGAGGAGCTGACCTCGGCCGGGTTCGAGGACGCGGCCATGGCGCGGGAGACGCCGCTGGCTCGCAACAGCGCGGTCTGGCTGGCCGGGTTCGAGGCTGAACGCCGGGCGCGCGGGGTTGAAATCCGGGTCGAGGAACGGGTCGAGATGCTGATCCCGGCCCCGGCGGGACCGTTCAAGCTGACCGCCAAGGCCGACAGGATCGAACTGTCGGCCACGGGCGCGGCGGTGCTGGACTTCAAGACCGGCTCCATCCCCTCGCCGAAACAGGTGCGCACCGGCTTCTCGCCCCAGCTGACCCTGACCGGGGCCATCCTGGCCGAGGCCGGGCTGAAGGATGCCGGGCCGGTCGAGCCGGAGGAGTTGACCTATGTCCGCGTCGTCGGCCGCAAGGAGCCGGGGCAGGCCGCGGTGCGGGCGGCGGGCGCGGAGGCGATGGCCCTGTCGCAGGCGGCGCTGGCGGGGCTGACCGCGCGGATCGAACGGTTCGACCATGAGGAGACGCCCTATCTCAGCTGGGTCGCGCCGCAGTTCATGGGCAATTTCGGCGGCAACTACGACCACCTGGCGCGGGTCTGGGAGTGGCATGTGGTCGGCGGCGACGAGGGGGATGCGGAATGAGCGCGCGTATCCTGCCTGATCCCGCCCAGATCGCCGCCGCCGACCCCGGCCAGTCGGTCTTCGTCACCGCCAACGCCGGCTCGGGCAAGACCTCGACCCTGGTCGACCGGGTGGCGCGGCTGCTGCTGCGCGAGGTCCAGCCGGGCGAGATCCTGTGCGTGACCTACACCAAGGCCGCCGCCGCTGAGATGCAGGCGCGGCTGTTCGACCGGCTGGGCGAATGGGCGGTGATGGACGACGCCGGCCTGGCGCAGTCGCTGGCCGATCTGGACGGGCGCGATCCGGCCCGCCTGTCGGGGCCGGAGCTGTCGGACGCGCGCCGTCTGTTCGCCAAGGCGCTGGAGACGCCGGGCGGCCTGAAGATCCAGACCATCCACGCCTTCTGCGAAAAGCTGCTGCGCCGTTTCCCCATCGAGGCCGGGGTGACGCCGGGCTTCACCGTGCTGGAGAACGAGGCGGCGACGGCCCTGTCGCATTCGGCGCGCGAGGATCTGGCCCGGGCCGCCCTGCGCGACGCCGACGGCGTGATCGGCCAGGCCTACAGCCATTTCGCGGTCGAGCTGGACTGGGCCTCGTTCCAGTCGCTGCTGGCCATGATCGAGACCGAACGGGACAAGCTGGTCGCCTATACCGCCCGCGTCGCCGACGGGACGGCCCCGGGGCCCCATGCGGTGGCGGGCGCCCATCCCGAGGACACGGTCGAGGGGCTGGAGGCCGACTTCATCCGATACCTCGACCGGGGCCAGTGGCTGGAGACGGCGGCGGCCATGGCGACGGGCTCGACCAACGACCAGAAATGCGCCGACCGGATGCGAGAGGCGGCCTGGACCTTCCCCGGGCTGGCCAATGTCTTCCTGACCGGCGGCGAGCCGCGCAAGGCCATGGCGACGGCCAAGGCGCCGCCCGCGGCGGGCGCCTTGCTAATGGATCTGCAGCTGAAATACGTCGCCGTGCTGGAGCGGCTGAAGCGGGTGAGGGTGGCGCGCGACACCATCCATGTCCTGACCCTGGCCCAGGCCCACGCCCACCTCTATGACCAGGCCAAGATCGCCAAGGGCGCGCTCGATTTCGGCGATCTGGTCGCGCGCACGGTGGACCTCCTGACCCGCCGGGCCTCGGCGGCCTGGGTGCTGTACAAGCTGGACGGCGGAGTCGAGCACGTACTCGTCGACGAGGCGCAGGATACGGCGCCCCAGCAGTGGGACATCCTCAAGGCCCTGACCGAGGGTTTCTTCGCGGGCGAGGGCGGGCGGCGCTTCACCCCCATGCCAGCCTCGGGGGAGAGGCTGGACCGGACGGTCTTCGCCGTCGGCGACGAGAAGCAGTCGATCTACTCCTTCCAAGGAGCCCGGCCCGAGCGTTTGCGGCAGGAGGCCCAGCGCTATGACATGCTGGCGCGGGGCGCGGACGCCCGGTTCGAGGGCGTGGAGCTGGCCAAGTCCTTCCGCTCGACGCCGGAGGTGCTGGGCTTCGTCGACGCCGTGTTCGAGGGCGCCGAGCGGACCCGCGCCCTGGTCGGCGCCGGGCTGGCGGCCATCCCGCCCCATGCCGCCATGCGCGAGGGCCAGGCCGGATCGGTCGACCTGTGGCCGCTGCACGAGGAGATCAAGGGACCGGAGCGCGAAGCCTGGGATGCGCCGGTGGACCATGAGTCCGTCGCCTCGGCGCGCAAGCGGCTGGCCGCCGACCTCGCCGCGGACATCAGGCGTCAGGTGGAGACCGGCGTGGCCGTGTACGATCGCCGGACGCGACAGCCGCGAGCGTCGGGCTATGGCGACTTCCTGATTCTGGTGCGCCGACGCGACGCCACCTTCGAGGAGATCATCCGCGCCCTGAAGTCGGCGGGCGTGCCCGTGGCGGGGGCGGACCGGCTGAAGCTGTCGTCGCACATCGTCTTCGACGACCTGATCGCGCTCGCCCGCTTCGTCCTCTATCCCGACGACGACCTGTCGCTGGCGGGGGTGCTGCGCAGCCCCTTCTGCGACGTGGACGAGGACAGCCTGTTCGCCCTGGCCGGGGCGACGGCGAAGCGCGGCCGGCTGTGGCGGGAATTGCGCGATAGAGCCGGGGAGCGGCTGGAGTGGTCTCGCGCGCGGGACATGCTGCAGTTCGCCCTGTCGGCGCGGGATCGCGATCCGTTCGGCTTCTTCTCGGCCCTGCTGAACCGCGTGGACGAGACCGGAGTCTCGGGCCGGGCGCGGGTGCTGCGCCGCCTGGGCCGCGAGGCCGAGGAGGCGATTGACGAGACTCTGAACCAGGTGCTGGCCGCCGAGGATCGCGGCGCGGTGGATCTGGAAACCTGCGTCGCCCGGCTGGAGGCCGCGGACGTCGAGGTGAAGCGCGAGCTGGAGGGCCCACGCGGCGAGGTGCGGGTCATGACCGTACACGGGGCCAAGGGGCTGGAGGCGCCGGTGGTCATCCTGCCGGACACCACCAGCCGCGCGAAGGCGCAGGGGCCGGCCCTGATGCCGGTGGCGCTGGAAGACGGTTCAGAGGCGTGGCTGATGTGCCCCGGCCGCTCGGCGGATGACTGCGAGGCCTCCGCGGCCGCACGCGACGCCCGGCAGGCGCGCACCGACGCCGAGACCCTGCGCCTGCTCTACGTCGCCCTGACACGCGCCCGCGACCGGATCGTGATCATGGGTCGGGGAAGCACGAAGACGAAGACGGGCTTCGACGAGGGCAGCTGGTGGGATGTCCTGACCGGGACCTTCGATCAGCTCGGCGACCGGGTGCATGAGGCGGACGGGGTGCGCCGGTTCGGCGCCGATCCGGCCCGGCTTCCACCGCAGGGAGCCGCGACCGCGGCCACGATGGTCGTTCCGGCCTGGGCGGGGGTATCGCCGGCGCCCGATCCGACCGCGCGCATCGCGGCGCCGTCGCAGATGGACGAGGTGCTGCGTCTGCCCGCCCCGTCGCCGCTGGCCGTGGCGGCGGGAAGCCTCGGCCGGTTCCGGCGCGGCGACCTGATCCACCGCCTGCTGGAGCGGTTGCCCGAGATCGCGGCGGCCGATCGGCCCGATGCGGCGCGACGCCTGCTGTCCCGTGAGCGAGACCTCAGCGACGATCAGCGCGGCGAGATGATCGCCGCCGCCTTCTCGGTGCTGGAGGACGCCCGCTTCGCCCCGGTGTTCGGCCCCGGCTCGCGGCCTGAGGTGGCCCTCACCGGACGGGCGGCGGGCGTCGCCGTCTCCGGGCGGATGGACCGGCTGGTGATCACGCCGGACAGGGTCCTGGTCGTCGACTACAAGACCAACCGCCCGGCCCCGGACCGGATCGAAGACGCCGATCCGGCCTATGTGTTGCAACTGGCGATCTACGTCTCGATACTGAGACAGATCTATCCCGACCGCCCGGTCGAGGCGGCGCTGGTCTGGACCGACGGGCCCAAGCTGATGCCCGTGCCCGCCGCCCTGATGGACGCCGCCCTAGTCCGTTGATTTGCCGCCTCCGGCATCCCACATCGACTGCAACGGGCCGGAATCACCCTATGATGGCCGGCTGATTTTATGAGGCGCGCCTGCCTGGCGGGCCGCCAGGAGAACCGCAATGGCCACCGTCAAGGTCACCGACGAAAGCTTCGAAGCCGATGTGCTGAAGGCGTCCCAGCCCGTGCTGGTCGATTTCTGGGCGGAATGGTGCGGCCCCTGCAAGCAGATCGGTCCGGCGCTGGAGCAGATCGCCGACGAACTGCAGGGCCAAGTCACCATCGCCAAGGTCAACATCGACGACAGCCCGATGGTCCCGTCCAAGCTGGGCGTGAAGGGCATCCCGACCCTGATGCTGTTCAAGGACGGCCAGATGGCCTCCATGAAGGTCGGCGCCATGCCCAAGGGCAAGATCGTCGAATGGCTGGCTGAAAGCGGCATCACCTCCGCCTCGTCCGCCACCGCCTGATCGTCAGGTCGGCCAGGTCTCGCGCGCCGCGCCCAGGACCTCGCCGGCCAGATACAGCGACCCGCAGATGACCACGCGCCCGGCCCCGAGCCGGAGCGCGTGCGTCAGCGCCTGTTCCACGGTTCCAGCCGCCGTCGCGCCCAGGCCGTGGCCGCGCGCCACCGCCGCCAGCGCCTCGGGTTCGGCGGCCGCGCCGTCGAAGCCGACGGTGAAGACGGTCGCGCCGGACTCCTTCAGCGCCTCGAAGAAACCGCCGGCGTCCTTGTTGCCCAGCATGCCGACGATCAGGGCCGTGGGTCGGGGCGCCGAGGCCTGCCGCCGGGCCAGGGTCAGGGCCAAGGCCCGGGCCGCGTGCGGATTGTGCCCGCCGTCCAGCCACAGCTCGGCGTCGGCGGCCCGGGCGGCTTCGGCATAGGGGCCTTCGGTCAACCGCTGCATCCGGGCCGGCCAGCGCACGGTCCGCAGGCCTTCAGCGATCGCGGCCTCGGGCAGGTCGAGCTCCAGCGCGGCGGCGACGGCCAGGCCCGCGTTGTCGATCTGATGCGGTCCCGCCAGGGCGGGCGCGGGCAGGTCGAGGAAGCGCTCCTGATCCTGGAAGGCCAGCCCCCCGCGCTCGGCCCAGGCGTCGAAATCCACGCCCATGACGGTCAGGGGCGCGCCCACGGCCAGGGCGGCGGCCTCGATGGCCTCCATCGCCTCCGGGGCCTGCCGCGCGATCAGGCCGCGCGCGCCGGGCTTGAGGATGCCCGCCTTCTCCACGGCGACGCCGCGCAGCGAGGTTCCGAGGAACTCGGCATGGTCCAGATCGACCGGGGTGATCAGGCTCAGCAGCGGGCGTTCAATGACGTTGGTGGCGTCCAGAACACCGCCCAGCCCGACCTCGATAATGGCCAGGTCGGCGGGGGTCTCGCTCATGGCCACGAAGGCGGCGGCCGTGGTGCTTTCGAACACCGTCGCCTCGCTCGCCACCGCCTCGATGCGGTCGAGGATGGCGTTCAGGGCCTCGTCGGTGATCAGTTCGCCCGCCAGCCGGATGCGCTCGTTGAAGCGCACCAGATGGGGCGAGGTATAGACGTGGACCTTCAGCCCTGCGGCTTCGGCGATGGCGCGGAGCAGGGCGACGGTCGAGCCCTTGCCGTTGGTGCCCGCGACGTGGATGACCGGCGGCAGGCGATGCTGCGGCTCGCCCAGCGCCGCGCACAGGACACGCATCCGGTCCAGCGACAGGTCGATGCGCTGGGGGTGCCGCGCGCGCAGGCGTTCGGAAATCGGGTCCATGGCCGCTTTTTACGCGGCCCGGCGCTTCCCGCCCATCAGCATCGACAGGATCTGGCCGAGCGTGTGCGGCAGGTCGGCGCGGGCGACGACCTTGTCGACCATGCCCTTTTCCTGAAGGTACTCGGCGCGCTGGAAGCCCGGGGGCAGTTTCTCGCGGATGGTCGCCTCGATGACGCGCGGACCGGCGAAGCCGATCAGGGCGCCCGGCTCGGCCAGGTGGACATCGCCCAGCATGGCGTAGCTGGCGGTGACGCCGCCCGTGGTCGGATCGGTCAGCACCACGACGAAGGGCAGCTGGGCCGCCTTCAGCTCCTGGATGGCCAGGGTGGTGCGGGCCATCTGCATCAGGCTGAGCGCGCCCTCCTGCATCCGCGCCCCGCCTGCGGCGGTGAAGCAGACCAGGGGCACGCCGCGCGCGACGGCCGCCCGGGCCGCGGCGATGAAGGCTTCGCCCGCGGCCATGCCCAGGGAGCCGCCCATGAAGGTGAAGTCCTGGACGATGACGACGGCTTCGCTGCCGCCGACCTCGCCGAAGCCGATGGCCATGGTGTCCTTGCGGCCGGCGGCCTTGCGGGCCGCGTTGAGGCGGTCCTTGTAGGGCTTGCCGTCCGAGAATTTCAGCGGGTCCTCGGGCACCTCAGGCGTTTCGATGGACTCGTAGGCGCCGTCGTCGAAGGTGAAGCGCAACCGCGTCGGCGCGTCGATGCGCATGTGACGGCCCGACGGCGTGACCCACAGGGCGCCTTCCAGGTCCGAGCGGTACAGCATGTCGCCCGTGTCGGGGTCCTTGACCCACAGATTGTCGGGCGTGTCGCGCCGGCTGACGATCTTGCGGACGCCGGGTGCGAAGCGGGACAGCCAGCCGCCGCGCTTCTCCTGCTGGGGTTTGTTCTTGTCGACCATGGGCGCGCTTTAGACGGTTTCTGCCGCGCGCGCACCCTTCACGGCGTCCGCGAGGCTGCGCACCTTGGCCAGAACGCGCGGGGCGGCGGGTTCGTTCGCCGCCAGGGCCGCGGCGACCTCGTCCACCAGCACCGAGCCGGCGACCACCGCGTCGGACACGCGCGCCACCTCGGCGGCCCGCTCGGGCGTCTTGATGCCGAAGCCGACCGCGACCGGCAGGCCCGAAGCCTTGCGCACCCGTTCGACCGCCGGGGCGACCGAGCCGGCCTGGGCTTCCTTGACCCCCGTCACGCCCGCCACGGAGACGTAATAGACGAAGCCCGAGGTGCGTTCGGCGATGATCTTCAGCCGGTCGTCGTCCGAGGTCGGCGTCGCCAGGCGGATCAGCGAAACCTGATGGGCGTCCAGGGCGTCGGTGAGGGGATCGGCCTCTTCCGGCGGGCAGTCGACGACGATGACGCCGTCCACGCCGCTGGCCGCCGCGTCGCGGGCGAAGGCCTCGTGGCCGTAGCTCTCGATGGGGTTCAGATAGCCCATCAGGATCAGCGGGGTGTCGGCGTCGCCGTCACGGAAGGCCCTGGCCAGCTCCAGCGTGCCCTTCAGCGTCAAACCCGCCTTCAGACCGCGCAGGGCGGCGCGTTGGATCGGCGGCCCTTCGGCCATCGGATCCGAGAAGGGGAAGCCCAGTTCGATGATATCGGCGCCGGCGGCGGGCAGGCCGCGCAGAATCTCCAGCGCCTCGTCGCGCGAGGGGTCGCCGGCCATGACATAGGCGACGAAGCCGGCCCGGCCCTCCGCCTTGAGGGCGGAGAAGCGGGCGTCGATGCGTTGGGTGGTCATTGGGCGTTCGGTGCGGGGAGTGAGTTTAGGGACAGGCAGGTCTGCCCGGCCTGGTTGACCACCCCGACGTAGCCGGGGGTGTCCGGGCGGGATTCGGGCTGAATCTCGACATCCCAGAAGCCGAAGATGATCATCCGATCGCACTTCCCGTCCGCCAGGGGCTTCTGCAACCAGATCGAGCTTGAGGTCTGGGTGAGGGGAACCCAACCATTGCGCTGGGCTTCGCCCGCGAAGGTATAGGCGACCTGCGGGATGTACTGCATCGGAGCGGTCACGCAGCGCATCGGCACGCCCGGGCCGGCGATCCGTTCCGTCAGGCCGCCGCAGTCGGGGGAGGGCGAGAGCCCCGGCGTCTGGGCCGCGGCTTGCGGGGCCGCTGCGAGGGCGGCGACGAGGGCGAGGACGCTCAGCATCATTGTCTCGGGGCGGGCGGGCCGGAGATCGGCCCGGCCGGCGCGGCGGCGCAGACGTTGCCGGGAATGGCGGCGAAGGCCAGCCAGGCCGCAGCGCCCGGCGCCGGGACACGGGTGTCGTCGGCGAAGGCGAGCATCTGGAAGCCGTCGCAGCCGCCATCCGGCTTGCGCTTGACGTAAATGATCAGGTTGTTGTCCCCGCCGGCGGCGAGCCAGCCCTGTTCCTGGAAGGCGGCGCTGTAGGCGTCGACCGCATCGTTGACGCCGGCCTGGGTCGTCGTCACGCAGAAGGCCTGCTGGGCGATGGCGGTCTTGCCGCCGCAGGTCGGATCGGCGGTGACCCGCTCCAGCTCCGGAATCTCCACCTGCAGGGCCGCCGGCGGCGTCTGGCCCATGACCAAGGTCGGGGCGGCCGCCGCGCACAGGGCCGCGGCGGCGGCCAGAATGAGGGTCTTCATGATACGCTAGAGCTCCACGCCCAGATGCTTCGCGACGGCGAAGATGTCCTTGTCGCCCCGCCCGCACATATTCAGCACGACATCGCCGCCCTTGCCCACTTCTTTTGCGATCTCGCCGACGCGGGCGAGCGCATGGCTGGGCTCCAGGGCGGGAATGATCCCTTCCAGCTTCGAGCACAGCTGGAAGGCCTCGAGAGCTTCCTGATCGGTGGCGGCGCGGTACTCCGCCCGGCCGATGTCCTTCAGCCAGGCGTGCTCGGGCCCGATGCCGGGATAGTCGAGGCCGGCGGAGATCGAATGGCCTTCCAGGATCTGGCCGTCGTCGTCCTGCAGCAGATAGGTGCGGTTGCCGTGCAGCACGCCCGGGCGGCCGCCCTGGATGGAGGCGGCGTGGTCCGGACCGTCCAGCCCGCGGCCCGCGGCCTCGACGCCGATCAGGCGCACGCCCGCGTCCTCGATGAAGGGATAGAACAGGCCGATGGCGTTGGAGCCGCCGCCGATGGCCGCCACGCAGGCGTCCGGCAGCTTCTCCTTGCGCGCCAGCATGGAGGCGCGCGCCTCGCGGCCGATCACCGACTGGAAGTCGCGCACCATGGCCGGATAGGGGTGCGGTCCGGCGGCGGTGCCGATCAGGTAGTAGGTGTCCTCGACGTTGGTGACCCAGTCGCGCATCGCCTCGTTCATGGCGTCCTTGAGCGTGCCTCGGCCCGAGGTGACCGGGATCACCTCCGCGCCCAGCAGCTTCATGCGGAAGACGTTGGGCGACTGACGCTCCACGTCGGTGGCGCCCATGTAGACGATGCATTTCAGGCCGAAGCGGGCGCAGACGGTGGCGGTAGCCACCCCGTGCTGGCCGGCGCCGGTCTCGGCGATGATGCGGGTCTTGCCCATGCGCATGGCCAGAAGAATCTGGCCCATGCAGTTGTTCACCTTGTGGGCGCCGGTGTGGTTCAGCTCGTCGCGCTTGAACCAGATATCCGCCCCGCCGTGGTGTTCGGTCAGGCGCTCGGCGAAATACATCGGGCTGGGGCGGCCGACATAGTCGGTCAGGAAGCCGTCCAGCTCGGCCTGGAACGAAGGGTCCGCCTTGGCGGCCTCATAGGCGTCGTTCAGCTCATGGATGAGCGGCATCAGGGTCTCGGCCACGAACCGTCCGCCATAGGGGCCGAACCGGCCCTCCGCGTCAGGGAAACTGTAGCTGTTGGGCAGGATGGCGTTCACGGGGCAAACTCGCGCGGAGATCAGGCGGTCCGGACGGCCTCGAGGAAGGCCGCGATCCGGGCCGGGTCCTTAACACCCGGCGCGCTTTCCACGCCAGAGGACACGTCCACGAGGGGAGCGCCGGAAATCCGCACCGCCTCGCCGACATTGTCGGGATTCAGCCCGCCCGCGACGAACCACGGATGCCGAAAGGCCCGACCGGCCAGCAGGGTCCAGTCGAACCGGGCCCCGACCCCGCCCGGCAGATGCGATCCTTCCGGCGGTTTTGCGTCGAACATCAGATGATCGGCGAAGGGCTCCCAGGCGACGGCGTCGTCGAAATCCTCCTGGGCGCGGATCGGCAGGGCCTTGATGATCCCCGCCCCGGTCAGGGCCCGCACCTGTTCGGCGCGGGCCGGGGTCTCGGACCCGTGCAGCTGGATCAGATCCGGCTTCAGGATCAGGGCGATCTCGGTCAGCAGGGCGTCGTCGGCGTCGACCGTGACGGCCACGATCCTGGCCTTGCCCGGTCCCTGGCCGCGCGCGCGCTCGAACAGCGTCGCGGCGTGGAGGGGGGCGATGTGGCGCGGACTCCTGGGGAAGACGACCGCGCCGACGAAGGCCGCGCCGCCCGCCAGGGCCGCATCCAGCGTGTCAGGCGTGGTGAGTCCGCAAATCTTGGCCCGGGTCATGCCCGGCAGGTGCGCTCGCCGCCGGTCGGGGTCAAGGCCGGTACAGGTCGGCGTCCGGATCGCCGCCGCCGCGTATCGCAGCCGACACGATCTGGCTGGCGATGACGGAGTAGGTGATGCCGTTGCCGCCGAAGCCCATGACCGCCCAGGCATGGTCCATGTCCGGCACGGCGCCGATCGACGGCAGGCCGGTCGCGCTTTCCCCAAACGCCCCGGCCCAGCTGTAGTCGATCTCGAACTCGATATCGGGCAGCAGTCGCTTCAGCTTGGCTGTGATCGTCGCGCATTTGCGCTTCAGCTTGGCCTTGTCGGCGTGAGCCGTGGGCGACGGCTCGTCTTCGCCGCCGACGATCAAACGCCCGTCGCCGCCCATGCGGAAATACAGGTATGGATCGGACGCCTCCCAGACGAGCGTGTCCCGCAGCCAGGCTGGGCAGCGCTGGCGCGGCGTCGACGCCATGGCCCAGGTCGAGATTACCTTCGCGCCGGGCGTCGGAACGGTCTTCGGAAACTCGTAACCGCAGCAGAAGATCACCGTCCCGGCCCGCACCGGATGATGGGCGTCCGTCAGCAGGGTGACGCCGTCGGGGTCGCTGACCGCCTCCAGCACCTCGACCGGGGAATAGACCTTCGCCCCACGGTCCGCCGCGCGGCGCAGCAGGCCGGCGGCCAGCCGGGCCGGGTCGCCGCTGGCTGAGCCCTGACTGAGGATCGCGCCGGTTCGCTCGATCCCGAACCGCTCGCGCAGGTCGGCGGGTCCAATATAGGCGCTGTCCAGGCCGATCGCGGCGCGGGCGTCCGCCTCCGCCGCCAGGGCGCGATGGCCGTATTCGTCGCCGGCGAGATAGAGGGTCGCCTTGTCTTTCAGCCCGCAGCGGATCCGGTCATCGGCGACGATCCGCTTCAGATCATCAATGGCCGACCGCGATCTCAGATAGGCCCGTCTCGCCTTCGCCTGCCCGATGCGTTCCGCCAGCGCCGTCAGCGGCAGGTCGATCTCCCACTGCAGCAGGGCGGTCGAGGCCACCGTCGAGCCCATCAGCGGCGGACGCCGATCCAGCACGGCGACCGAGTGATCGCGGCTCAGCTCGTGCGCCATGAAGGCTCCGCTGATTCCCGCGCCGACGATGGCGACATCCACCGAGACGGCCGTCTCCAGCGGCCGCACGGGCACGCCCAGCCCGGGGCTGTCCGCCCAGAGGGACCGGCCGGTCCTGAGATCGCGTTTGAGGGTGGCCCCGGTCATGCCGTCTCCGCAGAAGCGGAGCCTTAGCGGGCGAGGGCCCCGCCGGTTCCGCTCAGTCTGCGGACCCGGCGAAGATGGCGTCGATCTCGTCCGATGTCAGCAACCGCCATTCGCCCGGCGCGAGGTCGTCGGGCAGGGCCAGGCCGCCCAGCCGCTCGCGATGCAGGGCCTCGACGTGGTTGCCCACGGCGGCGAACATCCGGCGGACCATGTGATAGCGGCCCTCGGTCACCGAGACCCTCGCCTCGGTGGGAGAGATCACTTCCAGCCCGGCGGGCTTCAGCGGCCGGTCGTCGTTCTCCAGCAGCAGTTCGCCCGAGGCGAACCGGGCGGCCTCCGAACCGTCCAGCGGGCGGGCCAGCGTGGCGCGATAGATCTTGGCGACGTTCTTCTTGGGGCTGATGACCCGGTGCAGCAGGTCGCCATCGTCCGTCATCAGCAGCAGACCGGACGTCTCCTTGTCGAGCCGCCCGATGGTCGAGATGGCCGGGTCGCGGCGGCGCCAGCGGTCGGGCAGGACGTCATAGACCAGCGCCCCGTCCTCCTTGTGCGAACAGGTCATGCCCAGCGGCTTGTGCAGCAGGATGACGATGCCCTGCGGCGGATCCAGCGGCTCGCCGTCGATCTCCATCCGGGTGGGCAGATCCGGGGTCACCGGTATGCGCTTGGAGACATCGGTGATGTCGACGCCGTCCAGCACGATGCCGCCCGCCTTGCCCATGCGCGCCATCTCGGTGCGCGAGCCGTAGCCCAGCGAACCGAGCAGCTTGTCGACGCGCGATGTCGGGACTTTTTTCATGCCCTACCGCCCTTCGGGCTACTTGAGGGCGCGTTCACTTGATGGCCTCGAAGACCTTGTAGCCCCCGGCGTCAGCGGCCATCCGCACGCGCTTGAAGGCTTCGTTGATGTCGGCCTCGTAGGGCAGGTGGCGATTGGCGACCAGCCACAGGACGCCGCCCTTCTTCAGCATGGCCGCGGCCTGCCGGATGAAGTTCTGGCCCAGCCGCTTGTCCTCGGCGCCGCCGTCGTGGAAGGGCGGATTGGTGACGATGAAGTCGAGGTCGCCGTTGACAGCCAGGGTGCGGACATCGGCCTGTTCGATAACGACCCGCGGATCCTCGACGTTGCGCCGCGCCGCCTCGACCGCACGACGGTCCAGATCGTAGAGGGCCAGGGCCGTGACCAGCGGCGAACGCAGCGCCACGGTGGCCAGCGCCCCGTAACCGCAGCCCAGGTCGGCGCCCGCGCCCTTCAGCGGAGGCAGGGTTTGGGCCAGAAGGGCCGAACCGGGGTCGATCCGGTCCCAGGCGAAGACGCCGGGCTGGGACCAGGCGTCCAGGCCGGGCACGAGGCGCGGCGCCCCGGCCTCGATGGCCGCGTCCAGACCGGTCAGGCCGTCGCCCTTGATCACCACACACCGACGATGATGGGCCTTGGCGCTCTCGCCGACCTCGGCGCCGAAGGCTTCCAACTCCTTCTTCAGCCGGGAGCCGCCCTTGTCCTTGGCGGCCATGACGTCCAGCCGTCCGCCCGGTTTCAGCGCCTTCAGCGCGAGGGCCAGGGTGTAGCGGCGCTCCAGCACGCCCGGCGGGGCGTAGATCATGATGCTGTCGGCCGACCCTTCGGGCACGGTTTCGAGTGCTGTGGCGCCCGGGATCAGGGGCGAGGTCTGGGTCGCGTCGCCCGGCGGATCGAACACCGCCGGGGGGCGGCCATAGAGAAGCGTCGTCATCCGGCTCCTCTAGCGGACCACGACCCACGGTGACACCCCGGAACAAATCCGGCACAACCCCGCCATGCTCCCTGACTCGATCTCCGCCCCGCTCGCGCCGACCCTGATGGACGCGCGCGCGACGCTGGAGCGCGTCTGGGGTCACGCCGACTTCCGCGGACGGCAGGCCGAGGTGGTCGAGGAGATCCTGGCCGGGCGCGATGTGCTGGCGGTGCTGCCGACCGGCGGCGGCAAGTCGGTCTGCTACCAGATCCCGGCCATGCTGCGTCCCGGCCTCGGCCTTGTAGTGTCGCCCCTGATCGCCCTGATGACCGATCAGGTCGAGGCGCTGAAGCAACAGGGTGTCTCGGCGGCGAGACTGGATTCCGGCGTCTCCATGGACGACCGCTCGGCCATCTGGCGCGCGGCGCGGGCGGGGGAGCTGGACCTGCTCTACGTCTCGCCCGAGGGGCTGGCCCAGCCGCACCTCATCGATCGCCTGCACGACCTGCCGCTGAGCCTGATCGCCATCGACGAGGCGCACTGTGTCTCGCAATGGGGACATGACTTCCGGCCGGACTACCGGACGCTGGGCCGGCTGGCCGAACTGTTCCCCGGCGTGCCGCGCATCGCGGTGACGGCGACCGCCGACGCCCGCACGCGCGAGGACATCGTCCGCTCCCTGCGGCTGGACGGCGCCAAGGTCGTCGTCGACAGCTTCGCCCGTCCGAACCTGCAGCTGTCGGCCATCCGCAAGGAGAACGGCTCGCGGGCCAAGACGGACGCGGCGGTGATCGACCTGGTGCGGCAGCGGCGCGGCAAGTCGGGCGTGGTCTATTGCGGCAGCCGCGACGGCTGCGAGCGGGTGGCCCAGGCGCTCCGCGACGCGGGGACCAACGCCATCGCCTATCACGCCGGCATGGACGCGCGGGAGCGCGACAAGCGGCTGGAGCGCTTCCTGGCCGAGGACGGGGCGGTGATGGTGGCGACCATCGCCTTCGGCATGGGGGTCGACAAGGCCGACGTGCGCTTCGTCATCCACGCCGACCCGCCCGGCTCGCTGGAGGCCTATTGGCAGGAGATCGGCCGGGGCGGACGCGACGGAGAACCGGCCGAGGGCATCACCCTGTACGGTCCTTCCGACATCGCCTGGACACTGCGCCGGCTCGACGGTCGCCCGATGGCCGAGGAGGTCAAGGCGGTGCAGGTGCGCAAGGCGCGCCAGCTGTTCGCCATGCTGGACGGCGCGACCTGCCGCCCCCAGACCGTGCGCCGCTATTTCGGCGAGGCCGGCGCGGACCGCTGCGGCGTCTGCGACATCTGCCAGGACCCGCCCGCCCTGTTCGACGCGACCGTCCCGGCCCAGAAGGCGCTGGCGGCGGTGCAGCGGCTGGGCGAACGCTTCGGCAAGACCCGCATCGTCGATCACCTGCAGGGGCGGACGAAGGATGCACAGCCGTGGGAGACGGCGCTGTCCACCTGGAGCATCGGCGCCGACATCGCCTCGCACACCCTGCGCGACGTCATCGACCACCTGATGTTCGATGGCCTGCTGGTCGAGGATCCGAACGAGGGCAAGCCGCTGGTCCGACTGGGCGACCCGGAGGCGGTGCGCGGCGTCTATCGCGGCGAACGGGTGATCGAGGTGCGGCTGACGCCCGCCCGGGTCTCGGCCCCGCGAGAACGGGTGCGAAACGGCCGCAACGCCGCGCTGGAGACCATGGACGCCGATGTCCGCGCCCGCTTCGAGGTGCTTCGCAACTGGCGCCGCGAGCGGGCCGCCGAACAGCGGGTGCCGCCCTATGTCATCTTCCAGGACAAGACCCTGCTGGAGATCGCCATCGCGGAGCCCGGCGATCTGGAGACGCTGGGCCACATCTCCGGCGTCGGCCAGACCAAGCTGGACCGCTACGGCAAAGGCGTTCTGGCGGCGCTATCAGCCTGAAGTCGATGCGCAGTCGAGCGTGCAGCTCGACGGAGTTCGCCTGGAAAAGATCGTTCGCCGCAGGTTTCGAACCGTGGTTGCACTAACGGTAGAGCTTTGGGGCATGCAGACGTATGATTGCGGCCATGCCCCTGCAGATACTCTTCGGCGACGACGAACATACGGCAAAGGACGGCCCTTACAGTCGCGTGCTCAAGACGCGGAAGTGGCTATATCTAGGAGCCGGCTTGGGGGCGTTTGTCGCCATGGGGTTGTATGATGAAGCGGCGGCGAAAGCCCTGCTTCAGGTCATAACGCTCCCGAACGGCGTCGTCAGAAACTTCCTGCTCGTCGGCATAGCGTACCTCTTGCTCCAGTACGTCATGCTCGTTGCCCAGTTGTCAGTCAGCTACGACCTGGTTCTTCGGGAGCGGCTGGCCTTCCGCCGCGAGGACGAACTCGCTGCCGGGCGTCAGAAAGTCAGCGAGGCGCAGCGAGGCCTCAACGACTATCAGGACCAGCGGCCAAGGGTTGCGCCTGAGGAGATGACGGCAGCGCGCGAGAGCCTCCAGAAGGCGCTTTTCCAACTGGAGGAGATTCGCAGAAGGCCTGGCCGAACTGAGGGCAAAGAGCCTGGGAGCGGGATTGATCTGGACTCCTTGCAGGAGTTCGGCGCCAAGTCGGTCGTTGCGCAGGCTGAGGCCGAACTCGAAAGTCTGAGCGCCCGTCAAGCCCAGACCGAAGCTGATCTTCGCCGGGAAGACCCGATCAAACAGTCGCTGATGTTGTCGCTGCAGCAGGCGACCGGGGCGCTGGTCGCCCTCCAGCGCGAGGATCCCGCGCAGCGGATCGGATACCGCAAGATCGAGATTGGAATCGACGTCCTCAGGGTTCTGCCGCCTGCTGTTTTCGCCCTGCTTACGCTGGTGGCCCTCGCGGCGTCGGTCTTCTGAACATCGTCCAGAAGTCACACGATCATCCCGGTCATAGGGGTTAGCCCCATGGTCCCCGGGATGGCGCCTGATCGGTGACCGGCACAGACGTCACTGACGACCGGATCGGAGGAGACCCCGCCATGACTGGGCGCGCCGAGGGGGCGCGGCCCATCTTCACGGCCAGGTCCATCAGGGCGCGGACGCGGTTGCCGGTGGCCGGGTGGGTCGAGAACAGGTTGTCGGCGCCCCGGCCCGCCAGCGGATTGATGATGAACAGCTGGCCCGAGGCCGGATTGCGCTCCGCGGTCGGGTTGTGGATGCGCTTGGCGTAGGCTTCGATCTTCTGCAGGGCGGAGGCGAGGGCGTTGGGGTCGCCGGCGATCTCGGCGCCGACGCGGTCGGCCTCGTATTCGCGCGACCGGCTGATGGCCATCTGCACCAGGCCCGCGGCCATGGGGGCGAGGATCATCAGGGCTAGGGTCCCGATAATGCCGCCGGGCCGCTCGCGGTCGTCGCCGCCGCCGAAGAAGAGGGCGAAATTCGCCAGCGCCGCGATGGCCCCGGCGATGGTGGCGGTGACCGTCATGGTCAGGGTGTCGCGGTTCTTCACATGCGCCAGTTCGTGCGCCATCACGCCCCGGATCTCGTCTCGGGTCAGCATGTCCAGCAGGCCGGTGGTGGCGCAGACGGCGGCGTTCTGCGGGTTGCGGCCGGTGGCGAAGGCGTTGGGCTGGTCGTTGGGGATGATGGCGATCATCGGCCGCGGCAGGCCGGCGTCCCGCGCCATCTGCAGAATATCGGCGACATAGGTCCGCACCACGGCGTTGGGGTGGTTCTCGTCGACCGGCTGGGCCCGGTACATCTTCAGGACGATCTTGTCGGCGTTCCAGTAGCTGAACAGGTTCATCCCGCCCGCCACGACCAGCGCGATCAGCATGCCCGGCACGCGGCCGATCATGAAGCCGACGCCCATGAACAGGGCGGTCAGCGCGGCCAGCAGGGCGAAGGTCTTGAGATGGTTCATCTGAACTCGAACTGGGGCGCGCACTGGCGCCGTTGGGGGAGGCTTCCAATTTGCGAATTGCAACGCGATGGCTCAAGGCGAGGACGCTGTGACCGATCATCCCACCCCCGAGACCGAACCCGCCCCCGTTTTCAACGCGGATGTCCCGCACGCCACGCCTGAGCGGCCCTTGAGCGAGGTGGCGCGCCGCGCCCTGCTGGAGGCGGCGGATCGTCGCGCCGCCTCGGAACAGGCGGCGCTGGAGGCCGAACACGGCGGTCCGCGCGGTCCCGAGCCCACCCGCTACGGCGATTGGGAGAAGAAGGGCATCGCCGTCGACTTCTGAAGGCGAACGAAAGCCGCCGAACGGCGTTAACCCTGACGTTCAGGAGACGCGCCGATGATCCGCCTTCTCGCCGCCTCAGCGGGCCTCGCTTTCCTCCTCTGCGCGGGCGCCGCGACGGCCCAGACCCATGCGCCGTCCTGGGGCCAGCCCGTCTATCTCGACAGCTGGGGCCGTCCCGTCGGCGGAACGCCCCTGTCCGAGGTCGAAACCCGGTCCTACGCCGAAACCGGTCGCTGGGCGGACGGGTCTCATGAGCGCCCCTACGTCTATGTGCCCGGCCGCGCGCCCGGATACGGTCACGGCTATGGCGCGAGCCGCTACCGTCGGTACGACTATGAAGGGCGCGGGTACGACCGCCGTCCGCACCAGGGCTACCGCGATGAATGGGGCTACAACGACGACCGCGCCCGGCCCGGGCGACAGGGCTACGTCGATCACTACGGCCGATCGCGCGATCGGGGCCCCGACGTGTATTTCTACGACCGCTGACCCCTGAGCAGGGTTAATTTCCGTCCTCTGAGGGGAAAGCGCGGTCCAGCACTCCCCCTATCGGTGCAAGGCCGCGCGGCGGCTGGCCCGGGCGCGTCATAACGGCTCCTGAAACGGAGTCCGTGACATGCGCATGCTCACCGCCGCGGCCGGCGCCGCCCTGCTTATCCTCGCCGCCTCGCCCGCCTTCGCCGGCGATCCGCGGGGGGGCGGCCACCAACCCCGCCCGCCCGCGCCCTGCTGCCATGGCGGCGGCGGGGGGCCGCGTCCGCCGTCGCCCCCGCACGGCGGCGGCTGGAACTCCAACATCAATGTGAACGTCAACGCCTCGGCGCGGGCCGAGGCCTACGCTTCGGCCGGCGCCCGCGGCTATCTGAACGCCCGGACCTATGACATGGGCGGCCCCCGCGGCGGCTACGGCGGCGGCACGGTCTATGTCGGCGGCGGTTACGGCGGCGACGCGGGCGGCTACTACTCCGGCGGTCCGGCGGTTTATGACGAGCGCGTGCTGGAAGGCCGGGCCTGCCCCTCGGCGCCGTTCGGCTATGTGGTCACCGGCTTCGGTCGTGACGACATGCGCCCCTCGCGTTGCGGCTACCGCTATGACGACCGCTACGACCGGGGCGGCCGCTACGGCTACAGCGAGCGTCACGACCGGTACGACGGCTACTCCGAGAGCCGCTACGAGGTCCGCGAAAGCTACAGCGACTACGAGGCCTACGAAGAGGGCTACATCCGCGACGACGGCCGCCGCTACGAGGATCGGCGCGGCTGCGACTGCGACCGGGGGCCGGCGCCCTATCCGCCCGTCTATCTGCCGGAGCCGCCGCGCTACGAGCCGCCGCACCGGGTCGCCCCGCCGCCGCCGCGCGCTCACCGGCCCCAGCCGCCGCGCCGCCAGACGCCGCGGCAGGAATACCGCCAGGAACCCGGCGAGCGGGGCTGATTTCTAAAGGGCGACGCCGTTGATCGATTCGGCGATGGACGAGGCCGCCAGCAGCGGATTGTCAGCCCCCACCACCGGGCGGGCCACCACCAGATGGGTCGCTCCGGCCTCAAGCGCCGCGCGCGGCGTGGCCACGCGCTGCTGGTCGCCCCTGTCAGCGCCCTCGGGACGGACGCCCGGCGTGACGATCAGGAAGTCGGGACGACCGGCGGCGACGGCGATCTCGCGCACCCGGGCGGCTTCCAGCGGGCTGGAGACGACGCCGTCGACGCCGCAGTCCAGCGCCTGACGCACCCGCCGCTCGACCAGGGCGGCCGCGTCGAAGCCGTAGCCGATCTCGGCCAGGTCGGCGTCCGACAGGCTGGTCATGACCGTGACGGCCAGCAGCTTGGTCCCTGATCCGGCGGCGTCGCGGCCCTTGACCGCGCCCTTCATGACCTGCGGCTCGGCATGGACGGTCAGCAGGTCGCAGCCGCCCTCGGCCACGGCGCGGGCCGCGCCCTCCACCTGGGCGCCGATGTCATGCAGTTTCCAATCCTGGAAGACCGTCTTTCCGGCGGTCCTCAGCTCATGGGCGAAGGCCACGCCGCCGGGACGGGCCAGCAGGGTCAGGCCGATCTTGTAGGCGGTGATCGTCGCGCCCAGCCGCTCGACCATGGCGCGGGCGGCGTCCAGCGAGGGCAGGTCCAGGCCGACGATCAGGCGCGGGTCGCTGAGCACAGGCGTCATGGGTCGATCTCCTTTGCCGCCGGGGGTGGACGCGCGGACGTGCGTCGGCCCTTATGGCGGTTGGGTGAATTGGGGGCGAGGTCAGGTCATGGACGCGGTCGAACTGGGGGTCAACCTGTTCGTGACGCTGTTCGCGCTGCTGGATCCGGTGGGAAACCTGCCGATCTTCGCGGCGGCGACAGCGGGCGCGACGCTGCGCCAGCGAGTGTCGGTCTCGTTCCTGATCTGCGTGTTCGCCGCGCTCTTCCTGGGGTTCTTCTTCTTCACCGGCCTGGGCCTGCTGCAGTTCTTCGGCATCTCGCTGGCGGCCTTCCGCATCGCGGGCGGCATCCTGTTGCTGCTGCTGGGCCTCGACATGGCGCGCGAGGACTTCCTCGCCACCTTCGCTGACAAGGACGCGGCCAATGACCTGAAGGACGTGCGCGGTTACGCCAAGCGGCGCTTCCAGCGGCTGGTCGTGCCCTTCGCCATTCCCCTGATGATCGGGCCCGGCGCGATCTCGGCCATCATCATCCAGGCGGGCGAAGCCACGAAGATCGGCCCGGCCGGCACGGCCGCCTCACTGGCCGCGATCACCGGCGCCTGCGTGGTCTCGTTCATCTGCTTCGCCCTGACCGGCCCGATCAGCCGGATCCTCGGCGAGGTGGGCCTGGCCATCGTGGTGCGGGTGCTGGGCCTGATCCTGTGCGCCCTGGCGATCCAGTTCATCCTGATGGGGCTGGGCGAGGCGTTGCCGGGCATCATCAGCACCGGCGTGACCATCCCCTATCCCTCCGACGGGCACTGAGATGGACGGATCGTCGGGGGTCCGGGTGTTCCAGGGGCCGGAGTCGCAAAGGCTGGACGCCTTCGTCGATGCGGCCTTCGCCTTCGCGGTCTCCCTGCTGATCATCGGCGGGACCGAGCCGCTGCGGTCCTTCGCCGACCTGGCCACGGCGCTGGCCCGCATTCCGGCCTTCATCTTCGGCTTCGCCCTGATCGCCCTGTTCTGGACGGCGCACCGGACGTGGTCGACCCTGACGCCGGTGCGCACAGGCTGGACCACCCTCCTCAGCCTCGCGGTGGTGTTCGCGGTGCTGGTCTTTGTCTTCCCGCTGCGCCTGCTGGCCGAGACGGCGACGCACTATGTTTCGGGCGGCGTGCTGCCGGGCGGGCGGCTGATGTCGGGCCTGGCCGACCTGCGCTGGACCTATGTGATCTACGGCGTGGCCTTCGCCGTGCTGTCTGGGCTGAACGCCGGCCTGTTCGCGCACGCCGCGAGAGCCCTGCGCAGCGGGGACGCCGCCACGCACCGCAAGGGCGTGCAGTGGGCGAGGACCTGGACCATTTCGGCCGCGACCGGGCTGATCTCGGCCCTGATCGCGGCGACGCCCCTTCTGAAGGTCGCGCCCTGGCTGCCGGGCGTGGCCTACAACCTCATCCCTGTCGGCGTGCTTGTCGTGACCCGGCGGAACCGCCGGACCTAAAGACCCAGGGCGGCGCGGATATCGCGCCAGTCGATGTATTTGAAGTTCTGGTTGCCGACGTCGTTCACGTCGTCCTGCACCACGACCACGCCCTCGGGGAAGCGGTCGCCGACCCGGCCGCCAAGGGCGTCCAGGCCGTCGGTGCCGGTCACGCCGTCGATCGCGCCGTTCGCGACCACGAAGCGTCCCTTGTACTCGGGCGCGGCGCCGTCGATGCGCCAGACCGGGAAGGTCGAGTCGCCCTGGCTGGAGCCGATCAGGTAGCGGGCCGCGCCGTCGGCGATGATCGTCAGGCCTTCCGCATCGGCGACCAGCACGCCCGGAGCGATTGCCTGCACCAGGGTCCGGGTCGCGCCCGAGGCCGGGTCCAGGCCGTAGCGCCAGACCCCGACGTTCTCTTCCGCGATATACAGGGCGCCGGTGGCCTCGTCGGCGGCGCAACCTTCCGAGATGCTGCCGATCTCGGCGCGGCGGACCAGGCGGGCGGCCGGCTGACCATCGGCCGCGACGGTCAGCACGAACTGGCGCAGCTCGCCCTCGTGACCGACCAGGATGGCGTGCAGTTCGGCGCCGCGGCGGGCGAAGCAGAAGCCGTAGGGTTCGACCACGTCGGTGGCGACATTGCCCCAGTGACGGACGCCGTTGTCGCCGGTCGCCGCCGGGTCGAACAGATACAGGGCGATGCCGGTCTTGCCCGGGGTGCGGTCGCTGGCGCCGAACACCACCTGCGGACGGCCGCCGACGCTCAGGCCCTCGGCCACGTCGACATTGTTCAGCAGGCCTTCCGGCAGGAACTGCAGGATCGCGCCGTCCAGGCCGTAGATGTACAGGCCGGCCTTCTTGTCGGTGCCGGCGACGAAACCGTCCACGACGGCGCCCTTGATATGGACCGGCGTGGCCGAGGCCCAGACCGCGGGATCATCGGCGGCGTCCTGACCGGGCAGGCCCACCGGCGGGGTTTCCAGCACGGCGTGAACCGGCGCGCCCTGGCCGACGACGCCTTCGCCCTCGCCCTGGTAGTCGACTTCACGGGTCGCGCAGGCGGCCAGAAGGGCCGCGGCGGCGACTGTGACGATCAGGGTCCGGACAGTCATTGGATACGCCCCTCCAAAGGCTTGAACGGCCGCGCCAGACCACGCGCCGTGGTGGAGGGTCAAGCAACGCACGATGACGGTCCCGCGTCACCTTCGTGACGAACGATCAGCCTTGGGACAAATCGTCACGACGGCGTCGGCAAATCGCCAAGCCTCGTTCGCGAAACCGTCGCGCCCGCGTCGCCGGTGCGGCCTAGCTGGCGCGTCCAGAGCTGGCGGCCGGGGGGTCGACCGGACGCATCGGGATGTTTCAAATGAAAATCGGACTTCTGCTCGGCGCCGCCGTCGCGCCGCTCGCCTTCGCCCTGGCCAGCCCGGCTCTGGCCCAAGACGCCCAGAACGGTCCGACGACCGCCCTCGACGAGGTCATCGTCACCGGCGAGCCGGTCATGCGCAACCGCACCGACGACGTGGTTCCGACCCTGTCCTACGACCTCGAGTATTTCCAGCGCTTCGAGCCGCTGACCGTCGGCGACGCCCTGAAGCGCGTGCCCTCGGTGACCTTCCTGTCGGACATCCTGGAGGCCGACGGCGTGCGCCTGCGCGGCCTGGATCCCGGCTACACCCAGATCCTGATCAACGGCGAGCAGGTGCCCGGCGCCGGCGTCGACCGGTCCTTCTTCGTCGACCGCATCCCCGCCGAACTGATCGAGCGGGTCGAGGTCGTGCGTTCGTCGTCGGCGAACCGTTCCGGCGACGCCGTCTCGGGCGCCATCAACATCGTGCTGCGTGACGCTCTCGCCCTGGACGGCGGCTACATCCGCGCCGGCGCCATCATGTTCCCGGACGATGAGATCGGCGGCACCTTTGGCGCCGTCTGGGGCGGTCAGGTCGGACCGGGCCGGCTGCTGGTCGGCGGCAGCCTCCAGGACCGCCGCAACCCGAAGAACAAGTACAGCCAACGCTTCAGCCAGCCGGGCGGCACGCTGCAGAACACCGAAGTCCAGACCGACGTCCGCAGCGGCACCGACTACTCCTTCAACGCGGCTTATGAGGTCGAGGTCGGCGGCGGCACGCTGGACCTGTCGGGCGTCTTCGTCCGCACCGAGCGCCTGCAGGACGAGGACTCGCTCGAGTACCAGTTCGGCCTCGAGAACAACGCCAACCTGCTGACGATCAATGACAACGATGTCGACATCCAGACCGACAACCTGAGCCTGCGCGCCCGCTACGAGCGCGAGATGTTCGGCGGCGAGACCCGCTTCAAGCTGGGCTACGCCAGCTTCGACGACCAGCAGACCGAGTTCGAGAACGAGGCGGAATATCTCCGCCTCGAAAGCGGCGGAGCGCCGGCTATCCCGTTCCCGGACGAGGATCGCTTCACGGCCGATCTGGAATACCGCGACCTGCAGGACGAAGAAGTCTCGGCGGCGATTGAGCACACTCGTCCGCTGGGCAACGGCGTCGAGCTGGAGTTCGGCCTCCAGGGCGTCCAGAAGGATCGCGATTCGAACACCCGCACGGCGACCCGCGTCCGCTTCACCATCCCGAACGCCCCGGCGCCGCGCCCGGTCCAGCCGCCGTTCGTCTTCACCGACGGCGCCTACGCCATCGAAGAGACCCGGATCGACCCCTACGTCATGTTCTCGGGCGAGAGCGGCGCGCTGAAGTGGGAGGCCGGTCTGCGTTACGAGACGACCGACACCACCATCGCCGGCATCGAGAACGACTATGCCGAGCTGCTGCCCTCGGCCAGCCTGCGCTACCGCCTGTCGGACACCGATCGCCTGACCCTGTCGGTGGCGCGCACCGTCCGCCGTCCCGACTTCGACGATCTGGCTCCCGTCACGCTCGAGGAAGAGCGCGGCGACAACGATTTCCGCGGCAATCCCTACCTCAAGCCCGAACTGGCCTGGGGTATCGATGCGGGCTTCGAGCGTCGTCTGGGCCGTCGCGGCGTCGTCGGGATCAACGTCTTCTACCGGGACATCACGGACCTGATCGAGGACGTCAATACGGGTGAAGCGGGCAGCGGCGACAACCCCGCCACGCCCACCGTCATCGAAGCGTTCATCGAGTCCATCGACAACGTCGGCGACGGTCAGGTCTATGGCGTCGAGTTCGACCTCTCCACGCCGCTGGACTTCATCGGCATGGAGAACACCGGGGTGTTCCTGAACGCCTCGTGGTTGGACAGCAAGGTCGAGGACGGCCTCGGCGAGCGCCGCTTCAACGACCAGTCGGACTATGTGGTGAACTTCGGCTTCACCCACGACATCCCGACCTGGGGCGCGGCCTTCGGCGCCACCTACCGCAAGCAGGGCGACGCCTTCGGCCGGGTCTATGCCGAGGAGGTCAAGACCTCCTACGGCGCCGACCTGGAGGTCTTCCTCGAGAAGCGCGTGTTCGCCAACACCGTCGTCCGCCTGACCGGTTCGAACCTGCTGGACAGCTCCAAGGACGAGGTGTTCGACAAGTTCGGCGACCGGGCGGACCAGATCAGCCGCAGCTACGACGAGTACGAGCTGGAGAGCGAAAGCGCCGGCCCGGTCTACCAACTGGTGATGCGCGTCGCCTTCTGACGCCTGTCCAAGGACGAAACAGAAGGGGCCGGGCGGCGACGCCCGGCCCTTTTCTGATTCTCCGCTCCAATGGTTAACGGCCAAGCTGGACCGTTTCGGAATCAAGGGTTAGGTCGCCTTGGGGGCGAAAGGCGGTCGTTGCGGTTCGCCGTTTGCAAGGCATCTCCCGAACGGGCGCGCGCCGCGCCAGAACGGGACAGTCAGGTCGAATGTTTCTCGAAGGCCAGATCAACTGGATGTGGGTGCTGGGCGCCGTCGCCGTCGTCGGCTGGCTCGTCGGGCTGATCGCGCTGTGGTTCGCGCTGACCAACCGGTCGCGCCACGTCGACGCCTCGGGCCAGCTGGATCTGGTCCAGCGCGTGGCCGAAGATTCGCAGAAGCGGCTGTTCGAGACCCTGAACGCCATCCCGGTGGCGCTGGTCGAGACCGACAAACAGGGCAAGTTCGTCTTCGCCAACCGCGCCGCCCATCAGCTGCTGGGTCGCCGCGACGCCGAGCTGATCGGCCTGCGCTTCCACTCCGCAACCTGGGGCATCACCTTCCCGGACGGACGTCCGGTGCCGCCGGACCTGCTGCCCAGCGCCCGCGCCCTGCGCGGCCAGACCGTCAAGGGCTTCCACCACCTGATCTCCAACCCCGCCACCCGCAAGAAGATGCTGGTCTCGGTCACGGCCATGCCGATCGAGAATGAGCTGGGTCAGATCACCGGCTCGACCGCCGCCATTGTCGAGACCGAGGGCCTGCAGACGCCCGAGGTCATCGCGCCGGAGCCCGTGCAGGTCGTCGGCGACGACCTGACCCGCCGGGTGTTCGACGCCGCCTCCAGCGCCCTGGTGGTGGTCGCCGCCAACGGCCTGGTGCGCGAGGCAAACCGCACGGCCCTGCTGGTGCTGGGCCGCGACGCCGTCGAGGGCGATTTCGCCGACGCCTTCCTGGCCGAGGATGAGCGCGTCGAGGGCCGTCAGGCCCTGCGCGCGGCCCTATCCGCCCCGGCGGGCGAGGCTGAGGCCTTCGTCTCGCGCACCGGCGCGCCGGAAGGCATCCGCTGGTCCATGCTGCCCCTGACCGACGCCGAGGGCCGGGTCGACGCCCTGCTGCTGGCCGGCGAACGCGCCGATCCCGTGGTGGAAGAGACGCCGGTCGAGGTCGTCGAGGAGGCTCCGGTCGAGACCATCGCCTTCGCCCCCGAACCCGAGCCCGAGGCGCCGGAAATCTCCGAGGAGACCCGGGCCCTGCGCGAGGAGGCCGAGACCGCCCGCCGTCAGGCCGAGGAGGCTCTCGCCGCCGCCGCCGCCGCGCGTCAGGAGGCCGATGCAGCCCGCGCCGCCGCTCATCAGGCGCGAGAAGAGGCCGAGCTCGAACTGCAGGGCGGACGCCGTATGGAAAGCGTCGGCCGTCTGACCGGTGGTCTGGCCCATGACTTCAACGCCCTGCTGGGCGTCATGACCGGCGCGCTGGACATGATGCTGCGCCAGGCCGACGACCCTGCGCGCGTGCGCCGTCTGGGCCAGGCCGCCCTGGCCGCCGGCCAGCGCGGCGAACAGCTGACGCGGCGCCTGACCGCCTTCTCGCAGGGCGACGACGCCCCCGTGTTCCAGACGCTGGACGCCGGCGTCCTGCTGCGCGGCATGGAAGCCCGGCTGCGCGCCATGGCCGGTCCCGAGATCGACCTGATGATAGAGGGGCCGTCAGACGCCGCCCCGGCCCGGCTGGACCCCGTCGCCTTCGAGGGCGCGGTTCGCGCCCTGACCCAGAACGCCGTCGAGGCGGTGGGCTCCAAGGGCTCCGTCGCCGTGCGGCTGGAGGCCCTGATGGAAGGCGGCCTGCGGCTCAGCGTGCGCGACACCGGCCCCGGAATGGATCGTGAAATGGCCGCCCGCGCGGTCGAGCCCTTCTTCACCACCCGTGACGGCGCGGCCGGTCTGGGCCTGTCCCAGGCCTATGCCTTCGCGCGCCAGTCGGGCGGGGTGCTGTCGATCGACGAAGCGCCCGGGGGCGGGGCCGAGGTGTCCATCACCCTGCCGCAGCCCTTGGAGGAGGCGGAACTTCAGCGCGCCTGACCCCGCTATCGACGTTCTCCGTCCCGGGTGTAGGGTGGTTAACGACGAAGACGGAGCCCGGTCATGAAGTTTGCGCGCATCCTCATCGCGGTGGTCATCCTCGCCTATGCGGGTTGGCTGGCGTGGCCTCTTCTGTCGCCGATCATCGGCGGCGCGACCCCGGACATGGGCGCGATGCGCGCCGAGGCCGACGCCCTGACCGGCGGCGACCTGTTCGGCTTCATTCCCGGCTGGGCGTTGTGGGCCGGGGCCATCGTTCTGTATCTCATCGCCGCCCTGATGCTGGGGTCCGGCAACACCAAGGCCTCGGTGGCCTACTTCCTGGGCTTCATCGCCGACGCCGTGCTGCGGCTGGCCATGGACAGCGGCGGTCCGGACGCCAGTGCGCGCTCGGCGGGGCCGACGACCATGGCGGCGGACAGCGGCCTGCCGGTCGATCCGGTCTGGCTGGTGCTGGGCGGCCTGTTCCTGCTGGGCGTGCTGGTGGTCGTCCTCGCCCGCCGCCAGCGCAAGCGCCGCGTCGCGGGTCAGCTGGCCTTCTAGCGCCAGGGTATCGCCCCCATATACTGACGCGGCGGTTGACCCTCGCGGGGGCGGCGCTAGGTTCCGCGCGCCTTCCCGCGCCCAGACAAGCATCAGAGAGACCCCATGGCCGAAGCCGCATCCTATGACGTCGTCATCATCGGGGGCGGTCCCGGCGGCTACAACGCCGCCATCCGCGCCGGCCAGCTCGGTCTGAAGGTCGCCTGCATCGAGATGCGCGAGACGCTGGGCGGCACCTGCCTGAACGTCGGCTGCATGCCGTCCAAGGCGCTGCTGCACGCTTCCGAGCTGTTCGAGGTCGCGGGCAAGGAGTTCTCCACGCTCGGCATCGATGTCGGGACGCCCAAGGTCAACCTGCCGCAGATGATGAAGCAGAAGGCCGACAGCGTCGGCGCCCTGACCAAGGGCATCGAATTCCTGTTCAAGAAGAACAAGGCCGACTGGATCAAGGGCAAGGGCAAGATCACCGGTCCGGGCACGGTCGAGGTGACCGCCGCCGACGGGACCGTCACGACCCTGACCGCCAAGGACATCGTCGTCGCCACGGGCTCCGAGCCCACGCCGCTGCCGGGCGTGGACTTCGTCGAGGGCAAGGTCATCGATTCCACCGGCGCCCTGTCGTTGCCGGCCGTTCCGAAACACCTGATCGTGGTCGGCGCCGGCGTCATCGGCCTTGAGCTCGGTTCGGTCTGGCGCCGTCTGGGCGCCGAGGTCACCGTGGTCGAGTTCCTCGACAAGGTCGGCGCCGGCATGGACGCCGAGGTCGCCACCGCCTTCCAGCGCGGCCTGACCAAACAGGGCATGACCTTCAAGATGGGGACCAAGGTCACCTCGGCGAAGACGGCCAAGGACGGCGTCGTCCTGACGCTGGAGCCCGCCGCCGGCGGAACCGCCGAGACCCTGACGGGCGACGTGGTTCTGGTCGCTATCGGTCGTCGTCCCTACACCGCCGGTCTGGGCCTGGAGACGGTCGGCATCGAGACCGACAAGCGCGGTTTCCTCAACAACGACCACCTGAAGGCCGGCAAGGACGGGATCTGGGTCATCGGCGACGTGACCCACGGCCCGATGCTGGCGCACAAGGCGGAAGAAGAAGCCGTCGCCGTGATCGAATACATCGCCGGCAAGGCGGGGCACGTCGACTACGACCTGGTCCCCAGCGTCATCTACACCAGCCCCGAAGTGGCCTGGGTCGGAAAGACCGAGGAGCAGCTCAAGGCCGCGGGCGTCGATTTCAAGAAGGGCAAATTCCCCTTCACCGCCAACAGCCGCGCCAAGATCAACCACGAGACCGAGGGCTTCGTGAAGGTGCTGGCCGATGCGAAGACCGACAAGGTGCTCGGCGTGCACATCTTCGGCCCGCAGGCGGGAGAGCTAATCGGCGAGGCTTGCATCGCCATGGCCTTCGGCGCCGCCTCGGAAGACATCGCCCGCACTTGCCACGCCCACCCGACCCGGTCGGAAGCGGTCAAACAGGCCGCCATGGGCGTCGACAACTGGACCATGCAGGCCTGACGCTCCAGCGCCCCGGGGCCGGCGCGAGCCGACCTGGGGGCCGTCGACCGATTTCGCCCTAGAGCAGCAACTCGTCCTCGATGGTGCGTGTCGTCCGACGACGCAGGCCCTCGAAGTTCACGGTGTTCGCGGTGAAGTCCAGGGTGACCTGGCGGAACCGGCCCAGCAGGTCGGCGCCGATCAGCAGGGCCGGGCGGTCCGCCAGCTGCAGCGTCTCGAAACAGTGCAGGTCGGCGAACAGCAGCGGCGTCGTGCCGAGGCGCGAGCGGCCCAGTCGGATCTGATCCACCCTGGCGAGGTCGGCGGACAAGGTCTGGCCCGTCACGCCGTAGAGGGGCACGGGACGGGACAGGGCGGCGCCGTCGGGACGACGCGCGGCGACCGCCCGGCGTAGCGCATTGTTGCCGATCGAATATTGCGCGCCGCTGTCGACGAAGGCGGCGGTCGGCAGGCCTTCGACCAAGGTCTCGGTCAGGATCAACTGACCGAACCGGCCGCGCACCGAGTGAATCCCGGCCTGCCGGATGCGGGAGCCGGTCGACATCTGCTCGCCGCCCATCAACACGCGTATGCCGCGCGCGCTCATAAAGACGGACTGGTGCTCGATGTTGAAGGCGAGCCGGAACCGGCCCAGCACATCCAGGCCCAACAAACCATCAGCGCCCAGCTGTTCGCGCGGAATGACGGGGCATCGCAGGTTTCGGAAGCCGAGCCCGCTCAGCGTGAGGCGATCCACCTGAACGCTGTCGGTCCGGGCCGCCGCGGTGATGCCGTGCACCATCAGCGGCTCGCGGGCCGGCAGCGCCAGCCGCGCGGCGACGGTGTCGGCGACCGCGGTCGATCCGGCGCCGGTGTCGATCACGAAGCTCAAGGGGCCCTGACCGTTGATCGTCACCTCGGCGGCGATCCGCGTGAACAGATTGGCCTGCACCGAGATGGGCGACGGAGCGTCGGCGGGCGGTTGCTGAGTCCGGTCCTGGGTTCGGGCGAAGGCGGCGGGGCCGGGCGTCGCCCCGGCGACGCCCGCCGCGCCCAGAGCGATCAGCAGATCGCGGCGCGGGAGAATCGGCGTGGGATATGAGGTCAGCGGCGTTTCCCCTTATCTTTTTTATTTTCCCGCACTCTAGGCGCCGTTCGCGCGCCGTGGCGAGTCCGTGTTCTCTCAAGCCCTGGGGTGGGCCGCCGCATAGGCGTCGAGCAGGTGGGCGGCGTCGACGGCGGTGTACTTCTGGGTCGTCGACAGACTGGCGTGGCCCAGCAGTTGCTGGATCGAACGCAGGTCGGCTCCGGCGCCCAGCAGATGGGTCGCGAAGCTGTGGCGCAGCGCATGGGGCGTGACGCTGGCGGGCAGGCCCAGGCGGCCGCGCAGACGCTGCATCGCCGCCTGAACCTGACGCGGTCCCAAAGGCCCGCCGCGACGGGCGCGGAACAGGGCGTCCGACGGCTCCAGCGGCCAGGGCAGGAGGGCCAGATAGGCGTCCACCGCCGCGCGCACGGCGGGCAGCACCGGAGCCATCCGCGTCTTGTCGCCCTTGCCCGTGATCCTGAGGGTCTCGGGCAGGGGAACGTCGGCCCGGATCAGGGACAGGCCCTCCGAAATCCGCAGCCCGCAACCGTACAGCAGGGTCAGCACGGCCCGGTCCCGGGCGGCCTCCCACGGCTCGGCGTCCGGATCGGCCTGCGTCTCCTCCAGCAGGCCGCGCGCCTGATCCTCGGTGACAGGCCGGGGCAAGGTGGGCTTCAGGCGGGGGCCGCGCACCAGGGCCAGCTGCGGCGCGGGCGTATCCAGCCGCCGGTCGAGGAAGCTGTGGAAGGCGCGGATGGCCGACAGGGTCTGGCTGATCGACCGGGCGTTCAGGGGATGATCGCCGGATCGGCGCTCGGCCAGATGGGCGCGAACTTCCGCCGCCGTGATCACTCCCAGGTCCGCCAATCCCTGCGGCTCGCCCCGATGGCGTTCCAGGAAGGCCAGATAGAGCCGCCCGATATGGCCGTAGGCTTCCAGCGTCCGGGGCGACAGCCGCCGCTCATGGGCTAGATGCTCCAGCCAGGCGGACAGGGCTTCGGAGGCGGTCAGCTGAGAATGGGCCATCGTTCGGCCGTGCGTTCGACCACCCGGGCGATAAAGGCCACCAGTTCGCAGCCCATATTGGGGGTGAAGCCGTCCTCTTCCGGCGAGCCGAAGGCGCACAGGGCGTGACGGCCCGGCGTCTCGGACCCCGGGAATTGCGGGGCCATGCGGATCAGGGCGACCGACCGGACCTCGTCCTCGACCGCGCTGAACAGGCCCAGGCCGTCGAAATTCGGGCCCAGCCAGGTCAGGCCGTGGTCGCCGAGCAGGGCGTCGACGCCGCCGACCTCCAGCGCCTTCCAGCCGAACGGCACGCCGCCGGGCTTCTCCATGGCGATGGCAGCGCCGGCCAGGCCGAAGCGCCCTTGCGCCACCGCGTCGAGGCGGCGGGCGAGATCGGAGGGATTGCGCGCCTCCATCAGGTCCAGCGCCGCGACATGGGTCTGGGTCTGGGCGGCGAAATTGGCGCGGGCCACAGCCTCGATGCGCTTGCGGGCGTCCGCCTCGCGCTCGGCGGCCTCTTCCAGCTTCGTCAGGGCGGCGCGGCCGAACTCGACCACATTGCGCCCATGCGGCTTCAGGCCGATCTCCTCCAGCAGGGACCGGTCGTCCAGCAGGGTCTGGGGATGGGCCTGCAGCCAGGCGCGGATGTCCGGCCAGTGCGGCTCTTCAGGCTTTGCAGAGAGGTCGGGTGAAACGCTCACAAACCTCTCCTCGAGGCGGTACTTAGAGAATGGAGCGTTCTGGGAGTTGTCGATCCCTACAGGATCGACTGGCCGGTCTTGCCCCAGTCCGCCAGGAAGGCATCAAGCCCCTTGTCGGTTAACGGGTGTTTGACCAGCGCCTTGAAAGTGTCCGCCGGCAGGGTCGCGGCGTCGGCGCCGGCGAGCGCGGCGGCCGAGACGTGGTTCGGATTGCGCAGCGACGCGGCCAGGATTTCGGTTTCGAAGCCGTGGATGTCGTACAGGGTGCGAATCTCTTCCAGCAGCGCGATGCCGTCGGCGCCGTGGTCTTCCAGACGGCCGACGAAGGGCGAGATGAAGGTCGCGCCGGCCTTGGCGGCCAGCATGGCCTGGGCGGCCGAGAAGCACAGGGTGACGTTGGTCTTGACGCCCTTGTCCGAGAAGGCCCGCGCGGCGCGCAGCCCGTCCCACGTCAGCGGCAGCTTCACCACCACGTTCGGGGCGATGGCGGCCAGCTTGTCGCCTTCCTTGACCATGGTCTCGAAATCGGTCGCCACGGCCTCGGCGGAGATCGGCCCCTCGACCAGGGCGCAGATTTCAGCGATGACCTCCGCGATGTTGCGCCCGGACTTTGCAATCAGCGTGGGATTGGTGGTCACGCCGTCCACCATTCCGGTGGGCAGCAGGTCCTTGATGACGGCGACGTCGGCGGTGTCGAGGAAGAGTTTCATGGGCGGGCTTTTAGCGGAGAGGGGAGCGCGGTGAAAGTCGCATCCGTCCTGATTCCGCTGCCGGTGCCCGAGGCCTTCGACTACGAGATCCCCGACGGCGTCGAGGTGGCGCGGGGCGATCAGGTGGCCGTGCCGCTGGGGCCGCGCCTGATCCGGGGCGTCGTGGCGGAAGCGCGAGAGACCACGGGGACCAATCGCCGGCTCAAGGCCATCGATCATGTTCTGGACGAGCCGCGCCTGCCCGAACGCACCGTGGACTTCGTCGAATGGGCGGCGCGCTGGACTCTGAGCGCGCCCGGCGAGATGGCCTCGGCGGCCCTGAAGGGCCTGCGCGCGCCGCGGCCCCGGCCCGAGCGCCGGGTGCGCAGGGTCGGCGACCGGTCGCCTGTCCGCCCCACGCCGGCGCGCACGGCGGTGCTGGAGGCGCTGGGCCGAAAGTCCATGCCCGGCCCTGATCTGGCGCGGGCGGCGGGCGTCTCGTCCGGCGTCGTGAAGGGCCTGCTGGACGAGGGCGTGCTGGAGACGATCGAGATCGAGGCGATCGCCGCCTTCGACCCGCCCAATCCGGACCATGCGCCGGCGACGCTGAATCCGGATCAGGCCGCCGCCGCCGAGGCCGTGGCCGACGCCGTGACGGCCGGCGGCTTCGTCCCCTTCCTGCTGGACGGGGTCACCGGCTCGGGCAAGACCGAGGCCTATCTGGAGGCCGCCGCCCGCGCCCTGAAGGCCGATCCGGCGGCGCAGGTCCTGATCCTGCTGCCCGAGATCGCCCTGACCCAGGCCTTGATCGAGCGCATCGCGACCCGCTTCGGCGCCGCGCCCGCCGAATGGCATTCCGGCGTCGCCCCGCCCCGCCGCCGTCAGGTCTGGGAGGCGGTGCAGGCCGGTCGTTGCAACATCGTGGTCGGCGCGCGCTCGGCCCTGTTCCTGCCCTATGCCAACCTGCGCCTGATCGTTGTCGATGAAGAGCACGACGGCTCGTTCAAGCAGGAGGAGGGGCTGGTCTATCACGGCCGCGACCTCGCCGTGGCCCGGGCGCGGATCGAGGGGGCGACGGTGGTGCTGGCCTCGGCCACGCCGTCGCTGGAGACTCTGTGGAACGCCCACCAGGGCCGCTATCGCTGGCTGAAGCTGGCCGCGCGGCACGGGGCGGCGGTGCTGCCGGACATCGCCCTGCTGGACCTGCGCGCCGCGCCGCCTGACCCCCAGACCTGGCTGTCCCAACCGCTGCGAGAGGCTATCGGCGAGACCCTGGCCCGGGGGGAGCAGACCCTGCTGTTCCTCAACCGGCGCGGCTACGCCCCGGTGGTCCTGTGCCGCGTCTGCGGCCACCGCCTGACCGCGCCAGACACCGACAGCTGGCTGGTCGAGCACCGTTACACCGGACGACTGGTCTGCCACCTGACCGGCTTTTCCATGCTGCGGCCCAAGTTCTGTCCGTCCTGCGGCGCCGAGGACTCGCTGGTGTCGGTCGGACCAGGCGTCGAACGGGTCGAGGAGGAGGTGCGCAACCTGTTCCCGCAGGCTCGCACGGCGGTGTTCAGTTCCGACACCGTGCCTGACGGCAAGTCGGCCCGCGCCCTGATCCAGTCGATGGCCGAGGGCGAGATCGACATCCTTGTGGCCACCCAGGCGGCGGCGAAGGGGCACAACTTCCCCCACCTGACCCTGGTCGGGGTGGTGGACGCCGACCTGGGCCTGCGCGGCGGCGACCTGCGGGCGGCCGAGCGGACCTTCCAGCTGCTGACGCAGGCCACGGGCCGGGCGGGGCGGGCGGACAAGCCGGGCAGGGCCCTGCTGCAGACCTGGACGCCGGAGCATCCAGTGCTGCAGGCGCTGGCGGCGGGCGACCGCGACGGCTTCGTCGACGCCGAGATGGCCGAGCGCGAGGCGGCTTCCCTGCCGCCCTACGGCCGGCTGGCGGCGATCATCCTGTCGGGCGAAAATCCCCAGGCGGTCGAAAAGGTGGCCCGGGACCTGGCCGAGAACATTCCCAACGCCGAGCGGCTGGAGGTCTATGGCCCGGCCGACGCGCCGCTGGCGCTGGTGCGCGGCCGCCGACGCAAGCGGCTGCTGGTCCGCGCCGACCGCGATGTCGACCTGCAGGGCTTCCTGCGGGTGTGGCTCAGCCGGGTGAAGGTGCCGGCGTCCGTCCGGCTCAATGTTGACGTGGATCCGTATAGTTTCCTGTAGGGCGCTATCGCTCGCCGCGCGGCGGCTCGCGGCTTGAGCGCAGTCCGCTCATCTTGAGGGATTGGCGGCGCGCGAAGCGCCAGGCCGCGTCGGGTCGGGAGGCCCGGAGGGCCGACGGTCCGCGGCCCAGCAAAAACGCGCTGGCCTTGCGAAGCGAGGTCAGCGCGGTCCCGTGAGCTTGATCTCGAACAGGCTGGGCCAGTTTTTGCCTGTGACGAACAGGCGGCGGCCGACAGGATCCCAGGCGATGCCGTTCAGAACGTCGTCGCGAGGATCCATGCCCGTACGGTCGGGCAGCAGGCCGGTCAGGTCGATGACGCCTTTCACCACGCCCGTCGCCGGGTCGATGCGGACGATGAAGTCGGTCTGCCAGATGTTGGCGAAGACCTCGCCCTCGACCCATTCCAGCTCGTTCAGCTTGCCGAGCCGATGGCCGTCCAGTGTGACCTCGACCTGGCCGGTCTGGGCCAGGGTGCGGCCGTCCAGGAAGCGCAGATGCGGCGCGCCGTCGGACAGGATCAGGCGCTCGCCGTCGGTGGTCAGGCCCCAGCCTTCGCCGTCATAGGCGAACTCGCCACGGGGGCTCAGGTCGGCGGGGTCCCAGATGAAGCCCTTGCCGTCGGTCCAGGTCAGGGTCAGCAGCCGCCCGTTCAGCTCCGTCAGCCCCTCGCCGAAGATGGCCGGGTCGAGGACGCGCCGCTGCAGCACGGCCCCGTCCTCCAGCCGCACCTTGCGGATGGTCGAGGGGGAGCGGCCGGTGCTTTCGTACAGGGCGCCGTCCCGCCAGATCAGGCCCTGGGTGAAGGCATGGGGGTCATGGGGATAGGTCCGCACCACCTCGAAGCCGTAGTGGGGCGTCGCGGTGGGCGCGGGGGCGGCCCGAACGGCGGGCGCGGCCTGTTGGGCCAACGCCGCCGCGGGCGCCGAAGCGAGCAGGGCGGCGGCGAAAAGGATCAGCCGCCGCATGCTCAGACTCCGGGCTCGGCCGTCTCGGCCTTGTTCAACTGGGCCTGTCGGGCCGCGAGGGCCGCCTCCTTCTTCTTGGCGGAGGCCCGGCTGAGCATGTTCAGGCCCTCGACCAGGGCCGAGAAGGCCATGGCGGCGTAGATGTAACCCTTGGGCACATGCACGCCGAAGCCGTCGGCGATCAGCACAGCGCCGATCATCAGCAGGAAGCCCAGCGCCAGCATGACCACGGTCGGGTTCTTGTCGATGAACTCGGCCAGCGGGTCGGCGGCCAGCAGCATGGTCAGGACGGCGACGACGACGGCGATCATCATGACCACGACATGGTCGGTCATGCCGACGGCGGTCAGGATCGAATCGATCGAGAAGACCAGGTCCAGCAGGATGATCTGGAAGATGGCCGCGCCGACATTGTTGATGACCACGTCCTTCTTGTCCTTCTCCAGAAGGTCATGGGACGGGGTGGTGTCGGTGGCGTGGTGGATTTCCTTGGTGGCCTTCCAGATCAGGAACAGGCCGCCCGCGATCAGGATCAGGTCGCGCCAGCTGAAGGCGGTGTCGAACGCGGGCTCGCCATGGCTGTTCAGCGCGCCGTGGATGCCGAGGTCGAAGACCGGCGCGGTCAGGCCGACGATCCAGCCGATGGTGGCCAGCAGGCCCAGTCGCATGACCAGGGCCAGGCCGATGCCGATGCGGCGAGTGCGCTGGCGATGCTCGGGCGGCAGTTTGTTCGACAGGATCGAGATAAAGATCAGATTGTCGATGCCGAGCACCACCTCCATCACCACCAGGGTGATGAGCGCCGCCCAGACGGTCGGATCGGTGAAGAAGACGGAGAAGTCGAACATCGGTGGGGATTTTCCTGGAGCGTAACGCTGAAACTCATCTGTAGCGGTGCAGTTGCGGGTGCGGCAATGCGGCGGGATGTGGCGGCCTGTCTCGGTTGCGGCGGAACGGCAGGGGTGCTATCAGGCGCCCGGCTGAACCGGAGGATGCGTCGCAAGGCGCGTCCCCGGTGTGCTTTCTTCAAGCATTTCATGCCTTTGATCGACGCGGACACGCGGCCGGTCGACCAACCCGAACGCTAACCCGCGCGGACTTTATAAGTGGCTGACGATTTCAGAACGACGGAAGTCGGCGAGCGCTATGCACAGGCGCTGTTCGACCTGGCAGACGAGACGGGCGTCCTGGACGCCGTGCGAGCGGATCTGAAGTCCCTGCGCGCCGCCTGGGCGGAGAGCGCGGACCTGCGCCGCCTGGCCACTTCGCCGGTGATCGCCGCCGAAGACCAGGGCAAGGGCCTGACCGCCATCGCCGACAAGGCGAAGTTCAACGCCGTGACCAAGAATTTCCTCGGCCTGCTGGCCCAGAACGGCCGCGCCCGCGACCTGACGGGCGTGATCGCGGGCTTTGAGGCGCTGTACGCGAAGAAGACAGGCGTCGTCGCCGCCGAGGTCGTGTCCGCCCAGACGCTGACCGCCGCCCAGCTCAAGACCATCCAGACCACGCTCCGCACCTCGCTGGGCAAGGATCCGGAACTGACGGCCCGCGTCGACCCGGCGATCCTGGGCGGCCTGAAGGTCAAGGTCGGCTCGAAGCTGTTCGACGCCTCGCTGAAGACCAAGCTCGACCAGATGAAGTTTGCCCTCAAGCGCGCGTAAGCGCGCACCGACAACAAGAATGCAGCGCGCCTGACGGCCCGCCCTGAGACGAAGACAGAGAGATCCAAATGGACATCCGCGCCGCCGAGATTTCGGCCATCCTCAAGTCGCAGATCGCCAACTTCGGCGTGGAAGCGGACGTTTCGGACGTCGGCCAGGTGCTGTCGGTCGGCGACGGCATCGCCCGCATCCACGGTCTGGACAACGTCCAGGCCGGCGAAATGATCGAGTTCCCGAAGGCCGGCGTGAAGGGCATGGCCCTGAACCTGGAGCGCGACAACGTCGGCGCGGTTATCTTCGGCGCCGACACCGCCATTGCGGAAGGCGACGAAGTCCGCCGCCTGGGCGAGATCGTGGACGTTCCGGTCGGCAAGGGCCTGCTGGGCCGCGTCGTTAACCCGCTGGGCGAGCCGATCGACGGCAAGGGCCCGATCCAGTTCACCGAGCGCCGCCGCGTGGACGTGAAGGCCCCGGGCATCATCCCGCGCAAGTCGGTGCACGAGCCGATGCAGACCGGCCTGAAGGCCATCGACACCCTGATCCCCGTCGGCCGCGGCCAGCGCGAACTGATCATCGGCGACCGTCAGGTCGGCAAGACCGCCGTCGCCATCGACACCATCCTGAACCAGAAGTCGGTCAACGCTTCGGACGACGAGTCCGCCAAGCTGTACTGCATCTATGTGGCCATCGGTCAGAAGCGCTCGACCGTCGCCCAGATCGTGAAGACGCTCGAAGAAGCCGGCGCGCTGGAATACACCATCGTCGTGGCCGCCACGGCGTCGGAACCGGCCCCGCTGCAGTTCCTGGCCCCGTTCGCCGGCACCGCCATGGGCGAGTATTTCCGCGACAACGGCATGCACGGCCTGATCGTCTATGACGACCTTTCCAAGCAGGCCGTCGCCTATCGCCAGATGTCGCTGCTGCTGCGCCGTCCGCCGGGCCGCGAAGCCTACCCGGGCGACGTCTTCTACCTGCACAGCCGCCTGCTGGAGCGTTCGGCCAAGCTGAACGCCGACAACGGCTCGGGCTCGCTGACCGCCCTGCCGCTGATCGAGACCCAGGCCAACGACGTTTCGGCCTACATCCCGACCAACGTGATTTCGATCACCGACGGCCAGATCTTCCTGGAATCCGACCTGTTCTACCAGGGCATCCGCCCGGCCGTGAACGTCGGCATCTCGGTGTCGCGCGTGGGCTCCTCGGCCCAGACCAAGGCGATGAAGAAGGTCGCCGGCACCATCAAGGGCGAGCTGGCCCAGTACCGTGAAATGGCCGCCTTCGCGAAGTTCGGCTCGGACCTGGACGCCTCGACCCAGAAGCTGCTGGCCCGCGGCGCGCGTCTGACCGAGCTGCTGAAGCAGCCGCAATACAGCCCGCTGACCATGGAAGAGCAGGTCGTGTCGGTCTACGCCGGCACCCGCGGTTACCTGGATACGGTCGCCGTCGGCGACATCGGCCGCTTCGAGTCGGAGCTGCTGGCCCGCGTGAAGTCGTCGAACCCGGGTCTGCTGGAAGGCATCCGCACCAAGAAGGACCTCACCGCCGAGCTCGAAGCCGAGCTGAAGTCGGTGCTGGAAGCCTTCACCAAGACCTTCGCCTGAGACCGGACCGGATAGCGAGAAAGTAGCGCCGGATGGCCAGCCTCAAGGAAATGCGCAATCGGATCGACAGCGTGAAGTCCACGCAGAAGATCACGAAAGCCCTGAACATGGTCGCCGCGGCCAAGCTGAAGCGCGCCCAGGACCAGGCTGAAAGCGCCCGTCCGTACGCCAAGAAGATGGCCGCCGTGATCGCCAATCTGGCGGCCGGCGTGTCCGGCGACGGTGCGCCCAAGCTGCTGGCCGGCACGGGCAAGGACCAAAAGCACCTGGTCGTGGTCGCCACCGGCGACAAGGGTCTGGCGGGTGGTTTCAACACCAACGTCATCCGCGCCGCCAAGGAACGCATTAACGGCCTGATCGCCGCCGGCAAGGACGTCCGCATCGTCGCCGTGGGCCGCAAGGTTCGCGACGGCCTGTCGCGCCTGTACGGCGACAAGCTGATCCGCACCTTCGAGATGTCGGACCACAAGATCGTCGGCCTTCCCGCCGCCGAGCCGATCGCCGCTCTGATCGCCGAGGAATTCGAAGCCGGCAACGCCGACGTCGTGACCCTGTTCTACAGCCGCTTCCAATCGGTCATCTCGCAGGTGCCGACGCCCAAGCAGCTGATCCCGGCGGTCGTCGACGGCGACGCCGAGCCGATCAACCTGAACGGCGCCGTCTACGACTACGAGCCCTCGGAAGAGGAAATCCTCGACGTCGTCCTGCCGCGCAACATCACGACCCAGGTGCTGGCCGCACTGTACGAGAACCAGGCCAGCTTCTTCGGCGCCCAGATGGGCGCCATGGACAACGCCACCCGCAACGCGGGCGACCTCATCAATGCCCTGACCCTGCAGTACAACCGCAAGCGCCAGGCCCAGATCACCACCGAACTGATCGAGATCATCGCCGGCGCTGAAGCGCTCTGATCCGACTCCCGCACAGACAAGACTTTCCGAACGGAACGAACCGATGACCGACACCGCCGCCCCGAAGAAACCCGCCGCCAAGAAGCCCGCCGCCCCGAAGGCTCCGGCCGCCGCGAAGACGCCCGCCGCCGCACAGGCCACGGCGGCTGTCGCCACCGGCCGCATCTCTCAGGTCATCGGCGCCGTCGTCGACGTTGAGTTCGACGGCCACCTGCCGGCCATCCTGAACGCCCTGACGACCCAGAACATCGACCAGAAGACGGGCGAGCCCTTCACCCTGGTTCTGGAAGTCGCCCAGCACCTCGGCGAGAACGTGGTCCGCACGATCGCCATGGACACCTCGGAAGGCCTGACGCGCGGCCAGCCGGTGACCGACACGGGCACCTCCATCCTGGCGCCGGTCGGCCCGGGCACGCTCGGCCGCATCATGAACGTCGTCGGCGCGCCGATCGACGAACAGGGCCCGATCAAGACCACCATGTACCGCCCGATCCACCGCGAGGCGCCTTCGTTCGAAGAGCAGTCGACCTCGTCGGAAATCCTGGTCACGGGCATCAAGGTCATCGACCTGATGTGCCCCTACACCAAGGGCGGCAAGACCGGCCTGTTCGGCGGCGCCGGCGTCGGCAAGACCGTCACCATGCAGGAACTGATCAACAACATCGCCAAGGCGTACGGCGGTTATTCGGTTCTGGCCGGCGTGGGTGAGCGCACCCGTGAAGGCAACGACCTGTACCACGAGATGATCGAGTCCAACGTGAACGTGGACCCGGCCAAGAACGGCGGTTCGACCGAGGGCTCCAAATGCGCCCTGGTCTACGGTCAGATGAACGAGCCCCCCGGCGCCCGCGCCCGCGTCGCCCTGACCGGCCTGGCCCAGGCCGAGTACTTCCGCGACGAGGAAGGCAAGGACGTGCTGCTGTTCGTCGACAACATCTTCCGCTTCACGCAGGCCGGTTCGGAAATGTCGGCTCTGCTGGGCCGCATCCCGTCGGCCGTGGGCTATCAGCCGACGCTGGCCACCGAGATGGGCAACCTGCAGGAACGCATCACCTCGACCAAGAAGGGCTCGATCACCTCGATCCAGGCCATCTACGTTCCCGCCGACGACCTGACCGACCCGGCGCCCGCCGCCTCGTTCGCCCACTTGGACGCCAAGACCGTTCTGAGCCGCGACATCGCCGCCCAGGCCATCTTCCCGGCCGTGGACCCGCTGGACTCGACCTCGCGGATCATGGACCCGCTGGTCATCGGCGAGGAGCACTACCGCGTCGCCCGTTCGGTCCAGGAAGTCCTGCAGTCCTACAAGGCCCTGAAGGACATCATCGCCATCCTGGGCATGGACGAGCTGTCGGAAGAGGACAAGCTGGTCGTCTCGCGCGCCCGCAAAATCTCGCGCTTCCTGTCGCAGCCGTTCTTCGTGGCCGAGCAGTTCACCAACTCGCCGGGCAAGTTCGTCTCGCTGGAAGACACGATCCGCTCGTTCAAGGGCATCGTGGCCGGTGAATACGACCACCTGCCGGAAGCGGCCTTCTACATGGTCGGCGCCATCGAGGAAGCCGTCGAGAAGGCCCAGAAGCTGGCCGCGGAAGCCTGATCATGGCCGGCAAGCTGAGCTTCTCCCTCGTCTCGCCTGAACGCGAGGTCTTCGCGGGCCTCGTGGACCAGGTCGATGCGCCGGGCGTCGAGGGCGACTTCGGCGTCCTGGCCGACCACGCGCCCTTCATGACCGCCCTGCGCGAGGGCGTGGTCACGGTCATTGACGGCGGTTCGCGCCGTCAGTTCGAGGTGCACGGCGGTTTCGCCGACGTGACCCCGGCCGGCCTGACCATCCTGGCCGAAAAAGCCTCGGAAGTGGCCGCGGCCTGATCGGCCCCGCAAATCTGATCTGAATATCCGGCGGACGCCCAGCGCGTCCGCCGGATTTTTCTTGTTCGCCCCGGCTCTTGACCCCCGCGCCCGGCGCCCTAGATAGCCCCAGCAAGACGAGGCCACGTCCTCGCCCCCGTGCTCCGGCGCCGGGTCAAGTCCGGGACGGCCCGGCCCTTTGCAAGGAGGGCCGCAACCCATGGCCTGGATCTATCTTCTCATCGCCGGCCTGCTCGAGATCGTGTGGGCCTATTTCATGAAGCAGTCGCACGGCTTCACCCGCCTGTGGCCCAGCGTCGCCACGCTCGGCTTCATGACCGTCAGCTTCGCCCTGCTGTCCATCTCGATGAAGACCCTGCCCATGGGCACGGCCTACGTCATGTGGACCGGCATCGGCGCGGTCGGGGCCTTCGTCGTCGGCGTGGTCCTGCTGGGCGAGCAGATCAACCCGCTGCGCATCCTGGCGGCGGTGCTGGTGCTGTCGGGCCTGGTGTTGTTCCGCCTGGCGCCGGGCGGCGGCGCCCACTGACGTTGCGGTGGGACGGGGCGGGTGTCAGGGTCTCCACAGGGAGGCCCCGATGCTCGAAATCCGTCCCAACTGCGAATGCTGCGACCGCGATCTGCCGTTCGATAGCGCCGACGCCCGCATCTGCACTTTTGAATGCACCTTCTGCGCCGACTGCGTGGAGACGCGGCTAAAGGGCGTCTGCCCGAACTGCGGCGGCGGGTTTGTGGCCCGACCGATCCGGCCCGCGCATCTGCTGGCGAAATATCCGGCCTCCACCGCGCGGGTGCTCAAGCCCGAGGGTTGCGTGGCGGCCTAGATCAGCAGCGCCGCGAAGGTCGCCGCCACCTGCTCATAGGCCGCCCGCTTGAACGGCACGATCAGGTCGGGCGCCTCGTCCAACCGGCCCCAGCGCCAGGCGTCGAACTCGATCTCGTCGTGTTGCTCCAGGTCGATCTCGGACTCCTCGCCGGTGAAGCGGAAGGCGAACCATTTCTGCTTCTGGCCCTTCCAGCCGCGGGCCTGCTTCGAGCCGCCGTACCCTTCGGGAAAATCATAGGCGACCCATTGGCTGATCTCGCCGATCAGTTCCGCCGAGACCACGCCGGTCTCCTCGGCCAGTTCGCGGCGGGCGGCGGTCTCATAGTCCTCGCCGTCATCCACGCCGCCCTGCGGGAACTGCCAGTTATGGGGTTCCGGCGTCCCGGCCCGCCGCCCGTACCAGACGCGTCCGTCCGGATGGAACAGCACGACGCCGACGTTGGGGCGGTAGAGGGACAGGTCGGTCATGGGGCCCGAGGCGGTAGGAATAGGCGATAGGGCTTTGTAGCAGGTCGTTCGGCCGCGGCCCTACGGCCTTACCGTCCCGGCCGCTGCGTCATCGCGCTCGCCGGAGCCAGCTGCAGTCCGCGCGCTTCCAGGCCGGCGGTCCAGCGGGCCACGGCCTCGACCGTCACCGGATAGCTGAAGCCCGTGCCCATGGCCTGCCCGCGCGCCTTGGCGAGGGCCTCCAGCGCGTTCAGCTGGCCGACGATGGAGGCCGGGGTCTGTTCCTCGTCGATGACGCGGTTGGCGCTGGCGCGGGCCCAGGCGCCCGGCTTGCGGCTCATGGAGCCGTCGTCGATGAAGGCGAGGCCGCGCGCGCGCAGCATGCCCATGAAGGCGTTCATGCCCTCGTCCGAGGTCTGGAAGCGGTCGCCCAGATAGTTGGTCACGGCGAAATAGCCGGTGGCGCGGCTGAGCAGCCAGTTCATCTTGGCCGTCACATCGGCGGCGTCGGCCGAGGACAGCAGGGTGTAGGGGCCGGGATCGTTCGACGGATAGCCGGTGGGCTCCATCGGCATCTCGATCATCACCTCGTGGCCCTGGGCGCGGGCCAGGTCGATCCAGCCCTGCAGGCCCTCGGCATAGGGGACGAAGCTCAGCGTCACCTCGGCGGGCAGGCGCTCGATGGCGGCGCGGGTGGTCACGGCGTTGAGGCCGAGACCGCCGACCACCACGGCCACGCGCGGGCGGCCGTTGGCGCTGAACGGGCGGGCGTAGGCCTGGGCGGGCACGCGGCCGTCGCTGGCGATGCGCGGCAGGACGCCGTCCGGACCCGGCTGGTGCAGGCCGGCGATGGGCGCCTGGGTCAGGGGTTGGGCGGCGATGCGCGGGGCGGTCACCGGCGCGCCGTCGCCCGACACGCTGGCGCCGTCGGGCAGGGTGATCATGGCCTGGCCCATGGCCGATGGATCCAGCGTCCCGTCGCCGGCCGTCAGGTCCTCGTAGGCCCCGCCGTTCATCGAGAAGGCGTCCAGACCGGATGGGGCGGGCGCGCCGGCGGCGGCCTCCCGCTTCAGGGTGGCGCGGGCCGAGGGCGCGCCGGCGCGCGGATCGCCCAGCACGGTGATGAACAGGGCGGCGGCGGCGAGCAGCAGCAGGCCCGCGCCGGCGACGGCGACCGGCGGCTTCTTCAGCAGGCGGCCGAGCGGCGCGAGGCGGTCGCGCAAAGGAATCTTCACCGGCGGAGCTCCGGCGGTGGCGGCGAGGGCGGACTGGCGCTTGGCGAACATGGACAGGTGAGCACGCTCGATGGGCGGGACCCGCGCACGCGGACCCCTTCGAGGCTCACATTGCCGAGCGCCGGTTAAGAAACCCTAACGGCGCGTTAGCCATGTGGGGGCTTATTCGCCGGGGCTTCCCGCCGCGCCGTTGTCGGCCAGCACCGTGCCGGGCGCCGAGGTGACGATGCCCTCCGGGGCCGCCGCCAGCCGGGTCAGCTGACCGCCCGCGCGAAGCACGTCAAAGGCGCGCTCCAGCTGGTAGTCCTTGTCCTTGTCATAGGCCTCGCCCGGGGCCTCGTGCGGCACGTGGGCGCCCTTGCGTTCGGCCCCGATGGAGGCGTCCAGCGCCGTGGCGTAGGCCGCCTCGGAATAGATGAAGCTGGAGCGCGAGATGATGCGCGCCTCGGCTTCCGAACGGGCCACTTCCAGGTCCGGCTCGATGCCGATCTTCTGGATCGACGCGCCGGACGGCGTGTAGTAGCGGGCGGTGGTGATCGACAGGGCGCCGTCGGCGCCGTTGCGCAGCGGGATCACCGTCTGCACCGAACCCTTGCCGAAGCTGGTCAGGCCCACGACCGTGGCGCGCTGGTGGTCCTTCAGGGCGCCGGCGACGATCTCCGAAGCCGAGGCCGAGCCGTAGTTGATCAGCACCACCAGCGGCAGGCCGTTGGTCAGGTCGCCCGGGGTCGCGGCGTAGCGCTGGATCTGGTCCGGCTTGCGCCCGCGCTGGCTGACGATCTCGCCACGTTCCAGGAAGGCGTCCGACACGGCGATGGCCGCGTCCAGCAGGCCGCCGCCGTTGTTGCGCAGGTCGAGGACATAGCCCTTCAGCGCCGGGTTCTCGGTCTTGAGCTTCGCGATCGTCTCGCTGAGTTCGCGGCCCGTGTTCTCGTTGAAGGTCGAGACGCGCAGATAGCCGAAATCGCCCTCGACGCGGCCGGTGACGGATTCGATGCGGATGACCTCGCGGGTCAGGGTCACTTCGCGCGGCTCTTCGCCGTCACGCAGGAAGGTGACCTTGATCGTGGTGCCCACGGCGCCGCGCAGCTTGTCGGAAACCTGGCTGACGGTCAGGCCCGAGGCGCTCTGGCCGTCGATGGCCGAGATGACGTCGCCGGCGTTGACGCCCGCGCGGGCGGCCGGGCCGCCATCCATCGGCGAGATGATCTTCACCAGCCCGCCTTCCGAGGAAATGGTCAGGCCGACGCCCGAATAGTGGCCCTCGGTCCGCTCGCGCAGATCGCCGTAGCCTTCCGGCGGCAGATAGTTGGAGTGGGGGTCCAGCGCCCCCATCATGCCCTGCAGCGCCGCCTCGATCAGCTTCTTATCGTCGACCGGCACGACATAGGCCTGCTCGACAATGCCCAGCACGTCGCCGAACAGGCCGATCATGCGGAAGGCTTCGTTGCGCGGGGTCTGACCGGCGGCGGTCGCGGCCCCCAGGCCGACCACGGTGGCGGCGGCGGCGCCGATCATCAGCAGCTTGCGCATTCGTCTTCTTCTCAGCGGACCGGGGAGGCGGTCTTACAGGGCGGCAGTTAGGTCCCGGGCGACGACGAAATCGTGGCCGATCCGGAGACGGTCGATAAAATCAGCGTCATCAGCGGATGGGAAGCGGATTCGCCCGTTCGGAGCCCGACCGGAGTCAATTCAACCACGGCGCCGGATCGACCGCGCGTTCGTCGCGCCGCAGCTCGAACCAGACCTCTCCGTCGGGGGCGGTGCGGCCCACGGCCTGGCCGTCCGAGACCCGGGTCCCGGTCTCGACCGAGACCTCGTCCAGCCCGGCGATGACCGCGCGCCAACCGGGGCCCAGGTCGACGATCACCACCTGTCCCCAACCCGACAGCGGGCCGGCGAAGACCACGCGTCCGGCCGCGGGGGCGCGGGCCTCCAGCTGGTTTGCGCTCCAGCGCCATCCGTTCGAGCCGCGTCCGAAACGGGTCGAGGGCGCGCCTTCGACCGGGGCGGTCAGGCGGCTGCGCCCCGCGGGCAGGCGGGCCACCGTCGTCGGCGCGTCGGTCTCCGGCGCGGGCACGGCGGCGCCGAGCGCGTTCAGCCGGGCTTCCAGCGCACGCCCGGCCCGTTCCGCCTGCACGGCCTCGGCGCGCAACACCGCCTGCAGCGCCGCCTTGCGCGCCGACAGGCTTTCGATCTCGCCGCGCCGGTCGCCCCGCGCGCTCTCGGTCGTGAACAGCTGCTCGCTGTTCAGGGCCGCCAGCCGCCGGATGCGGGTCAGCTCGGCCTGCTGATCCGCCAGGGCCTTGGCCCGGCTTTGCAACTCGGGGGCGATGGCGCGTAGCAGGATGGAGGCCCGCACCGCGTCCACCGCCTCGTCGGCGGGCACCAGCAGGGGGGGCGGCGGCTTGCGGCTCATCATCTGCAGGGCCGACAGCAGCCGCGCCTGCCGCCCGCGCGCCAGCGCCAGGCGCGCGACCAGCTCGCTCTCGCGCTGACCCAGTTCGCGCAATCGCGCCCGCTGGGCGGCGATCAGCTGGTCGTCGGCGCTGACGGCGGCGGTCAGGCGGCCCAGCTCGCGTTCCAGGGTTCCGATCTCGGCCGCCGCGTCGTCGGCCTCGGCCCTCAGGCGGCGGGCGCGGGCCTGCTCGTCGCGGAACTCAGCCTGCAGGCGCGCGACTTCGCCCCGTTCCTGCGGCGCCGCGGCGGCGACGGGCAGGGCGATCAGGCCGACCATGGCGATGGCGATCAGGGGACGCATCAGACCATTTTTGCTTCGGGTTGCTCCAATCCGAATCCAAAAAATGGTCCGGCATAACTCTGGAGCGAAATCTGAGCCCGGATGCTGCGCATCCAAACCGATTTCGCTCTAGTCCCTATGGTAAGGCGATCCGGCCAGGATGGTCACGGCGCGATACAGCTGCTCCGCCAGCATCGCCCGCGCCAGCGCGTGCGGCCAGGTCTGGGGGCCGAAGGCCAGGGTCGATCCCGCGGCTTCGCGCACGCTGGCGTCCAGTCCGTCGGCTCCGCCGATGGCGAACACCAGCCGCCGCTCGCCCCGGTCCCGGAGCAGGGCGATATGGTCGGCGAAGGCGCGGCTGGAGAAGGTCTTGCCGCGTTCGTCGCAGGCGATCAGGTGCGCGCCCTCGGCGGCTTTGAGGATCAGCTCGGCTTCGAGCGCCTTACCCGGCTTGCGGGGCTCCAGATCGATCAGCTCCAGCGGCCCGAGACCCAGCGCCCGGCCCGCCAGGGTGGCGCGCTGGGCGTAGTCCTCGGCCAGCATGGCTTCAGGCCCGCGTCCCGGCTTGCCGATCGCGATGACGCCCAGCTTCATGGTCGGATCAGGGGATCAGGCGCGGCTGTCGGTGCGGTGGCCGCTCTCGACCGACCAGATCTTCTCGATGTTGTAGAAGGCGCGCACTTCCGGGCGGAACAGGTGGACGATCACGTCGCCGCCATCCAGCAGCACCCAGTCACAGTGCGGCAGGCCGGAAACCTTGACCTTGCCCAGGCCCTTTTCCTTCATCAGCCGCTGCAGGTGGTCGGCCAGGGCGCCGACGTGGCGGTGCGAGCGGCCCGAAGCCACGATCATGGCGTCGGACATGGGGCTCTTGCCGCGCAGGTCGATCAGGACGATGTCCTGCGCCTTGTCATCGTCAAGCTTGCCCAGGATGGCGTTCTCGAGGTCCGTCAGGCCGACGGGGAGGGGAGCCTGCTGACCGTCTTCGGAGTGGACGGGTTCGATCTCGTCCATCTCGTGCGCCGTGTTGGAGACGGCGTCATCGTGCGCGTCATACGCGGTAGAGGGGGTCAGCGGAGGGCTCCGGGGGTCGTTACTAAAGGGGCAGTCTAGCACGGACGGCCCCCGCCGTCACGCACCGCGGCTCTTGGCGGCCGCGCGCAGCGCCGTGGACGAGCGCGGATTGAGCGGCGCGGTCAGATAGGTCCAGGCCGGAGCCTCCATCGACGACAGCAGCCGGGCCTTCTGGGCGGGCACGCGGGCGTCGGCGAAGCGGGCCGACGCCGGTGCGGTGCGGCTGTCCAGCATCGAGCCCGGGCGAGCGATCACCGCCACCGGCATCAGCCGCATGATGTCCGTCCAGCCGCGCCATTTATGGAAGCTGGCCAGGTTGTCCGAGCCCATCAGCCAGACGAAATTCACCCCCGGATGGCGGGCGACGAGGGCGCGCAGGGTGTCGATGGTCCACTGGGTGCCCAACCGCGTCTCGACATCGGAGACGATCATCGACGGGCCGGAGGCCGCCAGCTGGGCCGCCTGTCCGGCGGAGGCCATTCGCTCGGCCAGCGGGGCGCTGTCGCGGGCGTCCTTCAGGGGGTTCTGCGGCGACACCAGCCAGATCACCCGATCCAGCCCCAGCCGCCGCAGGGCCGTTTCGGCGACATGGGCGTGACCGTCGTGGGCGGGATTGAACGAGCCGCCGAACAGGCCGACCGACATGCCGGGGCGCAGGTCCAGGCCGTCGCGCAGCGCGCCCCTGCGGGGGCCGGCGATCTTCGGCGCGGGACCGGCGTGGAAGAAGGGCAAGGCGGGCTCGCGCGACTTATGCTCATCCGCGCCCTAACACGCGGGATCGTCCGTGTCGCCTCAGTTTCGTCGTTGCCCCCCGATGCTGACAGCAGGGTGGCGGCAGCCCCGGCGCAGGTTCGGTCCCTACAGGGAGGACTCCATGACTGACGCATCGCTTCGCCCCGGCCGCCGGGGCGTCCTGAAAGCCGCCGCCGGCCTCGCCGCCGCGCCCGCCCTGGTCGCCGTTCCCGCGCGCGCCCAGGTCCCGGCGCGCGCGGGCGAGTTCGACTTCCTGTCCGGCGAATGGCGTATCCGGAACCGGCGCCTCAAGGCTCCGGGCGACTGGGACGAGTTCGACGGCGAGGCGACCTGCTGGAACATCCTGGGCGGCGTGGCCAGCGTCGAGGAGCTGCGCATCCCGGCGAGGGATTTCAGCGGCATGGGGCTGCGCACGCTCGACGCCGCCAACGGCGTCTGGCTGGACTACTGGATGAACGCCAGGACCGGCGTGCCCGGATCGACCGGCACGCCCGGCCGTTTCGTGGACGGCGTCGGCGATTTCGACGCCGCCGAGACCGACGATCAGGGAACGGTCATCTACCGCGGCTGCTGGGACCAGATCACCGCCACGAGCTGCCGCTGGCGTCAGGGCGCCTCCCGCGACGGTGGCGCGACCTGGGACTGGAACTGGATCATGCAGTGGAGCCGGGTCGCCTAGATCCTGTCAGCCGGCGAACCCGGCGCAGTGCGGCTGCATGTGCGCCTCGTACTCCACCAGGCTGCCGATCTCGGCTTCCTCGCGCAGCGCCTCGACCCGGTCGCGGTCCTCGATCTCGTTCGGCTCCCAGCGGCCGGGGCCCGTGCAGCGCCCCTGGGTGCCGTAGCGCTGCGGCCGGTTCTCGCTGACGGCGATCCGGTCCCAGAGATAGGCGTAGTTGCCGCGCGTGACCTCGCCCGATGCGACCAGCGGCTCCATCAGGGCCAGCACGTGCCGCTGGAAGTCGCGATCACGGTCGGCGTGCTGGGCCATCAGCCAGGCCGAGCTCGAGGCTCGTTCGCCCGTGGCTGAGATCGTGAACCAGCCGTTGGCCGCCACATCGGCCTTCAGCCAGGCGGTGTTGTCACGGTCGGTCAGGCAGGTGGCTCGCATCAGGCGTGACATCACCCGTCCCTTGGCGCCGGGGCTCAGTTCGCCCCAGATCTGCGAGCCGCCGGTCCAGCTGTGGCGGTACAGCTGGTCGCGCGCGGTCCGGCGCAGCAGCTCCCGCGACCGCGGGCTGGTCTCGCTCTCGAGTTGCGCATAGCGGTCCGAGACCCATTTGAACGGCTCTTCGGTGGCGACCTGGCCGTGTTCGATCCCCTCGGCGAACAGGTCCCATTTCGCCCAGGCCTCGGCCGCCGCCGCGCGATCGTCGTCGAAAGCCGCCGGGTCCGCCGCGATCATGGCGGCGGCGAGGTTGGCCTGGAGTTCGGCCTCCGCCTCTGACAGGCAGCGGCCGTTTCCGTCGATCACGGCGCCACGGAAGACGGCGTCGGACAAGGCGCTGAGGTCAGCGCCCTCAGCCTTCAGCGCCATGTAGTCGAAGGCTCTCGCGGCGTCGGCGTCCTCGGCCAACGCCGCGAGGGCCGGAGTCAGTTGCGGCGGCGTCTGCGTGGGCGCGCTCTGGAACCCGGAAAGGATCATACAGACCGCCATGGCGGCGACCGTCAGCGCAGCGTGTCGAACCATCGAAGAGCCCCTCATTCTCCTTTGGGAGAACAGGGGCGTTTCAAGGCAGGATCAAGGCGCCCAGCCGCCGGGGGTCTCGACCACGCCCTCGTCCTCGTCGTCCACCCGGGTCAGCTCGCCGCGCGTCTTGCGCACCTCGTTCCAGGCCGCGCGCAGAAGCGGGGTCACGCCCTCGCCGGACACGCCGGACACCAGGAACGGTCGCTTGCCCGATACGGCCTCCAGCTCGGCGGCCTTGGCGTCGCGCTCTTCCGGCGACAAGGCGTCGATCTTGTTCAACGCCAGCAATTCCGCCTTGTCGGCCAGGCCCTCGCCGTAGGCGTCCAGCTCGCCGCGGATGATCCGGTATGCTCCGGCCACGTCCTCCTGCGTCCCGTCGATCAGGTGGATCAGCGAGGCCGAGCGTTCGACGTGGCCCAGGAAGCGGGTGCCCAGACCCGCGCCCTCGTTGGCGCCCTCGATCAGGCCCGGGATGTCGGCGATGACGAAACGCTCGGTGGGCGACAGGTCGACCATGCCCAGGTTGGGCACCAGGGTCGTGAACGGATAGTCGGCGATCTTGGGCTTGGCCGCGCTGGCGGCTGACAGGAAGGTCGACTTGCCGGCGTTGGGCAGGCCCGCCAGACCGATGTCTGCGATCAGCTTCAACCGCAGCCAGATCCAGCGCTCCTGGCCTTCCTGGCCCGGATTGGCGTAGGTCGGCGCCTGGTTGGACGGGCCCTTGAACCGGGTATTGCCCCAGCCGCCGTTGCCGCCCTTGAGCAGCATCTCGGTCTTGCCGGCGTAGTCCATGTCCAGCAGGACCGTCTCCTTGTCCTCGTCCAGCACCTGGGTGCCGACCGGGACCTTCAGGATCACGTCCTCGCCCTTGCCGCCGTGCATCTGGCGGCCCTGGCCGTGGTGACCGGTTTGGGCCTTGAAATGCTGCTGGTAGCGGAAGTCGATCAGGGTGTTCAGGCCGTCCATGGCCGTGATCCAGACGTTGCCGCCGTGGCCGCCGTCGCCGCCGTCCGGCCCGCCGTTGGGAATGAACTTTTCGCGGCGGAACGAAACGGAGCCCCCGCCGCCGTTGCCGGAGCGGATATAGATCTTGGCCTGGTCGAGAAACTTCATCGGCGGCTTATGCCGCAAGAGAGCGGCGATTTACAGGCGGCGCGCATCACCTCACCCTCCACGGGGTGAAGATCTCGTCCGAAAGCCTGATGAACATGCTGACGCCGCTCAAGGCGGCGGACACGGCGCGTGAGGATCGGCTCAAGGCCGCGGCCGAGGCGAGGCTGCGCGACGCCAGGGCCGCCTCCGAGACGCTCCGGGCGAAGAGCAGCCAGGCCTCGGAAGAGCGCAAGGCCGCGGCGCGCCAGAAGATCGAACAGCTGAAGGCGCGGCTGCAGATGCTGCGCTCCATGGCCGGGGTCGATCCGAAGGGCACAGCGCGGATCGCGGCCCAGATCGCGCGCGAACTGGGCGCGGCGGTCAAGGAATATGCGGCGGCGGGCGGCGTGATCTCCGGCATGGGGGTGGGCGGCGCGCCGGCGGCTCCGGTCTCGGGCTCCGACGCGGCCGGAGCCCAGGGCGATGCGGCCGCCGGTCGCGAGGGCTCGCCCGTCGCCTCCGGAGAGCAGACCCCGACGGGCGAAACGCAGGCCGGCGAGACCGACGCCGGCAAGGAGGATACGGGCAAGTCCGCCAATCCCTATCAGCAGGCCATCGACGAGCAGAAGGCGCAGGTCGCCGACATGGCCCGCCGCAGCGGCCAGCAGCAGGCCGACAGTGAGTTGATGGCCGATGTCCGCAAGATGGCCGCCGAACTGAAGGCCCTCGTCCGCGCCGCCACCGAGCGCGCCAAGGCCGGCAAGGACGACGACGCCATGTCGCCGCAGGAAGCCGCCGAACTGGACAAGGCCGTCGCCGAAATGGACCGCCAGGTCGGACAGGCCGGCGCCGATCTGGGCGGCGGCCTGGTGTCGCTGATCGTCTAGAGGACGCCGATTCCCTTCAGCCAGGTCTCGACCAGTCCGGGCCAGACGGTATCGGGGCTCTCGTTACGCCTCAGGCCGAAGGCGTGCCCGCCCCTGGCGAACAGATGCACCTCCGCCGGCACCTCGGCGGCGTCGAGCGCCCGGGCGTAGAGGGTGCTGTTGCAGATGTCGTCCACCGGGTCGTCCCAGGCCTGCAACAGGAAGGTCGGCGGGGTCCGTCCGGTGACGCGGAGGCCCGGATCCATCGCGCCGCCGCGACGGCAGATGTGGCCGGGGAAGAAGGCGATGGCGAAGTCCGGGCGGCTGCTGATCCGGTCGGCGGCGTCGACCGGCGTGTAGGCAGGTGCGAAGATGTTGCTGGTCTGGGCGACCAGATACCCGCCGGCCGAAAAACCCATGACGCCGATCTTGTCGGGATCGATCTGCAGTTCGGCCGCCCGGGCGCGAACCAGCCGGATGGTGCGCTGGGCGTCCTGCAGCGCGCGCGGCACGTCTGGCGTGATGCTGCAGCGGCACTCCGGGTTCCAGTAGTGGTTGCTGCCCGGGACGCGGTATTTGGACAGGATGCAGGTGATCCCTTTCGAGGTGATCCAGCCGCAGATCTCCGTGCCTTCGATGGTCAGGACGACGGCGCGGAAGCCGCCGCCCGGGAAGACCACGATGGCGGCGCCGGTGTTGCGGCCCTTGGGCGGAAAGACCGTCATGGTCGGAACGGAGACGTCGAGGACGGCCTGCGAGGTCGTGCCGCCGATGGCGTCCGGCGTGTGCCTGGTCAGGACGCTTTCGGGCGGCTGGGTCATGCCGGCCATGTCCGGCGCGACGCCGGGCCAGATGGGGGTCTGGATCAGGCCTTCGGGCTGCCGCCAGACGCCGACGTGCGTTCCGATCTCCTGAGGCGCGGTCGTCGTTGCCGCACGGTGCGGTTCCGCCTCGGGCCTTTCGATGCAGGCCAGCGCGCCGCTGACCGTCGCCACCGCGACCGCAACGATCAGGAACACTCTCATTCCGGACATCTGCGCGTCTCCCCTGTGCCGGGGAAAGCTAGCCACGGCGACGGAGGCCTCACAAAGGATGAGAACTCCAGCCTGCCCCGAGATAATTTCATGACCGGGCGCCAGAACGAAAGCGGGCGGGACCGTCGCCGATCCCGCCCGCTCATCTGTCGGTCTGGTGGAAGGCCTATTTGGCCCAGACGCCGAACGGATCGCTCCACGGCATGTCCAGCGCCTCGGCGACGGCCGGATAGGTCAGCTCGCCCTTCAGCACGTTCAGGCCGCGCGCCAGGTGCGGGTTGTCCTTCAGGGCGTCCAGGCCCTTGTCCGCCAGCGCCAGACCGAAGGGCAGGGTGGCGTTGTTCAGGGCTTCCGACGAGGTGCGCGGGGCGGCGCCCGGCATGTTGGCCACGCAGTAGTGGACGACGCCGTCGATGACGTAGGTCGGGTCTTCGTGGGTCGTGGCGTGGCTGGTCTCGAAACAGCCGCCCTGGTCGATGGCGACGTCGACCAGCACCGAGCCGGGCTTCATCGACTTCAGGTGTTCCTTCTTGATCAGCTTGGGCGCCTCGGCGCCCGGCACCAGCACGGCGCCGATGATGACGTCGGCCTTGACCAGTTCCTCTTCGATCGCGCCGATCGAGGAATAGCGGGTGATGACCCGGCCCTGCGTAACTTCGTCGATGTAGGCCATGCGCGGGATCGAGCGTTCCAGCACCACGACCTCGGCGCCCAGGCCCATGGCCATGCGGGCCGCGTTCAGGCCGACGACGCCGCCGCCCAGCACCAGCACGCGGGCCGGAGCCACGCCCGGAACGCCGCAGAACAGCAGGCCCATGCCGCCGTTGTGCTTCAGCAGAGTCTCGGCGGCCGAGAAGACGGCGATCCGGCCTGCGACTTCCGACATCGGGGCCAGCAGCGGCAGGCCGCCCTGCGCGTTGGTCACGGTCTCATAGGCGACGGCGGCGCATTTCGAGGCGATCAGGCCCTTGGTCTGTTCGGGATCGGGCGCCAGGTGCAGGTAGGTGAACAGGATCTGGTCCTCGCGGAGCATTTCCCACTCGACCTTCTGCGGCTCCTTGACCTTCACGATCATGTCGTTGTTCGCGAAGATTTCGGCGGCGGTGTCGACGATCTTGGCGCCCGCCTTGACGTAGTCGGCGTCGGTGAAGCCGGCGCCCAGACCGGCGCCCTTCTCGATCGAGACGGCGTGGCCGTGGGACACGTACTCGCGCACGGCGGTCGGCGTCAGGCCGATGCGGTGCTCGTTCTTCTTGATTTCCTTGGGGACGCCGACGCGCATGGGGAGTTTCCTTGCCTGAACCGGGTACGAGCCACTCTGCGGCGGCCGCGTTTCGCGCGCAATCTAGCGGCGGTTTCCGCGCAGGTTCCTGTTCTTTTTGCTGACTGATCGACGTAAAGTCGCAGAATCTGCGAACGAGGCCGCCTGTGAAGACGATTTCCGCTGTCACCCTCGATGATACGGATCGGAAGATGCTTCGCGCCCTGCAGGGCGACGGGCGCATGACGAACGCCGATCTGGCCCGCGCCGTGAACCTGTCCGAGAGCGCCTGCCTGCGCAGACTCAGGGCGCTGGAGAGCGAAGGGGTAATCAGCCGCTACGCCGCCATCATCAATGAACGCGCCGTCGGCCTGCCGATCAGCGTCTTCGTGACGGTGACCCTCTCGTCCCAGGCCGAAGCCGCCCTGACCGCCTTCGAGACCGCCATCGCCACCGTGCCGGAGGTGGTCGAATGCTATCTGATGACCGGCGGCTCGGACTATCTGCTGCGTCTCGTGGTTCGCGACGTGGACGACCTGGAACGGGTCCACTCTCGCGAACTGACCCGCATACCCGGTGTGACGCGGGTGTCGTCCAGCGTGGCGATGCGGACGGTGGTCAAGCGCGGCGCATTACCGGTTTGACACTGGACCCCGACCGATCCCGCCCCCAGTTTGGCGGGGTGGGCCATTCGCTTTTCCAGACCCTGACCGCCGGCGGCCGCATGGAGCGGCATCGCCACGCGCACGCCTACGCCGCCCTGGTGCTGTCCGGCGGCTATGTCGAGGCGGGGGATCGGGGCCGCTTTCGCGCCGCTCCGGGCCAGGTGCTGATCCACGGCGCCTGGGAATCCCACATGGACGCCGTGTCGGCCTCGGGGGCGGTGGTGCTGAACCTGCCCTTCACCGACCCGGTGGCTTTCGGCGTCGGCCGGATCGCCGATCCCGACGTCGTCGCGCGGGCCGCCCGGCGTGACATGGTCGAGGCCCTGGGGCTGTTCCGTGAAGCGCTGACGCCCGCGTCGGACGACGGAGGCGACTGGCCCGACCTGCTGGCGGCCGCGCTTCGCAGGGGACCGGATGTCGGACTTGAGGCCTGGGCGGCCGGGGCCGGCCTGGCGCCCGAAACGATCAGCCGGGGCTTCCGCCAGGTCTTCGGCACGACGCCCCGACGATACCGCGCCGAGCAGCGGGCGCTGAGGGCCGCCCGGGCGCTTCAACGGCGCGAGGACCCGCCGGCGGCGCTGGCGGCCGAGCTCGGCTTCGCCGATCAGGCCCACATGAGCCGCGCTGTCGCCGCCCTGACCGGCCTTCCGCCAGGACGGCTTCGGGTCAAGTCGGTTCAATCCTGAGGCTCCGGGCTCGACTAGGTCTGGGCCATGGATCGACGCACCCTCCTCACCGCCGCCCTCGCCGCGCCCCTGGCGCCCGCCGTTCTGCTGACCATGCCGTCGTCTGCTCGGGCGCGGCCGCAAGCTTCGGGATCGAGCCGTCCGCCCGGCCGCACCGACTGGCGGGTGCAGGATTCCGAGGGGCAGGACGCCATCGCCTTCCTGGCGCCCCTGTCGGGCCGTGAGCTCTACACGCGCTACTACGCCGAAGATGTCGCCGCCTTCGCGCCCCGCCTGCCGGAGGCGGTGCGGCGCGCCGTCCCGGCTCTATGGCAGACGGCCGAGGATGACGGCTTCGGCCTGTTCTCGCCGAACCTGAACACCATCCTGTCCCACGCCGACCGCGACGCGACCCTGGACGACATGATTGTCGCCCTGGGCGATCCGGAGGCGATCGTCCGTCCGACCTATCAGACCGGTCCCTACTGGGACCAGAAGGACTGGGACTGGTTCGTTCGTCATGCGCCGGAGACGCGATCGATCCTGGAAGCGATGAAGGCGGCAGGGTTTTCGGCCTGGCGCCGCGAGCGGGCCGGCGCGGCGCTGGAGGCCGGACTGACCATGCTGCGCGCCGCCCTGCCGGCCTTCGACATCATCAAGGTCGAGGAGAAGCTGACGGGACGGACCTTCGATCCCCGCATCGACATCACCCTGCTGCAGTTCTCCAAGCCCCATGGGATCAAGGTGCACGGCCAGCGCTTCCTGCAATCGGCCGACTACGACGTGGGCCTCACCGTCCGGATCGCCGCCCATGAGCTGCTGCATCCGCCCGTGCCGATGGACGGCCCGACGGCTCTGGCGGCGCTGGCCGTGCTGGAAAGGGATCCGCTGATCCCCCGCATCGTTCGCGAGCATGATCCCCGCTTCGGCTACACGACCCTGGAAGGCGTCCTGAACGAGGACCTCTGCCAGGCGCTGGACCAGACCGTCAGCGAAGTCCTCGGCGTGGCGCGCAATCCGGCCGACCGCTGGCGCACCCAGGACGACGGCATGCATGTGCTGGCGGCGGGACTCTACGGCCTGCTGCGCGAGGATCGCTGGTCGCGCGAGGGCGGCTCGATCGAGGCCTGGCTCGCCGACGCGGTTCGCCGGGGCAGACTCGCGCCCGCGGTCCTGCATCCGGTCGCCGCCCGCGTGCTGGAACGGCCCGTCGATCGGCTCTGGCCGCTGGCCCCGGACGCGTAGCGAAGTCGCGCCTAGCGCAAGGCCAGTGTCACGGCCTTGATGTCCACATACTCGTCGATGCCGTGGACCGAGCCCTCCTTGCCGTAGCCGGAGGACTTCACCCCGCCGAACGGAGCCACGGCGGTCGAGATCAGGCCGGTGTTCACCCCGCACATCCCCGCCTCGATGCGGCAGCCGATGCGGAAGGCGCGATCCAGGTCGCGGGTGAACAGATAGGAGGCCAGGCCGAACTCGCTGTCGTTGGCCTTGCCCAGCACCTCGTCCTCGGTCTCGAACGGGAAGACCGGGATCAGCGGACCGAAGGTCTCCTCCTCGCGGAACAGCTTGTCATCGCCGCCCAGGGTCACGGTCGGCTGGAAAAAGCGGCCGCCCAGTTCGTGGCGCGCCCCGCCGGTCAGAACTCGCCCGCCCGAGGCCTGCACCTTGGCCAGGTGGTCCTCGACCTTGGTGATGGCCTTGTCCTCGATCAGCGGCCCGACCTTGACCCCGGCTTCGAAGGCTGGACCGACCGGGATCTTCGCCACCTCGGCGGCCAGCTTTTCGGCGTAGGCTTCGGCGACCGACGCCTCGACATAGACGCGGTTGGGACAGACGCAGGTCTGGCCCGAGTTGCGGAACTTGCCCTTGATGGTCTCGGCCACCGCCAGGTCCAGGTCGGCGTCGGCGAAGACGATCAGGGGGGCGGCGCCGCCCAGCTCCATCGACACCCGCTTCAGGGTCGGGGCGCACTGCTCGGCCAGTTTGCGGCCGACCGGGGTCGAGCCGGTGAAGGACAGTTTGCGGATCAGGGGCGAGGCGGTCAGAACCCCGCCGATGGTCGCCGCGTCACCGGTGATGACGCTCAGCGCGCCCTTGGGCAGGCCCGCCTTGTAGGCCAGCTCCGCCAGGGCCAGGGCGGTGAACGGCGTCTGGCTGGCCGGCTTGACCACGGCGGTGCAGCCGGCGGCGAAGGCGGGACCCAGCTTGCGGGTCAGCATGGCCGCCGGGAAGTTCCACGGGGTGATCAGGGCGCAGGGGCCTACCGCCTCGCGGAAGGTCAGGATGACGTGGCCGAGCGGGCTGTCCTGGGTCTCGCCGATCAACCGTTCGGCCTGGCCCGCGAACCATTTGATGAAGCCGTTGGCGTAGGCGACCTCGCCCTTGGCTTCCTCGAACGGCTTGCCGTTCTCCAGCGCCATCAGGGCGCCCAGACCCTCGGTGTTCTCGTCGATCAGCCGCGCCCATTCGCGCAGGAAGGCGGCGCGCTTGTGCGGGTCGGACCGCGACCAGGCGGGGAAGGCCGCGTCCGCCGCCTGGATGGCCCGCTCGGTCTCGGCGGCGCCGAGGTCGGGAATATGGCCGATGACTTCGCCCGTGGCGGGATCATCGACGGCGATCCGCTTCGCCCCCGTCACCGCCTCGCCGGCGATGAAGGCGTGTTCGCGAAGGAGCGCCAGGCCGGCGTCGCGGGCGGAGGTGTTCATGGTCAGTCGTCCGGTTCGGGGAGGAACGGAGGGAACGCGTCAGGTCTCGATCGTGTCCAGGTCGCGGCCCTTTGTCTCCGGCAGCCAGATCAGGCTGACGATGACCGCCACGACGGTGAAGGCGACCGAGTACCAGAGGCCGAAATAGATATTCCCCGACGCCGCCACCAGGGCGAAGCTGGCGGCGGGCAGCAGCCCTCCGACCCAGCCGGTGCCGATGTTGTAGGGCAGGCTCATCGCCGTATAGCGCACCCGGGTCGGGAACAGTTCGACCAGCGCCGCGGCCTGGGGGCCGTACAGGGCGCAGGCCGCGACCATGAAGATCATCAGGATGGCCCAGGTCAGCGGCATGTTGATCCGCGCCGGATCGGCCTTGGCCGGATAGCCGGCGGCGGTCAGGGCGGCCTTGGCGCGGACCTCGAGGTCCGCGCGCGCCGCCTTCAGCGCGGCCGGGGCCATGGCGCTTCCATCGATCGAGGCGACCTCGGCGTCGCCGACCCGGATCACGGCCGGCGCGCCGGCTGGAGCGTCGACGGTCTCATAGGGGACGCCGGCGTTGGACAGGGCGATGCGGGCGATGTCGCAGGAGCTGGAGAAGACCGCCTTCCCGATCGGATCGAACAGCAGGTTGCAGTCGGCGGGGTCGGCCACGACGGTCACCGGGCTGGAGACCTGGGCCTCCGCAAGCGCCGGATTGGCGGCGCGGGTCAGGGCGTGGAAGCCCGGGAAGAAGGCGACCAGCGCCAGGATCATCCCGAACAGCATGACCGGCTTGCGCCCCATCTTGTCCGACAGCCAGCCGAAGAAGATGTAGAGGAAGGCCGAGGCTACGGTGACCATCAGCACCAGCTGATCGACCGTGTTCGTATCGACCTTCAGCACCTTCTCCATGAAGAAACGGGTGTAGAAATACCCGCAGTACCAGACCGCGCCCTGGGCGATCATGATCCCGAACAGGGCGATCAGGACAAAGCGGCCGTTGCCCCACTGGAAGAAGGCCTCGCGATAGGGCGCGCGGTTCTCGCCAGACTCCGCCTCCATGCGCTGATAGGCCGGGCTCTCGTTCAGCTTCAGCCGGATCCACAGCGACACCGCCAGCAGCAGGGCCGACAGCAGGAAGGGAATGCGCCAGCCCCAGTCGTCGAAGGCCTCGGTCCCGACCAGGGCGCGCGTCGTCAGGATGACCGCCAGGGCGCCGATCAGGCCCATGGCCGCAGTGGTCTGGATCCAGCCGGTCAGCAGGCCGCGCTTCTTCGGCGGCGAATGTTCGGCGACGTAGATGGCGGCCCCGCCGTACTCGCCGCCCAGGGCGAAGCCCTGCAGCATGCGCATGATCAGCAGCAGGATCGGCGCGGCGATGCCGATGGTCCCGTAGTCCGGCAGCAGGCCGATGGCGACGGTCGCCACCCCCATCAGGGTGATGGTCACCAGGAAGGTCGTCTTGCGCCCCGTGCGGTCGCCGAACCAGCCGAACACCAGGGCGCCGAGGGGCCGAACCACGAAGCCCAGGCCGAAGGTCAGCAGGGCCATGATGTAGCTGACGGTCTCGCCCGCATCGGCGAAGAAATGCTTGGCGATGACGGTGGCGAGGGAGCCGAAGACGAAGAAGTCGTACCACTCGAACGCCGTGCCCGCCGCTGAGGCGCCCACAACCGTCTTCAGGCCCGGTCCATCCCGGGTTTCAACCGCTTGCGTCATCCAACGCCTCCCCGCGTCGTGAGCGTCGTCTATGGACGCTTCGGCGCGATGCTAGAGCGCGCCACGCCGGGCGCAAGCGGGAAGCGGCGGGCCAGACAGACGAAGGCCCGCCGGTGGGGGGACCGGCGGGCCTCTTTCAACCGGATCGCGGGTCGGGGGAACCGCATCCGGGAACTCGAAACGGGTTTAGTTCTTGGCTTCTTCCGCGGCGCCCGTGACGGCGTTGCCGGCGGCGGAGGCGTCACGGCCCACGCCGGACACCGTGTTGCAGGCGGCGGTGGTCAGGGCGGCGGCGGCGGCGACCAGGATGAAAATCTTGCGCATCGGTTCAACTCCATGAGGCCGGGGAGGCGTCTGCCGTATCAACGTCGCGGGGCTTTGGGGGTTCCCAGATCGGCGGGATCGACAGGGACCACAGCCTCGGGCGTGGCGAAGGTCATGCGGGCGATCGTGCCGCCTCCCTCGGCCGGTAGCATCTCGACCTCTCCGCGCAGCTGCTTGGCGAAGGCGCCCATCAGGGTGCGCCCCACGCCGGCGCGTTCCGTCTCGCTGACGCCCGGTCCGTTGTCCTGCACCTCCAGGACGCTCTGGTCGCCCTGCACTCGGAAACGGACCTTCAGGTCGCCGCCTCTGCCGGCGAAGGCGTGTTTCTGGGCGTTGGTCACCGCCTCGACCAGCCAAAGGGCCAGTGGAGCCAGCTTGTCGGGATCGACGACCAGCGAATCCGCCTCCACCGACGAGGTGACCAGATGGCCGCGCCCGCTCTCGCTGGCGATCAGCTGGCCGACCAGTTCGGTCAGGAAGATGCGGGCGTCCGCATAGCGCAGGTCGTCGCTCTGGTAGAGTGTGCGGTAGATCAGGGCCAGAGCCGCGATCCGCTGGCGGGTGTCGCCCACGGCCGCCTTGGCTGGTTCGTCTTTCAGGGCCCGCTGCTGCATCGACAGCAGGGACGAGATGATCTGCAGGTTGTTCTTCACCCGGTGGTGGATCTCGCGCATCAGCGCGTCCTTTTCCTCGACCGAGGCCAGGAGGGCGGCGTCACGGGTGGTGATGGTCTCGGCCAGTTCGTCCAGGGTCTTGGCCAACACGCGGATCTCTGACGGCGCATTGACCGCCTGGACGGGACGCACCGAGAAGCGGCCGCGGGCGTAGATGGCGGCGATCCGTTCCAGATAGTCGAGCCAGCGCACCACGATACGCTCGCTGAACAGCATCACCGAGACGAAGGCGGCCAGCCAGGCGGCCAGGGGCATCAGAAGCAGGCCGACCGGGTTCAGGCGCGCCCATGACAGCAGGCCCGGCGACGGTGCCGACAGCAGGGCGTAGACGTCGCGTCCCGCCAGGGCCGCGCCGGCGAAGACCCGGCGCCGACCGTCGGAATCGCCCTCGAAGATGGACGAGCCCTGGGTGCGGGCGCGATCGACCCAGCCGAGCAGGCTCTGGTCGCCGGTCAGGGTGAAGGCGTCGACGTCCGTGGCCGTCAGGATGCGGCCTTGCGCATCGGTGAGGGCGGCCTGGGATCCCTCGGGCAGGGCGGCGTCGGCGACGTCCGGCTGCAGGGAGGCGAGGGGGATGACCGCGATCATGGCGCCGTCGAATGCGCCCAGGGGCCGTTCAAGCCGCAGGGCGACGATCAGTCCCGGCGGTCGTCCCGGCGCGGCGGGCGCGCGGGCCAGCACCGTGTTCTCGCCGGCCCGCAGGCGCTGGAACCAGGCGCTGCGGCGGGCGTCGATCAGCCAGGGCGGCGGCGAGGCGCCGAGCGCTTGCGAAGCGCAGGCGGTGTAGCCGGTGGGGCTCAGCCGGGCGAGGCCGTCAAGGTCGTCCAGCCGGTCGACCAGCGCCGTCAGCCGGGGTTCGCAGAACAGCTCCAGCGCCTCGGGCCGCAGCGCCTGGAGCAGGACGCTGGTGCTGTCCAGCCGCGCCTTGGCGCTGGCGGCCGTGCGTTCGGCGGCCAGTTGCAGGTCCTGCCGCCGCTCCGTGTCCTGAAGACGGAACTGCTGTTGGGCCTGGAAGGCGCCCAGCAGGAGGATGGGCAGCAGGGCAAGGGCCAGGGCGACGCCCAATCGGAAGCGGATGCCCTGGAATTTCGGCTGAGCCAGCCCCCTGCCCAGTGCGCGCCCGATCCGCACCGGATCAGTTCCGGACGCTGCTCAAGCGGTCGGCGGCGGCCAGGATGGAACGCATGGCGTCGCCGGCGGCGCGGCCGTCGCGGGCGTAGCCGCCCTTCTCGAGCGTGGCCTGCAGCGCCTTGCGGGCGCGGGAGACGCGGCTTTTGACCGTGCCGACAGCGCACTGGCAGATTTCGGCGGCCTCCTCGTAGGCGAAGCCCCCGGCGCCGACCAGAATCAGCGCCTCGCGCTGTTCCTCGGGCAGGGTGGCCAGGGCCAGACGCAGTTCGTCCAGCGCGACCGGGGATTCCGGATCGTCCACGGCCACCAGGGTCCGCTCGGCGGCTTCCTGGTCCAGCTGCGACTGGCGCCAGGATCGGCGTTTCTCGGAATAGAACTGGTTACGCAGGATCATGAAGGTCCAGGCCTTCATATTGGTGCCCATCTGATAGCTGGCGCGGGCGTCCCAAGCCTTCATCATAGCGTCCTGCGCCAGGTCGTCGGCCGCCGTCGGATCACCGGTCAGGGTGCGGGCGAACGCACGCAGATGCGGGATCAGCGCGACCAGCTCTTTCTTGAAGGCGTTGTCGTCAGCCGAAGGCGGCTTGGGCGGCGGGTTCGTGCCGCTCATGCGCCGCTCCCGCGCTCGTCGGCGCGCCTCAGAATGTCGAGGAATTCGTCCGGGACGGGCTCGTTCACGACCTCATCGAACATATGCCTCAGCTTCACGCCGATAGCCTGCTGGCGCAGGCGAGCCTCCTCGAGGCCGGCTCCGTCCTTGGCCGGTTTCCCCGGAGGGTTGGATTTGTCTGTCATTGTAAAAAAGATCGCCACCCAGACGCTATTGTAGAAGCGGGAAACGCCACCCCCGGTTTCGGGTTCCGGGGATGGAACCGAAATATGCTCAAGCTTTCTTTCGCGTTCGGGAACCGTGACTGATTTGATACGTTTCCATCGGTTGCTGCGGTCCCGTTTCCGGGGGCCTGCAAACCTATGTCGGGGACTTCGAGTATGAGCCTGCTGGCCCGCCTTGCGCCGCATCTTCCTTATGTTCGCCGTTACGCTCGCGCGTTGACCGGCGATCAGACCACCGGGGACAACTACGTCCGCGTTGCGCTGGAGGCCCTCGCCGCCGGCGAGCGCCAACTGCCGACCGAGATGACGCCTCGCGTCGCTCTCTATCATGTGTTCCACGCCATCTGGACCTCGACCGGCGCCCAGTTGGAGGACAAGAGCGGCATCGAAGGCCGCGACGATCCCACGGGCCGCCTGATGCGCATCGCGCCCCGGTCGCGCCAGGCCTTCCTGCTGACCGCCCTTGAAGGCTTCACCCCTTCGGAAGCCGCCCAGATCCTTGACGCCGACGCCCAGGACGTCGAGCGCCTGATCTCGGAAGCCCAGTCGGACATCGACGCCGAATTGGCCACCGATGTCCTGATCATCGAGGACGAGGCCATCATCTCGGCCGACATCGAAAGCCTGGTGAAGGAGCTGGGCCATCGTGTCACCGGAACCGCCACCACCCACGACGAAGCGGTCGATGCGGTGTCGCGTCATCGTCCGGGTCTCGTGCTGGCCGACATCCAGCTGGCTGACGGCTCGTCGGGCATCGACGCGGTCAAGGACATCCTCAAGCGGATCGATGTGCCGGTGATCTTCATCACCGCCTTCCCCGAGCGTCTGCTGACCGGCGAGCGGCCGGAGCCGACCTTCCTGATCACCAAGCCCTTCCAGCCGGAGACGGTGAAAGCGGCGATCAGCCAGGCGCTGTTCTTCCATCCTTCGCGCCAACGGGAAGCGGCCTGACCGTTTCGCTTATGACGAATGAAGAAAGGCCCCGGTCCCGCGACCGGGGCCTTTGTCGTTGGGGCTTCCGCTATTGAGCCGGAGCGGAAGCGGTCGGGGGCGCGGCGGCCTCCCGGTTGAAGGCCTGGGAGTCGACGGGTTGCTCGCCGTTGTTGGCGTTGGTGCGTTCGAAGCCGCCGTTGCTGACGAACCACATGCCCAGCAGCAGGATCGCAGCCGCGCCGGCGGAAACGATCAGCAGGGTCAGAATGCGCACGCCGCCCCGGCCGCCCCGGACATACTGGGCCTCTACGGGACGGCCCTCGTGGACGGCGTCGGCGGATTTGTCGTGTGGGGATTCATGGGTCATGACGGCCTCCCGATGGTCAATGGGTCGGCTGTTCAACGCGGCGGTCGGCGCCGCTGTTCCGGTCTCGCTCGAAAGGCGAAATAAATCCGAAGCGCTCCGGAACCCCATTCAGGAGACCCCGTTATCAGTCTGCGGAGGCGGCGACGCCCCCCCGACTTAGGACTGGCCACAGCCAGTCTGTCGCCTCCGCGCCTCATTCTCGATGATGCCACTTCGGGCGGACCCTCTGCGGTCCGCCTTTTTCTTTGCGCCGTCTGGACAGTCGCGCGGCTGTCGCCACTATGTGGGTCCAGAAAGAAAACCCGGAGGGACATCCCATGGCTCGAACCAACCGTCAGTGGGTGCTGCGTCAGCGGCCCAAGGGCCTGATCCAGCCCGGCGATCTGGAGCTGGTCGAGGGGACCCTGCCCGACCTGAAGGATTCCGAGATCCTGGTCCGCACCGTCTATCTGTCGCTGGACCCGACCAACCGCACCTGGATGAACGAGGCCGAGGGCTATCTGCCCGCCGTGCCGCTGGGCGGCGTGATGCGCGGACTGACGCTGGGCGTGGTCGAGGAAAGCCGGTCGGAGCGCTTCAAGGTGGGCGACGTGGTCACCACCGCCGCAGGCGGGTGGGCCGACTATGCGGTCATTCCCGACGCCGCGGCGTCGCGGGCCCATCGTGCGCCGGGCCTGCCGCTGACCGCCAACATGTCGGTGCTGGGCATGACCGGCCTGACCGCCTGGGCGGGCGTCACCGACGTGCTGAAGGCGCAGGCGGGCGAGACCATCGTCATCTCCGCCGCCGCCGGCGCCGTCGGCTCGATCGCGGGCCAGATCGCCAAGGCGCGCGGCGCGCGGGTCATCGGCATCGCCGGCGGGGCCGAGAAATGCCGCTGGCTGACCGAGGATCTCGGGTTCGACGCCGCCATCGATTACAAGAACGAAGACGTGGGCGACGCCCTGGACCGCCTGGCTCCCGACGGCTTCGAGATGAATTTCGAGAACGTCGGCGGCGACATCATGAACGCCGTCTTCAACCGTCTGAAGATCCATGGCCGCATGGCCGTCTGCGGCCTGATCTCGTCCTACAACGCCACCCGCATGCCGCCGTCGCCGAACTTCAGCCGATTGATCACCCACCGGCTCGACGTGCGCGGCTTCCTGGTCCTCGACTACGGCCATCGCGGCAAGGAGATGGTGGCCGAGGTCGGTCCGATGCTGGCTGACGGCCGGGTGAAGTGGAAGGTTCATGTCGATGACGGGCTGGAAGGCGCGCTCGACTCGCTGAACCGCTTGTTCACCGGCGATCACGACGGCAAGCTGCTGGTTCGGGTGTCGGAAGAACCGGCCGCCTGACGGAGCGCCCCGGATGACCGAACCCCTGCACGTCCATTTCGAAGATCTGGGCGTCGGCGAGGTGGTGCCGCTGGGGGCCTGTATGGTCGATCAGGCGGCGATGGAGGTGTTCATCGAACGCTTCCTCCCAGGCTGGGATCCAGCCTATGGCGCGCCCGACGCCATGGTCTATGCCCTATGGAGCCGACTGTTCGCCGACAAGGCGGCGGGCTGGGCTCAGTCCAAGGTGCTGGCGGTCGACGGCCTGCGCTACATGCGCAACCCGCCCGCCGGCGAGCTGATGCGCGGCCGCATGACCGTCATGGGCAAGGATCCGGTAGGGGACGAGAAGGGCATCGTCATCGCCCAGCACGACATGCTGGACGAGGCGGGACGGCTGATCTTCTCCTGCCTGACCCGCTCGCTTCTGGCGCGTCGATAAGAAAAGGCCCCGCCGTCGACGGCGGGGCCTTCTCATTCTGAAGTCCGGATGGACGCTCAGGCGTTGGCGGCGGCCGGCTGTTGCGCGGCGCGCTGGAAGGCCATGGCGATCAGGCGATCCCAGCCCAGCAGCGACACCAGGTGGGCGTAGATCTGGCCCAGGGCGCCGTTGTCGCGCAGTTCGGCCAGCTTCTCGTGCGACAGGCCCTTCAGCTTGTCTTCCGAAATGGCGAAATACTCGGCCAGCTTCTGCGGCTCGGCGGCGGTGCCGTCCGGATTGCGCGGGGTGAAGACGGCTTCCTTGGTCTCGAACAGGTCAAGCTCGGTCAGCAGGGCGACGAAGGCCTCGGTGCGCTGACGCTCCTGTTCGAAATTGTTGCAGAACTCCATGGCCTGCTGCGTGTACGGCGACGGCTGGCCATCGACGAAGAGCGGGGTCTGGCCGGCTTCCTTGAGGAAGGGGGCGGCGCGGTCTACGCACAGGATCAGGCGCTTCTGGGTGTCGTCGTTGGCGAAGACGAACGGATAGCGGCGCACATAGGCCGGGATGTAGGCCTCGGGGCGGAAGTCGCCCTCTTCGCTGACATACAGGTTCTCGGCCGGGCGCAGGCCCATCACGGCGACCGGTTGCTTGGCCTCGCCGACGAAGATGACCGGATAGGACAGGGCGGCCGGAGCGAACTCGGTCACAGTCAGCGGCACCAGATTGGTGACGGCGGTGAAGGCGTAGGGCCGATCGACCGGATCGACGCCCAGCGTGCCGTGGGCCTCGACCGACAGGGGTTCGGGCTGGCTGTAGAAGAGGACGTTTCCGGACAGGCCGGCGGTCTGGGCGGTGGTGTCGGTCATGGACGCGGTCAGCTCTGGAAAAAAGAGGAAGGCGGGCCTTCTAGCCCAGAGATGGGAGACCGGCAAACCGGCTCGCCTTCCAGGTTCGTCTAGAAGCTGTAGCTCACCCCCACGCGGAGGTTTCGGCCGGGCAGGGGCGCGATGTCCTTCAGGAAGCTGACGTGCTCGCGGGCCTCCTCGTCCGTCAGGTTGCGGCCCTCGGCGAAGATCGAGACCTTGCGGTCGCTGAACGGCCGCCAGACGCCCGACAGATTGACCAGGGTGTAGCCGTCCGTGCCCAGCTCATACTCGGCCAGCCGGTCCTGCTCGCCCACGTGGCGGACCTCGAAGGTCGCGTCGAACGGGGTCGAGGTCCAGGCCAGACGGCCAGTCACGCTGTATGGCGGGATGCGCGCGGCGGGGCCGACGTCGGTCTCGGCGTGCACATAGTCGGCGGCGCCTTGCAGCGACAGCGCCCGGTCGCCCGAGCTCCACAACTCGTACTCGGCCTCGGCCTCGAAGCCGCGGAATTTCGCGCCGGTCTGGACGAACTGGAAGATCGGGAATTCCTCGCCGTCGTCGATGAAGGTGGCCCCGGTGTCGCGCTCGTCGATGAAGCCGTCGTATTTGGACGCATAGACGTGCAGGTCGCCGCGGAACTTGCCGGCGTCATAGTGGACGGTTCCCTCGATGGTGGAGACCTTCTCGTTGTCCAGCGTCGGGTCGCCGGTCTCGTAGACGGCCGTGGCGATGTGCAGGCCGTCGGCGAACAGCTCGACCTCGGAAGGCGCGCGCTCGTTGTGCGCCAGGCTGAGGCCCAGGAAGAGGTCATGCGTCGGGCGGACGAAGACCGCCGCCGAACCGGACCAGTTGTCGAAGCTGCGGTCGACGCGCGGGTCGCCGTTCAGCGGGTTGGCGGCGAGGCTGCGCCGGTCGTAGCGCAGACCGCCCTCCAGGCCCCAGCCGTCGCGGTCCAGGCGCTGGACCGTGTAGATCCCGGTCTCCTCGATCTTGCTGGACGGGACGAAGGCTTCATCGCCGATGGCCTCGAAGGTGCGCGACAGGGCCTGCACCCCGATCGCGCCGTTCCAGCCGTCGCGGGTGCGCTGGACCAGGTCGATACGGCCTTCCTGGCCGTCGGAGTTGAAAATGGTGCCGGGTTCGCCCGGACCCTCGAACTCGGTGTGGGTGTACTCAGCGTGGCCGGCTGAGCCGCGCACCGCCTGGAACGGGCCGCCGTCGAAGCGCAGCTCGCCGCGCACGTCCTCGCGGGTCTGCTTCAGCTCAATGAAGACGTCCGGCTCGGCCACGGTGCCGTAGGTCGAGGACAGGTCCTTGTATGACGCGCCGATATAGCCGCGCGACCCGATGTAGGAGGCGCCCAGGCCCCAGCTTTCCAGCTGCGAGAAGCTGTTCGGCTGCGTGCCGCCGTCGCCGCGCGCGACGCCCTCGGCGTCGGCCAGACGCTGCGAGATGGCGGGCGAGGGGATGTCGTAGTCAGAGGCGTCCTTCTTCACGCCCTCCACATTCACGGCGACGGGGCCGAGCGCGAAGGTGGCGCGGCCCGAAGCCGACCAGCCGTCATCGACGCTGGAGGCCTGGGTCGAGACCATGCCGTCCACGCCGTCGGGCAGGGCGTCCGGGATACGGCCGTCCAGCACATTGACCACCCCGCCGATGGCGGTGCCGCCGTAGGCCAGGGTCGCCGGGCCGCGCACGATCTCGATGCGATTGGCTTCGGCCGGATCGGTGGCCACCTGGTGGTCGGGCGAGACCGAACTCGCGTCGATCAGGCCGATGCCATTGGTCAGCACCTGCACGCGCGGCCCCGACAGGCCGCGGATCACCGGGCGGCTGGCGCCGGGCGCGAAGTCGGTCGAGCGCACGCCCGGCAGGCCGTTGACCAGATCACCCAGCGAAGCGGCCGGCGCCTGGGCCAGCTGCTCCTCGGTCAGGACGGTGGTGGCGATGGTGGTGGCCCGCTGGCTGATGCCGAAGGGCGCCCCGGTCACGACCACTTCGTCCAGCTCCGCCACCGGTTGCCGGGGCGCCGAAGGCCCGCTCTGGGCGGAGGCGGCGCCCGCCAGCGCACTCCAGCCGAGGGCGGTCAGGAGGGCGGCGCGGGAGACGGCGGCGAGGGTCATGGAGAGGACTCGGAGGGGAGGATTCTGTGAGTGTTATGAGATAACATCACACGAAGTCAAGCGGGATGCGGTTGCGGCGGGGCGGGGGAAGGATTAGCTCTCAGTCATGGGCGACACCTGCCATCACCATCATCATGACGGTCCGCCGTCCGCCTCGACCGTGGCCCTGGCCCTGGCCGCCGCGGACGCGCGTCTGACGGGCGAGGGCGAGCGCATGACCGCGGCCCGCCTGCGGGTGCTGGAACTGCTGCTTGCGGCGGGCGAGCCGGTGAAGGCCTACGACCTGATCGCGCGCTTCGGCGAGGACGGTCAGCCGGCCAAGCCGCCCACCGTCTATCGCGCGCTCGAGTTCCTCGAGCGCATGGGCCTGGCCCACCGCATCGCCTCGATCAGCGCCTATGTCGCCTGTTCCTCGGGCTCGGCGGACCATGCGGCCGCCTTCCTGATCTGCGACTGCTGCGGCGCGACCGAGGAGGTCTCCGCCACGGTCGCCGAGGGGCTGGACCGGGCCGCGGGCGCCGCCGGCTACGTCATCGAGCGCACCACGATCGAGGCCCACGGCCGGTGCCCGGCCTGCCGCGTCGCCGGTTGACGTCCGTTTCAAGTCGGTTTCTCTGGAAAACGGGCTCCCGGGTCTCTATCTCTGCGGCATGGACGCGATCCGGCTCTCCCCGCCCCGTCGCCTGAGCCTGCCGGTCGACAACCGGTGGGGCGCGGGCGAAATGTCGGTCCTCGATTTCGGCGATCCGAAGAGACCCGTGGACCTGGTCTTCGTTCACGCCAACGGCTTCAATGCCATGACCTATCGCACCCTGCTGGCGCCCCTGTCCGGGACGCTGCGCATCTGGGCCCCGGACCTGCGCGGTCACGGGCGCACCACCCTGCCGACGGAACGGCAGGGGCGGCGCGGCTGGAGCGATCACCGGGATGACCTCGTCGCCCTGCTGGATGCGCTGGACGGCCCGCCAGTGGTGCTGGCCGGGCACTCCATGGGGGGCACCGCGGCCCTGCTCGCCGCCGCCGAACGCCCCGAGCGGGTGTCAGAGCTGGTGCTGATGGATCCCGTGATCTGGGGCCGCGTCACCGTGGCCCTGTTCCAGCTGCCCCTGTTCGACCGCCTGGCCTCGCGGATCCCGCTGGTGAAGAACGCCCTCAAGCGCCGCGCCGTATTCGACAGCCGAGAGCAGGCGCTTGCCGCCTATTCGGGCCGGGGGGCCTTCCGCGGCTGGCCCGAGATGATGATCGCCGACTATCTGGCCGATGGTCTGATCGAGACGCCCGAGGGCTTTGTCCTGGCCTGCGCGCCGGAATGGGAAGCCTCCAACTATGCGGCCCAGTCGCATGATCCGTGGCGGGCGCTGGGACGGGTCGACCGTCCGGTCCGCATTCTGCGCGCCGAGGCCGGCTCGACCTGCTTCCCCACCCGCAGCCCGCCGGGCCTGCCCAAGGTCACGGTCGAGACGGTGCACGGCGGCACCCATTTCTTCCCCATGCTCAAGGCCGACGTCGCCCGCGACGCCTTGTTCGACGCGGCGGTCTGAGAGGGGGGCGGTCTCAGGACCCGCTCGTCAGGCGCCAGATCCGGATATGACCGCCCAGGTCGCCGCTGACCAGATGGTCGCCACGCCAAGCCAGGGCGGAAATCGCGCTCTCATGACCTTCCAGCCGCGTGACCTCGACAGGTTCGGCGCCGTCCTGCATGCGCCAGATACGCACGAGCCGGTCCAGGCCCCCCGTCGCGAAGAACCGGCCGTCAGGCGACCAGACGACGCCGTAGATCGGCATTCCCTGCCGGACGGTCTGACGCCCGGACGGGGTCTGCGCCTGCTGCTCCACATCCGTGACCAGGCGCGCGCGGGCCTGGAGGGGGTCGACGGAAACCACTGACGCTCCGGCCTTCATGCTGCCGCCCAGAAGGCTCCGACCATCGGGCGAGAACGTCACGCGCTGCGCGAAGCTGGGCACGCTTCCCCGCTGTTCCCCGGTCTCCACGTCATACAGGGTGAGCGGGTTGTTCGAGGCCAGCAGTCGCCCATCCGGTGAGGCTGAAAGCGAGATGACGTACTGGTACTGCAGATCTCCGGGAGCCTGGATTTCGCGCACGACCCGGTCCTCGCCGAGGTTCAGGATCCGGATTTTCAGATCGGCGCAGCCCACGGCCGCCGTGTCCCCGTCGATGACGGCCAGCCCTAGGCACCAGGTCGGAAAGCGCCACGTCCGGACGCGGGTTCCGGCGGCGGCGTCCAGCAGGGCGACCTGACCGTCTGCGCCTGTGGTGAGCAGGTGGCGATCGTCGGTGGTGAAGCGCACGGCGGCCGCGTCCCCTTCGTGAATCTGGAACACCGGCCCGGCGGCGCCCGTCGCCAGCGACCAGAGACGCACCGCGCCGTCGAGCCCGCTCGCCGCCAGCGTCTCGCCGCGTGGATCGATATCCAGGGATGTCACCGCACGAGGCTGACTCAGGCTGATGGATTCACCGGCGGCCCGAATCGTCTCGCCGGCGTCCTGCGCCCTTAGAGGGCTGACGCCGGCGGCCAGAAGGGCGAGGCCCACGAGGGCCGCGGGTTTCAGAGAGCGGAAGGTCATTGTGGCGTCCCTGCGGGCGCCGCCGGCGCTGGAGGCGGCGGGGAAGCGGCCGCTGGCGGAGTCGCGGACGCCGGCAGCACGGCGGTGATCTGCCCCTTCTCCCGGAGTGTCAGGAAGGTTCCGGCCGGATTGACCTGCAGATCGACGGAGTTGCCGTCCTGATTGCCGAACCGAAGGCCGGAGGATCCGCGCTCGCCGGCCCAGAGCGACACGGCCATCCGGCCGATCTCATCCAGGGTCAGGGATATCCCGCTCGACGGATCGTCGCCGGTGACATAGCCGCCCCGCTCATTGCCCTCGCCGTCGAACAGTAGGATGCCGGACAGAGCCTCGCCGCGCTTGCTGAGCGATCCGGCCAGACGCGGTTCGGGCAGGGGCGCGGCGATCACCACCCGCTCGCGGCCGTTGGGATCGATCACGACGATCTCGCGGGCGACGATCTTGTCGAACACCTGAGGCGAACGGTCGAGATCGGCGCCGGCGGACGCCGCGGCGATCAGGCCGAGCGCCGCCGTTGCGACCAGTCCCGCCGTCAGCAGGCGATTGCGCCGCTCAAGCTTCATCAGGCGTTGTTCCAGGGATCCATCGTCCATAGCGAGCTCCATCGGCGGCTCCCGGGCGACATCTTGCGCGGGACGGGCCTTTTTGGATCACAGCCTGTCCTCGTCGGACAGTTACGGTTTCGCAACGCCCGTACAGGTGTGCGCGGCTGGTTTTCCCTCGCGGCAGCGGCTAAACCGCCGCCCATAAGAACAAGCCTCCGGTTCAGGGAACGCCCACATCATGCGTGACATCAATCACTTCATCGGCGGCGCGTCGTTCGTCGGAGCCTCGGGTCGCTTCGGCGACGTGTTCAATCCGAACACCGGCGAGGTCCAGGCCCGTGTCCAGCTGGCCACGACCGGCGAGGTCGATCGCGCCGTGCAGGCCGCCCAGGCCGCCTTTGACGGCTGGTCCTCGACCAATCCGCAGCGCCGCGCCCGTGTGATGTTCGAGTTCAAGCGCCTGGTCGAGGCGAACATGAACGAGCTGGCCGAGCTGCTGTCGTCGGAGCACGGCAAGGTGATCGCCGACTCCAAGGGCGACATCCAGCGCGGCCTGGAAGTGATTGAGTTCGCCTGCGGCATCCCGCACGTGCTGAAGGGCGAGTACACCTGGGGCGCCGGTCCCGGCATTGACGTCTATTCGATGCGCCAGCCGCTGGGCGTCGTCTCGGGCATCACCCCGTTCAACTTCCCCGGCATGATCCCGATGTGGATGTTCGGCGTCGCCATCGCGGTCGGCAACACCTTCGTGCTGAAGCCGTCGGAGCGTGATCCGTCCCTGCCGGTGCGTCTGGCCGAGCTGATGATGGAGGCGGGCGCCCCCGCCGGCGTCCTGAACGTGATCCATGGCGACAAGGCCGCCGTCGACGCCATCCTGACCCACCCGCAGGTCCACGCCGTCAGCTTCGTCGGCTCGTCCGACATCGCCCATTACGTCTACCAGATGGGCGCCCAGCACGGGAAACGCGTCCAGGCCATGGGCGGCGCCAAGAACCACGGCATCGTCCTGCCCGACGCCGACATGGATCAGGTCATCAAGGACCTGTCCGGCGCGGCCTTCGGTTCGGCGGGCGAGCGCTGCATGGCCCTGCCGGTCGTGGTGCCGGTCGGTCAGAAGACCGCCGATGAACTGCGCGAGCGCATGGTCGCCGAGATCGACACCCTGCGGGTCGGCGTCTCGACCGACGCGGGCGCCCACTATGGCCCGGTCGTCACGGCCCAGCACAAGGCGCGCGTCGAAGGCTGGATCGACCAGGGCGTCAAGGACGGCGCCGAACTGGTCGTCGATGGCCGCGGCTTCACCCTGCAGGGTCACGAGAACGGCTATTTCGTCGGCCCGTCGCTGTTCGACCACGTCACGGCGGACATGGAATCCTACAAGGAAGAGATCTTCGGCCCGGTGCTGCAGATCATGCGCGCCGCCAGCTTCGAGGAGGCCCTGTCGCTGCCGTCCAAGCACCAGTACGGCAACGGCGTCGCCATCTTCACCCAGAACGGCCGCGCGGCCCGCGACTTCGCCGCCCGCGTCAACGTCGGCATGGTCGGCATCAACGTGCCGATCCCGGTGCCGGTCGCCTATCACACCTTCGGCGGCTGGAAGCGCTCGGCCTTCGGCGACACCAACCAGCACGGCATGGAAGGCGTGAAGTTCTGGACCAAGGTCAAGACCATCACCGCCCGCTGGCCCGATAGCGAGCTGGAGCACGCCGACAGCTCCTTCGTCATCCCGACGATGGGCTGAGATTGACGAACGTCGGCAAGGTTTCGCCTTTCCGGCGTTCGCGGCAGCGCATTTCGATGTTAGGCGTTAACCTCCACGCACTGTGAAGCTGGAGCGCTCCCCCGCATGCGTCGCTTTTTCGTCTGGTCCGCCCTCGCCGCCGTGATCGGCCTCGCCCTCGCGGGCGGCGGCTACTGGGCCTACTGGAATTTCTACGCCCGCTTCCAGCCGGTGACGGTCACCCGCAACCAGGTCGAGATCCAGCGCCTGCTGGATGAAAGCTCGTGGATCTCGGCGGGCGGCGGCGGTCAGGCCCTGTACGTCATAGGCTATCGCGACAGCGCCGCCATGCAGCGGTTCGAGCGCGAGGAGGGGCCCAAGCTGCGCGCCGCGGGGGTCGAGATGCGCATCCTCGTCTTCGCGCGCGGCGACCGCGAGGGGCTGCAGCAGTCCACGGCCGCCGAGCGCGCCACGGTCGCCGAGCTGTGGCTGACCCGCGACTGGGTGCTGTACCAGCGCTGGACCGCCACGCCGGTCAACAACTGGACGGCGGCGGGCATTCCGTCGGCCGACGGCAACCTGGCCCGGGGGGCGGTGGTCGACGCCGGCCGCGACTTCGTCGGCCAGCTGAGCCGCAATCTGAGCGAGGCCGGGCTGCAGACCCGCTATCCGCTGATCATCTGGCGGGACCGCGAGGGCTTCATGAAGGCCTGCGCCTGTTCCGACGCCCGGTCCTGGGCCTTCATCCGCGACGATCTGGACGCCCCGGACCGGATCGCCCCTGCAGCGCCCGCGGCGGACGGCCAGGCGCCGCTGCCCTACCCCGACGGCGGACCCGCGCCGCAGAGCCTGCCGTATCCGACCCTGCCGCAGGTGACGCCCGTTCCCGGTCAGGTCCCGGCCCAGCCCGGCGTCGCCCAGCCGGCAACGCCTGGGGCGACCCCGGCTCCGGCGCGTCCGGCCCAGCCTTCGGCCCCGCGAAAGGCGCCCGAGCCGCGCCAGCAGGAAGACACCACCTTCTACTAGGTCGGCGTCACAGGACGCGGCGGCAGATCTCGATCAGCCGGTCCACGTCCGCCTCGTCCTGATACAGGCCGAAGCCGAAGCGGATCACATCGTCGCGCACGTCGGTGACGACATGGGCGTCCAGCAGCCGCTTGCGCCAGTCCTGCGCGTCCGCGTGGCGGAAGGCCAGGAAGCGGGCGCGTGGCGCGTCGCCGGCGACGGGATTGATCAGCTCGGCCTTGTCCAGCCGTCCGGCCTCCCCCGCCTGCACGGCGCCCTGGAACCGCGCCATCAGCCCGCGGGCGTGGGCCGCGACGTTCGCGGTGCTCAGCCCGGCCTCTTCCAGCATGCGGCGCACGCCGTTGAAGCGGTACAGGGGCGTCGCCTCCATGGTCGCGCCCCAGAAACGGCCCGCGTCGGCGCGGTACTGGACCCCCTCCGGCGGCCCGGTCAGATTGCCGAACTCGGCGAACCAGCCGGTGATCACCGGACGGGGGCAGAAGCCGTCGGGCGCATGCAGGAAGCCGGCGCCCTCGCCCGACATGGCGTATTTGTAGCCCCCGGCGACATAGAAGACGCGGTCCGCCACCGCCGACAGGTCGGTCGGGACCGCCATGAAGCCGTGGTAGCCGTCGATAACCACCCACGGGCCTTCCGGCTTGGCCAGGTCGGCCAGCGCCTCGACGCCGCCGAACACCTGTCCGGTCCGGAAGAAGACCTGGCTGATCACGATCAGGTCGAAGCCGCCCCCCCGGGCGGCCTCGATGAAGCGCGCCTCGAAGGTGTCGAACGGATGCAGGGGCACGCGGGTGATGACCGCATCGCCCGCCTCCTCCCAGCGTTCGCCCTGACGGCGGAACGAGTGGAACTCGCCATCGGTCGACAGGATGCGCACGGGCTTGGCCTCGATCCCGGAGACGATGCGCAGCAGGAATTCATGAGTGTTGGTCGCGAAGACGACGCTGTCCGGCGAGGGCAGGTTCAGCTCTTTGGCCACATGCGTCTGCGCCTCGGGCACGACGTCGCCGAAGACCAGGTCCCATTTGCGGTCAGCGAACCGGTTGGCCTCGACCCAGGCCCGCACCTGGCCGTCGAAGCTGGCGTCGGGCCACAGGTGGTGGCTGTGAGCGGCGAAATGCAGGCGCTCCGGGTCCAGGGACAGGGCGCGGGAGAACAGGGCCTTATGGGTCATATCCGTGGATGTCGCACGGCGCGGCGGTCGCCGCCAGCGGCCTTCAGCGCCGGGCGGAGACCAGCCAGCAGGCGGCGCTCATCGGAATGATCCCGTCCCGGAGGTGCACGTTCAGCCGATCCGTCACCGCCGCGCGCACCTGCGCCCGCACCGTCTCGTCCTGTTGCGGCAGGGCCGTTCCCAGCACGCCGAACTTCAGGCCGAGGTCGAGCATCTCGTCCAGGCTCAGGGGCGTGGGCGTGTCCAGCGGCGTGATCTCGATGTCCGTCCAGCCGCTGCGATGCAGGATGCCGCGCACCTTTTCCGGATCGGCGAAGGCGAACCGGCCGGGGGCGTCGACGGGCGGCGACGGGGGCAGGTCGGGCAGGAAGGGCGTGGCGGCCTCCAGCGGGACCTGGGTGAGGGCGTTCTCGGCGACCGCACGCCAGCAGGCGAAGGTCAGGCGGCCACCGGGTTTGGTCGCCCGCCTCAGATTGGCGAAGGCGGCGTCCGGATCGGTGAAGAACATCACCCCGAACCGTGAGGTCACGGCGTCGAACGTCGCCGCGCCGAAGTCATGGGTCTGGGCGTCGGCCTCGATGAAATCGACATTGGCCGCCACCGCCCTGCGCCGCGCCGCCTCCAGCAGGGGGGCGGAGATATCGACGCCGGTGCAGTGTCCCGTCGGACCCACGCGCCGGGCCAGGTCCAGCGTCGTCGCGCCCGCGCCGCAGCCGACGTCCAGCACCCGCGCACCGACGAGCGGATCGGCCCGGTCCGCGACCGCCTCGCCGATCGGCTGGTAGAGCCGGTCCATCAGGGTCTGGAGATCGGCCCAGGCGGAGCCGCCCGACCGGCTCCAGTAGCCTTGATCGGGAACGGCCGGGCGTGCGGGGTCGGTCATCTCGGTCTCCATCCGGTTGCGGCGAGAGGACCGCGCGCCCATCCTGCAAGTTCAAGCCGACTTGAGGTCAAGAGTGCGCGACATCGACATCGCCGAACTGTCCCGCCGCTCGGGCGTGCGCGCCTCGGCGCTGCGCTACTACGAGGAGCGCGGGCTGATCGCCTCGACGGGGCGCCGGGGGCTCAAACGCCTGTTCGATCCGGAGGTGCTGGAGCGCCTGTCCCTGATCGCGCTGGGGCGAGCGTCCGGTTTCTCGCTGGACGAGATCGCGGCCATGCTGGGCGGCGCGCCCGAGCCGGTCATAGACAAGGCGCGGCTGCGGGCGAGGGCGGAAGAGATCGGCCGCCGTATCGAGGAGCTGTCGCGGATGCGCGAAGGCCTGCTGCACGCCTCGGCCTGCACGGCGCCGACGCTGATGGCGTGCGCCAAATTCCGTCGGATCGTGCGCTTTGCGGGTCGGGAGGCGGCGGCGACGCCCTCGCGGAGCCGGTTCCGGGCGACGGCGGTCTGAACCGCCGCCCGAAGGTCGATCACACGTCCTGGCGCTCGGGCAGCGAGCCTCCGCGCGGCGAGCGATAGCGTCCTTAAATCAGGCTGCCGTGGCAGTGCTTGAACTTGCGGCCCGAGCCGCAGGGGCAGTCGGCGTTGCGCGGGGTGCGTTCCCAGCCGACGGGCAGGACGTCGACCGGCAGACGCGACCGGGCGTCGCCTTCCAGCGCGCCTTCCGGCAGCTGGGCCAGCGGGTTGGCCATCTCGTTCTCGCCGGTGCCGGGGTTCAGGTGGATTTCCTGGAACTCGGGCATCTCCATCGCCGGCGGCTGCTCGAAGCGGAACTCCACCGTCATCAGCCAACGCGTCACATCGTGGCGCAGGCCGTACAGCAGCGACTCGAACAGGTTGAAGGCCTCGGTCTTGTACTCGTTCAGCGGATCGCGCTGGCCGTAGCCGCGCAGGCCGATGACGCCGCGAAGGTGGTCCAGCTGGACCAGGTGTTCGCGCCACTGCATGTCGATCATCTGCAGCATGAACTGGCGTTCGAGGTTGCGGATCTGTTCGGCGCCGACCAGGGCGATGCGTTCCTCGGCGCGGGCGTCCGCGGCGGTGACGATGCGCTCCTCGATCTCCTCGTTGGACACGCCTTCCTCGGCGGCCCAGTCAGCCAGCGGCAGCTCGAGACCCAGGGTCGAGCGGACCTTTTCGTCCAGGCCCGCGATGTCCCACTGCTCGGCATAGGCCTTGGGCGGCATATGCTTCTCGACCAGGTCCGAAATCACGTCGCTGCGGAACTCGTTGACCAGTTCCGACAGGTCCGTGGCGTCCATGAACTCCTGGCGCTGCTCGAACACGGCCTTGCGCTGGTCGTTCACGACGTCGTCGTACTTCAGCAGGTTCTTGCGGATGTCGTAGTTGCGGGTCTCGACGCGCTTCTGGGCCTGTTCGACCGCCTTGTTCAGCCACGGGTGGCTGATGGCCTCGCCCTCGGCGACGCCGAACGACTTCATGATCGAGTCCAGACGGTCGCCGGCGAAGATGCGCAGCAGGTCGTCCTCGCAGGACAGGAAGAATTTCGAGGTGCCGGGGTCGCCCTGACGGCCGGTCCGGCCGCGCAGCTGGTTGTCGATACGGCGGCTCTCGTGGCGCTCGGTGCCGAGCACGAACAGGCCGCCGGCGGCCAGCGAGATTTCCTTCTGGACGGCGATGTCGGCCTTCAGGCGGGCCTCTTCGGCCGCCTCCATCTCGGGGGTGAGCTCCTGCGCCATGTTACGCAGCTCCGTGCGCCACTTCTGCATGCGCATCTCGAGGTTGCCGCCGAGCTGGATGTCGGTGCCGCGGCCGGCCATGTTGGTGGCGATGGTCACCGCGCCGGGCAGGCCCGCGTCCGCGACGATGTAAGCTTCCTGTTCGTGCTGGCGCGCGTTCAGGACATTGTGCGGAATGCCCCGCAGCTTGACCTCGTATTCGATGTCATAGGCCGCATCGCCGATCTTCTCGGCGTCCTTGGGCTTGCCCTCGAACTCCTTCTTCGGGGTGCGGGAGACCTCGACCTTGTAGACGAAATTCTTCAGCAGCTCGGACAGGGTCTCGGACTTCTCGATCGACACCGTGCCGACCAGCACCGGCTGGCCCGCCAGATGGCGCTCGGCGATCTGGGCGGCGATGGCCAGGTTCTTCTCGCGCTCGGTGCGGAAGATCTCGTCGTCGTAGTCGATGCGCTGGACCGGGCGGTTGGTCGGCACTTCCAGGACGTCCATCTTGTAGATGTCGAGGAATTCCTGGGCCTCGGTCGCGGCCGTGCCGGTCATGCCGGACAGCTTCTCGTAGAGGCGGAAATAGTTCTGAATCGTCACCGAGGCCAGGGTCTGGTTCTCGGGCATGATCTTCACGCCCTCCTTGGCCTCGATGGCCTGGTGGAGGCCTTCGGACAGGCGGCGGCCCTGCATCATGCGGCCGGTGAACTCATCGATCAGCATGACCTCGCCGGCCTTGATGATGTAGTCCTTGTCCTTCTGGTACAGGGTATTGGCGCGCAGGGCCTGGTTGATGTGGTGCACCAGGGTGATGTTGGCCGCGTCGTACAGGCCGGTGGTGTCCTCGGCGAACAGGCCGCGCTCTTCCATCAACTGTTCGATCAGCTCCGAGCCTTCCTCGGTCAGCAGCGCCTGACGCTGCTTCTCGTCGAGGTCGTAGGTCGTCTTGTCCTGGATCAGGTCCTTGATGATCGCATCGACCGTCACATACAGGTCGGAGCGGTCCTCGGTCGGGCCCGAGATGATCAGCGGGGTCCGGGCTTCGTCGATCAGGATCGAGTCGACCTCATCGACGATGGCGAAGTGGTGCGGACGCTGCACCATCTCCTTGCGGTCGTAGACCAGGTTGTCGCGCAGATAGTCGAAGCCGAATTCGTTGTTGGTGCCGTAGGTGATGTCGGCGGCGTAGGCGGCCTGGCGCTGGCCCTGCGACAGGCCGTTGACGATCACGCCCACTTCCAGGCCCAGGAAGCGATAGACGCGGCCCATCCACTCGGCGTCGCGGCGAGCCAGGTAGTCGTTCACGGTAATGACGTGCACGCCCTTGCCCGACAGGGCGTTCAGATAGGCCGGGGCGATGGCGACCAGCGTCTTGCCCTCGCCGGTGCGCATCTCGGCGATGCCGCCGTCGTGCAGGATCATGCCGCCGGTCAGCTGCACGTCATACTGGCGCTGGCCGAGGACGCGCTTGGAGGCCTCACGGGCCACCGCGAAGGCGTCGTTCATGATCTTGTCGACGCTCTCGCCGCCGGCCAGACGGTCGCGGAAGGCGTCGGTCATCATCCGCAGCTCGTCGTCCGAGAGGGCGGCGTACTTCTCCTCCAGCGCGTTGATCTTCTGAACGCGGCCCATGAAGTCCTTGACCTTGCGGTCGTTGGAGGAGCCGAAAATCTTCTTGGCAAAGCCGAGCATGGAGGATCCGAAGGCGGGCGAGCGACAAATGGCTCTGGTTGTGGTCCCGGAAGGGCGGCGGCGGACGCCGCAGAGGGGCTCCGGCGACGACGGCCCGGTGCGCCCTTGAAAACAGGCGCGCGCGAGGGCCGCGCGAACGATCGAAAACCCCTCGACTTGGGCGCAGCCGGGACTTAAGCACCGGCCTTATCCCTGTCAACGCGAGGGCCTTTCGCCGCCCGCCGACGGAGCGCGTCTGCATGAGGCCTTCCCGCGTCCTGTTTCCCCTGCTGATGGCGTTCGCGCTGACGGTCGCCGCCTGTGATCGCGGCGGCGGCTCCGACCGCCCGCCCGAGCCCGGCGACCGCGCCGTGGCCAAGATCCAGGACGAGACCATCTGGGCCTCCGACGTGAAGCGCGAGGCCGTGGCGCAGGGACTGGTGGGCGAGGGCGAGCCGCTGGACGTGACCTCCGACCTGTTCCGCCGCGTCCTGGACGAGGTCATCGACCAGAAGCTGCTGGCCCACGAGGCCGAGCGCCGGGGGCTGGACAATTCGCCCCTGGCCCAGCGCCGCCTGGCCGCCACCCGCGAACGCATCCTCGGCGACATGCTGGTCGAGACGGTGGTCAACGACAAGATTTCCGACAAGGCCGTCGAGGGCATCTACCAGGGCCAGCTGAATCTGGCCCGGACCTCGGAAGAGGTCCGCACCCGCCTGATCCTGTCGCGCACCCGCGCCGAGGCCGACGCCGTGGTCGGCATCCTGGGGCAGGGCGCTGCCTTCGAGGCGGTGGCCATGGAGCGGTCGATCGATGACGCGACCCGCTTCTCAGGTGGCGACCTGGGCTATTCGACGCTGGACGTCATGCCCGAGGCCTATCGCAACGCCCTGCGGGACCGGCCCGCCGGCTCCACCGTCGGTCCCTTCCAGACCGAGGGCGGCTGGGCCGTGCTGCGGGTCGAGGACCGCCGCCGCGAAACCCCGCCGACCATGGAGCAGGCCCGGCCGCAGATCGTGCGCTACCTGACCTATGAAGGCGTGCGCCAGCTGCTCGAGGAATTGCGCGGCAAGGCCGCCGTCGAGGTCCTGCTGGGCGGCGAGGGCGCGCCTTCGCAGGAACCGGCCTCGGCCGCCGTTCCGCCCGCGGCCGCTCCTGCCCAGCCGCCCGCCTCGCCCGCCCCTGTTTCCGCCCCCGTTCCCGTCAAGGCCCGATGAGCAAGACGCCCACTTCCCCCGGTCGGGGTTCGACCGGCCAGATGATCGAACAGGCCTTCGAAAAGGCGCTGGAGCCGGTGACCACGGCGATCAAGCGCGCCACCACTCCGTCGAAACCCGCGGCGGCCGCCCCCGCGCCGGGCAAGCCGGGTCTGGAGGTGTCGCCGCTGGCCGTGCCCTTCCCGGTCATCCCGCCCATCGGCGGGGTCGAGATCGCGACCGGCCGCGCGGGCTTCTACAAGCACGAGCGCGACGATCTGGTGGTGTTCAGCTTCGCGCGCGGCACCAGCTGCGCCGGGGTCTTCACCCGCCACAAGGTCGGCTCGGCCCCGGTCGACTGGTGCAAACGCCATCTGGGCGCCGAGGACGGCGGCCAGGACGTGCGGGCGCTGGTGGTCAACGCCGGCTGCGCCAACGCCTTCACCGGCAAGGCCGGGGCCGATGCGGCCCGCCGCACGGCTTCCGAGGTCGCCAAACGCTTCGGCTGCCGCCAGCGCGACGTCATGCTGGCCTCCACCGGGGTGATCGGCGTGGTGCTGGACGACCGCAAGATCGCCGCCCGCCTGCACGACATCGAGGCCGGGCTGGACTCCGACAACTGGGCCGCCGCCGGTCAGGCCATCATGACCACGGACACCTTCCCCAAGGGCTCGTACGCCGAGTGCGACATCGAGGGGCACAAGGTCCGCATCGCCGGTGTCGCCAAGGGTTCGGGCATGATCGCGCCCGACATGGCCACCATGCTGGCCTTCATCGTCACCGACGCCGACATCCATCCGAACGTGCTGCGCGCCCTGCTGGGCCTGCACGTGCGCACGACCTTCAACAGCGTGACGGTCGATGGCGACACCTCGACCAACGACACCTGCCTGCTGTTCGCTACGGGCGCCAGCGGCGCGCCGCGCATCGGCCGGGTCGGCGACCGCCGTCTGAAGGATTTCAGCCGCGCGCTGGACCAGGTCATGCTCGACCTCGCCCACCAGCTGGTCCGCGACGGCGAGGGCGCGACCAAATTCGTCAAGGTCACGGTGGACGGCGCGGCTAGCCCCGCCTCGGCCCGCAAGCTGGCCAAGTCCATCGCCGACAGCCCGCTGGTCAAGACCGCCCTGGCCGGCGAGGACGCCAACTGGGGCCGCGTCGTCATGGCCGTCGGTAAGACCGAGGAGCCGGTCGACCGCGACCGCCTGGCCATCAAATTCGGCCCGCATGTCGCCGCCATCGACGGCGCCCCGTCGCAGACCTACGACGAGGCCAAGATGAGCGCCTATATGAAGAATTCGGAGATCGACATCACCGTTGACGTGGGTTCGGGCCGCGCCTCGGCCACCGTCTGGACCTGCGACCTGACCAAGCGCTACGTCGAGATCAACGGCGACTACCGCAGCTGATGCCCGCGTCTCTGACGGCTCTCGGGACGACGGGCGAAGCCTATAGGGTGGTCATCGAACCCGCTTCCGAGGGCGCGTACCTGTTCGTGTTCCAACACCAACAGTCCGCCTTTCCAGAGCGCGATCACCTCCTCGATAACGTCGAGGCGGCGAAACAGGCCGCATTCGAAGAATTCGGAGTCCCGGCGGAGGCCTGGACGGCATGGGCAGGAGAAAGCCTTGTCTGACATCAAGACCGTCCTCGTCGTCGCCGTCGCCCTGATCGACACCGACGGTCGGGTGCTGATCGCCCAGCGGCCCGAGGGCAAGCAGCTGGCGGGGCTGTGGGAATTCCCGGGTGGCAAGGTCGAGCCGGGCGAGCGTCCCGAGGCCGCCCTGATCCGTGAACTGAAGGAAGAGCTGGGCATCGACGTGAACGAGGCCTGCCTGGCCCCCTTCGTGTTTACCAGTCACGCTTACGAGTCATTTCACCTGTTGATGCCACTATATCTGTGCCGACGTTGGTCGGGGGTGGTTCAGGCGCATGAGCATTCGGCGCTAAAATGGGTTCGGCCGGCGCAGTTGCCGGACTATCCCATGCCCCCGGCGGACGAACCCCTGATCGCCTGGTTGCGCGATCTGCTCTAGCCGTCCGGAAAGGGAGGCGCCGATGAAACGTTTCCTGGATCGCTTCCGGCGCGACGAGAGCGGCGCCACGGCCATCGAATACGGGCTGATCCTCGCCCTGATCTTCCTGGTGATCCTGTCCGCCCTGACCGCCTTCGGCGCGACCGGCAGCGGCGTCTTCAACGGCGCGATGGACGCGATCCGCGCGGCGATGGGCGGCTGACGGCCGGCCGGGCCTACTCCCCCGTCTGCTCCTTCACGCCCAGCGCATCCGCCAGCCGCATCTTCGCCGAGCCGCGGGGCAAGGGCTTCTGCTGGCTTTCGTGCGGGGCCCAGCCGGCCAGGTGGACGATCTCGAAGGTCGCGGGGATCCGGCCGTCCGGTTCGCCGAACCTTTCCGCATAGAGCTGCGCCGCCCGGGCGACGATGCCGCGCGTGAGCGGACGGCTCGCCCCCGCCAGCACATTGGTCTCGCCCATGGCGCGCAGGTCGCGGATCAGGGCGAACAGGTCGGGATAACGGACCGTCAGCCGGTCCACGTCCGACACCGGCAAGGCGAAGCCGGCCCGCTGCAGCAGGGCCGCCCCGTCGAAGCCGTCGGCGAAGGGCGAGACCCGCGCCTGCGCCCCGTCGCGCTGCTCCAGCTCCGCCTCGGTCAGCACGGCGCGCAGCTCCTTCAGCGTGCCCGCGCCCAGCAGCGTGCCGACGAACAGGCCGTCCGGCTTCAGCGCCCGGCGGATCTGGCTCAGGGCGCCCGGCAGATCGTTGGCCCAGTGCAGGCTCATCAGGCTGACGATCAGGTCCTGCGACTGATCCGGCAGGTCCAGCGGCGTCTGGCCCGGGGCCGCGCGCGCCGGGCGGTCGTCCACCGTCTTAACGGCGCCGACCCGCGGCGCGGCATGACTGTCGGCCAGGGCGGCGGCGAACGGGCCGGGATGGGCCGATAGATCAGCGACTTCGGGCCAGTCGCGCAGCAGGGCGTCCAGGCTGTCGACGGCGTTCTGCGCCGCCCGCGCATGCAGGAAGTCGGCGCCGGAAAACAACTTTTCGCTGCGCTGAAGCCTTGCCGTTCGGCGCTGGCTGTCGAAGATGACGGGGGGACCGGAGGAGGGGCTCATGAGCCTTCAGGATGGGGTCTGGCGCACGCGATGGGAAGCCGCAGCCGGTTTCGGCCGTCTTCTGGGCCGGGGCGTGGCCGATCTGCTGCTGCCGCCGCTGGCCCACGACAGCCCTGAAGCCACCGCCTCCGCCGGCCTCACCGCCGACGCCTGGAGTCGAGTGGTGTTTCTGGAGGACCCGGTCTGCGACGGCTGCGGCGCGGCGTTCGAGATGGACGGCGGAGTGTTTGCGTCCGAGCGTTGCGCGGCCTGCCTGGCCCAGCCCTACGCCTTCGCCCGGGCGCGGGCGGCCTGCCTCTATGACGAGGCGTCGCGCGGCCTGATCCTGAAGTTCAAGCACGGCGACCACCAGCCGTTCGCGCCGCTGTTCGCCCGCTGGCTCAGCCGCGCCGCCGCGCCCCTGCTGGCCGAGGCGGATGTGGTGGCGCCCGTGCCCCTGCACCGCTGGCGGCTGCTGTCGCGGCGCTTCAATCAGGCCGCCGAGGTGGCGCGGCCGTTGGCCCGGGCCGCAGGGCTCGACTATCTGCCTGACGCCCTGGTGCGTCAGGCCCACACCACCAGCCAGGGCGGCAAGTCGGCGCGCGGGCGGCGTCTGAACGTGAAGGCGGCCTTCGCGGTCACCCCTTCGGGCGCGCGGCGGATCAAGGGGCGGCGCGTTCTTCTGGTCGATGACGTGTTGACCACCGGCGCCACCGCCGAGGCCTGCGCCCGGGTTTTGCTGGAGGCCGGAGCCCGCGCCGTGGACCTGGCGGTCATCGCCCGCGTGCGAACCGTGCGCGAACTGACTATGTAGGGGGGAAGAGCATGCCCCTCGATCAGCGAGCCGCTGCGCGGCGAGCGACAGGGGGCGCATCAAGCTGGAGATAAAATTGGCCGACGTCGTCATCTACACCAAGCCCGGTTGCCCCTATTGCGCGGCGGCTGAAGCCCTGTTGGCCCGCAAGGGCGTGGACTACACCGAGATCGTCGCCTCGAACGATCCGCAGAAGAAGCAGGAGATGATCCAGCGCTCCAACGGCCGGATGACCTTCCCGCAGATCTTCATCGGCGGAAAGCACATCGGCGGCTCCGACGACCTGCATGCGCTTGACCGCAAGGGCGAGCTGGACGCACTGCTCGCCGCCTGATGAGCACTCTTTCCGTCGCCCTGATCCAGACGCGCACCCCGGCCTCGCCCGGGGCCGCCTTCGTCCATGTCGAGCCGCTGATCCGCCAGGCGGCGGCAGGCGGGGCCCGGCTGATCCTGACGCCCGAGGCCACCAATTTCCTGATCCAGGACCGCGCCGCCCGCGAGGCAGTGCTGGTCCCCGACGATCGCGACGAGGTGGTGGCCAAGCTCAAGGCGCTGGCCAAGGAGCTCGGCGTCTGGCTGCTGATCGGCTCGGCCATCGTGCGGTCGGAGCATGAGGGCGACGACCGCGCCGCCAATCGTTCGATCCTGATCGACGACACGGGCGCGGTGACCGCGACCTATGACAAGATGCACGTCTATGACGTCGATCTGCCGACCGGCGAGCGTTGGCGCGAAAGCGCCTCGGTGCGGCCCGGCGAGACCGCCGTGGTGGCCCCGACGCCGTGGGGCGGGCTGGGTCTGACCATCTGCTACGACGTCCGCTTCCCGCAGCTGCACCGCGCCCTGGCCAAGGCCGGGGCGAAGATGATCGCCGTCCCCGCCGCCTTCACCGTCCCGACCGGCGAGGCTCACTGGGAGGTGCTGCTGCGCGCCCGCGCCATCGAGACCGGAACCTACATCCTGGCGCCCGCCCAGGCCGGAACGCATGAGGACGGTCGTCGGACCTGGGGTCGCTCGACCGTGGTCGCGCCCTGGGGCGAGGTGATCGCCAAGCTCGACACCGACGAGCCGGGCGTCCTGTTCGCCACGCTGGATTTCGATGCGATCGACAAGGCCCGCAACGCGGTGCCGCAGCTGACCCACGACCGCGACTTCGCGCCGCCCGCTCCGTTGTCGGCATGATCCGCTACGCCCTGGGCTGTGATCACGGCCACGGCTTCGAGGCGTGGTTCGGGTCGTCGTCCGACTATGACGACCAGGCCGAGCGGGGACTGGTCGAGTGCCCGATATGCGGCTCGACCGGGGTGACCAAGCAGGTCATGGCCCCGGCCGTCGCGGGCACGAAGCGATCAGCGCCCGCGCCTGATGCCGCCGCGAAGATGCAGACCATGATGATGGAGGCCGTCCGCGAGGTGCGCGCCCACGTCGAGCAGAATTTCGACTACGTCGGCGACGCCTTCGCCCGCGAGGCGCGCGACATCCATGAAGGCCGCTCGGAGAAGCGCGAGATCTACGGCGAAGCCACCGTGGCCGAGGTGAAGAAGCTGCGCGACGACGGCGTGCACTGCGCTCCGCTTCCGGCCCTGCCGCCCGACAAGTCCCGGGTGAACTGAGCATGCCGGGGGGCGGGGAGCGCTATCAGGAGTTCGAGCCGCCCGCGGCGCTGAAGCCCTTCGTGCGGGTGATCTGGACCTATGCCGATCCGGACCCGGCGCCGGTCGTGCAACGCATCGCGCCCGACGGCTGCCCCGAACTGATCTTCGACATCGGCGCCCCCTATGAGGAACAGGATGAGGACGGCGAGTGGCGGCTGCAGCCCTCCGCCCTGTTCGCCGGTCAGATGACCCGGCCCCTGGCCCTGCGGCCAGTGGGGCCGACCGAGCTGGTGGCGATCCGCTTCGCGCCCGACGGCGCCCGCGACTGGCTGGGGCTGCCCCTGGCCGCAGCCACCGACCGGCGGCTGGACATGGTCGAGCGGCTTAAGGGCTTCTCGGCCCCCGCCGGCGATCCGGAGGCCCAGGTCGCGGCCTTTACCGGCTGGCTGGCGGATCAGCGCCGCCGCGCCGGCTGGACCGTCGATCCGGTGGTCCGGGCCGAGATCGAGGTCGCCGCCGCCGATCGGGCGTCGCCGGTTCGCACGCCCGCCGACCAACGCACCCTGCAGCGTCGGTTCGCCGACCGGGTCGGGGTGTCGCCGCGCATGCTGCGCTCGGTCTTCCGCTTCCGCCGGGTCTTCGACCACGCCGCCCATCCAGGCCGCCCCGAGGCCGAGGGCTGGCTGGAGGCGGGGCTGGAGGCCGGCTATTTCGACCAGCCGCAGATGGCGCGTGACTTCCGCCGCTTCCTCGGTTGCACCGCCACCGAATGGGCGCGCGAGCAGCAGGCCCTGGCCCGGGCCATCGCGTCGCAATCCTACAAGCCCGGCGCCGACCATCCGGCCTAGCTTGCCTTCGAACCCGAGGGAGAGACCCGACCATGCTGACCGCCCTGATCCTGACCGCCGCCCTGACCGCCGGACCGCAGGCCGATCTTCGCCCCGATCTGGGGTGGATGTCCGGCTACTGGCTGTCCTGCGAGGGCGGGCGCGAAGTGGCCGAGACCTGGAGCGTCCCCCGCCTGAACCTGATGGCCGGAACCTCGATCACGGTCCGCAACGGCCAGGTCGGCTGGGAGCTGTCCCGGATCGCGCCGACGGGGCCCGAAGCGAACGCCCCCTTCGCCTATTTCGCCCACCCCGAAGGGCAGGCCCTGACCGTGTTTCCGGTGATCGAGTCCGCTCCGAACCGGGTCGTCTTCCAGCAGTCGGCTCACGACTTCCCGCAGCGGGTCATCTATGAACGCGACGGCGATGTGCTGAATGCCCGCATCGAGGGCGAGATCGAAGGACAGGCGAGGGCGATCCGATGGCGGTTCCAGAAGGCCGAACTGAACGCGCGCTGCCCGACCTGACCTGGCGGGCGATGACGGCGGTCGATCTGGACGCCGTCGCGGCCATCGCCGTGCTCGGCTTTCCCGATCATTTCGAAGGCCGCGAGCTGTTCGAGAACCGGTTGGCTCTGAACGCGTCCGGCTGCTTCGTGCTGGCGGAGGGCGACGGGCCGCCCCGGGGCTATCTCGTCGCCTATCCGTGGCGCGCCGACGCCGTTCCGGCGCTGAACACCCTGATCGAAGCGATTCCCGACGACGCGGCGGTCATGTACCTGCACGACCTCGCCATCCACCCCGACGCGCGGGGCGGCGGGCATACCGGGGCCGTGGTCGAGCAACTGGCGGACGCCGCCCGGGCGGCGGGCTGGCCCGCCGTCAGCCTGGTCGCGGTCAACGCCGCCGCGCCCTTCTGGGCCCGGCATGGCTTTGAGGTCCGCGACCCGCCGGGCATGGCCGAAAAGCTGGCCAGCTACGGCGACGACGCCCGCTACATGATGCGGCCGTTGTGACCGCCCGTCAGTCGCGGGTGCGGGTCCAGCCCTTTTCGGCCATGCACTGAAGGAAGGCCGTGGTGCCTTCGTCACGGCCCGCGCTGGCGCGGCAGCTGTCACGGGCGCCCTTGAACGGCCGGGCGTTTTCGCCCGACCAGCCGTAGTCGCTGGTGGCGTCGATGACGGTCACGCAGGCGGCGTTGGTCAGGGCGGCGGCGGCGACGGCGGTGAGGATCAGCAGGCGTTTCATGGGATCGGCTCCGGTGAAGGTGATGCCGAAGACGTCGCACGCGTCGTTGCGCCGATCCCGTTACAAGCCCGATAGGTAGGTGAAATCGCGGTAAGGCGGCCTCAGCCCGCCGGAGCGGGCGTCCAGCTGCGGTCGGGCAGGCTGGAGCAGTCCGGCAGGGGGCCTTCCGGCGTCGAGGCGCCGCCGACCGCCATCCAGATGCCCACCCACTGGCCGCGATAGTCGTCCACGCCCACCGGCCAGTCCATCTGGGGAACGGCTTCGGCCAGGCGGCGGTCCAGCGCGACGTTGCCCGAGCTGCGCACGACCCTCGCCTCGGCCACCCGCGCGGAGCGGTTGCGGGCCCAGCGGATGCAGATGCCCGGCGCACCGCGGGTCGCGGTGGCGGTCGGCTCCTGGGCCGAAGCGGAAGACGGGGAAGCGGCGGCCAGAAGGCCGGCGAGCATCAGTGCAATCATGGATGTCTCCTCGTCGCCCCTCTGGGGATCAGTCCCGGGTGGCGATCATCATGTAGTTGATATCGGCGTCCTGCCCTTCACGCCAGCGGTCGGCCAACAGGTCGTAGGCCAGCCCATACGGCCCGGTCACCGTGACCGGCTCGTGCGACAGCATCCGCCGCAGTTCGTCGGGACGGATGAACTGGCGCCAGTCGTGGGTCCCGGCGGGCACCCAGCGCAGCACGTATTCCGCCGCGACCTTGCCCAGGGCCAGCGCCTTCAGGGTGCGGTTCAGGGTCGCCACGATCATCAGGCCGCCCGGCTTCACCAGCCGCGAGCAGGCGCGCACGAAGGCCTCCGGGTCGGCTACGTGCTCGATGACTTCCATGGTCAGGACCACATCGAACGGTCCTGCGCCTTCGGCTTCCAGCTGCTCGACCGTGGCGGCGCGATAGGCGATCTCCAGCCCCTGCTGGTCCGCGTGCGCCCGAGCGGTGCCGATGTTCTCGCTCGAGGCGTCCACGGCGGTGACCGCGAAACCCAGCCGGCGCATGGGTTCGGCGATCAGGCCGCCGCCGCAGCCGACATCCAGCAGGGTCAGGCCGGCGAAGGCTTCTCGGGTCTTCACGTCGCGTCCGAACCGTTCGGCGACGCGGTCGCGTACGAAGGCCAGCCGGGCCGGATTGAAGCGATGCAGGGGCGCGAACGGCCCTCGTGCGTCCCACCATTCGGCGGCCTGCGCCGAGAAGCGGGCCACGTCCGCGGGATCGATCGACGGCCCCGCCGCCTGATCGTTGAATTCCTTGGCGCCTTGGGGTTCCCGCGCCGATACCGTGCCGTTAGAAGCGACCATGGCGCAGCGATGAACCCGCGCGCCGTTTCACGCAAGACGGAGCGACCTGCGCAAGATGACGCGGCCTGAGTCAGATCGGTTGGTGATGAAGTTCGGAGGCACGTCCATGGGCGACCTCGAACGCATCCGTCGCGCCGCGCGCATCGTCGCCGCTGAGGCCGCTTCGGGCAAGAAAATCGCGGTCGTCGTCTCGGCCATGGCCGGCAAGACCAATGAGCTGGTCGCCTGGACCGACGGCGCGGGCCGTCCCGGCGCGGGCATCGAACTGTCCGACGACGAATACGACGTCGTCGTCGCTTCGGGCGAGCAGGTGACTTCGGGCCTGCTGGCCCTGACCCTGCGCAACATGGGCCTGAACGCCCGCAGCTGGATGGGCTGGCAGATCCCGATCCTGACCGACGACGCCCACGGCCGCGCCCGGATCGAGGACGTGCCGGGCGAGGTGCTGGGCGCCGCCATGGACAAGGGCGAGATCGCTGTGGTCCCCGGCTTCCAGGGCGTCACCCGCGACGGGCGCATCACCACCCTGGGCCGCGGCGGCTCCGACACCTCGGCGGTGGCGGTGGCGGCGGCGCTGGAGTGCCCCTGCGACATCTACACTGACGTCGACGGCGTCTACACGACCGACCCGCGCATCGAAGCCAAGGCGCGGCGCCTCGAAAAGGTCTCCTATGAGGAGATGCTGGAGATGGCGTCCCTGGGCGCCAAGGTGCTGCAGACCCGGTCGGTCGAACTGGCCATGGCGAAACAGGTCCCCGTCCGGGTCCTGTCCAGCTTCATCGAACCCGACGCGAACGGCGTCATGCCCGACAAGGGTGGAACCCTGATCTGCGACGAGGAGGAGATCGTGGAAAAACGCATCGTGTCCGGCGTGACCATGAGCCGCGACGAGGCCCGCATCACCCTGCTGGGCCTGTCCGACCGGGTCGACGCCCCCGCGGATGTCTTCACCCGCCTCGCGGACGCCAATGTGAACGTGGACATGATCGTCCAGTCGCAGGCCCGCACCGCCGGGACGGTCAACCTGACCTTCACCACGGGTCGTAGAGACGCCCAGCGCGCCGCCGAGCTGATGCAGGCCGCGCAGGACCAGATCGGCTTCGAGGAGCTGCGCGTCGATGAGGACGTGGCCAAGGTCTCGGTCGTCGGCGTCGGCATGCGCAGTCACGCGGGTGTCGCCCAGACCATGTTCAAGGCCCTGGCGGACAAGGGCGTGAAGTTCCAGGCCATCTCCACTTCAGAGATCAAGATCAGCGTGCTGATCGATGCGGCCTATGCGGAACTGGCCGTTCGTGCGCTTCATTCGGCCTACGGATTGGAAGCGGTCTAGACCGAAATCGGTTCAGTTGGGCGCAACCCGACTGAACTCAGATTTCGGTCCAGATTAATGCGGGAGCCTGATTCACGGCCTCAGCGGAATCGCGAAGCGATTCCTCCTCAGCCGATCAGGCTCTAGGAATCAAGCTTGGCGGCGCCCATCTGGGGCGTTCAGTCTTCTGGGAGGGGCCATTGCCGGTTGGCGGATTGACGACGAGGGGGCCGCGTAACCTCCTTCGCCAGATCCGCGAGGCTATGGCGGGGGCCGCGCCGGCTCAGGACAGGCTCGACACCGTTGTCAGGATCATCGCCCAGTCGATGGTCGCCGAGGTCTGCTCCATCTATCTGCGCCGCGCGTCCGGCGAGCTGGAGCTTTTCGCCACCCAGGGCCTTAAGCCCGAGGCCGTCCACAACACCCGCCTGCGTCCCGGCGAGGGTCTGGTCGGCGAGGTGGCCCGCAGCGCCGTGCCGATCAGCCTGTCGGACGCGCCGTCGCACCCCAGCTTCTCCTACCGTCCGGAAACGGGCGAAGATCCCTATCACGCCTTCCTCGGCGCCCCCCTGCTGCGCGGCGGCCGGGCCATCGGCGTGCTGGTCGTCCAGAACCGCTCCGAGCGGCGCTATGACGAGGACGAGGTCGAGGACATCCAGACCATCGCCATGGTGCTGGCCGAGACCGTGGCCTCGGGCGAACTGCTGGGCCAGGATGAGCTGCGCGACATCGAGGTCGCGCCGCACCGTCCGGAAAGGCTCAAGGGCCAGCGCTTCGCGGAAGGTCTGGCGTACGGCCACGTCGTCCTGCACGAGGCGCCGGTCGCGCCCGAGAACCTGCTGGCCGAGAACCAGCAGGTCGAGGAGATCCGTCTTCGCGAGGCCCTGATCGGGCTGAAGGCCAATATCGACGGCATGCTGGAAGGCGGCGCCGGCAAGCTGGGCGGCCAGTCGTTCGAGGTGCTGGAAACCTACCGCATGTTCGCCGACGACCGGGGCTGGAACCGGTCGCTGGAGGAGGCGGTGCGCACCGGCCTGACCGCTGAAGCCGCCGTCGACCGCGTCCGCAACGAACACCGCGCCCGCTTCGCCAAAGCACGCGACCCCTACATCAAGGAGCGGCTGCACGACTTCGAGGACCTGGCCAACCGCCTGCTGCGCGTGCTGGCCGGCGACCGTCCGGGCGAGCGCGACCTGCCCGACGACGCCATCCTGGTGGCCCGCAACCTGGGTCCCGCCGACCTGCTGGAATACGACCGCCGCAAGCTGCGGGGCCTGCTGCTGGAAGAGGGCTCGGCGGCCAGCCACGCGGCCATCGTCGCGCGGGCGCTGGGCATCCCCTGCGTCGGACGTCTGCAGGGCCTGCGCGACCGCCTGTCCGAGGGCGATCTGGTCATCGTCGACGGCGAGACCGGCGAGGCCTATCTGCGGCCCAGGCCGGACATGCTGGCGGCGGTCCAGTCGCGCATGGAGGTCCGCCACCAACGGCAGGCCGAGTTCGCCAAGCTTCGCGACACGCCCGCCGTCACCGCCGACGGCCAGCGCATCAGCCTGCTGACCAACGCCGGCCTCGCCGTCGATCTGGAAAACCTGGACGCCACCGGCGCCGAGGGCATCGGCCTGTTCCGCACCGAGTTCCAGTTCATGGTTTCGGAGGAACTGCCCCGGCTCGACAGCCAGACGGCCCTCTACAAGCTGGTGCTGGACACCGCCGGCAGCCGGCCGGTCACCTTCCGTACGCTCGACATCGGCGGCGACAAGGTGCTGCCCTATCTGGAGACGGAGCGGGAGGAGAACCCGGCCTTGGGCCGCCGCGCCATTCGTCTGGGGCTGGACCGTCCCGGCCTGCTGCGCCTGCAGCTTCGCGCCCTGCTGACCGCCGCCGCGGGCCGCGAGCTGCGCGTCATGTTCCCGATGATCGCCACGGTGGACGAGTTCCGGGCCGCGCGCGAACTGGTCGACATCGAATGCAACTGGGCGCGCCGCCGGGGCCGCGAACTGCCGGCCCTGCTGCGGGTCGGGGCCATGATCGAATGCCCCAGCCTGCTGTGGCACCTGGACGCCCTGCTGCCGCTCACGGACTTCGTCTCCGTCGGCACCAACGACCTGTTCCAGTACATGTTCGCCGCCGACCGCACGAACCCGCTCGTCGCGGACCGTTACGACCCCCTGTCGCCGCCGGCCCTGAGGGCCCTGGCCGAGATCCAGCGCAAATGCGCCGACACCGGCACGCCGGTCTCGATCTGCGGCGAGCTGGCGGGACGGCCGCTGGAAGCCTTCGCCCTGCTGACCCTCGGTTTCACCCGCCTGTCGGCTCCGGCCGGGGGCGTCGGACCGGTCAAGCGCATGATCCTGTCCACCGATCTGGCCGCCGCCCGCCGCGGCATGACCAGCCTGTTGGGCTCCTCGTCCGGCTCTGTGCGCGGCGAGCTCGAAACTCTGGCCCGAAAGTTGAACGTCGCGGTTTGATCTGTACCGGGCCGGAACGGCCAAGGTGCTTAACAAATCATTGATCGGTCGACTCTTATGAGTTATCCACAAGGCGAATTCGGAGGGTCTGCGGGGGCAGGCTCAGACTGTCATCCCGATATGATACAGGGGCCGGGTTCGAGTACGGCGGGCGTGGATGACGCGTCGCCGAGTGTGGGGTCGGGCGTTATGGCGCTGGATGCGGGCAAGGGCCCGGAAGAGTATGGTGCGCAGGCTGACTGGAAGGACCTGGTCCCTTCCGTCACGGATGCTCCGACTCTGGGCGAAGGCCTGCGGATCGCGCGGGACCATTCGGGCCGCTCGCTGGCCGAACTGTCCAGCGTCACGCGGGTGCCCAGCCGCTACCTGACCGCTCTCGAGCAGAACGATTTCTCGGTCCTGCCCAACCGCGTCTTCTCGATCGGCTATGTGCGCGCCTACGCCGCCGCCCTGGGTCTCGACGAGCAGCTGGCGGTCGAACGCTTCAAGCGCGAGAGCCCCGATCCGTCTGTGCCGCTGCAGCCGCCGGTCGGCGTCGCCTTCGAGGAGGTGAAGCGCTATTCGCCCCGCCTGATCGCGGGCTGCGCCGTGCTGCTGATCGCCGTAGTCGGCTGGAACGTGTTTCAGCGCGTCAGCCTGATGCGCGCGCCCCAGCCCTCGGACATCGCCGACGTGCCGGAGACCTGGCGTCTGGGCACCGTTCCCGGTCAGGAGGCGGTCATCCGCCTGACCGCGCCGCGTCCGGCGCCGCCCGACCAGACCATTCCCGCCCTCTACGTCACGCCGGGCCTCGAGACCCAGCTGACCGGCATCGATCCGACCTCGCCCGAGGGGATGGCCGCCGCCGCCGCGACCCCGGTGGCCAAGGCCTTCAATCCGCGCGGCGCCATCTACGGCGCCTCCGCCAGCGCCTCGGACGTCATCATCCAGGCCCGCAAGGCCGCGGCCCTCGTCGTACGCATGGCGGACGGTCGGGTGCTGTTCGCCCGCCAGCTGGCCGCCGGCGAGGCCTGGCGTGCGCCCGCGGGCGTGGCCGCAGTGATCGACGCTTCGGACTTCGCCGCCTTCGATGTCTATCTGAACGGCGAGCACGGCGGGGCCCTGCAGGCTGCGCAGACGCCCCTGTCGCAACTCAACACCCGCGCCCAGGCCCTCGCCCGCCAAGCGGCGTCCGAGGTCGCCGCCCGCACCGAGGCCGCCGCCCAGGCGGCCCAGGCCCAGATTCAGGCGGTGGCGCTGCAGGCGACCGCCGCGCCGGCCCCGGCGCAACAGGGCGGCTGACCGGCGCGGCGTTGCGTGTCGTGGCCATGCCGCATTCGTGAGCCTATGTTGTCTCCGCAATGAGCGCTGACCACACCCACGTCCGTCCCTGGCGTCACATCGAACGCCGCAAGAGCCGCCAGATCATGGTGGGCAATGTCGCCGTGGGCGGCGATGCGCCCATCAGCGTCCAGTCGATGACCAATACGCCGACCTCGGACGCCAATGCGACGATCGGCCAGATTCGTCAGCTGGAGGAGGCCGGCGCAGACATCGTCCGCGTCTCCTGCCCGGACGAGGAGTCGACCGCCGCCTTCCGCACCATCGCCCGCGAGGCCAGGGTCCCGCTCGTCGCCGACATCCATTTCCACTACAAGCGCGGCATCGAGGCCGCCGAAGCGGGCGCCGCCTGCCTGCGCATCAATCCGGGCAATATCGGCAACGCTGACCGGGTGCGGGAAGTGATCAAGGCCGCCCGCGATAACGGGTGCTCCATGCGCATCGGCGTCAACGCCGGCTCGCTCGAGCGCGAGCTGCTGGAGAAGTACGGCGAGCCCTGCCCCGAGGCCATGGTCGAAAGCGCGCTGAACCACGCCCGCATCCTGCAGGACAACGACTTCCACGAGTTCAAGATCTCGGTGAAGGCATCCGACCCCTTCCTGACCGTCGCCGCCTACCAGCAGCTGGCCGACGCCATCGACTGTCCCCTGCACCTGGGCGTCACCGAGGCGGGGCCGCTGCGCACCGGCACCATCAAGTCCGCCATCGGCATGGGCTCCATGCTGTGGGCCGGCATCGGCGACACCATCCGCGTGTCGCTGGCCGCGGACCCGGTGGAAGAGATCAAGGTCGGCTTCGACATCCTCAAGTCCCTGGGCCTGCGCCACCGCGGGGTGAATATCATCGCCTGTCCGTCGTGCGCGCGTCAGGGCTTCAACGTCATCGAGACCGTCGGCATCCTGGAAGAGAAGCTGGCCCACGTGACCACGCCCATGTCGCTGTCGATCATCGGCTGCGTGGTCAACGGCCCGGGCGAGGCGCTGTACACCGACGTCGGCTTCACCGGCGGCGGCAAGGGCGCGGGCATGGTCTATCTGAACGGCAAGATCGCCCACAAACAGGCCAACGACGGCATGATCGACGAGATCGTCGCCCAGGTCGAAGCCAAGGCCGCCGAGCTGGACGCCGCCCGCAAGGCGGCCGAGGAACCGGCCTTCGAGGCTGCGGAGTAATCTGCGCCTGTCCCTTCCGGACATCCTGCGCTAGCAAGGCGGGGAAGTCCGGGGAGTTTCTCATGATCCGTTGCGCCGTCACCGCGCTCGCGCTTGTCCTGTCGTTGGGAGCGCTCTCGACCGCGCCCGCCCTGGCCCAGACCGTCCCCGCGACCGCCCAGGCCTCCGCTGCGACCCACGTCCCGCTGACCGCCCCCGACGGCCGCGCCATCGATGTCAGCGTCTGGCAGGCGGCGAACGAGCAGGGCGTCATCGTCTTCAGCCACGGCTGGAACAGCGACCCGGCTCGCTACCACCGCATCATCGACGACTGGACGGCCCATGGCTTCACGGTCGTGGCCCCGATGCATCTGGATTCGCTGCTGCACCCGCGCCACGCCGAAGCCGACGAACGCAGCGTCTTCATCACCCGTATCGTCGATCTGGCGGTCGTGCGCGGCTATGTGCAGGCCTCGCATCCGGGCAAGCCGATGATCGCGGCGGGCCATTCCTTCGGGTCGCTGAATTCCCTGATGGAGGCCGGCGCCGAGACCGTCGCGGGGCCGCTGGGCGATCCGGCGGTCAAGGCGGTCATCGCCCTGTCCACGCCGGGCAAGATCCCCGGCGTGATCAATCCCTCCACCTTCGCGACCGTGACCACGCCGGTGCTGATCGTCACCGGCGACGCCGATCTGGTGCAGGGCTTCGTCACCGAGCCCGCCGACCACCGCTTCGCCTTCGACACCAGCGCGGCGGGCGGCAAGATGCTGCTGACCTTCGCCGGCGGCGACCACAGCCTGGTCGGCAACGCGGACGCCGCCGACTTCGACCTGATCGCGGCCACCACCGTGGACTTCATGCGCGCCCACGCGCTCGGCGACACGGCGGCCAAGGCCCGCCTGGACGCCCTCACAGCGCCCGAGGGCGTGACCATCGAGCGCCGCTGATCTCATGAAACTCTACATCACCGCCCCGTCGCCCTTCGCCCGCAAATGCCGCATCGTCGCGCGCGAGAAGGGGTTGGCGGTCGAAGAGATCTTCGTCGATCCCTACGCCAATGCGCCCGAGCTGCTGGCCGCCAATCCCGTGGTGCAGGTCCCGACCCTGATCGCGCCGGACGGCCTGCCCGTGAACGACAGTCCGGTGATCTGCGAATATCTTGACGCCCTCGGCTCGGGTCCGCGTCTGCTGCCCGCGGAAGGGCCCGAGCGGCTGCGCGTGCGGCGCATCGAGGTGCTGGCCGACGGCCTGCTGGAGATGGGCGTCAAGCTGGTGCTGGAGAAGCGCCGTCCGGAAAGCGAGCGCTCGCCCTCGTGGATGACGCGCTGGACCGAGAACATGCACCGCTGCCTCGACGCGCTGGAGGCCGCCGGCCTGTCGGCGGACGATTTCCACATCGGCGTCCTGAACACCGGCGTGGCCCTGACCTGGATCGACTTCCGCCATCCGGACTTCGACTGGGCGACCGGGCGTCCGGGCCTCGTGGCCCTGCAGACGGCGCTGGAGGCGCGGCCGAGCTTCATGGAAACCCGGCCGGTCTGATCAGGCGATCAGTTCTTCTTGAAGGCCTGCTTGCACAGTTCCTCGCCGAAGGCGCTGCTCATGTTCTGCTCGGCGTTGGCGGCCACGACGGCGCCGATCACGCCGCCGACCATGATGGTGCGGCGGATGTTGTACTCGCCCACCACCGCGCCCGAGGCGTCGGTCAGGCGCGCGACGCCGCTGATCTCGCTCTGGCTCGGCGCGAACAGGGCGATGGCCGCATTGGCCGAGTGGTAACCGTTCAGCGTGACCGTCAGCACCAGCGGATAGTCGCCGTCCGCGCACTCGTTCAGCTTGCTTTGGACGGTGTTCTGGAACTGGGCGGTGAAGTCGCCGCTGACGTTGGAGGGTGTGTTGTGCAGCTGCACCAGCGTCACCCGGCCCCGTGCGGCCGCGTCCTTGGACATGGGATGCACGGCGCTGGTGCCGTTCGACGTGACGCAGCCGGCGAGCAGGATCGCGCCCGAAAGGGCGAGGTGAACAGGCTTCATGAAATCCCCCGATTTGGTCGCATCAGCCCCCCGTGGTCGATGCAAGCTCAGGATATAGCCCCGCTTTCACCGCCTGTCTCCTGCGACCTCACGGTTCGGTGATTGACGTTCCCGGGGGTGGGGTGCGAGTTAGCCGTCAGGTCCGCCGGGGGGCGGACCTTTATCCAAGTCTTGGGGGCTTCATGATTTCCATCCGCACCGCGCGCTTCGGCGTGCAGGCGATCGCGCTTGCCGCGGCCGCCCTGACCCTGCCGGCCTGCGCCACGGTGACTCGCGGCACCAGCCAGAACTTCTCCGTCGAGAGCACGCCCCCGGGCGCGCGCGTCACCACCTCGACCGGCTTCGAGTGCGCGGCCACGCCGTGCTCGTTCCGCATGCCGCGCAAGCCGGGCTTCACCGCCACGGTCTCGATGGACGGCTACGTCACCCAGGAAATCCGGGTCGACAGCCGCATGGCCGGCAGCGGCGCCGCGGGCGCGGCGGGCAACATCCTGATCGGCGGTCCGATCGGCCTTGTGGTCGACGGCACCTCGGGCGCCATGAACGACCTGACGCCGAACCCGCTGGTCGTCGAAATGCTGACCCCGGCCCAGGACGCCGAGCGCCGCCGTCAGGCTGCGGCCGCTCCCGCCGCACCCGCCGCCGCCCGGCCGTAAGGCCCGGCGCACCCTTAGTGCGTTTTCAAGGGGGCGGGACGGACTTCGGTCTGTCCCGCCCTTTCTGTTCAGCCCAACAGGCCCGACAGCTGCAGGCCCTGGAAGCCGGCCAGCAGGATCAGCAGGCCGCCCACCGCATAGGTCATCGGCCGGCGCGGCACGCGCTTGGCGATCAGGCCGGCGAAGGGCGCGGCCAGCAGGCCGCCGACCACCAGTCCGCCCACTGCGGCGGCGTGGTTCTGCAGGGCGTCCGCTTCTTCCCAGTGGCCGCTCAGCAGGGACCAGACGAAGGTGGCGCTGACGGCGACCGTGACGAAGAATTCGGCGGTGTTGACCGTGCCGATGGCGCGGCGCGGCTCCTGCCCGGCGCCGACCAGGGTGGACGACACCGTCGGCCCCCAACCCCCGCCGCCGATGGCGTCCAGGAAGCCGCCGACGGCGCCCAGGGGCGCGACGATCCAGGTCGGGCGGATCAGGCGCGGCTTCACGTCATGGCCGGCGCGCCATAGGATCCAGGCGCCCATCAGGGCCAGGTAGGCGATGACGAAAGGCTTGACGACGTTGCTGTCCAGTCCCGCCAGCACATAGGCTCCGATACAGCCGCCGACGACGCCGGCGGCGGCCAGGGGGAGCAGCATCTTCCAGTCGACGTTGCGGTGCCAGGCGTGGCTGCCCGCCGAGGCCGCGGTGGTGAAGACCTCCGCTCCGTGCACGCTGGCCGAGGCCGTCGCCGGCGGCACGCCGAAGGCGAGCAGCACCGAGGAGGAGATCACGCCGTAGGCCATGCCCAGGGATCCGTCGACGGCCTGCGCGAGGAAGCCGACGACGAGGAACAGTAGGAAGGTTTCCATGAAGGCTCTGCGTGGCGCGGACGAAGATGTCCTGTCGAGCTAATGCGCGAAGCCGCCGGTTGTAACGGCGACGCTGTCACGTTTCCGTCAGGCTGCATTACCCCTTATTCACTGGACCGTGCGTCGTCCGGAAGGCTTCGTCCCGGTTCCGATGCCGTGAAGGGATGATGTGATGATGATCCGAACGCTTCTGGCCGCGACCTTCGCGACCCTCGTATTCGCCGGCCAGGCGTCGGCGCAGATCGGCAATGAGCCGTCCAGGCCCGACCCCGCCTTCGCCTGCCATGTCGGGCTTTATCGCCTCGCCGACGGGACCCTGATCGACGTCGCCCCCATCGACGGTCCCGGCGGCCGCTGGCGGCTGCTCGACGGCCGCACCGCCCGGCTGCGCCAGGACGCCTCGGGCGCCTGGACCGGAACGGAGGGTTGGACGGATCGGCCCGCGGCCCTTCACGCCTCCTTCGGCGACTGCACCACCGCGGACCGCATGACCTTCGACGGTCGCGAGGCGCGTCGTGTCGACCTGCCCATGATCGACGCGCCCTTCACCAGCGCGGACGGGACGCGGCTGGCCGGCCGCCTGATCCTGCCGCCCGGTGACGGCCCGGTTCCGATCATGATCGAGGTGCACGGATCGGAAGCCTCGGCGGCCCTCGACTACAACTGGTTCCAGCGGCTGGCTCCGGCGTCGGGCGTCGGCGTCTTCGTCTATGACAAGCGCGGCACGGGCGGCTCCGGCGGGACTTACGGCCAGAATTTCGACCTGCTGGCCACCGACGCCGCCGCCGCCGTCACCGCGGCGCGCCGGGCGGCGGGCGCCCGCGCCGGAAGGGTCGGCCTGCACGGCGGCAGCCAGGGCGGCTGGGTCGCTCCGCTGGCCGCGACCAAGGTCCCGGTCGACTTCGTCACCATCGGCTTCGGCATGGCCGAGGGCGTCCTGGCCGAGGAACGCGGCGAGATCCGTGACAGCCTAACGGACAAGGGATGGGGACCGGAGGTGCTCGCCGAGGCCGAGAAGATCTTCACCGTCACGACCGCCTTCGTGTCGTCGAACGGCGCGGTCGGCTTCGCCGATCTCGACGCCGTGCGCGCCCGCTATGGTTCGGAACCGTGGTTCAAGGACATCGGCGGCGACTTCACCCCCATGCTCCTCAAGTCGTCGAACGAAGAGATCACCGCCCTTCTCGCCCAGATCCAGTGGGGAATCATGTGGGACTATGACCCCCTGCCGACGCTGCGCGGCCTCGATGTCCCCATGTTGTGGATCCTGGCCGCGAACGACACCGAAGCGCCGATGGAGGGCACGCGCACGCGCCTGACCGCCCTCGCCGCCGAGGGCCGTCCCGTCACCGTCGTCCAGTATCCGGACGCCGACCACGGCATCGTCCAGTTCGAGCCCGGCCCCGACGGGACGCGGATCGAGACCCGCTATGCGGACGGCTACATCCAGGCCGTGCTCGACTGGGCCGCCTACGGCGCGCTGCGCCATGACCTGGGCCGCGGCGAAGTGCTGGCCCGTCCGGCGGGAGGCCGCCGATGAAACCGACCCGCCGTTTCGTCCTGGCCGCCGCAGCCGCCGCGCCCCTGGCCGGCGCCGCTCGGGCCGCCGACATCGATCTGCTGAGCGTGGGCCGTCCGCTGCCCCGGTTCGATCTGCTGAAGCCCGCCGCCCGGACCTATCTGCGCTCGGTCGAGAAGGACGGCGCCCATATCGCCGTCGACATCTGGCGGCGCGAGGTCCGCTTCGAGGAAATCGAGGGCGTCCGGCGTCTTCACATCGTGCAGCGCTGGGACGGGACCGGGCAGACGCCCTCCCTGGCCGAGCGCGACTCCGTCTTCGAGATCGGGACGTTCCGCCCGCTGACCCACATCCGGACCACCACCCGCGACGGGAACCGCGTGGTCGAAGGGTTCCGATTCTCGCCCGAGGCCATCACCGGTCTGTCGGATCTGCCTGACAACAGCCGCGCCGACTTCTCGGTGCCGGCGTCCGAGGCGGCGTACAATTTCGAAACCGACATGGAGATGCTGCAGACCCTGCCGTGGGCGCCGGGGTACGCCGTCTCCATCCCCTTCTATCATCCCGGCGGAGGACCGCCGGCGCGCTATGTCTGGCGGACCGGCGACCAGGCCGTCCTGACCGGTCCGGACGGGTCGGCGATCGACTGCTGGGTGGTCGAGACGGACTACAACTCCGGCGGGGCCTCGATCGCGCGGTTCTGGCTGGCCAAGTCGACCCAGCAGCTGATCAAGATGGAAAGCCCCGGGACGGCCGGAAGCCTGCACCGGAAAACCCTGCTGTACTGACGCCGCATTGGACAGGTCCCGGCGGGCCGGATAGGAGATCGGCCCCTTTCCGGAGAAACCCTTGCGACTTCCCCAGGCCCGGCTCGATCAGGTGCTCGACCGCTTCCACGAGGTGGAGGCGCGCATGGGCGCGGCCTCGGACGGCGCCGAGATCGTGCGCCTGTCCAAGGAGCACGCCGAACTCAAGCCGGTCGCGGACGCCGTCCAGGGCCTGGCCCGGACCCGCGCCGAGATGGCCGACCTGGAAGTGATGGCCGAGGATCCGGAGATGGCCGACATGGCCGCCGAGGAGCTTCAGTCGCTCAAGGATCGCCTGCCGGAGATGGAGCGCGAGGTCGCCCTCCTGCTGGCGCCCCGCGACGCCGACGAGAACGCCTCAGCCGTGCTGGAAGTCCGCGCCGGCACCGGCGGCGACGAAGCGGCCCTGTTCGCCGGCGACCTGTTCCGCATGTATTCGCGCTACGCCTCCACCCGGGGCTGGAAGGTCGAGGTCGACAGCGCCACCGAGGGCGAGGCCGGCGGCTACAAGGAAATCATCGCCACCGTCACCGGCGACGGCGTGTTCGGCCGCCTGAAGTTCGAGAGCGGCGTCCACCGAGTCCAGCGCGTCCCGGCCACCGAGGCGGGCGGCCGCATCCACACCTCGGCCGCCACCGTCGCGGTCCTGCCCGAGGTCGAGGACGTGGAGATCGAGATCCACGACAAGGATATCCGCATCGACACCTTCCGCGCCTCCGGCTCGGGCGGCCAGCACGTCAACAAGACCGATTCCGCCGTGCGCATCACCCACTTCCCTTCGGGCATCGTGGTGACGTCGTCCGAGAAGTCGCAGCACGTGAACCGCGACAAGGCGATGAAGAATCTGCGCGTCCGCCTCTACGACATGCAGCGCCAGATGAAGGACAACGCCCGCTCGGACGCCCGCAAGTCACAGGTCGGCTCGGGCGACCGGTCCGAGCGCATCCGCACATACAACTTCCCGCAGGGCCGGGTCACCGATCACCGCATCGGCCTGACCCTGCACAGCCTGCCGCAGATCCTCGAGGGCGACATCGATCCGATGCTCAACGCCCTGATCGCCGAGGACCAGGCCGCCCGCCTGGCCGACCTGGAAGCCGAGTTCGGCTGACCATCAGTTTCGCGGACGAATCCGCCGCCGCAGCAATCGGTCCGACAGCGCCTCGGCGTGCTTCAGCGTGAAGGCCAGGGCCGCCGGATTGCCGCGCTTGGGTCCGACGCTGTCGGCCATGACTGCCCCCCGTTCGCCCAGCGCCACCGGTTCGCCGGTGGTCGTGTCGATGGCGGTCTGGTGCTCGATCTCGGCGTTCAGTTCGGCGCCCATCAGGATGATCTGCACGCTCAGCCAGGTCCACAGCAGGAAACCCATCATCGCCGCCAGCGGGCCGTAGGAGGCCGTGCGCACGAAGGTCTGCAGATACCAGCTGAAGCCCAGCGACAGCCCCACGCTCAGCAGGGCGGCGAAGATCGCGCCCGGCGTCAGCCAGCGCCATCGCGCCTTCTGCCGGCACGGACCCATGCGGTAGATCAGCGTCAGCGCCGCGCCGTAGATCAGCAGCAGCACCGGCCAGCGGAACGGCGCCAGATAGGCCCACTCGTCGGACAGCCCCAGCACGCTCAGGGCCACGGGCACGCCGACCACCATCCCCGCCGCCAGCAGCACCGCCAGCAGGCCGGACACGGTGAAGGCCATGCACAGCAGGTTATACCGGATCAGGCTGCGCCGCTCGACCTCGTGATAGGCGACGTTCAACCCGTAGAAGAGCACCTTGATCGCCCCGTTGGCCGTCCACAGCGACAGCGCCAGGGTCCAGACCAGGGTGAAGGTCAGCTGGCCGGTCGAGTTCTGGGCCAGCCGCTGCATCTCTCCGCCGAGGAACTCGGTGACCCCCTGGGGAAGCACGGAATACAGGAACTCCAGCCGGCCCCAGGCGTCGTTCGGATCGGCGAACAGGCCGTATATGGTCACGAAGGCGGCCAGGGTCGGGAACAGCGACAGGACCACGAAGAAGGTCACCCCGCCGGCCACGAACCCGACCCGGTCGCCGAAGTAGGAGGCGCCCCAGCGCCAGAAGATGTCGACCCAGCCCTTGTGCGGAATATGTTCGGGCCGTCGCGCGGTCCGGCCGCGCCCGGGCTCCTTGGCGTCGAAATCCTCGGGCGTGGGCGGTCGCGGGGGCAGGGGCTCGGGCCGCTGCGGACGCAGCTCCACCCCGAACTTGTGCCCGCGCGTGTACAGCAGGTGCGCGGCTCCCGCGCCGGCGGCCAGGCCGCCCAGGATGGCCCCCGCCACGCCCCACAGACTCGGTCCCGTCTTCCTGTCCAAGCCTGTCTTTCCCGACTGTCGCTGCATGGGCGCGACAACGGCCAAGCTGCCCCTGCCGTTCCCCGCTTCTTGCGGACCCCGCGAACCCCGTCATAGCTTGGGGTGGTTCGGGGAACCATCATGCGGATCAGAAGTCTCGTCTTTCTCGTCGGACTGGCCATGACGTCCGTGGCGGTCGCCGCGCCGTCGCCGTCAGCCCCGCAGGCGTCCCGAACCGCCCCGGACCCGGACGATCCCCTCTCCGGCCCCTGGAGTTCGGAAGCGCTGGAGGAGGCGGCCGCGCCGCTCTTCAAGCTTCGTCGCCTGAACGGCGCGGCCGCCGGCGACGGGGCCCTCGAAACCCGGCTCTCGGCTACGCCTGACGCGGCCGAAAGGGCGCGGCTGTTGACCGCCTATGGCGTGACCCTGATGAGCGAAGACAGCGACGACCCTATCGCCGCCGCGGCTCTGGCCCTGCCCTATATGAAGCGCGCTGTCGCCGAGGGACGCCAGGGTTTCGCCGCGGACAGCCGCATGCTGGCGATGCTGCTTTCGGACGCGGCCAGAACCGAGTTCATGGCTCGCGGATCCCAGACATCGGCGGATGCGGAGCGGTGGTTGGAAGAGGCCCATCGCATCCGCGTGGCGCGGTTGGGCCCCGGTCATATCGAGACGCTCTCGACCCTGACCGGATTGGCCGACATTCGCAGCGTCGCCGACGGTCTCAACGAAGATCCGGCGCGCGTGCAGGCGGTCGCCGCCCTCTATGAACCGCTGCTAGGGGCGGATCCGGTGGAGGGGACGGATCGCCAGGACCTGACCATGCTGTTCAACCAGTGGACGGTCTTCCTGGCCGGCGCGCGGCGGCCTGATGAGGCCTGCGCGGTGCTGGACAAGATGAATGCGCTGTCGGACCGGCTGGGTCTCGACATGGGCTATGCCGGCTACGTGCTGGGCGAAGCCCTGTCGGAGGCCGGCTATGCGGATCGCGCCGCGCCCCTGATCGATCTGGAGGCGTCGGCGATGGCGCTGCTCGGAGCCCGGGCTCCGACGCCCGGCAAGCCGCCCCGCTGTGGTCGGTAGAGCTTGAAATCGTCGGCCAGCCGCGCCAATCCGTCCACATGACCGACGCCGCCTCCGCCCGCACCCTGCTGACCGCCTGGAAGGCCGCCACGGCCGATCTCAAGGCCGCCCGAATCGACAGCCCCTCGATCGACGCCCGCCTGTTGCTGGAGGTCGCCGCCGACTGCTCGCGCACCGACATCCTGACCGACCCCTACCGCGTCGTGACCGACGCGCAGCGGGCCGTGCTGGACGGCTATATCGCCCGCCGTCTGAAGCGCGAGCCGGTGTCGAAGATCCTTGGCCAGAAGGGCTTCTGGAAGATCATGCTGAACGTCACGCCCGACGTCCTCAGCCCGCGCGCCGACACCGAGGCCCTGCTGGACGTGATCATGCTGGCCTACGCCCCGCATGAGGCCTTCACGATGATCGACCTGGGCACCGGCTCGGGCGCCATCCTGCTGGCCACCCTGGCCGAGCGTCCGGCGGCCAAGGGGGTCGGCACCGACATCTCGACCGAGGCCCTGGCCGTGGCGCGCGAGAACGCCGCCAACCTGGACCTCGCCGGCCGTTGCGACTTCATCCGCACCGAATGGGCCACCGGCTTCGCGGAACACAGCTTCGACCTGGTGGTCTCCAACCCGCCCTACATCCCCTCGGGCGACATCGCCGGCCTCGATCCCGAGGTGCGCGAGCACGATCCCCACCTGGCGCTGGACGGCGGCGAGGACGGCCTGGTCGCCTATCGCGAACTGGCGCCCGAGATCATGCGCATCCTCAAGCCCGGCGGGACCTTCGCGGTCGAGATCGGCTGGGATCAGGGGCCGCAGGTCAAGGCCCTGTTCGAGGGTGCGGGATTCGAGAACGTCATCGTGGTCAAGGACCTGTCCGACCGCGACCGCGTCGTCACCAACGGCCCCAATCCGCGGACCAATCCGATTCCGAAGATGTGAGGCGAGGGGGGCTGTATGGCGTCGCCATACAAATCCCCTTGGAAACGCCACGATCCCGCGCTAAGTCTCCCTTGTCTCCCACCCGAAACGCACGCCTCGAACCGCTCTGGTTCCTGACTCGCGCGCGTTCAGGGCAGTGACGGTCGGGCCAGTCGCCCGGCGGACCACGGGGCGGCACGGCTTTCCGAACACATCGCCAGCGGGGAATAGGCCCCGCCCGAGACGGAACACCCCCGGACGGATACCGAGCCTTCGAGGTCCGGTCCGCCCTCCCCATCAAGGCACGGTAGCGTCCGATGAGAGATTTCAAGGGCATGAAGCGTCAACGCGGACGCAACAGGAAGCCCGGCAGCGGCGGCAATAACAACGCCAACGCCACCAACCCCAATCGTTCCTGGGACTCGCAAGGACCCGAGAACATCAAGGTCCGCGGCAACGCCCAGACCGTCTATGAGCGCTACATGCAGCTGGCGCGCGACGCGTCGGCCGGCGGCGACCGCGTTCTGGCCGAGAACTACACCCAGCACGCCGAACACTATTTCCGCGTCCTACGCGCCCTGCAGCCCCAGCGTTCGGTCTCCGAGATCGCCCAGCGCGAACTGGCCGGTCAGGGCTTCGACATCGACTTCGAGGACGAATCCGGCGCCCAGGCGGCGGCCATCATGGCCGCCCAGCAGGCCGAGGCTGACCGCGTCGCCCAGCAGGAAGCCCGCCAGCGCGAGCAGGAAGAGCGCCAGAGCGAGCGCTCGAACGAACAGCCCCGCCGCGAATGGCGCGACCGCGACGATCGTGAGCCGCGTGAACCCCGCGAACCGCGTGAGCCGCGCGCCGAAGGCGCCGTGCCCGCCCCCGCCGCTGATGGCGAGGCCCGCGAGGGCGGTCGCCGTGAGAGCCGCCGCGAACGCTGGGAGCGCCGCCGGGACGAACGCAACCGTCGCTTCGACGGCGAGGGCGACGCTCCCGCCGACGCCGCCGGCGACGAGGCTTCCTTCGAGGCCGAGCCCGCGCCCGTCGCGGAAGCCGCTCCGGTCCAGGCCCCGGAACGCGCCGAGCGCGCCCCGCGCCGTTCGCGCCGCGAGGAACAGCCCGCCGACGAGGCGCCCACCGCCCTGCCGGGCTTCCTGACCCGTTCGGCCGCGTCCGCTCCGGCGCCCGAGACGGCCGCTGAAGAGGCTCCGGCGCCCAAGCGCCGCGCGCCGCGCCGCAAGGCCGACGCCCCCGCCGAAGACAGCTGACGCGTCCTCCCGCGAGGGGAGAAGCGCCATCGCCGATCCGGTGTTCAACGCTCCCGCGACGCGAGGGCGCTTGACGCCGGCCGTCCGGACCGGTCCAAAAGAGCCGAGCCACGCCCTCAGCCTGAGTTCGGGAGCGCCCATGCCTCGTCTGTTCCGGCTGCCGACCCTGATCGTCGGCGCCGTTCTGGCCTTGTCCGCCTGCGCCACGCCGCCGGCACCGCCTCCGCCCCCGCCGCCGTCGGGAGCGCCTGGCGCGACCCTGCGCGACTGGCGCAGCATCGTGACCGCCGCCGACCGCGACCGCTACGCGCGCCGCGACGCGGCCTGGTCGCTGGCCCTGCAGCAGGCGCGCCGCCAGCGCGGCTCGGGCGACCTCAACAGCCTGGGCGACCTGATCGATCCGGATGCGCGCCGTCCGTCCGTCATTCCCCCCGTCGGCGCCTATCGCTGCCGCACGGTCAAGCTGGGGTCCCAGGGGGGCGAGGACGGTCTGGGCTACGTCGTCTACGGCTGGTTCGCCTGCAGCATCGAACAGACCCGCAGCGGATTGAAATTCGTCAAGCTGACCGGTTCGCAGCGGCCCGCGGGCCTGCTGTTCCCCGAGGACGACCGCCACATGGTCCTGCTCGGCTCCATGGCCCTGGCCTCCGAGCCCCCGGCCAACTCCTACGGCCAGCGTCCCGACCGGGACCTGATCGCGACGCTGGAGCGGATCGGCGAGCGCCGCTGGCGGCTGGTGATCCCCTGGCCGCAGAACGAGTCCAACCTTGACCTGATCGAGCTCGTTCCCGCCTGATCGGAAACCCGATCGTTCGTCGCCCGTTGTGCAAGCTCAGCCATATGGAGCCTGCCCGATGCGGACCCTGATCGCCGTCGCTTCCGTCGCCGCCCTGGTTGCGGCGTGCGGCGACAATCCGCCCCCGTCGACCGGCGACAGTTCCGCCGCGCCCGCGCCCGCCGAAAATCCGGCCGCCGCTCCGGCTCCAATCCCTGAGAAGGCCGAACAGGCCGAGGCTTCCGGCTGGCGCGGGATCGCGTCCGCCGCCGACGCCGCCAATCTGGGCCGCCTGGACGAGGCCTGGCGCCTGGCGCGCGCCGAGGCGGAGGACAAGGGCTTCGCCTCGCAGGTCGAGGCCCTGGGGCCGCTGGTCGATTCGAACGCCGGCCAGGCCGGGCGGCTCCAGCCCTCGCCGGGGACCTATCGCTGCCGCACGGTCAAGCTGGGGGCCAAGGCCGAGGGCGGGCTGGCCTATGTCGCCTATCCCTTCTTCCGCTGCATGGTCGAGCTGACGCCCGGCGGCGACCTCGTCCTGACCAAGACGACGGGATCGCAGCGCACGCGCGGGCTGCTTTATCCGGACACGGACCGTCGTCTCGTCTTCATCGGCGGCCAGGCCTGGGGCGCGGACGAAACCGGCTTCCCGGCCTACGGCGCCCAGTCCGAACGCGACCAGGTCGGCGTGTTCGAACGCATCGGCCCCGAGCGCTGGCGCATGGTCGTGCCGTGGCCGCGCGTGGAATCCAAGCTCGAGATCCTCGAACTGGCGCGCTGACGGGGGCTCAGCCCTTCGGCGTGCAGGCCAGCGGTTCGCGGTACAGGGCTCCGCCCGGGTCGAGGCGGCGCGCTTCGGCCAGCTGGGCCTCGGCGTCCTCGCATCGGCCCAGCGCCGCCAGCGCCGCCGCATAGGAATGGCGCACCGGCGCCAGTTCCGGCCGACCCGCGACGGCACGCTCGCAATAGGTCACGCCCTCGGCGGCCCGGCCGGCCTCGACCAGGGTGTAGCAGTGGTTGTTCTGGGTCAGCGGGTCCGCGGGCTGCAGATCCAAGGCGCCCTTGCTGGCGGCCACGGCGGCCTCGTAGTCGCCCAGTTCCGTCAGTGTCCCGGCGCGGCGGCTCAGGGCCTCCCAGCCGATGGCGGGAACCGCCAGATACATCACCCGCGCCTTCTGGAAGGCCGTGGGATCGCTGTCCTTCAGGATCGGCAGAAGGATGCTGAGGATCAGGGCGCGCAGCTCGTCGTTGACCGGCATCAGGGCGTAGGCGGGCGTGTCCGCCGGCGGACGACCGTCCAGGAAGCCCCATGCGATGGCGGCGTCGGCGCGGGCGTCTTCCACGCGACCGCCATAGCGGCGGGCGTCGGCTCTGAAGGTGTGGAACACGATATCCGAGGTCATGGCGTGACCGGGGATCTCGGCCTTGTCATAGAATCGCAGCGCCTCGGTCAGGTCGCCCCGCATGTAGGCCTCGGTCCCCAGGTTGATCATGGCCAGGCTATAGGCGGGCGTGCCTTCCCGCGCCGCGTCCGCGCAGGCCTGCCAGCCGGCGAAGGTGGGGCCGACGCAAGCGGGCGGCATGGACCCCTCCTGCACCTGCGGCGCGGCGGTCAGGAGGGTGAGAAGCAACGAGATCATCAGGTCAGCCCTTCGCCAGCCGCAGGTCTTGATAGTCGTAGCTGAAGTCCGCGTCCGGACTGACCGCCTTCAGCATCGCCGCAACCGCCACGCCGTTCTCGACCTTGAAGGTCACGAACACGTCCTCCTCGCGCTTGTCGGGGAAGCGGGTGCGGAAAGTGTCGCCGTCATAGGGCTCCAGCGGCCCCTTCAGGGCGTTGGTGCGGGTGAAGTCCAGGTGCAGGCCCGTGCGGCGGTTGCGGCCGCGCCCGGTGGTGCGCTCCTCGATCCGGATCTCGCCGTACCAAGGATCGCGCCACGCTCCGGCATAGGCCGCGATGGGCAGGGACGGCGCGGCGCCCGCCGCTTGCTTGGCGTCGATCTCGGCGGCGGCGGCGATGGATTTCGCATTGCCTTCCTGCGTCAGCCGCACCCCGTCGGCGATCCAATCGAAGCCGGTCTTGCCCATGATGATGTCGGCGATGCCGCTGCGCAGGGTGCGCGTCAGCTGGCTTTCTTCCGCGTTGGTGAAATAGCTGAAGCCGGCGTTGCGGCCCGGCAGCAGCACCGTGCCCGACAGATAGCCGGGGGCGCCGCCGCCGTGGGTGATGAACCGCTCGCCGCGATAGTCCTGCACCTGCCAGCCGGTGGCGTACGTCGAGGCGATGGCCCGGCCCGGCAGCTCCGCCGTCGGTCCGCCCGAACTGGAGATGATGATGTTCGGCCGCCACATCTCGTTCGACCGCGCCTCGGACCACAGGCGCGTCCCGTCGGGCAGGGCGCCCCTGTTCAGCTGCACGGCGATCCACTTGGCCCAGTCGACCGGATTGGTGACGAAGCCGCCGGCGGCGCCCGCCGCCGACCAGTCCCAGACCTCCTTGATCGACTGGCCGATGGTCTGCATCGGCCCCTGGTAGCGCAGCGGCGGTCCGATCCGGCCGTGCGGCAGCGCCGACTTGGCGGGGTCGGCGTGGGTCATCAGCGGCAGGGTCTCGGTCATGCCCAGCGGCGTCAGGATGCGCGTCTGGATGAACTGCTCCCACGGCATGCCGCTGGCCGCCGCGACGACCTCGCCCGCCGCCACGAACATCAGGTTGCAGTAGTGGTACGCGGTGCGGAAGCTGTCCTCGATCGGCACGTGCGGGATGGCCGCCATGATCTCGGCCCGACTGCGGTTCCCGTTCGGCCAGAACAGCAGGTCGCCCGCGCCCAGGCCGAAGCCGATGCGGTGGCTGACCAGGTCGCGCACCGTGACCATGTCGTTCAGCTCGGGCTTGGACAGGCTGAACCCGGGCAGATAGGTCCGCACGGGTTCGTCCCACTTCACCTTGCCCTCGTCGATCAGGATCGACAGGGCGGCGCACGTCACCGCCTTGGTGTTGGACGCGATGGCGAACAGGGTGTGCTCGTCCACCGCCGCCCCGCCGATGGCGCGCACGCCGTAGCCGCGGGTCAGCACCGGCCGGCCGTCCTTGACCACGGCGACCGACACCGCCGGCTGATCGGGGAAGGCGGCCATGGCCCGCTTCACGAAGGCGTCGACCTGATCCGCCAGCGCCGTCTGGTCCGCCGTCTGGGTCCATCCGGTCGCGGGCAGGGCGGCGGCGCCGGCGGACGAGATCAGCGCCGCGCGGCGCGTGAGACGGATGGACATGGAGACGCTCCCGACAAATTGCGCCGGGACGCTAGCCCGCCCACCCGTCCGTCGCCAAGCGGGAAGCGGCGGAGCCGTCCACCCGGTTATGCTGTTCGAGATGTGCAGACGAGAGGGCGGAAAAGTGACGTGTTGTGTAAAAACCGTAATGAAATGAAAAAGATGTAACTCGGGGGATCCGCAAATCGCTGTTAGTCAGCAGGCTGCGCGAAGGCGGTCCCGGCCTTCGCATCTCTATGGCTGGGGGCCATGTCGAACCTTAAGCTCATCCTGCTCACCAGCGTCGCCCTGACGCTGCCCGTCGGCGCCGCGGCCGCCCAGACCGCTCCGGCTCCGCAGCCCGCGCCGCGCGCCGCCCCGACCCAGGTTCAGGCCCCGACGCCCGCCCCGGCGCCGGTCCAGACGCCCGCTCCGGCCCCGGCTCCCGAGGGCGAGAAGCCTCAGGAGGCTCCGGCCGAGCCGACGGCGATCGGCGACGTGGTCGTCGCGGCCCGTCCCAACGACGTCCGCACGTCGATCGACTCGACCAGCTACAGCCTGGCGAACGACCTGCAGGCGGCCACGGGCTCCCTGGCCGACGCCCTGCGCAACGTGCCGTCGGTCGAGGTCGATCCGGACGGCAACGTCAGCCTGCGCGGCGACGCCAATGTCACCATCCTGGTCGATGGCCGGCCCTCGACCCAGTTCAACGGCCCGAGCCGCGCCCAGATGGTGCTGCAGATTCCGGCCAGCCAGTACGCGCGCATCGAGGTGATGACCAACCCTTCCGCCGCCTACAGCCCCGAAGGCTCGGGCGGGGTGATCAACCTGATCTCCAAGCCCAACGCCGTGCGTCCCGGCGCGACCACCACCGGCTCGATCCGCGCCAATATCGGCGACAACGAGCGCTACAATTTCGGCGGCAGCATCGCCCATGTGATCGGCAAGACGACCCTGTCGGCCGATATCGGCGTGCGTCACGACACCTTCGTCCAGGAGATCGACCGCCTGCGTGAACGGTTCGACGCCGGCGCCGGTCGCTTCCTCCAGGCGCGCTCGAATCTGAACGCCGACGGCCATTCCGACAACGTCTTCGTGCGCCTCGCGGCCGAACATAACCTCGACGACAAGACGCAGATCACCGGCGAAGTCCGCCACGTCGACGTTGAGAACGTGATCAACGCCCTCGACCTCTATGAGGCCGATGCCGCCAGCGGCGGCCTGGCCTCGGCCTACGCCCGCAACTCGACCGGCGGTTTCTCGGGCCAGTTCTCGGGCGGGTCGGCGCGCGTCCTGCGCCGCTTCGACGGCCAGGGCCACGAATGGTCCAACGAGGTCCGTTTCGACCGCAACCGCTTCAGCCTCGACTTCGACACCACGGTGAACCTGCGCATTCCGGCGCCGGCCCTGTCCTATGAGACGGTCGAGAACCAGAACCGCCAGGACCAGCTGGGGATCACCAGCGCCTATGTCCGCCCCCTGGCGGACGGCGGCCGTCTGCGTCTCGGCTACGAGCTGCAGGCGTCCAATCTGAAGCTCGACAACTTCGTCGCGCGCGGCCCGACGCCCGGCGGCATGATCCCCGATCCGATCGTCTCCAACGCGTTCCACGTCGATCAGACGGTGCACGCCCTCTATGCGACCTGGGAAAAGCCGTTCGGCGAGAAGCTGTCGGCCCAGTTCGGCCTGCGGCTGGAACAGGCGAACATCGACCTCGACCAGGTCACGACCAACATCCAGTCGTCCAACGACTATTTCCGCGCCTATCCGACGCTGCACCTGTCCTACACGCTCAGCGAGGGCGAGACCGTCCGCGGCAGCTACAGCCGGCGCATCCAGCGGCCCAACCCGCAGGACCTGAACCCCTTCCTGAGCTATCAGGACAACCTCAACTACCGCTCGGGCAACCCGAACCTGCTGCCGCAGGAGACGGATTCCTTCGAGGTCATGTGGCAGAAGCGGGTTCAGCAGACCTTCTATCAGGCGACCCTCTACTACCGCGACACCACCGACGCCTTCACCCAGGTGACCAGCGACATCGGCGGCGGCGTCTTCCTGACCCGGCCCGAGAACCTCGGCTCCAGCACCGCCACGGGCATCGAGCTGGTGGCCAACGGGGCGCTGCACCCGACCCTGCGCTACAACGCCAGCATCAACGGCTTCCGTCAGGAAATCGACGCCGCGGGCATTCCGGGCGCGGTCAACCGCTCGATCGAGAGCGTCGGCGGCCGCCTGACGCTCAACTGGCAGCCGACCCAGGACGACTTCGTGCAGCTCTCCGGCATCTGGACCGGCGACCAGCTGCTGGCCCAGGGCGAGCGCGTGCAGGCCACGCTGGTGAACTTCGGCTACCGCCGCAAGCTCAACAAGGACTGGTCCTTCCAGGCGACCGTGCGCGACGTCCTCGACGAGTTCGGGGCGACCACCACCATCCAGACCCCGGCCTTCACCGACCGCACCCGCATGACCTTCGGCGGCCGCGCGGCCTATATCGGCCTGACCTGGACCTTCGGCTCGGGCCAGCGGCGCCCGGAACAGTTCGACTTCTCGGCGCCGTCGACCGGAAGCTGATCCCTCTGTCGCCACGCAAGGGCTCGCTCTTGCGTGGCGAATGGGCCACACCCACCTGAGCTGCAGCCGGACGGCGCGTCGCTTGCTTGAAAGGGCGCGTCTTCCGGAATCCGCCTCAGAAGGGGATGCCCGCCTTGAATCTCGACCTCTACTCCGACCGCGCCAAACAGGCCGTCCAATCCGCCCAGTCGCTGGCGCTGGCCCGCCGACACCAGCAGTTCGCGCCCGAACACCTGCTCAAGGTGCTTCTGGAAGAGCGTGACGGCCTCGCCCGCAACCTGATCACCGCCGCCGGGGGCGACCCCAAGCGCGCGGAAGCCGACGTCGAGACCGCGCTGAGCAAGCGCGCCCAGGTCTCCGGCGGCTCGGGCCAGCTCTATCTGGACGGCGACACCGCCCGGGTCTTCGCCGCCGCCGAGGCCGCGTCCAAGAAGGCCGGCGACGCCTTCGTCACCACCGAACGCCTGCTCTCGGCCCTCGCCCGCGAAGGCGGTGTGGCCGCCACCGTCCTCGGCGCCGCCGGGGCCAAGCCCGACGCGCTGGACGCCGCCATCGTCGAGGTCCGCAAGGGCAAGACCGCCGACAGCGCCGCCGCCGAAGACGGCTATGACGCCCTGAAGCGCTATGCCCGCGACCTGACCCTGGCCGCCGCCGACGGCAAGATCGACCCGGTCATCGGCCGCGACGAGGAGATCCGCCGCACCATCCAGGTCCTGGCCCGCCGCACCAAGAACAACCCCGTCCTGATCGGCGAACCGGGCGTCGGCAAGACCGCCATCGTCGAGGGCCTGGCCCTGCGCATCGTCAACGGCGACGTGCCTGAAAGCCTGCGCGACAAGAAGGTCCTGTCGCTCGACATGGGCTCCCTGATCGCCGGCGCCAAATACCGCGGCGAGTTCGAGGAACGGCTCAAGGCCGTGCTCAACGAGGTCGCGGCGGCCGAGGGCGGCATCGTCCTGTTCATCGACGAGATGCACACCCTGGTCGGCGCCGGGAAGGGCGACGGCGCCATGGACGCCTCCAACCTGCTCAAGCCCGCGCTCGCCCGCGGCGAGCTGCACTGCGTCGGCGCCACCACGCTGGACGAGTACCGCAAGCACGTGGAGAAGGACGCGGCCCTGGCCCGGCGCTTCCAGCCGGTCTTCGTCGCCGAGCCCACGGTCGAGGACACCGTCTCGATCCTCCGTGGACTGAAGGAGAAGTACGAAGTCCACCACGGGGTGCGCATCTCCGACGCCGCCATCGTCGCCGCCGCCACCCTGTCGAACCGCTACATCACTGACCGCTTCCTGCCGGACAAGGCCATCGACCTGGTCGACGAGGCCGCCAGCCGCGTGCGCATGGCCGTCGACTCCAAGCCCGAGGCCCTGGACGAGATTGATCGCCGCCTGGTCCAGCTGAAGATCGAGCGCGAGGCCCTGAAGAAGGAGACCGACAGCGCCTCCCAGCACCGCCTCGAGAAGCTCGAGGACGAGATCCTCGATCTGGAGGGCCAGTCCGACGACCTGACCGCCCGCTGGAAGGCCGAGAAGGAAAAGGTCGGCGCCGGCGCCCAGCTGCGCGAGACGCTCGACCGCCTGCGCGCCGAACTGGCCGCCGCCCAGCGCGCAGGCGACCTGGGCCGTGCGTCCGAGATCGCCTACGGCCAGATCCCGCAGATCGAGAAACAGCTCGCCGACGCCGAAGCCGCCGAAAGCTCCGGGTGCGGACCGTTGACGCCCGAAGTCGTCGACGCCGAACAGATCGCCGCCGTCGTCTCCCGCTGGACCGGCGTTCCGGTCGACAAGATGCTGGAGGGCGAGCGCGAAAAGCTGCTCCAGATGGAGGACGCCCTGCGCCACCGCGTGGTCGGCCAGGATGCGGCGCTGGAGGCCGTCTCCGACGCCGTGCGCCGGGCCCGCGCCGGCCTCAACGACCCCAACCGCCCGCTGGGCAGCTTCCTCTTCCTGGGCCCGACGGGCGTCGGCAAGACCGAGCTGACCAAGGCCCTGGCCGACTTCCTGTTCGACGACGAGGCCGCCATCACCCGCCTCGACATGTCGGAATACATGGAGAAGCACTCCGTCAGCCGCCTGATCGGCGCCCCTCCGGGCTACGTCGGCTATGACGAGGGCGGCGCCCTGACGGAAGCGGTCCGTCGGCGGCCCTATCAGGTCGTCCTGTTCGACGAGGTCGAAAAGGCCCATCCCGACGTCTTCAACGTCCTGCTGCAGGTGCTCGACGACGGCCGCCTGACCGACGGCCAGGGCCGCACCATCGACTTCCGCAACACCCTGATCATCATGACCAGCAACCTCGGCTCCGAGGCCCTGGCCAACCAGGGCGAAGGCGACGACGTCGAGGCGGTCCGCCCCTACGTCATGGACGCCGTCCGCGCCCACTTCCGCCCCGAGTTCCTGAACCGCATCGACGAGATCATCCTGTTCCGCCGCCTGGGCCGCGAACAGATGGGCGGCATCGTCCGCATCCAGCTAGCCCGCTTCGAGAAGCTCCTGGCCGACCGCCGCCTGACCCTCGCGCTCGACGACACCGCCGCCGCCTGGCTGGCCGACAAGGGCTACGACCCGGTCTACGGCGCGCGTCCGCTCAAGCGGGTGATCCAGAAGGAACTGGTGGATCCCATCGCGCGCAAGCTGCTGGCGGGCGAGATCGAGGACGGGTCCGTGATCGCCGTGTCAGCGGGCGGGGAGGGGCTGGAGATCGGGAAGGCGCGGGTGCATTGATTACGCGGCTTCCAAGTTACCTGAGACAGCCTGCTCAAGTAATCGGAGCCGGTCGCCAGAGATGCTCACAAAAGACTGCGGGGGAGCGTCGAGCAATCCTTGACATTCAAGGTCTTTCCGCAAGAGCGGCTCTTTCAGATAGCCATAGAACAAGAACGTGAGAGCCTTAAGACCGGGCTTCCGCACAAGGTCCTCTAGTTCTTCGTTTGTATAAACCGAGCGTTTGGCGACGACGGCGACCGCGTGCTCGTAGTCGCCGATACGGTCGTATTGCTCAGCGATTCCAATAGCGGCGACCGCGCTTTTCACGCCCATTTCGTTGTCGCTAGATCGGTAAAAGGCGACAAGCGTTCCGGGTTCGACCATGCGGGTGGGTGTGTAGCCCAGATAGACTTTTCTGATGCTGTTGGACGGGCTGGAACGCTCCGGAGTCCCTTGGGACCAAGCGGAAGCGAATAGATCGCCCGGCATGTCGGCCAGCCGCGAAGCCGCTTCCGGGAACAGGCGATCATGGTACCCGGGTCGCACGGGGACGATCAGACCTCTGTGAAAAATTGAAGGCCAAGCGGGATAGTTCTGACGTACTAGCGTCGCGTCGGAAGCATCTAGTTTAAGGGCTCTATCCCAATGCTTGGCATAGACGATCTCTCCGTTCTCCTGCTCCGAGACATTTCGGAAGCCGAACGATTCGATCAAATCTCGGAGCGCGATTTGCTTTGGAAACACCGTCAGATAGGCAGCGTCGTATCCCCCATCGTAGGCGAACCACATCGCTTGGCGTAGGAGCTGCTCACCCAGCCGCCCGCCACGATATCGCTCTGACACTTTGAACGTGCAGAGTTTGAATATCCGATCCCCGAGCACTCCCGCCGGGACTTCGTCGCCGATCTCGTCCTTGAATATGGCCAATGCAGCTATCGAGCTGTCGTCCTCAACCACCCAGCATTCGCGGTCGTTCTTCCGGCACTTGTCCATCCAAGCGGCGAAAGGCGGGTAGTCTTCTATCAGCGATCCGAATATCGGGTCGGTGGGCTTTAGTTCGTAGCAGAACTTCCGCGAAACCGATTTGAGCACGTAATCGATACGCGCGTACGTGCCGTTGATGAAGTCCAGCGCCTGTCGAACCGTAAGGACCTTTTGTCCGAGGTTTAGACGAGAGGCCCTTGTGTGGAGGCCTTGGTCCTCAGTGATCAAAACATCGACGATGCCATCGGAAAGCGCGCTGAGAATGTGCGCATCCGACAGATCGTTGTCGTTGCGTATCTCACCGAATTCCGCAGTCAGCGCAGCTTGGTCCCGCCAGCTATTTTTGATCCGGGGATACTTTGCTGCCTTCGATATCGAGATCGATCTGCGAGCAGCGTCTGGATCCCGTTTGATGTCAGCTAGCGTGGCATCATGGACGTGAGAAGTGTGACCTTTGGCTTGTAAGTCACGCAGCAGCGAGGCGTATGAATCCGGCGTGGCTCTCGCATCCTCCACCGGTATCAGAATGTTGGTGTCCAACAGAAATTTGGCCATGCCGGAGAAGCGCTGCCGTTAAGTGGTCGGGTATCTCTCGGTAAGATTGCGGAGCTTGCAACCCATATTCGTTCGCCATGGTGGATAGAGGCACGGGTGTGGGAAAGCGAACGGCCGATCCGATGCTTATGGCGTAGCCGTCGTTGAGCCCGTCAAAGTAGGCGAAAAATGCCTCACGCAAGATGCCGCCTTCCCGCTCGGCTAGCCCCCACAAAGACCGAAGCGGCATAGCTTCGACAGATGTGATAACGGCCGCGCCGGTCACAGCTTTCGTCGGCATCGTTTCATAGATCATCATAAGCGAGCCAACGTGAATCTTCGGAGAGACGCGTCGGCGCAGTTCGACCGTTTTCGTGCCCCTGAAAATCCGGGCGCAGTACTCCGGCTTGATACTGAAAAGATAGGCCATGCCGCGCTTAATCCGTTGATTGGAGCAGGGTGATTCGACAGTCCTAAGGGGTCATTAATCACGTCGAGATTTGTAGTTGTGCGCCCCGTCATTTTCGGACGTGGCCTAAGTCTGTCTTATGCCGGGGCATCAGCGCATGGTCATACGCTCAGCCCCCCGCACCACCTCCGCCGCCACTCCGTCCGTCCACGCCTTCTTACACGCCGCATACGCCCCGCTGTCGTCCGGATGCAGCGCCGCGCAGCGCGCCTTCTCCGTCTCATAGGCGGTGGCGACGGCCGGATCGGCCCTCAGCCGGTCACGGAAGGCCAGATGCCAGGCGAGCGCCGGATCGCGCGCCGCATAGACGTGCAGATGGACGCCGCGGGCGCCGGTATCCGGATCGTCCCAGGTGAGATAGCGCCGACCGGTCAGGCCGTTCTCGCCGCGCCAGCGATAGCCGAGCCCTTCCAGCGCCGGCCGCGCCGCCTCGATCATCGCCAGACTCCCGGTCTCGCCGAGCAGATCGATGACCGGCTTGGCCCGCAGGCCCGGCACGGCGGTCGAGCCGACATGGTGCACCGCCTCAAAGGTCCGGGGCGCGGCCGCCTGGAGGTCCGCGATCAAGGCCTCGGCTCGGGCCTTCCACTGCGAGGTGTAGGGGGCGAGCGTGACGGGCCTGGGCATGCGCCATGATCCGAAGGGACCCGGGCAGGGTCAAGACGGATCGCCGCTCGGCGCAGGCGACGGCGACAACCGTTCCGCTTGCATCTCTCCAACCTCCGCGCGAACCTCTCACTCGTCCACCAACGGAGGTTCCCCGATGAAGATCCTGCTCGCCGTGCCCGCCGTCCTGCTGCTCGCCGTCGCCCCGTCGGTCGGCGTCTCGGCGCCCCAGAACAATCCGCAGCACCGCCAGTGTGTCGGCCAGCGGATGATGCCCTGCTACCCGCGCGACGGGAACGGCGCCATCTACAAGCCCAGCCCCGAGACGCCCGAGGGCGTCGCCTTCGAGGCCTGCGCCGCCGCCGTCCGCGCGGACTGCGCCGCCCTCTACCCCTGATCCCCGCCCCGGCGGGACCACACGACCAATCCTGACGCAGGCGCATGCTTTGATGCGTGCGCCTGCGGGCTTTGGTCTTTGACATCGCATCCGCCCCGCGTCAGCGACCCGGACGCATCGGACGCATCGGACGCATCGGACGCATCGGACGCATCGGACGCATCGGACGCATCGAACGCATCGGACGGTGTTCTCCTCCGTCCGGAGCGACCGTGATCCGTCAGTCGTCCCCGTCCAGGATCCGCTTCAGCGAGACGATGTTCTTGCCGATCTTGAAGGGTCCGATCTTGATCGGCGGCGCGTGCGCGAAGTCGGCGCCCAGCAGATCGGCGAAGGCGCGCACGCTGTCGAACCGGTGCAGGGCCAGGGGCGCCGCGGGCGGGCTCGACAGCTCCGCCGTGGTCCGCGCCGAGGGCTGCATCACCGCCGCCAGCGAGTGGAAGCCCGCGTAGTGGCGCGCGAAATGGGGGCGGTCCGGAATGCCGACCGCGACCGCATAGCCGTCGGCGGCCCCGACCACATTGTCCAGCCCCAGGGACTGGTAGAGCTCGCGCCACGCCCGCCGGGCCCGGATCAGGAAGATGGCGTAGAAGCGCGCCGCATAGGCCTGCTCCTTCGCCAGAACGGCGCGCCCCACCGCCCGCTGTGCCTCGAAATCCTGCTGCGGCTTCTCCAGCATCTGCGGCGTCGGCTGCGAGCTGAGCGGCAGGTTGGCCGCCGACAGGTATTCGTCGAACCGCTCGAAATAGGTGTGCCGGATCGGCTGGCTCATCGGGAAGACCTCGAAGGCCCCGACCCCGGCGTAGGTGTCGACGGCGCCGCAGGGCGTCTTTATCTGGTCCCAATACGACGGCGAGAAGGTCTGCGGCTTCAGCGGCACATAATGGCCCGGCGGCGGCGCGTCGAAGGGGAAGGCCATCAGCGGCCCGTCCGGTCCCTTCAGCCCCGGCGCCGGCGTCAGCACGAAGCCGCTGATGATCCGGTCGTGCACCTGGATCATGAAGGCGATGGTGGCGGCGAAGGCGTCCCGGTTCTTGTCCGCGAACCCGGGTCCCTCGGTCGCGATCAGATAGGCCAGGCGCGAGCGGGTGATCAGCAGCATCAGGGGCAGGAAGTGACGGTACTCCCAGACAAAGCCGTTGGACTCCTCCTTGGGCGGCGTATAGCGGCCCTTGCCCCAGGGCTGGGTGCACAGGTCCGTCTCGTCGAAGGTGCGGACCCAGACCTGCGGCTGTTCGATCAGGTTGGAGGTGAAGCCGGACATGGGCGACGCCTCGATCATCTTCTCGCGTTCGATGCTGCCGGCCGGCGGATCGACCTTGTGCGCCTTCACGTACAGGGCCCAGGTCTTCGTCTCCTGGTCCACGGTTTTGATGTTCGCGCACAGCTCGGCGAGGGTCTGGCGCTGGATCTGCTTGCTGACCGCGTCGATCTTGGCGGCGATGGCCTTGAAGTTCGCCTGCAGCTTTTCATACAGGATGTCGGTGGGGCTTTTGTCCTCCAGGATGCCGACGATCTTGGCCACCGCCATCACGGCGCCGACGATCGCCACGGCCTGTCCGATGGCGTCCGCCGCGGCCTTGCCGTCCTCGAACAGCTCTTTCAGCTTGCTCTGCGCGGCCGGGTTGATGTGCAGGGCGTCGCCGATCTTCTGGTAGGCGGTCTTCTTGTTCGCCACGTCTGGTCCTCCGTGGTCCGGCGTCCGGGGACGCGGCGGCTCCTAGCCCTTCAGCTTGGCGATCTCGGCCTTGAGGGCTTCGATTTCCTTGCGCAGGTTCGAAAGCTCCGATCCCACCTGCTTGCCGTTGAGCTTCAGGAAGGTGCACTCGACGGTGCCCTTCACCGCCATTCTCGCCTGGTTGCCGATGAGGGCGGTGACCGTCACCAGATCGGAGTCCGACCATAGCCGGGCGCTTTTCTGGGTCGCGTACCAGACCCAGCGCTCGCCCCAGTCGTTCCCGGTCGTCTTGCCGTCCGGCAGGTCGCGGGTGGTGAAGGAGAAGCCGGCCACCGGACCGGTCGAATGCACCTCGCCGCCGTGCACGTGCAGGGTGCTGGCCGGCTCCTTGGTGCCGACGCCGATGTTGCCGCCGGTCTGGATGGTCAGCATCGGACCGATCCAGCCGCTGTTGTTGTTCCAGAAGACCGACAGCGGATTGCCCGGGTCATAGGTCCGGGGGCCGGAGATATGCCAGTAGCCCGTGGCGTTCCGGAAATTCAGCGCCGAGGAGTTCTCCGGCTCATTCTCGCGATGGATCGTCACTTCGGGGCTTTTGATCGCCACCTCCGCCTCGCCCAGCAGGATATCCGTGGCCATGGCTCGTCTCCCGTTTGATCTGTCGGGAGGAACCTTATCGTGTTTTCGGAAACCGACAATCACTGAACGAAGATTGTCGAATCCTCTCGCTTGGCGAGTGTCGCGGCGGCCCAAAGACGAAGGGCCCCGGCGTGTCCACCGGGGCCCCTGTTCAGTCAGCGCGGACGCGCGGGGAGTTTAGTCCCGGCGGCTGCGGCTGCGGCCGCGGTCGCCGCCGCGGTCGCCGTCACGCTTGGGACGGCCGCCGGTGTCATCCGACAGCGGGGCTTCGCCACGCTCGGCGCGCTCGGCGTTGATCTTGTCCGTCAGGTCTTCACCCGTGGCCTGATCAACGACCTTCATCGACAGCTTGGTCTTGCCGCGGTCGTCCAGGCCCAGGAATTTGACCTTGACCTCCTGGCCTTCCGAAATGACGTCGGCCGGGTTGGCGACGCGTTCCAGGGCCAGTTGCGACACGTGGACCAGACCGTCCTTGGCGCCGAAGAAGTTCACGAAGGCGCCGAAGTCGACGACCTTCACGACCTTGCCGGTGTAGATCGTGCCGACTTCCGGCTCCGAGACGATGGACGAGATCCAGGCCTTGGCGGCGTCGATCTTTTCCTGGTCCGAGGCGGCGATCTTCACGGTGCCGTCGTCTTCGATGTTGATCTTGGCGCCGGTCTTTTCGACGATCTCGCGGATCACCTTGCCGCCGGTGCCGATGACTTCGCGGATCTTGTCGACCGGGACCTTGATGGACTCGATCTTCGGCGCGAACTCACCCAGCTCGGTGCGGGCGCCGTCGATGGCCTTGTCCATCTCGTCGAGGATGTGAAGGCGGCCGGCCGAAGCCTGGGCGATGGCCTTCTTCATGATCTCTTCGGTGATGCCGGCGACCTTGATGTCCATCTGCAGCGAGGTGATGCCGTCACGGGTGCCGGCGACCTTGAAGTCCATGTCGCCTAGGTGATCTTCGTCACCCAGGATGTCCGACAAGATGGCGAACTCGCCCGACGGCTCCAGGATCAGGCCCATGGCGATGCCCGAGACGGGCTTCTTCAGGGGCACGCCGGCGTCCATCAGGGCCAGCGACGAACCACAGACCGTGGCCATCGAGGACGAGCCGTTCGACTCGGTGATCTCGGAGACCAGGCGGATCGTGTAGGGGAACTCTTCCGCCGACGGCAGCATCGGACGGATCGCCCGCCAGGCCAGCTTGCCGTGACCGATTTCCCGACGGCCCGCGCCGCCCATACGACCGGTCTCACCGACCGAGTAGGGAGGGAAGTTGTAGTGGAGCAGGAACTTCTCTTTGTACGTCCCGGTCAGGGCGTCGATGTACTGCTCGTCCTCGCCGGTGCCGAGGGTGGCGACGACGATGGCCTGCGTTTCACCGCGGGTGAACAGGGCCGAGCCGTGGGTGCGCGGGAAGACGCCGACTTCCGACACGATCGAGCGGACCTTGTCGAGGGCGCGGCCGTCGACGCGGTGGCCGTTGTCGATGATGTCGCGACGCAGGACGTGGGCTTCGCATTCCTTGAAGGCGGTGGCGAACTTGGCCGACTCGACGCCCTCCGGGTTCTCTTCGGTCTTCACCAGGGCCTCGGCGGCCTTCTTCTTGGCGGCGCCGACGGCGGCGTGGCGGTCATGCTTGCCGACGTGGGTGTAGGCGGCCTTGATGTCTTCGCCGACCAGCTTCTGGATCGAGGCGACGACGTCCGAGTGGTCTTCGGCCTGGAAGTCGAAGGGCTCCTTGGCGGCGTGCTCGGCCAGTTCGATGATCGCTTCGATGACCGGCTGCATGCCGCGGTGGGCGAACATCAGGGCGTCGAGGAAGACCTGTTCCGACAGTTCCTTGGCTTCCGATTCCACCATCATCAGGGCGTCGGTGGTGCCGGCGACGACCAGGTCCAGCGCCGAGTCCGGCAGTTGGTCGATGGTCGGGTTCAGGACCAGCTCACCGTCGATGTAGCCGACACGGGCGGCGCCGATCGGGCCCATGAAGGGAACGCCCGAGATGGTCAGGGCGGCCGAGGCGGCGACCATGCCGACCACGTCCGGGTCGTTCTCGAGGTCGTGCTGCAGCACGGTGATGACGACCTGGGTCTCGTTCTTGAAGCCCTTGACGAACAGCGGGCGGATCGGACGGTCGATCAGGCGGGAGACCAGGGTCTCCTTCTCGGTCGGACGGCCTTCACGCTTGAAGTAGCCGCCCGGGATCTTGCCGGCGGCGAAGGTCTTTTCCTGGTAGTTGACGGTCAGCGGGAAGAAATCCAGGCCCGGCTTGGGGGCGCGACCGTAGACGACGGTGGCCAGAACCACGGTCTCGCCGTAGGTCGCCAGCACGGCGCCGTCGGCCTGACGGGCGATGCGGCCGGTTTCCAGCGTCAGCGGGCGGCCGGCCCAGTCGATCGTCTTGCGTTTGATATCGAACATGTTTCGTCTTTCGTATTCCGGCGGGCGTATTCCCGGCGGAGTCCCATCAATGGGTGGAGCGTCGGGCGTTCAGTCCTTCGGTCCATGGGCCGCCGCGCCATCGCGACAGACCCGGGAGTGTCTGAGGACCGGTATTCAGCCCTCGCGTCATGCGCCGTTACAGAACCGCGGCGCGCGGCTGGTCTCTGGATGCGGAAAGAGGCGCGGACATGGCCCGCGCCTCGAATCTGTTCCGCGATCTGCGCTTAGCGGCGCAGGTTCAGCTTGCCGATCAGAGCGGCGTAGCGCTCGCGATCGACCTTCGCCAGGTGGTCAAGAAGGCGACGACGCTGCGAGACCATCTTGAGCAGGCCGCGGCGCGAGTGGTTGTCCTTCTTGTGCGTCTTGAAGTGCTCGGTCAGGTTGGCGATGCGTTCCGAGAGGATCGCGACCTGGACTTCAGCAGAGCCGGTGTCGCCGTCGGAACGAGCGTTATCGGCGATGACTTCGCCCTTGCGGGCGGCGGTGATCGACATCGTGTAACTCCTTATGGGAGGTTGAAAACGCGGTCGGGTTCTAGCCGGCCGGCCCGCAACTGACCGAGAGCGACGAGGGTCTGGCCCAGGAAAACCGAAACGGTCCGGGCGTCGCCTTTCAGCTGACCCTTGAGCGTTTCGACCTGTCTGGGGAGCAGAACGATCGGCCGTCCCTGCCGAAGCGAGAAGGCGTCTTGATCCGTAACGGCCAACTCCGGGATGTCGTCCAGGGCGGTCGCGACGGGAAGCAAGCCTTCCGAGGCGGCGCCGCTATGCACCATTTCCTCCAGAGAATCCAGCGTCACGGCGTTTTCGACGCTGAACGGCCCCACCCGCTCGCGCCGCAGGGCCGAGACGTGGCCCTCCGCGCCGAGCATGACGGCCAGGTCGCGGGCCAGCGAACGGACGTAGACGCCCTTGCCGGTCCGCATCGTGATCTCCAGGTGGTCGGCGTCGGGCGCGCCGGTGACGGCGGCCTCGTGGATCATCACCCGGCGGGCCTTCAGCTCCACCTCGATACCCTCGCGGGCCAGGTCATAGGCGCGCTGGCCGTCCACCTTGATGGCCGAGAAGGCGGGCGGCACCTGATCGATTTCGCCGACGAAGGCGGGCAGGGCGGCCTTCACCTGTTCCAGCGACGGACGCACGTCCGACCGGGCGACGATCTCGCCCTCGCGGTCCAGGCTGTCGGTGGAGACGCCCCACTGGATGGTGAAGCGATAGACCTTCTGCGCCTCCATCATGAAGGGGACGGTCTTGGTCGCCTCTCCCAGCGCGATGGGCAGGATGCCGGAAGCCAGCGGGTCCAGGGTGCCCGCGTGTCCGGCCTTCTGGGCGTCGAACAGGCGGCGGATGCGGCTGACCGCCTCGGTCGAGCCCATCTCGTACGGCTTGTCCAGGCAGACCCAGCCGTTGACGATCTCGCCGCGTTTCCTGCGGCCCATTACGCTTGGCCTACCGCGCTTCGCGCTGCTTGAGGCCGGATCACGCCTGATCGTCCTCGTCGGAGTGTTCGACGTCGGCGCGGACGCGCGGGTCGTCCAGCAGGCGGTTCAGGCGCTCGGCGGCCTCGAAGCTTTCGTCATGGCGGAAGCGCAGGTCGGGGGTGAAACGCATGTCGATATGCTTGCCCAGCACGCCGCGCAGGAATTTGGCGTGGGCGTTCAGCGCCTTGACGATCTCGGTCACGTGACCGGCGGTCGGGGCGTCGGCGACGCCGGCCCCCAGCGGCTCGACGAAGCAGGTGGCGTGCTTCAGGTCGGGCGAAAGGCGGACTTCCGTCACCGTCACCGAGACGCCCTCCATGGCGGGGTCGTGGATCTCTTCCTCGCGCAGCACCTCGACGAGGGCGTGGCGGATCAGCTCGCCGGCGCGCAACTGGCGCTGGGACGGTCCCTGCGGTCCGGAGGCGTTGCGGGTGTGTTGCTTGCGGCCCATGACGGCGGCCTCCTTCTGGATCGCCCGCCGGGGCTCGGACCCGGCTGGAAGGCGAGGGGGCGAACGCCGCCCCGGAATTGAAGAGCGCGCGGTCTAGTCCCCCGCGGCCGGAGTGTCCAGTTGCGCCCGGTCGATAGTGGCCACGACCTCGGACGACTGGATCGATTGCACGGGCCGGATCGGCATGCCCGCGGCGTTCAGCACGCCCGCCGTCCAGTGGTTGCACAGGTGGCCGATGGAGAAATGCTCGCGGCTGGCGAAGAAGCGGGCGTCGTCCCCGGCGCGGGCGGCGGCGATACGCGCCGAGCCGGTCGACAGATCCAGCGAGCCCTCGATCCGGGCCGCCATGGCCTCGAACCCGGCCTGCGACAGGCGGAAGTCGCGTCGGCTGTCGGCGTCGAACGTCTCGCGCGGGTCGCGCTGGGCCGGATCGAGCATGACCACGGACGGGTTGCCGGGCCGGAAGAAGGCGCGCGCGCCGTCGGGCAGGCGGTCGCCGATCGGGCTCTGGTCGACATAGAATTTGGCGTCGCCCCAGCCGATCAGGATCCAGTCGCCGGCGGGAAGGCCGCGCACGGCCGCGGCCAGCGGCCCGCCCCGCGCCTCCAGCGCCGCGCGCGGTACGGCCAGGTCGGTGTGGAAGCCGTTGTTCAGCAGGCTGATCTCGACACCGGGCGCGTCGGCGCGCGCCGGCCACAGCGCCGGATCGCCCGGGGCGGCCCAGGTCCACAGGGCGGCGAGCGCCCCGACTGCGCCGGCGGCGATGAAGGCCCCCACGCCCTTCCGTTCACGCTTCATCGGGCCCGGAACCTCCATACGCCGCACAGACCGTCCACCGGGGCGTCCGGCCCCACAATCGTCCGCTCACGGAACAGGATCAGTTCGACATGGTCCCGGCGATGCAGCAGGGCCGCCACGCCGGGCGCCGCGCCGCCGCACAGGGGCGAGGCGGCGACCGCCTGGTCTCGGCTCTGCGGGACCACGGCGCGCAGTTCGATCTGGGCGTCGCCGGCGGCGTCCAGCCGCGTGGCGAAGGTCTCGCGCAGGCTGTTGAAGGCCTCGCTCCCGGCGGCGATACGCAGGGGACGGGTGCGGAAGGTCTCGCCGCGCTCCAGCCGGATCACCGCGCCGGTGAAGGTGACGCCTCCGGTCGTGTCGCGCGTGATGTCGTCGGCGGGGCCGAACTCCCCGGCCAGCACCATGGCGTCCGGCGCAGCGGTCAGGGGGCCATCGGTCCCGACGGCGGCGGTCTTCAAGCCGTTCAGCCCGTCCGAGGCGCCGTCGGCGGCCCAGTGGAAGATGCGGCTCGCGGCGGGGGCGGCGCCGTCGCGCACGGCGGCCCAGGCCTGGACCGCCTGCTTCTGTTCGATGGCCAGCAGGAACAGCACCAGGCAGACGAAGGCCAACGCTCCGGCGAGGCCCTTCAGGCCCCGGCGGCGTCCGGCCTGCGGTCGTGGGATGGCGGTGGCGCTCATTCGCGCAACCCTAGAGCAAAATCGGTCGAGTTGGACGCCGTCCAGCTCGGCTCAGATTTTGCTCCAGTTTGATGCTGGACCATTTTTTGGATTCAGGTCGAAGCGACCTGAAGCAAAAATGGTCTAGCGGGGTGCGCGGCCGGTGCAAAACCTATCGCCCGATAGGGGCAGAGGAATCCTCGCCGGGCCCGCCGGCGGGCGGCGTCGCCCATTCGCCGCGCCAGTTGTAGGACAGGGTCACGCAGTGCCGGTAGGCGCCGTCGGGCCAGCGGCCGATGGCCTGGGCGGTCAGGGGGCGGGCCAGGCGGACCCGTCCGAGGATCAGGAAGGCCTGGTCGGCGCCAGGGCACAGCGCGCGCGCCAGGCCGCGACCGCCGCCGTCCGGCGAGACGGTGTAGAGGATGTTCTCGGTCGATCCGGCGGGCAGGGCGCGCCGGGCGGCATCCGGACCGCCGATGCGGATCTCGGCCGAACCGCGGTTCGAGGTGGAGATGATGCGCCGTACGGTGATGGCGCCGAACAGGCCCCGGTCGCCTTCCAGGGTGATGCCCCGCGTCAGGGCCTGGGTGACCCGGTCCGAGGCGTCATAGGCCAGGTAGCGGGTCTCGGCCGCGGCCGGACCGGCGACGGCGGAAAGGGTCAGCAGGGCGATGAGGAAACGGCGCATGGAAAAGTGATCCCCAATCCGGATGGCGAAAAGGCGACGCCGCGGCGTCGCCTTTCCCTTATCCCCTGAACGACTAGTCCAGCGTGCGCTTGATCTCTTCGACCGTGAAGCACTCGATGTAGTCGCCGGCCTTGATGTCCTGGAAGCCCTGGAAGTGCATGCCGCATTCCTGGCCCGCCGTGACTTCGTTGACCTCGTCCTTGAAGCGCTTGAGCGTCGTGAGGGTGCCCAGTTCCAGGACCACCACGTCGTCGCGGATGATCCGGACCTTGGCGCCCTTGCGGACCACGCCTTCGGATACCCGGCAACCGGCGATCTTGCCGGTCTTGGAGATGTCGAAGACCTGAAGCACGGCCGCGTTGCCCAGGAAGGTTTCGCGTTGCAGCGGGGCCAGCATGCCCGAGAGCACGCCCTTCATGTCGTCCAGCAGGTCGTAGATGATCGAGTAGTACCGGATCTCGACGCCCTCGCGGTCGGCGAGGTCGCGGGCCTGCTTCGACGCACGGACGTTGAAGCCGAGGATCGGCGCGCCGGCCGACTTGGCCAGTTGCACGTCGCTCTCGGTGATCCCGCCGGCGCCCGACATGACGGTGCGCGCGCGCACCTCGTCGTTGCCCATCTTCTCCAGCGAGCCGACGATGGCTTCGGCGGAACCCTGGACGTCGGCCTTGATGATGACCGGCATCTCCGAGATCTTCTTGGTGCCCAGCTTGGCCATCATGTCGGCCAGCGAGACCTGGTTGATGCCGCCGGTCGCCTTCTCGCGCTTCACGCGGGCGCGGTATTCGGTCAGCTCGCGGGCGCGGGCTTCGGATTCCACCACAGCCAGCGGTTCACCGGGGCTCGGCGCCTCGTCCAGGCCGAGGATCTCGACGGGGACGGACGGACCGGCTTCGGTCAGCTGCTCGTTGCGCTCGTTCAGCAGGGCGCGAACCTTGCCCCAGGCCGAACCGGCCACGATGATGTCGCCGCGCTTCAGCGTGCCGCGCTTGACCAGGACGGTCGCGACCGGACCGCGGCCCTTGTCCAGCTTGGCCTCGATGACCACGCCTTCGGCGGAGCGTTCCGGATCGGCCTTCAGGTCCATGACCTCGGCCTGCACAAGGATGGCGTCGATCAGACCCTCGAGGTTGGTGCGGTTCTTGGCCGACACCTCGATGATCTGGGTGTCGCCGCCCAGGCTCTCGGCGATGACTTCGTACTGCAGCAGCTCGTTGACCACCTTCAGCGGGTTGGCGTCCGGCTTGTCGATCTTGTTGACCGCCACGATCAGGGGGGCGTTGGCCGCCCTGGCGTGCTGGATGGCCTCGATCGTCTGCGGCATGACGCCGTCGTCGGCCGCGACCACCAGGACCACGATGTCGGTGACGTTGGCGCCGCGGGCGCGCATCGCCGAGAAGGCGGCGTGGCCCGGGGTGTCCAGGAAGGTCACGCGCTGGCCGTCCGGCAGACGGACCTGATAGGCGCCGATGTGCTGGGTGATCCCGCCGGCTTCGCCCGCGGCCACGTCGGTGGTGCGCAGGGCGTCGAGCAGCGAGGTCTTGCCGTGGTCGACGTGGCCCATGATGGCCACGACCGGCGCGCGGGGCGTGGTCGCATCGTCGTCCACGTCGTCGGACAGGAAGCCGGTTTCGACGTCGGACTCGGACACGCGGCGCACGGCCATGCCGAATTCGTCGGCGACCAGCTCAGCGGTGTCGGTGTCGATGACGTCGTTGATCTTCATCATCAGGCCCTGCTTCATCAGGAATTTGATGATGTCGACGCCGCGCACGGCCATCCGGTTGGACAGCTCCTGCACGGTGATGACGTCGGGAATGACGACTTCACGCGGCCGGTTCGGAGCGTCGGTCGAGCCGCCCTTGCGCTTTTCCTTCTCGCGTTCGCGGGCCCGGCGAACCGAGGCCAGCGAGCGCATGCGCTCGGCGGCGTCCTCGTCGCCACCGGCCACGGCCTGGATGGTCAGACGGCCTTCGCGGCGCTTGGGCTCGCCGCGGGTGCGGCTGACGGCCTTGCCCGGACCGGCGTCCGAGAAACGCTTGTCGCGATCTTCCTCGGCGCGGCTGCCGGCGGGACGGCCGAAGCCGGCGCGGGCGGGACGGGCGACTTCAGGCGTCGCGGGCGGAGCGTTCGGGGCCGGACGGCCGCCGGGGCCGGTGCGCGGGCCGCCGGGGCGGGCGCCGGG